>JAXDRC010000077.1:0-1625 GCA_034091205.1 Parabacteroides sp. | reverse complement strand
GCTTGGTAATGGCAGGTCGTTTTGTTCCGAATAGGCTAGCTATCTGTTCTTGTGTTAACCAAACTGTTTCATTCTCCATGCGCACTTCAAGTCTGATCGCTTCATCAGGTTGGTATAATATTATTTCTCCTTGTTCCATTTCGTTTAATATTTGTTTCTGAATATTCCATGTTGCAAAACATGCAAATCAAACACAGAGGCACAAAGTCACAGAGGTAATATATTGAGTATAAATAAATTCTCTGTGTTCTCCGTGTCTCTGTGTTTAATACAAACTTGTAGGCATCGAATATCTGTCCGTCAAAGAAGATTCCTTCAACCGGAGGCAGTGAGGTACGGACAAAGAAATCTATCTTTTCTGAATGTAAGGCTACTGTTTTCTCCAACTCTGAAAGACGTTGGTTTATGGAGTATCCTTTTAATAGATATTCCTTCAGTACGCTGTTCGCCCATATTCTAAATTGTGTACCCCTGAAACTCTTAACTCTATATCCCACTGAGATAATAACATCTAGATTGTAAAAGTTAGTACGGTATTTTTTGCCATCTGAAGCAGTTGTCAAGGAATTCTTGACAACTGAATCTTTAACTAACTCTTTCTCTTTGAATATGTTATTAATATGCAAACTTATATTCTGTTTTGTAGAACAGAACAATTCAACCATTTGTGCCTGCGTAAGCCAGACTGTTTCATCTTCCATCCTAACCTCCAGCTTGACGGTCTCATCCGGCTGATACAATACTATTTCTCCCTGTCCCATTTCGTTTAAGATTTGTTCTGAATATTCCATACACGGGGGTAGTTATCTCGAAATTCCATCAGTAGCCAATCTTGCCCTGACAGGCTCGGGCACGGCTATTACAGTAAAGTCCACGCTCATAAATAAGGCTGGTTGTAAAAACACTAGGTCAACAAACGGACTGGTAAATATACTTTGTTTCATAGAAAGGCTCTTTTAACGGTTACTTTGCAAGTTTAGGGAATTAATTTGATAATAACAAATTATTTAAACACAGAGGCACTCAGACGCAGAGTTTTTTACCTCTCTGTGCCTCAGTGTCTCCGTGTTCCACCTCGTCAATCTGGCGTATTACAATTTAATCTTAACAATCTCCTCGCCAACTCTCACCACGTAGATTCCTTCTGCAAGATTACGGAATTCACGCTGTCCGGCAACCTTATCCGCGGCAACCACAGAGCCGGTCAGAGAGATAACCTGTACATCCATCAATGATGGGGTTGAAACTACTATCGCACCGTTCCGGGCATATACTTTCACTTCCTGAGCTTCAACTTCCTCGTTGCTTACAGGCCATATGCCGTCGCCCGATACCTTAACATAGATGTCTGTATATACACCGCGAATCTGGTAATAACCGCTCACTTCGTCCAATTTCAATTCTTTCCATTCTCCGAAGCGTCCACGCTTGTAATAAACTGTAGGTTCGCAATCTTCATAACCTGCTTCTTTTTCCAAAGACAAGGTGAATGAGCCGCCGTCCGGTGTGCTTGTCTTGCCATAGCGGGACACCAGTTTGGCGCCGGTGCTTTCGGTGATGTGGAGGTCGTGATAGGTTACTACTACCGGAGGAGTTGATACTGATACGCTAAACTCAACTTTATA
>JAXDRC010000076.1:0-58919 GCA_034091205.1 Parabacteroides sp. | reverse complement strand
CAATATTTAATGGTTATTTGATTCCTTGTAATATCTTTCATAGAAACAACACTACAAAAAATCTAGTGAATCTCTTTTTGTTTCAAAGAATTATGTCTTTAAAATGCTGCGAAATCTCCACCTAAATTGACGAAGAACCAAGTACCTGTTATTCCCCTGAAAACATTTGACATTTCGGACGAAACAAAGGATATTTCAGAGAAAACATCGGCATGTTTTTTCTCCTGAATTTATCGTTTCGTTTTTGCAATCATAAATGTAATGGCAGCAACCGAAAGCAGAATACCGACTATAATGTTTGTAGTCAGAGGTTCACCAAAGACTACAGTGCCAATAAGGATTGCAGTAACCGGTTCAAACACTCCCAGGACCGAAGCCTTTGTTGCTCCGATATTTCGTGTAGCAATAGCCAGTGTGGCGGTTGAAACAATAGTTGGAAGTATTGCGAGACCTATTAGATTCAGCCATGCCATGTTCCCTGTCAGTCCCGTGGTTATTCCAGTACCGGAAATCATAATTTTACCCATAAAAATAATTGCGCCAACACTAAGAGCGTAGAACGTAAGAAGAGTATTTGATATGTCTTTGATAATTTTACTTCGGTTAATAATCACTATGAACAAAGCATAAACCAAGGCCGAACCTAATGACAGAATAACGCCTGTTGGATTTATTGCCTGGGAAGAATCTCCTTGTGTCATGATTACAACTCCGACGAAAGTCAGGAAAATGGATAACCATACCGGCCATGAAGGGACAACACGGAGAAATACCATGATAATTGCTACTAGTACAGGATATAGAAATATGAGAGTTGTAGCAAGTCCCGATGCTATATAGTTATAAGCTTCAAACAGGAAAATACTGCTTGAAGTATAAAGCATACCGAGAATAAGCAGAACTACTGCCTGTTTCCACGAAATTTTGAAACTTTGCCGGCTAAGTAACAAGAATCCGCCTAAAAGTAATACGGCGATAATGTACCGGAAAAACAGAATAGATTCAACTGAAGCTCCATTTTTCATTAAAGGAACACCAAATAAAGGGTTCAGTCCATAAGTAATACCGGTAATTATTCCAGCGGGATAACCGATAATTGCATTTTTACTAAGAGTTTTCATATTTGTTTTTTATTTAAATTTCAAAAGTTGTTCAACGATTTTATTCAAGTTTTGCCTGGCACAACATTCAGGTGTTAAAGGGGGTGTATGAAGTTATGTCTATGCTTCGCATAACCGGGAAGTTAAAAGCCAATAGATTTTATATGCAAATAGTATTGGCCTTTAACTTCTATTACTCCCTTTTAACTTCTGTAACTCCATAAGTTATGCCACTTGCGAAACTAAAGTTTATTATAATACTTTTGGGGGCACAAAATTACTGAGATTTATTGTTTGGAATGTATGTCTGATAAATAATTTGTTTTGCAGACAATGAAATATTATAGTTAATCTCGTTTCTTTTTTAGTTTATTTTACGTGATTTTTGAATCTTATTCTATTATTATACTTAACTTTAGGGGGAATCAGAGTTATCAATTTTAAATCTATTACTATATGGTGACAAGTATTTTTTGGATTATTCCGGCAGCATCAGTTCTCGCATTGCTGTTTGCCTGGTATTTTTTCAGGCAAATGAAGAAAGAGAGCGAAGGGACAGAAACGATGATTCGTATTGCTTCGCATGTGCGTAAAGGGGCAATGTCTTATCTGAAGCAACAATACAAGGTTGTTGGTTATGTCTTTATGGTTTTGGTTGTTCTGTTCGCATTTATGGCTTATGTGCTGAATGTTCAGAACGAATGGGTTCCGATAGCCTTCCTTACGGGAGGATTTTTCTCCGGGCTTGCTGGCTTCCTTGGAATGAAGACTGCAACTTATGCTTCTGCCCGAACGGCAAATGCCGCGCGCCACTCATTGAACAAAGGGCTTCAAATCGCATTTCGCAGTGGAGCTGTGATGGGGCTTGTTGTTGTTGGGCTCGGGCTTTTTGATATTTCTTTCTGGTATATATTGCTGAATGCAGTTCTTCCTGTAGATGCCCTGAATCCTACCAGTAAACTTACACTTATAACAACAACGATGCTTACTTTTGGAATGGGCGCATCTACCCAAGCCCTGTTTGCCCGTGTGGGTGGCGGTATTTATACCAAAGCGGCTGATGTAGGGGCTGATTTGGTTGGTAAGGTTGAGGTTGGCATTCCGGAAGATGACCCCCGCAATCCGGCAACTATTGCGGATAATGTTGGAGATAATGTTGGTGATGTGGCAGGAATGGGAGCAGACTTGTATGAATCATATTGCGGCTCTATATTGGCAACGGCAGCTCTTGGTGCGGCGGCTTATGTTTCTTCCGGTGACATAGGAATGCAGTATAAGGCAGTTGTGGCTCCTATGCTCATAGCAGCCGTAGGAATTGTCCTTTCAATAATAGGAATATTTGCAATTCGTACGAAAGAAGATGCAGATATCAGTCAGTTGTTGAAGTCGCTTGCAGTAGGAACCAATCTTAGTTCTTTCCTGATAGCAATCGCATCTTTCGCCGTGTTGTATTTCCTCCAGTTGGAAAACTGGTTCTGGATAAGCTGTTCGGTTGTTGTTGGCCTCTTGGTTGGAATAATTATCGGACAGGCAACAGAGTATTATACTTCTCAATCTTATAAACCTACGCAAAAGGTGTCAGAATCAGGACTTACCGGACCTGCGACTGTGATTATTTCCGGTCTTGGTGTTGGAATGTTGTCAACTGCTGTTCCTGTTTTGGCTGTTGTTGTAGGTATTATTGCATCGTTCCTGTTTGCTTCGGGCTTTGACTTTGATAATGTTGGTATGGGGCTTTATGGAATAGGTATTGCTGCAGTAGGAATGTTGTCCACTCTTGGTATAACACTTGCTACCGACGCTTATGGTCCTATAGCAGATAATGCAGGAGGTAATGCTGAAATGTCAGGATTAGGTGCTGAGGTACGTCGTCGGACTGATGCTCTGGATTCATTAGGAAATACAACAGCTGCAACCGGTAAGGGCTTTGCTATCGGTTCGGCAGCTCTTACCGGGCTGGCTTTATTGGCATCTTATATTGAGGAAATAAAGATAGGGCTTCTTCGCCTTGGTGAATCGTTCCTGAGTTTTGCTGACGGACGGACAATAGAAATATCAAAAGCTTCGTTTTCTGATTTTATGATATATTATGATGTAACACTTATGAATCCAAAAGTTCTTGCCGGAATGTTCATTGGTGCGATGATGTCGTTCGTGTTCTGCGGACTGACAATGAATGCTGTTGGCCGTGCTGCAGGACATATGGTGGAAGAGGTGAGGAGGCAGTTCCGTGAAATTCCCGGAATATTGGCAGGAAAGTCTGAACCGGATTATGCCAGATGCGTTGAAATATCAACGAAAGGTGCGCAGCGAGAGATGATTTTCCCATCAGTATTGGCAATTGTGGCTCCTATGCTTACTGGTATTGTCTTAGGTGTGTCTGGTGTTATAGGTCTTCTTATCGGAGGATTGAGTACCGGGTTTGTGTTAGCCATATTTATGGCAAATGCCGGTGGTGCCTGGGATAATGCCAAGAAGCATATCGAAGAAGGTAACTATGGAGGAAAAGGAAGTGATGCTCATAAGGCAACAGTTGTTGGTGATACTGTAGGCGATCCGTTTAAAGATACTTCAGGCCCGAGTCTTAATATACTTATCAAATTGATGAGTATGGTTGCTATTGTTATGGCTGGTCTGACAGTAGCCTGGAGTTTATTCTGATTGAAATTAAGTTTCTGTTGGTTGGCAAGGGCATTTTTTGCCCTTGTCAACTTTGATTTCTGCTGCATAGGCAAATAATAAGATGAAATAAAATATATTAGTGTTGTATGTTTGTGTATAACAAAATAATTACTACCTTTGCAACCGCTTAGATAACATAGTATTAATTTATTAAAGTATTAGAATCATGTATTTGGATTCAGCAAAGAAAAAAGAAATTTTCGAAAAGTATGGTAAGTCTGCAACTAACACAGGTTCAGCAGAAAGCCAGATTGCATTGTTTACTTTCCGTATTGCTCACTTGACAGAGCACTTGAAAGCAAACCACAAAGACTACAGCACTGAAAGAGCATTGAAGATGTTGGTAGGTAAACGTCGTCGTTTGTTGGATTATCTAATCAAAGTTGATATCGAACGTTACCGTGCGATCATCAAAGAATTAGGTATCAGAAAATAAGAAACAACTTCGTTTGGCGAAGAAAGGAAGGCGATTCTCATACAAAGAGAATTGCCTTTTTGTTTATATATACATCTCTGTTTGACAAAACTGTATTATATATCGATATGTTTGCAAATTTATTTGTTTTAGTCCCGTTTTTGTATTAGTTTTGCATTATTAGTGTTGAAAAAGTATTAATCTAAAAGTTTTAATATTCATGGGAAACAATAAAGTGATCGGAGAAAAGATCAAGAATATTCGTGAAACAAAACAAATAACAATAGAAGAAATGTCTCAGCGTTCAAACTTATCAGTAGATCAGATTGAGCGTATAGAAAATAATATAGATTTCCCTTCTTTGGCTCCGCTGATAAAGATAGCAAGAGTGTTGGGTGTAAGATTGGGTACATTCCTTGATGACCAGTCAGAACTAGGACCGGTTGTTCATCGAAAAGGTGATTCAAATGAATCAAATGGTATAGATTTTACCAACAACGCTTCTGCAGGAAGAAAACACATGGAATATCATGCATTGTCGCAGGATAAATCAGGCAGACATATGGAGCCTTTCCTGATTGACGTTGCTCCGTCAACAGCCAATGATTTGTTTGCCCTTTCGTCTCACGAAGGAGAAGAGTTTATTTATGTAATGAAAGGCGTTGTTGAAATCAGTTACGGAAAAACACAATATATATTGGAAGAAGGAGACAGTATTTATTATGATTCAATAGTCCCGCATCATGTTCACGCTGCTGCCGATGAAGCTGCTCAAATCTTGGGCGTTGTATATACTCCTTATTAATAACTTTAGTTTCGCATGTGTTATAAGTTATGGAGTTACAGGAGTTAAAAAAGGAGTTATAGGAGTTAAATGCCAATACTATTTGTATCTGAAATCTATCGGCTTTTAACTTCCGGGCTTTGCGAAGCATAACCATAACTCCATATAACTACTTTAACTCCTGAAAGTTGAGCTTACGAAACTTGAATTAATAATCTTTCAATATCATAATAGAATATATGTTACAATTGCAAGATAAAACTCTGGGGCAGTGGCTTGAGTATTGGGCTGAAACTACTCCGGATAAAGAATATTTGGTCTATTCAGACCGTGACTTGAGATTTACATGGAAACAGTTCAACGAACGTGTTGACAGAATGGCAAAAGGTATGCTTGCCTTGGGTATTACGCATGGAACTCATATCGGAGTTTGGGCAACCAATGTGCCAGATTGGTTGACTTTCCTTTTTGCCGGTGCTAAAATCGGGGCTGTTTTGGTTACAATAAATACCAACTATAAGCAAAGCGAGTTGGAATATCTGGTTGAGAATGCTGATATACACACAATGTGTATAACAGACGGAGTATTTGACGGAAGCTATATTGATATGATATATACGATGCTTCCCGAGCTGAAGACTTCGCAGCGTGGATACCTCAAAAGCGAGCGTTTCCCTATGCTTAAGAATGTTGTGTATATCGGACAGGAGAAATTCCGTGGAATGTATAATACTCCTGAATTATTACTTCTTGGTGAGAATATTAATGATAGCACATTGGATGAGGCGAAGAAGAAGGTTGAGTGCCATGATGTTGTCAATATGCAATATACTTCCGGTACAACAGGTTTCCCTAAAGGTGTGATGCTTACTCATCATAATATCACCAACAACGGATATTTTACCGGCGAAGGTATGGGATTTACATCAGAAGACAAGTTGTGCTGCTGCGTTCCATTATTCCATTGCTTCGGTGTTGTTCTGGCTTCGATGAATGTTCTTACGCATGGTTGTACTCAGGTGATGGTCGAGAAGTTTGACCCGCTTGTAGTTCTGGCTTCCGTGCATAAAGAGCGATGCACAGCGTTGTATGGTGTTCCTACAATGTTTATAGCAGAGCTTAATCATCCGATGTTTGATATGTTCGATTTGACATCTCTTCGTACAGGGATTATGGCAGGAGCATTATGCCCTATCGAACTGATGCGTGCAGTTACAGATAAGATGCATATTACGCATATCACAAGTGTATATGGTTTGACTGAATCTTCTCCGGGAATGACGCATTCTGTACTTGACGATTCATTTGAAGCTCGTTGTACAACAGTTGGTAAAGAATATCCGTTCACGGAAGTGAAAGTTATTAATCCTGAAACAGGTGAAGAATGTGCAGTAGGTGAGCAAGGTGAAATGTGTTGTAGAGGGTATTTGGTAATGAAAGGTTATTACAAAAACCAGAAAGCTACAGATGAAGCAATAGATGAAAATGGTTTCCTTCATAGTGGAGACTTAGGTGTTAAGGATGAAGATGGATATTACTGTATAACCGGACGAATAAAAGATATGATTATCCGTGGCGGTGAAAACATTTATCCTCGTGAACTTGAGGAATTCCTTTATCATCTTCCGGGAGTGAAAGATGTTCAGGTTGCAGCTGTGCCTTCAAAGAAATATGGTGAGGAAGTAGGTGCATTCATTATATTACATGAAGGTGCTTCTTTGACTGAAGACGAGGTTCGTGATTTCTGCCGTGGAAAAATCGCCAGACACAAGATACCAAAGTATATATTCTTTGTTGATTCATATCCTATGACAGGAAGCGGAAAGATTCAGAAATTCAAATTGAAGGATTTAAGCCTTCAGTTGTTAGCTGAAAAAGGGATAACAGTTATATAATAGGGAACGAGTTGACAAGGAGACAAGATGACAAGTTTTTTGATATTGTATCTATTGTCAACTTATTCAAGTTTCGCAAGCTCAACTTTTAGGAGTTATAAGGAGTAATATGGAGTTATTACTATGCTTCGCATAGCCCGGAAGTTAAAAGCCGATAGTTTTTAGATACAAATAGTATAGGCCTTTAACTCCTATAACTCCTTTTTTAACTCCTGTAACTCCATAAATTATAACCCATGCGAAACTTAAATCAACTTAGTAGAAAAAAAGTCAAGGGCTGTATCGGTAAATTCTCGATACAGCCCTTGTTGTATAAAGAACTGAAGTTTCATGGTGTGAAGAATGAAACTTCAGCAAATAAGAAATCGGATATTATTCGCGACGTGGAGCTCTGTTAGGTCTTTCTTGTCTGCGTTCTCCTCTGTCTCCTCTTGGAGCTCTTTCAGGGCGTTCTTCGTATCCTTCTGGTTTCGGGATAAGAACTTTGTGAGACAATTTGAATTTGCCGGTCTTCTGGTCAATGTCAACAAGTTTGACTGTGATTGTATCACCTTCTTTCAAACCTGCCTGTTCAACAGTTTCCAAACGTTTCCAGTCTATTTCAGAAATATGCAATAATCCGTCTTTGCCAGGCATGAATTCAACGAATGCGCCATAAGGCATGATTGAAGAAATCTTACCTTCATAAACTTCGCCAACTTCAGGAACAGCAACAATGCTCTTGATTGCACGGATAGCGTTGTCGATAGTTTCTTTGTTGTTACCGGAGATTTCGATTCTTCCTGCACCGTCAACTTCTTCAATTGTGATAACAGCGCCAGTCTTTTCCTGGATTCCCTGAATGATTTTACCGCCCGGGCCGATAACTGCACCAATGAATTCCTTACCAATTGTCATTGTTTCGATTCGTGGAGCATGAGGCTTCAATTCGCTTCTTGTTTCAGGCTGGGCTTCCATAATCTTGTCAAGGATATACATACGTCCTTCACGAGCCTGAGCCAAAGCGTTCTCAAGGATTTCGTATGAAAGACCGTCAACCTTGATATCCATCTGAGTTGCTGTGATACCGTCTCTAGTACCTGTTACCTTGAAGTCCATATCACCCAAGTGGTCTTCGTCACCAAGGATATCAGAAAGGATAGCATAGTTAGTACCATGATTTTCTGAGATAAGACCCATGGCAATACCAGAAACCGGTTTCTTCATCGGAACACCTGCATCTCTAAGAGCCAAAGTTCCGGCACAAACTGTTGCCATTGATGATGAACCGTTTGATTCAAGAATGTCTGACATTACTCTGACAACATATGGATAATCTTCCGGAATCATACGTTTCAAAGCACGCCAAGCCAAGTGTCCGTGGCCAATTTCACGACGGCCAACGCCACGCTGAGCTTTTGCTTCGCCAGTTGAGAATGGAGGGAAGTTATAATGTAACAAGAAACGTTCTTTGTCATGAACAAGAACATCGTCAATAATCTTTTCGTCAGCTTTAGTACCCAATGTCACTGTTGACAATGACTGAGTTTCACCACGAGTGAAGACTGCTGAACCGTGAGGTCCCGGCAAATAGTCTGTTTCAATCCAGATAGGACGGATCTGAGTTGTCTTACGTCCATCCAGACGCTTGCCTTCGTCAAGGATAGCACGGCGCATAGCTTCTTTCTCAACATCGTGATAGTAGCGGTCGATCATGCCTACCTTTTCTTCAGTCAAATCTTCTTCTGTGAACTGAGCTTTATATTCTTCAACGATAGCTTCGAAAGCTTCTGCACGCTGGTGTTTGTCTGTACCGGAGATGGCAACAGCATAAGCCTTGGCATAGCATTTGTCGTGAACATCCTTGCGAAGCTCTTCATCGTTTACTTCGTGGCAATATTCACGTTTAACAGTTTTGCCGCATGCTTCCATAAGTTCCATCTGAGCCTGGCACTGAACCTTGATTGCTTCGTGAGCAACCTTGATAGCATCAAGCATTTCAGATTCCTGAACTTCGTTCATTTCACCTTCAACCATCATGATATTGTCGATAGTAGCACCTACCATGATGTCTATGTCGGCATTTTCCAATTGCTCGAAAGTCGGGTTAACGATAAATTCTCCGTTAACACGTGCAACTCGCACTTCCGAAATCGGACCATTGAATGGAATGTCGGAAACAGCAAGGGCAGCAGATGCTGCTAGACCGGCCAAAGAGTCTGGCATATCAACACCGTCAGCAGAGAAAAGTATGATATTTACATAAACTTCAGCATGATAGTTATCCGGGAACAATGGACGCAGAGCTCTGTCAACCAAACGGGCTGTCAAGATTTCGTAATCAGAAGCCTTTCCTTCTCTTTTGGTAAAACCTCCCGGGAAACGGCCAAATGCAGAGAACTTTTCTTTGTATTCAACCTGTAGTGGCATAAAGTCAACACCGGGATTTGCATCTTTAGCGGCACAAACAGTTGCAAGCAGAACAGTATTGCCCATACGGACAGTTACTGCACCGTCTGCTTGCTTAGCCAATTTCCCGGTTTCGATGGTGATGGTTCTTCCATCGCCTAACTCGATCGTCTTGTTAATTGGATTAAGCATAATCTTCTTTCTTATTTTTCTTCAATCTATAAAATTGTTGCAAAGTTAGTGAAAGTTTATCTGTAAACACATGAAAATGAAAAATAAATCATTCAATTAAGCCTATTTTTCCTAAAAAAATAAATAAGAAACAGGTATTCTTTAGTGTCTGTTTGTAAAATAATGTATATTTGCAGCAAATTAATAATAAAAAGATTACGATAATAACTGAAGTTTTATTTCCAGATGAACAAGATTTCTAAAATTCTGACAGCGCTTTTTTCTCTTTCCTTACTGCTTGCAGGATGTCAGAAAGAACAGAAGTTTAAGGTTGAGGGTGTGATTTCCGATGCGGAAGATATGGTTCTGTATCTTGAGAATATAGGGATTTCTTCTGTTGAAACTTTGGACTCGGTGAAATTAAACAGAACCGGTAAATTCCATTTTTCACAACTTCGTCCTGAATATCCTGATTTCTATCGTTTGAGATTAAAGAACCAGCTGATTAACTTCGCTGTTGATTCAACTGAGACTGTGATGATTGAGGCTGACGCAAATACTTTTGCCACATCCTACAAAATCGAAGGTTCGGAGAACAATAAGGCCATCAAAACTATAACATTGGCTCAGCTCGATGCCAATCAGGCTATTTCAAAGTTGAAGAAAGAATATAATGAAAAGCAGATAGCCGATACTACAATGGCAAATCAGGTGGACCGTATATTCAATGAATATAAGAATACGGCACTGAAATATATCTATTCGGCTCCAATGTCAACTGTTGCCTATTATGCTTTGTTCCAGCAGATAGACGGTATGCTTTTGTTCGACTTGTATGATAAGACGGATTCTAGAGCTTATGGTGCCGTTGCTACAAGCTACGACCATTTCTATCCGGAAAGTCCGCGAGCAGCTCATTTGCATAACCTTGCATTGCAGTCAATAAAGGTTATAAGAAGCCAGCGGCCTATAAATCTCGACAATTTGGAAACTACCGAGATAAGTTATATGAATGTATCTCTTCCTGATGTGAACGGTAATATCGTCAAATTGTCGGACGTGGCGCGTGAAAGCGTGACTATTGTCAATTTCACTGCATATCAGGCAGAATGGTCACCGTCTCTCAATATGGAGTTTGGCAGGCTATATTCCGAATACTCTTCAAAAGGATTGAAGATTTACCAGATTTCGCTCGATGCAGATTTGCACTTCTGGAGAAATGCCGCTTCAAATCTTCCTTGGAACAGTGTCCGCGACCCTGAAACGGTTTATTCAAAAGTCGCTTCATTATATAATGTAAAACAGTTGCCCGCCATTTTCCTGTTGGACAAAAAAGGTAATCTCGTGAAAAGGGTTGAGGATTTAAGGACTTTGGAAAAAGAAATAAAAGGATTGCTTTAAGCATTTTCCATAATATGTGTTTTAAAGCAGAAAACTTAGTCTCTGCATTAATTTGTTTATATTAAAAACTTCGTTTATATTTGCGAAGTACACAAGGCATATAAGAGTTCCGGTCATAATTATGGTCGGGATTCTTTTTTTATTGTAAAATAATTAATCAAATAAAATATAGGAGGATATTATTATGGCTGTTAGTTATATGACAGAGGAAGGCTACAACAAGATATTAGCCGAAATTAACTATTTGGAAACTGTGAAACGTCCGGAAATCTCAGCTCAGATTGCAGAAGCCAGAGATAAAGGCGACTTGTCTGAAAATGCCGAATACGATGCTGCAAAAGAAGCCCAGGGCATTATGGAAGCAAAATTGGCTCAGTTGAAAGGTCTGATTGCCAACGCTCGCCTTATTGACGAATCACGTGTTCAGACTGACGAAGTTCAGATTTTGAACAAAGTAAAAATCAAGAATACAAAAAACAATGCCGTAATGACATATACATTGGTTTCAGATTCTGAAGCTAATCTGAAGGAAGGGAAAATCGCGGTAAGCACTCCTATTGCCCAAGGTCTTATGGGTAAAAAGGTGGGCGATGTTGTTGAAATCAAAGTTCCTTCCGGTATTATGACATTTGAAATTATGGATATTTCAATTTAAAGGAGGTTTATTATATGGCATCAATTTTTAGCAGAATTGTGGCTGGCGAGATTCTTTGCCACAAGGTTGCGGAGAATGACGAATTCTTTGCATTCCTGGATATTAATCCTGTTGCCGTAGGTCATACCTTGGTTATTCCAAAGCAGGAGATTGACTATATTTTTGATATCGACGACGACGTTTTAGGACGTATGATGGCTTTCGCAAAACAAGTTGCCAAAGCTCAGAAAGCTGCTATCGACTGTAAGCGTGTAGGTATTGCAGTGATGGGCCTGGAAGTTCCTCACGCACATATTCATCTGATTCCAATCAAGAAAGAATCTGATATGTATTTTGGTGGTGACAAGCTTTCTCTTTCTTCAGAAGAACTTGCTGGCATTGCCGAAAGTATCAGAAAAGAATTCAAATAAAGTTTGATACTGACTTTTTAGTGTTATCAATATTTTAGGGCTTAAGGGTTTGATTTTCAATGTGACAATCCTTAAGCCCTTTTATTTTCCATATCTGCCTTTATAGTAATATATTTTGCTTTAATACAGACTTTGTAAAGCCCAAAACTGTAATCATTCTTCCTTTAATAACGTATAAAAGTTTGATTCAATGTATAAAAAAGACAGATTGGATATTATAAAAATATCGGCTCACCTAGGTGGTTCAATCAATTCACCTAGGTGAGCCAATCAATTCACCTAGGTGAGCCGATTGAACCACCTAGGTGAATCGAAAAAAAGAATTAGATTTTCGTCATTAGTTTTAACTATGAAAACAGGATATCAATTAATAGTTCCAATCTTGTTTCTTATTTATATGGAGGATATTTTGTATTTGAGTTTCTCCTTGTTTAGGAAGATTCTGGTAATTAGAATCGTTGCCAGTGTCAAAGCCTCAGCCATCGGCACTGCAAGCCATATTCCTTCGTCTCCGAAAAATTGAGGCAGGACTAGGAAGCATAAGTTTATGAAAATAAAACCACGCATAATGGTTATGAATGTTGCGGTTTTGTCCTGTTCCAGACTCTGATAATAGCCGATACATACAAGGTTGGCGCCGAAAAATGCATAACCCGACGCGAACAACGGCATTCCTTTGACAGCTATATTATAGGCTGGATATTGACTGTCAATGAAAAGACCTACTATTTCGTGGCTGAAAATATATGTCAGAACAAATGTTATGCTTCCAAAAACAACAGCTGTTGAAAGAGCAAGGATAAACGCCGATTTAACTCGGTCGGAACGCTCAATTCCATAGTTGTAACTTAATATCGGCTGTGCGGATTGTGCTATTGCGTTATATGCCATGAATATAATGGGGAAGAAATAGCATGCGATACTGTATGCCGCGACGCCGTCTTCTCCCAAATGACGGATAAATACGTAATTGCCTGTAAACATCATGATAGCTATGGCGGCTTCGCACAGGAAAGACGAAATCCCGAGCTTGCAGACATAGATGCTGTTTCTGGTCAGGTCTTTTAGGTCCGACAGGCATTTGAGCAACGGATAGAAATGCACCGTTCTTTTCTTGTCATACAAATAATGCAGAATCATTGCCGCGCCAATGATATAACCAAGGTTTGTGGCAAGAGCCGCGCCAAAAAGTCCCCAATTGAACTCAAATATAAAAACATAGTCCAGGATAATATTCAGAACCGCCGGAATGACATTGCATATCATTGCATAATTAGGCGAACCGTCGAGGCGGACATGGAACATCCCGGCATTGAGGATTGAACTGAACACGAAGAAAGGCAGGAACCACTGCATATATTCACGGGCAAGAGGCAAAAGCCTTTCGGAACTGCCTAGTCCGACAGCCAGTTTGTCGATGAAGCAAAAACTTATTCCCGACAGAAGGATTATGGAAAACGACATTACAAACATGGCTTGCGTTATGTTCACTCTCGCTGCGTCGGTTTTCTTTTGAGCCAAATATACCGATGCGACAACGGATGCTCCGATTCCGAACATCAACGCTATGCCGGTATTAATCATGAACAACGGAGCTGTAATATTGACTGCTGCCAGAGCGTCGCTTCCTATTCCTTTTCCCACGAATATACCGTCAGTGATAATGAAAACAGCGGAGAATACCATTCCCAAAATAGTAGGAAGCAATAGCTTGCGAAACAAAGTGGAGACTTTCATTGTCCCGAAATCAATCTTTTTGTCCATATTTAGATTATCTGAATTTAATACTTTAGAAACACAGGCAAAAGTACGATTCTTTGAACGGATAAAGATTAACAAATGGTAATTTCGGAGTATGCGGAATAATAAAGGGAGAGGTTAGTGCAGAAAGTTTTGTCGGTAATAAATTATGAAACATAAAAAACACTGCGAACAGAGAGATTACAAGTATCATATAAATATAATCTCCGTATTCGCAGTGTTACTGTATTGTATTATTCTGAATCAGATAATCTTTTCCAATTCGCTGACGTTGCGTGCGACTTCCTCGTCTGTTACTTCATAGTTGCGCAAATCGCCTGAAATATACATGTCATAAGCAGCCATATCAATCAGTCCGTGACCGGAAAGGTTGAACAGAATTGTACGTGGTTTGCCTTCGATTTTTGCCTGTTCTGCTTCTCTGATTGCTGCCGCAATAGCGTGTGAAGATTCCGGAGCAGGGATAATGCCTTCAGCCTGAGCGAACAAAGTAGCAGCTTTGAATGTTTCCAATTGCTGAATATCCACAGCGCTCATCAAGTCTTCTTTCAATAGCTGGCTTACGATAGAGCCGGCACCATGATAACGCAAACCTCCTGCATGGATGTTTGCCGGAGAGAAATTATGTCCGAGTGTGAACATAGGAATAAGCGGAGTATAACCGGCTTCGTCTCCAAAGTCATATTGGAATTGTCCGCGAGTCAGTTTCGGACATGATGCCGGTTCGGCAGCCACAATACGTATTTCTTTGCCTTCGTTAAGCTTATGGCGCAAGAACGGGAATGTAATACCTGAGAAGTTTGAGCCGCCGCCGAAGCAACCGATAACTACATCAGGATATTCGCCAGCCATTTCCATCTGCTTTTCAGCTTCAAGTCCGATAACAGTCTGGTGGAGCATGACATGGTTCATCACACTACCGAGGGTGTATTTGCAGTTTGGAGTCTGCATAGCCAATTCAACGGCTTCAGAAATAGCCGTACCAAGACTTCCCTGATAGTTTGGAGTGTCGGTCAGGATTTTTCTTCCTGCCTTTGTACTCATACTAGGAGAAGCAATAACCTGAGCTCCGAAAGTCTGCATTATAGAACGGCGATAAGGTTTCTGGTGATAACTTACTTTCACCATATATACAGCCAGTTCCAGACCGAAAGCCTTTGCTGCGTATGACAAAGCTGCGCCCCATTGTCCGGCACCGGTTTCAGTAGTAATGTTTGTTACTCCTTCCTGTTTGCAATAGTAAGCCTGAGCAATAGCAGAGTTAAGTTTGTGTGAGCCGATAGGGCTGACACTTTCGTTCTTGAAATATATATGAGCCGGAGTGCCTAATGCTTTTTCCAATCCGTAAGCGCGTACAAGAGGAGTTGGTCGCCAAACCTTATATAAATCTCTAACCTCTTCAGGAATTTCAATCCATGCATCAGTAGTGTTCATCTCCTGATGTGCAGCAGCTTTTGAGAACAAAGGATATAAGTCTTCTTCCTTCATCGGCTGCTTTGTCTTAGGGTTAAGCATTGGCATTGGCTTGTTCTTCATGTCAGCCACTATATTATACCATGCTGTTGGTATGTCTTTTTCTTCTAATAAGAACTTTTTTGTACTCATGATGTAGTTTTGTTAACAATTTGAAATTAAAAACTGTAATTATCTTACCGGATAATTGACAAAAGTAAGTAATAAATTTACATTTATCAAATAATGGGTTTGCTTTTCTTTGAATTATTCAAGTCTGTCAATAATGATAACCGTTTAAAAACAACACAGCCCACAAACCGAAAGGTAAGTGGGCTGCAGTTTTAGTTTCTTCCGATTCATTGCAGTCACTGCAAAGAAAATGTTCTTTCGAAACTTCTATTATTTAATATTTCCAACCTTAACCAAATATTCTGCAATCTGAACAGCATTCAAAGCAGCGCCTTTCTTAATCTGGTCGCTAACAGTCCAGAATGTCAAACCGTTTGGATTTGAAATGTCTTTGCGGATACGGCCAACGTAAACAGGATCGTGGTCAGCAACGAACAAAGGCATTGGGTATTCTTTGTTTTCAGGATTATCCTGAAGGATAATACCTTCAGCTTCTGCGAATGCTTTGCGGGCTTCTTCAACGCTTACCGGACGCTCTGTTTCAATCCAAGTAGATTCGCTATGTGCGCGCATAACAGGAACACGTACGCAAGTTGCGCTCACTTCGATGTCCGAGTGCATGATTTTACGTGTTTCGTGATACATCTTCATTTCCTCTTTTGTATATCCGTTTTCAGTGAAAACATCTACGTGAGGAATCAAGTTGTATGCAAGCTGGTATGCGAATTTCTCAACAGTTGGTTCTTCTCCGTTGATTAGTTGTTCATACTGTTTTTTCAGTTCTGCCATAGCAGTTGCGCCGGCACCACTTGCAGCCTGATATGTAGAAACGTGGACACGTTTGATATGCGAAATGTTTTCGATAGCCTTCAATGCGACAACCATCTGGATAGTTGTACAGTTAGGGTTAGCGATAATTCCGCGAGGACGATCCAATGCATCTTCCGGATTTACTTCAGGAACAACCAATGGAACATCGTTGTCCATACGGAAAGCGCTAGAGTTGTCGATCATCACTGTTCCGAATTTAGTGATTGTTTCGGCAAATTTCTTTGAAGTACCGGCTCCTGCAGAAACAAAGGCAACATCAATACCCTTGAAATCGTCATTTTCCTGTAATTCCTTGACAGTATACTGTTTGCCACGGAATGTATATTCAGATCCTGCACTGCGAGATGAACCAAAAAGAACCAGCTCATCAATTGGGAAATTTCTCTGGTCAAGCACACGAAGGAATTCCTGTCCAACGGCTCCGCTTACTCCAACAATAGCTACTTTCATTTTTTAGCGATTATTTAAATTAAAACAATAATATTATTATCTTTGCTTTGTGTAGTATTTGCATACTCAAATTCGTTGCAAAGATAGTATTTTTCACTTAAAACCATATAGCTATGAAACAAATTGTTCTTATTTTAGCCTTATTACTTCCTATTTGTGGCTTTGCGCAGTTTTCGGATGATTTCTCAAACTCGGATTTGAACCAAAACTGGAAAGGAAATATCAGTAAGTTCTCTATAAAAGACGGTCAGTTATGGCTTGATGCGGAACCCGGAAAAGCGGGAATTGCTTCGATATACCATGAATATACCGCGTCTCCAACAATGGAGTGGACTTTTGATGTCCTTTTGGATGTAAATCCGAGCAGCCAGAACAAGGTAGTTGTTTATCCCTGTTATAATCCGGAAAATGACGATTATATATATCTTAATGTTGGAGCCAGCAAGAATGCTGACTTGGATTTGTTCCGTAAAGGCGGCATTTCAATTCTTGACAACAAGCCGAGGGAACTGCCTTATCCGGATTTTCCTTGTGTAGTTCATGTAAAACTTACTCTTGAGGATGGGGAAAAATGGACTTTGTATTCTTCGTTGGACGGTAAGGAATATACGAAAGAAGGCGAGGGTATTTATGATGTGGCGAATCCTGACAATAACGTATTGTTCCATATTCAGATGGAATATACAAAGACAAGATATAATTCATTTGGCATTGATAATATAAGAATTTCCGATACAATATCTGATACTCCATTTGATCCGGGTGATTCAGAAGAAGATAACGTGGAAAAACCTGTTTTGGAAGAAATATACTTTGTTACCTCTTCCAGATTACTGTTTGAATTCAATAAGGAAATCGATTATTCCGATGCTGTTGTCACTATGTCGGAAATTGGACCGGCTACGAGATTCAACTATAATCAGGAAGCTATTGATAACAGTGAAGTGATTGTATCTTTTGCGTCAGACTTTGAAATGAACAAAGAATATGAATTGCATATTGAAGGTTTTAAGGATTTGGATGGAAACATTGTTCCTGCTTCGGATGAGATTCTTTATTTTTTAGATGAAGAAGATGATGACACAAAGCCGGAAGAAACAGAAGATAATATTCCTGATGACGCTGTATATATAACTGAGATAATGGCAGACCCGAAAGGCTCAATTATGCCCGAAACAGAATATGTGGAATTATATAACTCTTATGATAAAACAGTTTCTTTGAAAAACTGGAATCTTGTTTACCGTAATAATGTTTATACTGATTTGAGCAGTGTTGTTATCCCTTCGGAATCGTATGTAATTCTGTATCGTGAAGGAGATGAAATGAAAGATGAACTTTTGGATTGCTCATTTGCTTTGCAGGATTTTCCTGCTAATTTGACTAATGCCGGACAGAATATACAGTTGCTGAACACTTCAGGTACGGTTGTCGATAATGTAGATTATCCAAAGGCAAAGCCCGGAGTTTCGTGGGAAAAAGGAGAAAACGGATGGGCATTGTCAACCTCCAAAAATGGAGGAACGCCCGGGACACGGAATTCATCTCCTCTGCCTGGTGAGGATGAAGAAGATCCTGAGGATGGAGATAAAGACGAAGAAAATGATGAGTCTTCTTCAATACTGGTTTCCGAAGGTGATATAATTATAAATGAACTTCTGCCGAATCCTTTGACCGGAGGAAGTGAATATGTTGAGCTGTATAACCGCTCCGGAAAATCTCTGCCCATTTCCGGACTTGCTTTGTCAACAAGAAAGTCTGACGGAGAGTTAAGGACAGTGTACCGTCTGAACACCTTGGATATAACTCTTGGTCCGGATGAATTTATTGTCCTTACTTCGGATGCCGATGGAGTTACAGATAATTATTATACTCCGGACGAGAGCCTGGTTCAGGAAACTAAAATGCCTGTTCTGTCGAACGATGGAGCTACGCTTGTGTTGTATAACGCTTCGGATTCGAGTGTTGTTGACGAAGTCTCGTATGACGACAAATGGCATTCGGCAATGGTGAAGGATGAGAAAGGTGTTTCGCTGGAACGCATAAATCCTGATGCTCCAAGCAACGACCCGGAAAACTGGACCTCAGCTTCCGAAGACTCCGGATACGGAACTCCCGGTTATCTGAACTCGCAATATTTAAAGGAAAAAGACGATGATAAGCCTCTAGGTATAGAAAAACCTGTTTATTCTTCTGTTGATGGATTATACTGTATTCCTTATGAGTTAGACAAGGCAGGCTATATGGCAAATGTTTATATTTATGATATTTCCGGCAGATTGCTGGATTCGCCTTATGTAAAATATTCGGTCGGGACAAGCGGTGTTTTGCGGTGGGACGGTTTTGTTGGCGGACGGAAACCAGATTCGGGAGTTTATGTGATGTTTGTGGAAATGTATCATCCCGAAGGTGATGTTTACAGAAAGAAATGTGCGTTTCTGATACGATGACAAATTAAAAAAGTCTGCTATGTTTTCCGGATAGCAGACTTTCCTGTTAAAATCAGAATATAAAAGAAGTTGAAGCGACAAATCTATGGTTTGTGACAGTGTGAGTATGAGTTATTCTTCCTCTTTGGTCTGCCTCGCCGAACCATGCTGTTGATGGCGAATACTCGACACCGAATTTCCAATGAGGCAAAACGTATGCGCCATAAACATTGAATGAAAGCAGCTGCCCAACTTCAAGTCCGACTCCATATTGGTCTATAATATCTTTTCCTGCTCCAAGGTTTTTCATATATCCTGCGAAGAAACCCTGTTTCCACTTTGTGCCGTGTACGATATTAATCCATGTTGAAGTCTGTCTGAAAGGAGAATATTTCTGTTCCCCTGTCTGAGTATTACGTTCAGTTACTCCAATTCCGCTCAGCATACAAACATGCGATAGATTAGAACCATAAATAGTCTTTGCCGACATTGTCCAGTCGTTGACTTTATATTTCAAATGAGCTTCAACAGCTCCGGAAGTCACCCTTTCGTTTACTTTATAGATTTTACCATCGACGTTACACTGTGTCTGCGGAACGAGAGATAACATCTGCGCTCCAATTCCGGCAGTGAAATTATCTGAAGTAAAATCTATAGAGCCGTAGAGTTCCGGGATGCAGCTATGCTTGATATATGACTCGCTTTTGCCGTGCGGTCCCATCGAAAGAAATTGCAATTGCCACAACGCCGCGCCGGTAAGTTGGATTTTTCCAGTATTGAATTTATATCTTATTTGCGGAGCACGGCTGAAACCGTTGAATGGAGCTCCTGTTGACAGATTTATCATCAATGGATAAATATCTCCGAAAAGAGGATGCCATGTCTGTCCTATCAACAAAGAAGATTTAGTCCAGTCGAGTTTCAGATAAGCATGGCGTATACGGAGTAAAGCAAAATTACTTCCATATCCTCGAAAATCTGTTTCAATTTTTGCCGAAGTCTTTATTTTGCCTATTGCCGGTCCGTTGATATCAATCCCTAGCCTTGTATATAAGAGATAGAAACTGCCGTTGCTCTGGTCGTTCAAATCATTTCCATTGGCATCATAATTATGATTTAAAGGATAAAGATGGAACAAACCGTCAACTATTTCGGAATTAGCTCTGGAATTGTAGAATAAGTCGCCTCTTACCTGTCCGTAGAATTTATATGAGAAATTCTCTTTTTGGGAGAAACATGTAAGGGCCAGTAAGCTTAAAAAAGTTGTCAAAAGAGATTTTGTATTCATGTGTTTCTTGTTGAATAATTGTCTGCCTGATTTTATTCTTGCAAAGATAGTGCTTTTTTGATATTAATCAATAGTTTAAGTGTGATGAGGTGATGTTTGTTTGAGCAGATTATAAATACTAACTTCGTCACAGCTGTGATTTGATTTCGCCACAGTTGTGACTTAATTGAATCACATATGTGACTTAATTAGGTCACAACTGTGGCGAAAATAATATATGTGAATTTGTCAATATGTTTTCTCTCCGACAACAAACTTTAGATTTAGGCTTGTAAAACTTTATAAATCTACTTGTACAATTTAAATTAAGGTGTTATTTTTACGCAAATTAAAATAAAACCGGACTATGAAACAATTACCAATCAGTAAATGGGCCGAAGATGACAGACCACGTGAGAAAATGCTGCAGCAGGGAGCTTCAGCGTTGACAAATGCCGAGTTGTTGGGAATTCTGTTGGGCTCGGGAAATTCAGAAGAAACAGCTGTAGGCTTGGCGCAGCGTATCCTTTCATCTTACAACAATAATCTTAATGAACTTGGAAAGAAAACACCTCAGGATTTGGAAAAAGAATTCAAGGGTGTTGGCCCTGCAAAAGCTGTAACGGTTCTTGCGGCAATAGAATTGGGCAGACGCCGTGCAAAGGAGGAAATTCCAATCAGAACACGTATTACATGCAGCCGTGATATTTACGAAACACTTCATCCGCAACTTGCTGATTTGGCGCACGAGGAATTTTGGGTTATTTATCTGAACCGGGCAAATAAAATTATCGAGCAGAAAAAGATAGGTCAGGGCGGAACGGGTGAGGTGGTTGCTGATATAATGCTCATATTGCGAACGGCTCTGATGGTTCTTTCCCCGGCAATTGTGGTGGTTCATAATCATCCTTCGGGAAATTGCAAGCCCAGCAGACAGGACGATTTGCTGACAGGAAGAATAAAGGAGGCTTGCCGGAGTTTGAATATTCAGATGCTTGACCATGTTATCGTTTCGGACGGACAATATTATAGTTATGCAGATGAAGGGCGTTTGTGAAAAGAGTTTTTTGATTATTTTTGCCAAAAAATCAGGTAAATAATGAATAACGAATTTTTGCAGACAGAAGAAGCTATCGTTGCGATGCTGAAAACAGTATATGACCCGGAAATACCGGTTAATATTTATGACCTTGGACTTGTGTATAAGGTTGATGTTGACGAAGAAAAGAATGTTACAATAGATATGACTCTTACAGCGCCTAACTGTCCGGCTGCTGATTTTATTGTTGAAGATGTAAGAATGAAGGTGGAGTCGATTTCGGATGTAAAGAGTGTTGACGTAAACCTTGTGTTCGAGCCGGAATGGGACAAGGATATGATGACAGAGGAGGCAAAACTGGAGCTTGGTTTCCTGTAAAAACAAATCATAACGATAAATGAGCCGTAACAAAATATATTTTGCCTCTGATGCCCATCTTGGAGCACGATTTCATAAAGATGCCTTGGCTGTGGAGCGTCGCCTTGTGCGCTGGCTCGACAGCATCAAGGATGAGGCGGCTGAGATTTGGTTTCTCGGTGATATGTTCGACTATTGGTATGAATATAAATATGTCGTGCCAAAAGGATTTACACGTTTCCTTGGGAAAATAGCCGAACTGTCCGACAATGGTGTGAAGATTCATTTCTTCATCGGAAATCATGATATCTGGATGTTCGATTATCTTCCGAAAGAAGTTGGGGCGATTATTCACCGCAATCCTGAAACGGTGGATTTGTTGGGAAAGCGATTCTTTCTAGGACACGGAGACGAAGTTGACTACAGAAGCAAAGCTTTCCGTGTAATCAGAAGGATTTTCCGAAATCGTTTCTGCCAGATTCTGTACAGTGCTATTCATCCGCGCTGGACATTCGGTTTTGCGCTTGGATGGTCATTGCATAGCCGTAAGAAAGGTTTGGAGAAGAATGTAAAAAACGAAGCTCCGGAATACATGGGTGAGGAAAATGAATATCTTGTCCAGTTCGCCAAATCATATCTTAAAGAGCATAATGATATTAATTTCTTCATATTCGGCCATCGTCATATTATGCTTGACCTTATGCTTACGCGTGAGAGCCGCCTTCTTGTAGCCGGCGATTGGATGAAGCATTTCTCATATATTGTTTGGGACGGGGAAGGCCTTTGGCTTGACCAGTTTGAGGAGTGAATTTTACAGTGAAATTTCAGTTGCGTTTTCTATGCTATTGCGTTGAACAACAAATGTATATAAATAATTTAAGGTGGTAAGAAAAAACGACCGTTTTTTCTTACCACCTTTTTCTATTCTTCCTGCAAATATAATCAATAAAAATAAATAGCCAACTTATTATAGACTAAATGTTTCCGTGATTATTCTTATTCTTTATATTTTATTCTTTTGTGGCAAGAAAAAACGGTCGTTTTTATTTACTATTACGATCTATATTTTATACTAGACTATCATTTTCCCGTTTAAAGGGAATCAAGATAGATTTCGCATAAAAATAAAAAGCAGGCTGTCGTGATGACACCCTGCTTGTTCTATTTATGAATATGTATTGTTAAATCTTTTCCAACACTCGTTTTATATAATCCCAAGTTCTGCCAACAGAAGAAATACTTACGCATTCATCAGGAGAATGAGGATGTCTCAAATCCGGACCGATTGAAATCATATCCATTGAAGGATATGCGCCCTGGATTATACCGCATTCCAAACCTGCATGCATAACTGTCACGTTTGGTTCTTTGCCATACAATTCCTTGAATGTTTCCTTCATCACGTTCAGAATAGGAGAATTAATGTCCGGCTGCCATCCGTTATATCCGTTGGCGATTTCCACCTTTCCTCCGGCAAGAGCAAATATACTTTCAAGGCTTGAGCATACAGCATCTTTTCTGGTTTCGGAAGAACTGCGGACAAGAATCATTATCTCAATCAGTTCGTCTGAAGTACGTACAACAGACAAATTGCTTGAAGATTCAACAGTTCCAGGGAAATCATGCAACATGCTTATAGGACCGTTCTGGCAACCTTCAATTGCATTAATTAAGTCGTCCTGGATTTCTTCAGGAATAAGAGTTGACGGAAGGTCAACCATTTCTGCAGTGAAAGAAAGATTAGTTTCAATGCCTCTGTATTCTTCTCTGTACATATCCTGATAGTCAGCAACAAGTTCCCACATTGCTTCAACATTGTCACCCGGAATAGTTACAACAGCTACAGCTTCGCGAGGAATAGCATTTCTCATGTTTCCGCCTTCGATTGACGACAGGCGTGCGCCATAATCACAAACAGCCTCCTTAAGGAAACGGAACATCAGTTTGTTGGCATTTGCGCGTCCAAGGTGAATATCTACACCTGAATGTCCGCCCTTCAGACCGGTAAGAGATACTTTTACGGCAACATCTCCTTCCGGAATATATTTGTCTTCCTTAAACTGGAATGTTACATTCACATCAGCACCACCGGCACAACCTACGAAAAGCTGTCCTTCTTCTTCCGAATCACAGTTAAGGAGAATTTCTCCCTTGAGGAATCCGGGTTTAAGACCGAAGGCGCCTTCCATTCCAACTTCTTCGTCAACAGTAAACAAGGCTTCGATAGGACCATGTTTCAAGCTGTTGTCTGATAAAACAGCGAGGGCGAGAGACGCGCCGATTCCGTTGTCAGCACCAAGTGTCGTACCATTGGCTTTCACCCAATCACCGTCAACATAAGCATTGATAGGATCAGTAAGGAAATCATGTTCAACAGAAGAATTCTTCTGAGGAACCATGTCGAGGTGAGACTGCAGAGTCACAGTCTTTTTGTTTTCCATACCCGGAGTAGCGGGTTTGCGGATCAGAACATTTCCAACTTCGTCCTGCAGTGTTTCGAGTCCAAGCTTCTTGCCACATTCGGAAACATAACGTGTAACTGCTTCCATATGTCCTGTCGGACGGGGAATTTGTGTTAGGTCATAGAAATAACTCCATACCTGATTTGGAGATAGATTCTTGATTTCTGCTGACATAAAAAAGAGTTTTAATTAGGAAGTGTGTGTTGCGGCACGCTTCCTGGTTGATAATTATGTTTACTCAAGTTCAGAGTCTTGTTCTTCCTTGTTGATAATAGGCAATGCCACAACTCCAACCAAACCGCAAAGTCCGGTCCATATGGTCTGGGCGGTGTGAACAACCAGAGCAAATGCTGCCGCATCGTTTTCGTTTACACCGAAGCAGACCAAAGTGGCTATTACCATGAAATGCCATGGTCCGATTCCTCCCTGAACCGGCACGGCAACTGCAATGCTTCCCATTGCAAAGGCAATCAATCCTACTGATATTCCCAGATTCTTTGTAAAGTCAAAAGCAAAGAATGTTATATAGAAATATATGAAATACCCAATCCAGATCAGTAGAGTTTCAGCAATGAAAAGACTCTTGTTTTTCATAACCCAAACGCTTTTTATGCCGGTCCAGATATTGTTAAGCATATCCTTTGCTTTCTTGACGAGGGTAAAGTTACTCATATATCTGAAAATAAACCAACCGCCTACAATAAAAAATACTACTATCGCATAAATCCAGATAGAATTGAACATTGAATAGAAACCGTCGAGCAATGCCGGGTTTTTGGCAAAGAAACTGCCGAAGAAGTCAAAGTTGAATATCACAATGCTTAAGGTTATGAGTCCGACCATTATCGTGTCGCTTACACGGTCGATTAGTAAAGTGCCAAGTAGTTTTGTGAAAGGGATTTTATCATATTTCATAACCATTCCGCATCTCCAAACTTCGCCAACGCGTGGCAAAACCAGATTTACGGCATAATTCCCCAATACGGCGAGAATGGCATTGCGCAGCTTGAAACGCTGTCCCAAAGATTCAATGAGCAGACCCCAGCGAAAACCTCTGATGATATTTGCGCCAAGACCGAAAATAAGAGAAAACAGAATTATCTTGTAATTTACTCCATTTCTGATGACATCGGTAATCACAGTTATATCCATATTCCTGTATAGAAACCACAGAAGAAGGCATCCTAAAATCAGAGGCAGGAATATTTTTATTATAGTTCGGAAAATATGCGCAAAATCCATCGTATGGGAAATGTTTAAATTATGAATAATTTATTGTACTTTTGTATATCTGCAAAGATAAAGAAATTATTGGAATAGGAACTATATATTAACCTTTGGTGGATGAGATTAGTAAAACCTAAAAAAGCATTAGGGCAGCATTTCCTTAAGGATTTGGATATTGCACGCCGCATAGCCGATACTTTGGCGGAATACAAACATCTTCCGGCTTTGGAAATTGGTCCGGGAATGGGAGTATTGACTCAATATTTGTTGGAATACGGACATGACCTGACAGTAGTCGAACTGGATAGTGAATCTGTGGAATATCTGCGACAGAACTTTCCTGCACTTGAAGGCCGTATAATCGGTGATGATTTTCTTAAGTTGGATTTAAAGAAAATCTTCCCGGAGCAGTTTTGTGTGATTGGTAATTACCCATATAATATTTCGAGCCAGATATTCTTCAAAGTGCTTGACTATAAGGAACAGATACCTTGTTGTTCCGGGATGATACAGAAGGAAGTGGCAGAACGCTTGGCTTCAGGTCCGGGAAGTAAGGCATATGGGATATTGAGTGTCCTTTTGCAAGCTTGGTATGATGTGGAATATTTATTTACAGTCAGTGAATATGTTTTCGATCCGCCTCCAAAAGTCAAGAGCGCTGTTATTAAAATGACCAGAAACAACCGTACATCTTTGGGTTGTAATGAGGCGTTGTTTAAGACAGTTGTGAAAACGTCGTTCAATCAGCGCCGTAAGACTCTTCGCAATTCGATGAAAGCTATTTTGGGCAAGGATTATCCTGATTATTCTTTGCCTGTGTTTGACAAGCGTCCGGAACAATTGTCGGTTGAGCAATTTGTTGAGCTTACCATAATGACAGACAAGTGGCTTTCTGCCAATAAATCCGGAGTTTAAGGTTGTCTTCGCCTTGTGTCTTTATTATGAGCTATAAAGTTTCATGTCGGTCTTGCTGTGTATCCCATAATGCATGGAAGTATCTTTTAGACTTTTACATGAAGCTGAAATGATTTTAAGAATCTTGGACCTTTGTCGGGTCTCATAAAAAACGTTGGTTATTATGGTTGAGCTAACGAAAGAATATATAGAAAAATTCCAAAGCATAATTGCCGAGAGAGACGATGAAAAAGCAAAAGAAGAGTTGCGTGGCTTATATCCTGCCGATATAGCTGAACTTTATCAGGAGCTTGATTTGGATGAGGCCATCTATCTTTATCTGCTGATGGATGATGAGAAGGCGGCGGATGTTTTGATGGAACTTGACGAGGAAGACCGTCACAAACTGTTGAAAGAGCTTCCTAACGAGCTTATTGCCAAGCGTTTCGTTGACAATATGGAAACCGACGACGCTGTTGATTTGATGCGTGAGTTCGATGAAGACACTCAGGAAGAGATTCTATCGCATATACAGGATGTTGAACAGGCGGGCGACATTGTTGACTTGCTGAAGTATGACGAAGATACAGCCGGTGGTTTGATGGGTACTGAAATGATCGTTGTTAACGAGAATTGGAGTATGCCGAAATGTATCGACGAAATGCGTAAGCAAGCAGAAGAGATGGATGAAATATATTACGTTTATGTTGTTGATGATGATGAACGTCTGCGTGGAGTTTTGCCATTGAAGAAACTTATAACCAATCCGTCAGTATCGAAGATCAAGCATGTGATGAAAAAGGACCCGATATCGGTTCGTGATAGCGACAGTATTGAGGAAGTTACAGAAACTATTGAGAAATATGACTTGGTTGCCTTGCCGGTAGTCGACAGCATCGGCCGTCTTGTCGGACGGATTACAATCGATGACGTAATGGATGAAGTCCGCGAACAGCACGAACGAGACTATCAGTTGGCATCCGGTATCTCCCAGGACGTTGAAACATCGGATAATGTATTCACACAAACAGCAGCACGTTTGCCTTGGCTTTTGATCGGGATGTTGGGAGGTTTGGGTAATTCTGTTATACTGGGTGGATTTGAATCCAGTTTTGCTACAAACCCCAAAATGGCATTGTTCATTCCGCTAATTGGAGGAACCGGGGGAAATGTCGGTATCCAGTCTTCGGCGATTATTGTTCAGGGTTTGGCAAACAATTCGTTGAAAGACGGAAATATTTTCCCTCAGATTCTTAAAGAATCTGTTGTGTCGCTGATAAATGCCAGTATAATCAGTATGGTGGTGTTTATATATAATTTCTTTATGTTGGGCGATAGAGGTATAACAGTCTCAGTTTCTTTAAGCTTGTTTGCTGTTGTGATTTTCGCCAGTATTTTCGGAACGCTTGTTCCTATGACTCTCGACAAGCTGAAAATTGATCCGGCTTTGGCTACAGGACCATTTATCACAATCACAAATGACATTATCGGAATGATGATTTATATGTTTATCACATCTGCGTTGACTTGAGTTTTTCATAACTCACTATTTAGGAGTTATAAGGAGTTAAAATCCGATAGGTCTTAGATACAAATAGTATTGGCTTTTAACTTCTATTACTCCTTTTAACTCTTCTAACTCCATAAGTTATACAGCTGAATATAAAATTATATTGAATAGTTGCTTATTGATATTTATCAAATATTTTTACAATTAATATATGTTGTAGAACATATATTATGTGAGCTTACTAATTTTGCGTCATCATCTTATTTAAAGGAAAGGTAAAATGCTGACGCAAGTTTTTTATGTGTTGTTCTTCTATTTTGTTGGAGAGTTTATAAGCTACTTTATAAATGGATTTGTACCGGGTAGTGTAATTGGAATGATGCTTCTTTTTGTTTCGTTGGCTTTCCGTTGGGTAAAACCGGAGAAAGTCAAAAGGATTTCCTCTTTGCTTACAGATAATATGGGATTGTTTTTCCTTCCCGCCGGAGTCGGATTGATGACATCGTTGGCTGTAATAAGCAAATACTGGGTTTTTATTTTGCTGGCATCTGTCGTCAGCACGATTCTTGTGATAGCTGTGGTTGCTGTTGTTCAACAAAATATGGAAAAGAAAGCTCATGAATAATTTACTGCAAAGCGAGGTGTTTATACTTACATTGGTTATTGGGACATATCTTATAGCGACACTTCTTTATACCAAGACCAAAATAAAGTTGCTTCATCCACTATTGACATCTATATTGGTTATAATATTGTTTTTGAATGTTTTTGGAATAGAATATGAAACATTCAAGCAAGGAAGCCATTTGATACATTTTATGCTAGGCCCGTCAGTAGTGGCTCTTGGCTATGTGTTGTATGAACAGATGAAGTATCTTAAAGGAAATGTCATATCAATTCTGACATCAGTATTTGTAGGTGCAATTGTCGGAATAGTAAGTGTTATTGTTATCGGAAAATTAATGGGAGCTGAGGATGCTTTGATAGCTACATTGGAACCAAAATCCGTTACAACACCGATAGCAATGGGCATATCAGAGAAAAACGGAGGAATACCATCACTTACGGCCGTAATTGTTGTGGCTGTTGGAATATTCGGAAGTATTATCGGCCCGATGGTTATGAAAGTTTTGGGAATAGAAAGCCGTATAGCAAAGGGATTGGCGTTGGGTGCTTCGTCTCATGGAGTGGGAACTGCTGCCGCAATACAGATTGGAGCTGTAGAAGGTGCATTGAGTGGCTTGGCAATAGGATTGATGGGAATAATGACAGCGATATTAGTACCAGTTATTTCATATATAATCTCTTTATTCTGAATAGTTAGGAGTCGTTTTTTTCAATTCTGTTTTGTTTCTTAAAAGGGAAAATAGTATTTTTGCGCCGAGAAAAACTCTTTCAAGAATAATCACAAAATATAAAGAATAAAATATGATTAACTCTCAAGACATTAAGAAAGGTACTTGTATCCGTTTGGATGGCAAATTGTATTTCTGCGTAGATTTTCTTCATGTAAAACCAGGTAAAGGTAACACAATCATGCGTACAACTTTGAAGGATGTTGTAAAAGGCGGTGTTATCGAACGTCGTTTTAATATCGGTGAAAAATTGGAAGATGTTCGTGTTGAACGTCGTCCTTACCAGTATACATATCGTGAAGGTGAACACTTCCACTTTATGAATCAGGAAACTTTTGAAGATGTAATCATCGACAAAGACTTGATCAATGGTGTTGAATTCATGAAAGAAGGCGAAATTGTTGATGTTGTATCTGATGCTTCAACTGAAACTGTGTTGTTCGCTGACATGCCAACAAAAGTTCAGCTTACAGTTACTTATACAGAACCGGGTATCAAAGGTGATACTGCTACTAACACATTGAAACCTGCAACAGTTGAAACAGGTGCTGAGGTTCGTGTTCCTTTGTTTATCAACGAAGGTGAAATCATCGAAATCAACACACAGGATGGTTCATATGTTGGTCGTATCCGCTAATTTTGAGGATTAGAGAATCAGCAATAATAAAAGAATATATATAAGTCCGGAAGATTTTTCTTTCGGACTTATTTTTTGCGAAAAACCACATATAAGCGGCAATTACGAAAAAATATGATTTAAAAAATTATAAATTGCAATTAATTTATACCTTTGCGGAAAATTCATGCTAACAACGAAAAACATAAATTTATCATGGGAAAATTCAACAAATTGATTTTGGGTGCTTGTGCTATGCTTACATTGGCTTCAGCTCCTCAATTAAATGCACAATCTTTATCGCCATCAACTAAATGGCATTGGGATAAAGGTACAATAGTAATTGATACTCCTGAACGTCCTGCTGGTCAACAGCATGCTATAGGGCTTACAGTTCCAAAAATGGAAGTTGTAAGAGTTGGCTTCGTTGGTTTGGGTATGCGTGGTCCAGGCGCAGTGGAACGTTTTACCCATATTCCGGGAACACATATTATTGCTCTTTGTGATTATGAAGAAGAAAGAGCTGAAAAATGCCAGAAATATTTGCGTGAGGCAAGTCTTCCTAAAGCTGATGTTTATTCTGGAGCAGAAGGATACAAGGCTCTTTGCGAACGTGAAGATATTGACTTGGTATATATCGCAACAGATTGGGACCATCATTTCCCTGTTGCAAAATATGCGATGGAACACGGTAAGAATGTAGCTATAGAAGTTCCATCAGCAATGAATCTTGAACAGTGCTGGGAACTTATCAATCTTAGTGAAAAGACTCGTAAACACTGTATGATTCTTGAAAACTGCTGTTACGACTGGTTCGAGATGAATACATTGAACATGGCTCAGCAAGGTGTGTTCGGTGAAGTTCTGAGGGCTCAGGGTGCATATATCCATAACCTGGACCAGTTTTGGGATTATTACTGGAAAAACGGAAAAGAAGACAAACTAGGATGGCGCTTGCGTTATAACATGGAAAACCGTGGTGACGTTTACGCTACTCACGGCCTTGGCCCGGTTGCTCAGGCATTGGATATTCACCGTGGTGACCGTATGACTACTTTGGTTGCTATGGATACTAAGTCTGTTCACGGAAAAGCATTGGTAGAAAGAGCAACAGGTGAAAAATGCGACAACTTCCGCAACGGTGACCACACAACAACTCTTATCCGTACTGAAAACGGAAAAGTTATCGAGGTTCAGCATAATGTTATGAACCCTCAGCCATACAACAGATTGTATCAGCTGACAGGTACAAAAGGTTTTGCTAATAAATATCCTGTTGAAGGCTATGCTTTGGATGCGTCCCAGATGGCAGCTTCAGGCGTTCAGCCAAAAGTGGACAACCTGAATTCTCATTCATTTATGCCGGAAGCTGAAATGAATGCTTTGGTTGAGAAATATCAGCATCCTATCCTTAAGAAATATGGCGAAATGGCGAAGGAAGTAGGCGGACACGGCGGTATGGACTTTATCATGGACTCTCGCCTTGTTTACTGTTTGCAGAATGGCCTTCCTTTGGATATGGATGTTTATGATATGGCTGAATGGTGTGCTTTGGCAGAACTTGGCGCAATCTCAATGGATAATGGTTGTGCTGCAGTTGCATTCCCTGATTTCACTCGTGGACACTGGAACGATGTCAAAGGATTTAAACATGCTTTTGCTTCTCCTGAAGATGAAGCCAAGGCTGAACAGGCTGCAAAAGCTGCGACAGCCAAACTGAAAGAAGAAGGCGCAAAAGAATGGGCTAAGATTGCAAAGAAGGAAGCAAAGGCTGCAAAGAAGAATAAAAAATAAATTCCCCATTTAGAGGAATCCAAAATATTAAAAACAGAGCTTACGTTGATTGTAGGCTCTGTTTTTTTATGCCGTTGACATTTCCGGATATAAAAATAGCCCCAACCGGTGTCAGGGCTATTCAAACACGAATCCTTGTGTTTAATGTAAGCTGTGAGGATCCGATATTTTAGTTGACGAGTTGACAAGTTGACGAGTTGACAAGTTGACGAGTTGACAAGATTATATATATATTTCTTGTTCCCTTGTTCCCTTGTCCCCTTGTTTACTTATTATTAAGAATTTCCATTGTATCAGATGCAATCATGAACTCTTCGTCAGTAGGAACAACCAATACTTTGACTTTACTGTCCGGAGTACTGATTACCATTTCCTGACCACGCATACCTTCGTTCTTTTCAACATCGATCTTCATTCCCATATATTCCATGTTCTGGCAAACTACACGGCGAGTAGCCCACTGGTTTTCACCAACACCACCGGTCCATACAAGAATATCGCAACCGTTCATGGCTGCTGCATAAGCGCCGATATATTTCTTGATGCGATAGTTGTAAACATCCAATACCATCATTGCACGCTTGTCGCCACGAGCGTCAGCATCTTCGATTTCACGCATATCTGAAGAAATCTCAGACAAACCTGCAACACCGCTCTTCTTGTTCAATAATTCAGACAAACCGGCTGCGTCCAAACCTTCTTTTTCCATGATAAATGGAATTGCTCCCGGGTCGATGTCACCGCAACGAGTACCCATCATCAAACCTTCAGTTGGAGTAAGACCCATTGTTGTGTCGATACATTTACCGTTCATGATAGCAGCGATAGAACCACCATTACCAACATGGGCAGTGATAATCTTCTGGTCTTCATATTTAACGCCAAGGATTTCGCAGGCACGTTTTGAAACATAGCGGTGGCTGGTTCCGTGGAAACCGTAACGGCGGATACCATATTTAGTGTAATATTCGTAAGGCAAGCCATACATATAAGCTCTTTCAGGCATAGTCTGGTGGAAAGCGGTATCAAATACGCCAACCTGAGGAATGCCAGGAATCAAAGCTTCCATAGCTGCGATACCTTTCAAGTTTGCAGGATTGTGAAGAGGAGCCAAGTCTGTACATTCTTCAACCTTATCCAAAACTTCCTTAGTCAAAAGTACGCTTGACGCAAACTTTTCACCACCGTGAACTACGCGGTGACCAACAGCGTCGATTTCCTTGTAATCCTTGATACAGCCGTAGGTTTCGTCTGTCAATACGCTAAGGATAAACTGAATACCTTCCTGATGTCCAGGAATGTTTTTCTCAAGGACAACTTTCTTACCATCTTTACCTGTCAGTTTAAGGAATGAATCAGGCAAACCGATTTTTTCGATACCACCCTGAGCCATAACATCGCCCGAAGTCATATCGAACAATTTATATTTGATAGAACTACTACCGCAGTTTAATACTAAGATTTTCATGTTTATTGAGTTTATTAGTTGTGAATTTTTATAGTTGACGAGTTGACAAGTTGACGAGGGTACAAGATGTTAAACCTTGATTTCTGTAGCCTTGTCAACTCGTCCCCTCGTCTCTTACTTATTCGCCTTCAAGCCGATTGCCTGGTTACAAGTGATAGCCACCATCTTGTAGATATCATCAACAGAGCATCCGCGTGACAAGTCGTTAACCGGAGCAGCCATACCCTGAAGGATTGGACCAACAGCTTCAGCGCCGCCAAGACGCTGAACAAGTTTGTAGGCAATATTACCAACTTCCAAAGTAGGGAATACCAATACGTTTGCTTTACCTGCAATTTCGCTTCCCGGAGCTTTCTGTGCGGCAACTTTTTCAACCAAAGCTGCGTCAGACTGCAATTCACCGTCGATTTTCAAATCCGGAGCCATTTCTTTTGCCAAGCGAGTAGCTTCAACCACTTTGTCAACCATTTCGTGTGAAGCACTTCCTTTAGTAGAGAAGCTCAACATTGCAACGCGAGGTTCGATACCGGCAATGTGGCGTGCTGTCTGAGATGTAGCAACAGCGATGCTAGCCAATTCCTGAGCGTTAGGATTAGGCATAACAGCACAGTCGGCAAATACGAACAAACCGTTTTCACCATACTGAGGTGTTTGGGTAAACATAAGGAATGCGCCTGAAACACAGCTCATGCCCGGAGCAGTCTTGATAATCTGCAATGCAGGGCGAAGAACATTTCCTGTAGTGTTCAAAGCACCGGCAATTTCACCGTCGGCATCGCCAGACTTAATCATAAGGCAAGCAAGGAACAATGGGTCTTCAACCAAAACTGCAGCCTTTTCAGGAGTCATGCCTTTTTTCTGTCGCAACTGAACCAAAAGGTCGGCATATTCAGCCTTCTTTGCGTGATTCTTAGGGTCAACAATTGTTGCCTGTGCGATATGGCTCAAACCATATTCTGCGGCAAGTTTGTTGATTTCAGCAGGGTCACCGATAAGGATGATTTCTGCAATTCCTTCAGCCAACAGACGGTCGGCTGCTTTCAATGTTCTTTCTTCAGTTCCTTCAGGAAGAACGATGCGCTGCTTGTTAGCCTTTGCGCGTGCAATAATGTCTTGCATTAAGTCCATAGGGAAGAATTTATTTATGTTCTGTTTAAAACTTTTTCTGCTACAAAATTAGGCAAAATGCAATATAGAGTTTGCAAAATCGCATAAATAAATTCAATAATAGTTGTCAGTTTCAGAATATTTAACAATAATATGCCTGCCTGAACAGCTCTAACCTATTGAAAAAGGCTGATTTCAATAGCAAAATGAAAGACTGTTGTATTTCAAAAAAATACGGTGTTTAATATAGTTATCCAACCACCTTTTCCCCCGAAAGAATCTGCTGTAACTCTTCTGCAGTAACATTCACACTCAGATTACCTTTGTGTGCCACAGAAATCTTTCCTCTTTCTTCAGAAACGATGATGACTATAGCGTCAGTTTCGAGTGACATGCCGAGACCGGAGCGATGGCGCAATCCCATTTCCTTAGGCAAACTTGCGTTTTGCGCAACGGGCAGGATACATCCGGCAGCCTTAATCCTGTTGTCGGCAATAATCATTGCGCCGTCGTGCAAAGGGCTGTTCTTGAAGAATATATTTTCAATCAGGCGGGCATTCACATCGGCATTAAACATTTCGCCGGTGTGTTCATAAACAGTCAGTTCCATTTCCTGCTGTATGCAAATAAGTGCGCCTGTTTTCTTTTTAGCCATATTCATACATGCAAGAACAACGGGAGCTACGAACTTGCTTTCGTTTTCGCTGTTCGGGTCGCGTTTGCTGAATATCTTGCTGAGGAACTTCCATCCTCTGTGCGAACCAAGCACAAGGAGGAAACGCCTGATTTCGTCCTGGAAAAGAACCACCAGCACAACGAAGCCTACGCTGATAAACTTGTCCAATATGGCTCCCATCAGCTTCATTTCCAGAACGTGCGAGATAAGAATCCATACAACAATAAATGACACAACACCACTGAATATCGCCAAAGTTCCCGAAGTCTTCATCACCTGGTATGTCTTATACAGGAAAAAGGCGACAAGCAATATGTCAATTAAATCTTTAACGCCGAATTGTAGCCACATTTTGTTTATTTGTTTATATAGTTTTTTTAGTTGACGAGTTTACAATTTTGCAAGTTGACGAATGTTCCGGCTCGCCGGAAAGCATTCCGCATATTCTTACTGTTTCAACGGCTTCTTTCACATCATGAACTCTCAATATGTTTGCCCCGTTGAGCAATGCAAAGGTGTGGAGCACGCTTGTTCCGTTCAGACTTTCCTCCGCAGTGCATCCCAGCAGTTTGTAAATCATGCTTTTTCTGGATATTCCTACAAGGAGAGGCAGGCCGAAGAGCTCGAAATCCTTCAGATGTCTCATCAGCTCGTAGTTCTGCTCCATAGTTTTGCTGAAGCCGAAGCCCGGGTCCAGAATAATATCATGCGCGCCCATCTGACGCAGCCTTTCCACCTTTGCCGACAAATCCGTCATTATGTCGGCAGTGATATTGTTATAGTCTGTGTTCTGCTGCATAGTCTTAGGCGTTCCGCGCATATGCATCAGGATATATGGAACGTGAAGCTCGGCTACGGTTCTGAACATATCCTTGTCAAGGTCGCCGCCCGAAATATCATTTATTATGGCAACTCCAAATTCCTCCACGCAGCGTCGCGCCACTTCTGCCCTGAAAGTATCCACTGAAACTATAGCTTCCGGATAATCTCTTGAGATAATCTTCAGAGCCGTTTCCAGCCTTTTCATTTCCTCTTCGGCAGAAATATCGTCAGCATCTGGACGGGATGAATAACCGCCTACATCAATCATGTCCCCACCTTCGCTGATTATTGCCTCAATACGCTTTCTGATGGAATCTTCTGTTTGCTTGCGGCTTCCTTCATAAAATGAGTCCGGGGTGACATTCAATATACCCATAACCAGAGGTTTCTCCAACGACAGGAGCTCACCTTTAATATTTAGAGTTGAGTGTTTCATTTACTAATGATTATTTGCTCGCAAAGATAGAAATTCTTCTTTTATTCTTACTTTTGCTCCGTCTATAAAACTTGTATTTAAGCAGGCGCTAAAAAATATTTTTATAGATCAAAACTATTTGAACATGGTTTATAGGAGTTATAAGGAGTTATGTGAAGTTAAAGCTCTGCTTCGCGACGCAAAGAAGTTAAAAGCCGATAGATTTAAGATACAAAATGGTATTGGCCTTTAACTTCTGTTACTCCTTCTAACTCCTGTAACTCCATTAACTATACAATCCGAAAAAATTAAAATATAAAATTAATTTTGAACAGTTTATTATGAAGTTGACAGAACTATATGATTTATATCTTCAGCACCCGACGGTGACCACCGACAGCCGCAATTGCCCTGCCGGTTCAATCTTCTTCGCCCTTAAAGGCGAGCGTTTCGACGGAAACAAATATGCCGAAGGCGCCCTGGCTTCCGGAGCAGCATACGCAGTAATCGACAATGCCGAATATAAGAGCAGCGAACGCATGATTCTCGTTGACGATGTGCTTTCAACATTGCAGCAGCTGGCGCGCCTGCATCGCCGCGCTTTGGGCATTCCCGTAATAGGAATCACAGGCACAAACGGAAAAACGACTACAAAGGAATTGCTGGCTGCCGTTTTGTCCCGCAAATACAACTTGCTCTACACTGCCGGAAATCTGAACAACCAGATTGGAGTTCCGCTCACTATTCTCAAAATGACGGCACAGCACGAAATGGCAGTAATCGAAATGGGAGCAAATCATCCCGGCGACATAAAGGAGCTTGTGGAAATAGCCGCTCCTGATTATGGACTTATAACCAACGTCGGCCGTGCGCATCTCGAAGGCTTCGGCTCTTTCGAGGGAGTGATGAAGACTAAAGGCGAGCTTTACGACTTTATCCGCCACAATGGAGGAAAGATTTTCCTTAACGCCTCAAATCCATATCTGCCTGCGATGGCAAACGGATTGGAAAGCATAACATACGGAACAGGCAGCGATTGCTTTGTTTATGGCAAGGAAACGGAATGTAATCCTTTCCTGTCTTTTTCATGGACAGGCAGCGGAAACACATATAATGTGAAAACTCACCTTATAGGTTCTTACAATCTCGACAATCTCCTTGCAGCCGTAGCCGTAGGTTCTTATTTCGGAGTTCCCGCCGAAGCAATCAACAATGCTTTGGAGAGTTATGTGCCGACAAACAACCGTTCGCAGTTCAAGCAAACCGAGCGTAACAGCCTTATTATCGATGCATATAATGCCAATCCTAGCAGTATGAAGGTGGCTATTGATAATTTTGCCGCAATGAAAGGTTCGCCAAAGGCTGTTGTTCTTGGAGATATGAAAGAACTTGGTCCGGAAAGCGATGCCTTGCATCTCGAGGTTGTCGAGCTGTTGCGCCGCTATGGTTTCGACAAGGTTTATCTTTGCGGCGAGCATTTTTCTAATGTTGCTACCGACTTCTCTCCATTTGCTACTACCGCTGATATGGTTGAGGCTCTGAAAAAAGATAATTTATCGGGATATTATATTTTGATTAAAGGTTCTCATAGTATGGGGTTGGAGAAGGTTGGGGAGATGTTGTGAATCCGTGATAGCTTTTCCTTAATATTGTCGCTTTTGTGAAAAATTGCTTATGTTTCATCAGAAAGCTGCCTACGTTTTTCAAAAAGGTAGGCAGCTTTTTTTCAAAACATAGGAAGTTCACAAGCGCATGTTTCACAATTTATTTATATTTCTGATTGTCAAAGAAATCCTGTGAACTTTAAATATTCTTTAACATCCTTGTTTTTCATCCTTGATTTTTCATTTTTTTCCCCTTATAAATCCTTTATCATAAAATCAAGAATAGAGTCTGATAGGATTGTTTGTTAAATTTTGTTGTTAAATCACATCAATTCTCTGTTTATTAAAGAGATAGCAGAATTGTGAAACTTCTCTTCAGGAACTTCCTGTATAATAGGAATATAGGAATAAATGAAACTGAGAAAATATCTGAAATTGATACAAAAAATATATACGGAAGCACTTTCAAATATATATAGATGTATGCGCGAATATATATAGATGTATGAGCAAATATATATAGATGTATTCAGATAAAAATAGTATTGGCTTTTAACACCTGTTACTTCTTTTAATTCCTATAACTCCTTAATTATACAGTGTGTGTTACAATCCCAACTCCACCTGGAATCTGAACTGCCAGCGGTTGTAAGTAGGATCTACAGGATTGATTTTATAGTTATATGAAGCATCGGCTTGAACCTTCAGACTATGGCCAATCAGGTATTTTGTAACACCGATAGTAGTCTGGTTGTATTTTTCATATCCCACCATTTTCTGAACCTTTTCTTCAGGGAACATAGTTGAATTACGTAGTGCGATTTCCCAGTTTTTCGGGAACAGATAACTAGTCTGAATATTCAAACCGTTACCATTGTAGATAGATGTTTCATTGTCGCCTGTAAACAGCGGGTCGGAACATTTACGTCCCATAAAGTCAGTGTAGAATGCAAAGCCGTTGTATTTCAAAATAAAGTCAACAAAGTAGCTGTTAATGTCTCGGGTTTCGTTGTTAGGCATTATAGCGCCTTTTTGTCCCTGAAGTCTGTTTGTGTTGTCGTTGAAAGAATAAGCGCCGGCAAGAAGGATTTTTACTCTTTCTTCGCGTTCGAAATCTCCTTCAGTGATATCACCCAAAGATTTGAAACGTCCCAGAGGGAAAAGCTCAACACGGCCGGTATATGCGAAACCGCTGTTTTTACTTACACTCCAGTTTCGTCCTTCACCCAAAGTGATAGAACCTTTCAAGCCGATATTGAAATCTGCAAAAAGCTTTTCATAATATTCTGTAAACAAACCGAAGTCACGGTCGATGTTGAACTCAGAGTTTACGATACTTCTGTCCACAAACTGCAAAGCACTGGATGAGTTCACACGTGCACGGTTAGCCTTTATCTTTGTCTGTCCGAAACCGATGCTGAAATTGTTGGTTGGCATATAGAACACCATCGCGTCGCGGATGATATTTACGTTTCCGTTAGGAATAACTTCCGCATCGTATGGAGAGAATCCCAATTGGATAGAATATAACAATTTAGGTGAGAAAATATAACCGTCGAAACGCAGACGCAGACGTTTTACACGAGCTTCTGTCTCGGTGTGTGAGAAGTTGTCGTCGAACGAAGCTGATGCCATGCTCTGCATACGGAAACGCATTGTCATCTTATAGCTTTTGTTCTTTGGCTCGAAAGAAATACCTTTACCGACTTCGATGTTAGGCATATTGCGCAAATGTTCCAGCATTTCTTCTGACTCGCTGTTTGTTGTCAGTGAGTCTATGAACGATGACCAGCTGCTGGTTTTCTTTTCCTGTGCCGACAGGCTGATGCTGAAAATTAATAAGAATAATGATAAAATGTTTCTGAGTTTCATGTGATTGAAATTTTCCGCAAAGATAACTTAATAGCTATTACAAACAGGCGACAGAGATGTTACAATGCTGTTACATGGCTGAGATTGATGAATTTGTTGCTTGTACATTTCTAATGAAAAAAGAAAATAGTAATTTTGCAGTTTTACATTAAGTAGATGAGGAGGCTAGGTCCCGGAGACAAGTTGGCAATGTAGTCAACTTGTTCCCTTGTTAACTTGTTTCCTGAAAAGAAGAGCTTGCGAAACTTTGAATTAAATAACATTAAAAAAGAATGACTGTTGACGATATTAAACCTGTAATGAAGGTTCCGGAGCCGACGTTGAGAAGACTGCCATGGTATTTGGCTTTCTTGAAGTTGCTGAAAGCTCGCGGTGAAGAATTTGTTTCGTCCACTCAAATAGCGAAAGAGATAAATGTTGATGCGAGTCAGGTAGCGAAGGATTTGTCGTTTGTCAATGTTTCGGGAAAGACGCGTGTCGGATATGAGATAGATGCCCTTGTAGAAGAACTTGATGTTTTTTTAGGTTTTGCTTCTTCGCATAAAGCTGTAATCTTCGGAGTCGGAAGTTTGGGAGCGGCGTTGCTTCAGGATTCCGGTTTGAAGCAATATGGTCTGGAAGTGGTTGCCGGTTTTGATGTCCGCCGTGAATTGTCCGGAAAGTCAATAAACGGAATACCGGTTTATCATATTGATGATTTCCCTGCCATCCGCAAGAAACTTGGGGCAACTATAGGAATTGTGACTGTTCCGGTGGACAAAGCTCAGGAAGTTACAGATTATATGATAAAGGGCGGAATACGAGCTTTGTGGAACTTTACGCCTTTCCGTATTCGTGTGCCGGAGAATATTGTGGTGCAGAACACTTCGCTTTATGCTCATTTGGCGGTGATGTTTAACAGGATTCAGGAGTGACAGGTGACAGTTGACGAGTTGACAAGTTGACGAGGGAACAAGTTGACAAGGGGATAAGACCATCCTTGTATCTGAAGCCTCGTCCCCTTGTCTCTAAAATACACATTTATGAAAATAATAGCAGTAGGAATGAATTATGCGGCTCACAATAAAGAGCTGAATCATACGTTAGAATTAAAAGAGCCGACAATCTTTATGAAGGCTGATTCTGCATTACTGAAAGACGGTAAGCCGTTTTTTATTCCGGATTTCACAAAAGAGGTGCATTATGAAACGGAATTGGTGGTGCGTATCGACCGTTTGGGAAAGAATATAGCCGAGCGTTTTGCTCATCGTTATTATAATGAGGTAACAGTGGGGATAGACTTTACTGCGCGCGACTTGCAACGTGACTTGCGCTCAAAAGGTTTGCCTTGGGAAATAAGTAAGGCGTTCGACAATTCTGCTGTGATAGGGCAGTTTGTCCCTCTTTCATCAGTAGGAGAAGTTCAGAATCTGGATTTCCATCTTGATATAAACGGACAGACTGTCCAGAGAGGATGCACAGCTGATATGCTTTTCTCCGTAGATAAGATTGTGGCTTATGTCAGTCGCTTTTTTACTCTTAAGATTGGTGACCTGATTTTTACCGGAACTCCTGTCGGTGTCGGACCGGTTGCTATCAACGACCATCTGCAGGGTTATATTGGCGAAGAAAAGTTGCTGGACTTTCATGTCCGGTAACCCGGTTTTGAAAGTTTGTAAACAAAAGAAATGCTGATGAGAAGATTTCTCTGTACAATTATTTTATCTCTATTTTGTTTGCCGGTTGTTTTTGCTGCCGGCAACCGCTATGCTGCCCATTCGGCGCTGTCGTCCGGACGCTGGGTGAAAGTCAGTGTTGACGCCAATGGCGTGTACAAGCTTACCGAGGCGCAGCTCAAACAGATGGGATTCCAGGATATTTCCAAGGTTTCGGTATGCGGATATGGCGGTTGGCCTCAATCGGAAACACTTACCGGCGAGGAGGCTGACGATGTGCCGCAGGTTGCCGTTTATCGTGGAAACGGATATATACTTTTCTATGGTAAAGGGACGGTGAAATGGGAGTATGGCAAGGTTGGCGATACGGAGACTTTTGTCCATACCAATAATCCTTATTCAACATTGGGATATTATTTCATTACGGATGCTCTTCCGGTTAATGATATGAAAACGGAAGCATCGGTTGACGGTGCCGTGCGTAAAATCACTACTTTTGATGATTACAGCCTTTGGGAAAAGGAGCTTGTTTCGGTGAATACTTCCGGTCGTGATTTGTTCGGCGAGTCTTTTCAGATGAATCCTACGCAAACTTTCAGCATGAATATTCCGGGAATAACTGCGGGTGACGCTATTGTGTCTTTCCGTTTTATTTCCAAGACTAGTAAAAGGACTTCGGTGAGCGTTGATGCCAACAGCAAGACCGTTATCAGCACCAGTATTGCCGGCCCTTTTGGAGGAAGTACCGAGCCTTATACTGCTGCACGAAGCGTAACTGATGCCGGATGTTGGCAAGGCGAGAAATCGGAAGATGTGAAGCTGACGGTAAATTTCGGCGCGACGGGTAATCAGAATACTTATCTGGATTATATCCGTGTGCAGTCGAAACGTGCATTGAAGCAATATGGAAATACTACGTTTTTCCGCAGTCTGGATGCCCGCAACAATGTTTCCCGCTTTGTAATTGCCGGCGCTACAGCTTCTACTGTGGTTTTTGACATTACGGATGCGGAGAGTCCGAAGATTATGTCCGGTTCGCTGTCCGGTTCGGAATATAGTTTCTCAATCAAGGCAGAATCTGCCTTGCGTGAGTTTGTTGCTGTTGAGGCGGACAAACTGACGGCAACGCCTACTGTTGTGGGTGAGATTGAGGCTCAGGACCTGCATGGGCTTGAACAGACGGATATGGTTATCATTGTTCCAGATGCTTTCCGGAGCGAGGCAGAGCGCTTGGCAGAGTTTCATAAGGAGAAAGACGGGCTGAAGGTAACTGTGGTCAATCCGGAATTGATTTATAACGAATTTTCCAGCGGAACTCCGGATGCTACTGCATATCGCCGTTTTATGAAAATGTTTTATGACCGAAAAACATCGGATGCGGATGCTCCTAAATATCTGCTGCTTTTCGGTGACGGTGCGTATGATAACCGTGGGCTTACGCAGGAGTGGAAGAATCAGCAGTCATTGCTGAAGAATATGTTGCTGACATATCAGTCTGAGAATTCTCTGGATATTGATTCATATACTACGGATGATTATTTCGGATTTCTGAAAGATAATACAAGGACTTTCAATGCTTCTTCCGAAGAACTTTGCTTAGGTATTGGACGATTCCCTGTACGTACAGCGGCACAGGCAAAAGCTTCTGTGGACAAGATTGAGAGTTACACTTCTGACGCAAGTTGGGGAGATTGGAAAACAAACCTTTGTTTCATGGCAGACGATGGCAGTAATGCTGATAAATATACTACGCTTCACATGAACCAGTCGAACCAGTTGACGGATATAGTAAATACTAACAGACCGGAGTTCAATATCAGCAAACTGTTCTTTGATGCTTATAAAAAAGACCGTACGGGAGGAAACGCTTCATATCCGGATGTGAAGAAGGCTTTGCAGAAGCAGTTGAAGAATGGGGTTTTCCTGTTGAATTATACCGGTCATGGCGGAACTGAGGCTCTTTCGGACGAGAAGGTTATAACGAAGAGTGATATTGTCCAGGCTTCGTATGAGCATTTGCCGCTGTGGATTACGGCAACTTGCGACTTTACCCGTTTCGATGCTATGACTACTTCGGCGGGTGAGGAAGTGTTCTTGAATGAGAAAAGCGGTGGTATTGCCCTTTATACAACTACACGAGTTGTGATGCCAGAACCGAATTTCAAATTAAACAAAGCTCTTATTGAACATTTGTTTGCACCTCTGACAGGTAAAAGATATACATTGGGCGAGGTGATGAAGGAAACTAAGCTCAGCTCAACTCTCCGAAACGATGCCAACAAGCTTAATTTCGTTCTGATTGGCGACCCGGCTCTTACGTTGGCATATTCTAATGAACAGATAAGGGTTACTGAGATTAACGGACAGCCGGTTTCGGATTTGTCGGAACCCGTGCAGTTGAAGGCTTTGTCGAAAGTGACTCTCAAAGGCGAGGTTCAGTCGTTCGGAGGCGAGAAGATTCAGGATTTCAATGGACTCGTAAATCTTTCGGTGCTGGACAGTAAGGTGACTCTTACAACATTGGATAATAACAACACCGGAAAAACATTCCAATATACTGATTATCCTAATACAATATATATAGGTGCTGATTCGGCGCGCAACGGTTCGTTTACGTTCAACTTCACGGTGCCTAAAGATATTTCGTATTCGAATGATGCCGGAAAAATGATTTTCTATGCTTCGGACGAGGCTAAGAGCCGTGATGCCCAGGGTGTGTTCCAGGAATTTATAGTTGGCGGAACATCCGACGATGCCGGCGAGGACAATCAGGGCCCGGATATCCGTTATCTGTATCTGAACGATACTACTTTTGTTGACGGAGGAAAGGTGAACACTACACCGTTGTTAGTTGCCTGTGTATGGGATAAGAATGGTGTTAATGTTGCCGGAAGCGGCTTGGGACATGATATGGTTCTGACAATCGATAATAGTCCTTTCAATTCTTATGTGTTGAATGATTATTATCAGGTGTTGCCGGAAGGTGATGGTTCGGGGTTAATAGTTTTCTCTATTCCTGAATTGGAAGCGGGAGTTCATACAGCTGAATTGAAGGTTTGGGATGTATATAATAACTCTACAACTCAGACATTCACTTTTGAGGTGGTTGAGGATTTGAAACCGGAGCTTATAAATCTGACAGCAGGACCGATTCCGGCTCGTGACCAGATTCGTTTCTTCCTGAAACATAATCGTCCGGAGTCGCAGATGACGATAACCATTCAGGTGTTCGATATGGCTGGAAGACTGATGTGGGATCATGAGGAAACAGGTTCTTCCGACTTGTTTGACGACTATGTAATTACATGGGATTTGTGTGCTAATGGAGGAACACGTTTGCGTGCAGGAGTTTATCTGTATCGTGTTTGCATGACTTCCGGGAAGTCTGCTGAAGTTACTGCTGCCAAGAAATTGATTATATTGGCGCAGTGATTAACTAGGAAGAGGGAACAAATAATTCTCTCTCCCAATACAATAAAATGAAACAAAATAGGTTTAGTATTTTATAAGTTGACGAGTTAACGAGTTGACAAGGATATGAAACACGGAGACTTGGAGGCATGGAGGGGAAAGGTTTAGAGTTGAGAGTTTAGAGTTGAAAGTTAAAAGTTGAAAGTGAAAGAATATAGAAACTAATAACTATCAGCCTCTAACTCCATATAACTCCTTCTTGACTCCTTGACTTCTCAACTCCTTAACTCCTTAAAACCAAACATATGTCTATAATGAATTTGAAATCAAAAGTTTTATGCCTTCTGCTATGCGGTATGGCAACAATTTCCGGATTAAATGCCCAGAGCAAGAATGATTTTGCTCCTATAAACACTGCAGTACCGGCTTTGTCAATTGCTCCGGATGCACGTGGTGGTGCGATGGGTGATAATGGTGTGTCAACACTTCCGGATGTTAATTCCCAATATTGGAACCCGGCTAAATATGCGTTTGCCTACAGCCAGGCAGGTGTGTCGCTTTCATATACTCCGTGGTTGCGTAAGTTGGTAAATGATGTAGCTCTTGCAAATCTTGCCGGTTATTATAAGTTGGGCAACAGTGATATGCAGGCATTAGGTTTCTCTTTGAGATATTTCTCTATGGGTGAGGTGACTACCAATGACGACAATGGTAACTTCCTGATGGGTACGAACCCATATGAAATGGCTTTTGATGTAAGTTATAGCCGTAAATTGTCGGAATACTATTCAATGGCGGTTGCTTTGAGATATATCCGTTCAGATCAGGGTGCTGATGTTGATGCTGAAATGTCTGCCGGAAATGCCTTTTCTGCTGATATCGCAGGTTATCTGGAGAAATATGTTATGCTTGGAACTGCTGAATCATTATGGAGTTTTGGTTTCAATATTTCCAATATAGGTTCTAAAATATCTTATGACGGTGGTAATAAGAACTATTTCTTGCCAACGAAGTTGAATATTGGTACCGGTTTGCTTTATCCTATTGATGACTACAACCGTATCGGAGTTTATCTTGATGTAAGTAAATATCTTGTTCCTAGTTTGCCTCTGAATCCTGGAACAACACAGGAGGAACAGGACGAATATTATAAGCTTAAAGAAGAATACAACACAATGTCTCCGATTACTGGTATTTTCAAATCATTCAGTGATTCTCCCGGTGGATTCAAAGGTGAGTTGCAGGAGATAATGCTTTCAATCGGTGCAGAATATAGCTATAACGAGCAGTTCTTTGTGCGTACCGGTTATCATTATGAAAATGAGAATATGGGTAACAGAAAGTATTTTTCTTTTGGTGCCGGTTTCCGTATGAGCGTGTTTGAAATTGACGCGGCATATCTTATCAGTACGGTGCCGAGCAATCCTCTGGACCAGACATTGCGATTCTCATTGTCATTTGATATGGATGGAATAAAGAATTTGTTCAGATAAGAGAAAAGTTGACAAGTTGACGAGGGGACGAGTTGACAAGGGGTTAAACACTGAGGCGCAGAGACACAGAGAGGAAAGGTTGAGAGTTTAGGGATTAGAGTTTATATTTTAAAGAATATAGAAATATTCTTGACTACTTAACTACTTGACTCCTTCACTCCTTCCTCCAAAATATCAATAAAATATGAAATTAAGAGTAGGTTTCGGTTACGACGTTCATAAACTTGTAGAAGACCGTGAGCTTTGGCTTGGCGGAATCAAGATAGAACATACATTGGGCTTGTTGGGGCATAGTGATGCTGATGTACTTATTCATGCAATATGCGATGCTTTGCTTGGCGCGGCAAATATGCGTGATATAGGTTATCATTTCCCTGATACTGCAGGTGAGTATAAGAATATCGACAGCAAGATATTGCTCCGTAAGACGATGAAACTAATTCGTGATGCCGGATATGAACTGGAGAATATTGATGCGACAGTAGCTGCTGAGCGTCCGAAATTAAATCCGCATATACCGGAGATGAAGCGTGTTCTTGCAGAAACAATGTCTGTTGATGCAGAAGATATATCAATTAAGGCAACTACAACTGAGAAACTTGGTTTTACCGGTCGCCAGGAAGGAATTGCTGCTTATGCTACGGTGCTTATCAGGAAAGATTAGCAGATAAGTGACGGCTCAAAAATAATTTTAGTTTTGCCGGTTGTATAACTTAAGGAGTTATAGGAGTTAAAAGGAGTAATGGGAGTTAAATGCCAATACCATTTTGTATCTAAAATCTATCGGCTTTTATTTAGTTCATATTCAATAAATTTTCTCAGTGTCTTTGTATCTCTGAGTTTTGTTTTTTGTGTTTTGACACATCCTTCTTGTCTTTTTTAAAGTTATATTTCTTCCCGGTAAAAAATTTTTGATACCGTCGGAAAAATCATTAGTTTTGAAAAAAATATTATTGAAATGAAGAATAACGACTGGAAAAGCCGTCTTGGTGTGATGTATTCTACCAATCCGGATTTTCAATATGAAACAGATGAGGTTCAGGAAGAAGAAACTCTTCCTAAGGAAAAACAGCAATTGCGTATTTCTCTGGATAAACGTAATCGAGGTGGAAAAATGGTTACTTTGGTTACCGGTTTCCGTGGAACTTCAGATGACCTTGCTGCTCTGGGAAAGATGCTGAAGGTGAAATGTGGAGTTGGCGGTTCTGCTAAAGATGGCGAGATTATCATCCAGGGCGATTTCCGTCAGAAAGTGTTGGAGATGTTGCTGAAGGAAGGATATGGGAAGAGTAAGGTTGCCGGGGGGTAAGGAGTGGAGGAGTTAAGAAGTCAAGGAGTTAAGGAGTTAAGGAGTCAAGAAGTCAAGAAGTCAAGGAGTTAAGGAGGAGGGAGTTATATGAAGTGAGAAGGAGTTATATGGAGTTAGAGGCCGATAGTTATTAGTTTCTATATTCTTTCAACTTTCAACTTTTAACTCTCAACTATAAACCCTAAACTCTAAACTCTAAACTCTCAACCTTTCCCCTCTGTGCCTCTGCTCCTCCGTGTTTCCCCCCTTGTCAACTCGTCCTCTTGTTCCCTAGTAAAAAACAATCATTAAAATGCTGACAATCTATAGAGCTTCTGCCGGTGCCGGCAAAACACATAAACTGACAGGTGAATATTTGCTTCTGCTGTTTTCTCAGCCGGGAGCTTATAAACGTATCTTGGCTGTAACCTTTACCAATAAGGCTACGGATGAGATGAAGGTCCGTATTGTGGAAGAATTGTATAATCTGGCTTCTGGTCATAAGTCTGATTATGTGGATATGCTGTCGGAAGCATACAAAATGGATGAGGAACAGGTACGAAGCCAGGCAAAGAAAATCCTGATTACTATATTGCATGATTATTCTGCATTCAATATAAGTACCATTGATAAGTTCTTCCAGCAGACAATGCGTGCTTTTACCCGTGAAATAGGTTTGCAGGGTGGTTATGGAATTGAGATGGACCAGGATCTTGTGCTGTCAGAGGCAGTTGACCGCCTGCTTGCCGGTTTGGAGAATCCGGAGAACAAAGAGCTTCTCGGTTGGATGCTGCGCTTTGCTGAAGATAAGATTGAAGGTGGAGGGGAATGGAATTTGCGTCGTGATATTATGTCGCTCGGCTCCGAAGTATTCAAGGAGAGTTATAAGGCTTTCAGTGATGAACTGCTGTCTGATATAAAGGATAAAAAAGCTTTGGAAGACTATAAAACTTCTTTGTTCAAGATTATTAAATCTGTCGAGAAAGAGGTTCGTGATATTGCTTCTGAAGCCAAAGAAATAATGAACCGATATTCGTTGTTGCCAACGGATTTCAAGGGTGGAAGCCGCTCGCCAATGTGCCTGTTTGATAAATGGGCAAAAGGAGAAATGAAACCGCCTACGGCTACATTTGCCGGGTTGGAAGATAATGCTTCTGCATATACAACCAAAACAACACCGGAAGATAAAAAATCAGCAATCATGTCTGCTTTTTCTGCCGGATTGAATGATTGTGTGAAGCGTATGGTGGCACGTTTTGATAATCTGACTCATTATTATACTGCCAATGAAATTGTAAGATATTATTATACTCTTGGTATATTGGCTGATATTTCAAGGAATATCGCGGAATACAGAGAAGAAAAGAATGTAATGCTTATCGCCGATACAACTGAGCTTTTGAGCAAAGTTATCGACGGAAGCAACGCTCCTTTTATATATGAGAAAACGGGAACTCGGATTGACAATTATATGATTGACGAGTTTCAGGATACCAGCGGAATGCAATGGCGTAACTTTAAACCTCTGGTTGAGGAAAGTGTATCAAACAATAGGGATAATCTTATTGTAGGTGATGTCAAGCAGAGTATTTACCGTTTCCGCAACTCGGACTGGAAATTGCTCGACGAGCAGGTGGCAAAAGATTTTGCCGATGATGTTGTCCGTGAAGAAACACTGAAAGATAATTGGCGAAGCTGCAGGAATATAGTTTCGTTCAATAACAGTTTTTTCACCGCTGCTCCGTTTTTGTTACAGGATTTATACAATAATAATATAGAAACATCTTCTTTGTCGGACGAGGAAAAAGCGTTGTATAATACTCGTCTGATGAGTGCTTATAAGAAAAGTTATCAGAGGGTTCCGGCTCCGTTCCGTAACAAGGACGGACATGTGAGGGTGGAGTTTGTCCAGTCTGACGATAATGGCGACTGGAAAGAAAAAGTGCTCGGACGCTTGCCCGAACATTTGGAAAAACTGCAGGATAATGGCTTCGAATTGCGTGACATAGCAATATTGGTGCGTACAAACATGGAAGGAGCCGCCGTTGCCGAAGCTCTGATGGCTTATAAGGATTCTCATCCGGAGAGTCCATATAAATATGATATTATTTCAGATGATGCTCTTTTTGTGAGCCGCTCATTCGTCATAAGATTTATGATGCAAATGTTGCGTCATATCAATAATCCCGGAGATGATGCTTGCAGGAGAATTGCTTTGTTCTCATATCGTATTGTGTCCGGCCATTGGGAACGGATTGATTTTACAGATGTGGAACTTGAGGAATTGCAAAGAATATCTTCGCTTCCGTTATATGAAATGGTGGAATCTGTGTACAGACTGTTCATGCCATATTTCCCGGTAAACGAGCAGGTGTTTGTCCAGGCTTTCCTGGATATGGTTGCCGAATATTCGGGAAAGGAAAGCACGGACTTGAGCCGTTTCATAAAATGGTGGGACGAAAGAGGATACAGAAAAACCATAGCAACGCCGGATGCCCAGAATGCAATCCGTATTATGACAGTTCATAAATCAAAGGGGTTGGGATTCAAGGCTGTTATTGTTCCGTTCTGTGACTGGGAGATTGACCATAAGCCAACGAAACCGGTTGTGTTGTGGTGTCATCCTAAAGAAGCACCTTTTAATAATTTGCATCTTGTGCCTGTGCGTTATGGCCAGGTTCTTGCCGGAACTATATTTGCTTCAGATTATTTCAAGGAGAAACTACATGCTTACATAGATAACCTGAATACTCTTTATGTTGCTTTCACTCGCTCAAAGGAAGAACTGATTGTGATGGCTCCGATGCCGAAGAAACCGGGAGAAGCTCCAAATTCTATATCAGGATTGTTGTGGAATGTGCTGGATTGCCATGTCCCGGACACAGCAGAAGGAGAAAAATTGGAAGATATAACGGCATTCTTTGACAAAGAAAAGGCTTCGTTTGAAATGGGAGACTGGTGGAAGACATCTCAGAAAACTGGTTCGTCAGAAATGAAAGAGCTTCCGATTCGTCCGGTATGTTCTGTTTCTTCCGACAACCGTTTGCATTTGAGACTTCACGGTAAAGGTTTTTTCTTTAATGATGAGCGACGCAAACATGGAACACTGATGCATGAGATTCTGAGTGCTGTCAGAACTTCTGCTGATATAGAAAGAGCTGTTGAATATTACAGACTTTCGGGTGTAATATCTGGAGAAGAGAGCGGAGAGTTGGTATGTCGTCTTCATAAATTATTGGGAAAGGTAGAAGTCGCATCATGGTACGATGGAGAGGCAAAGGTTTTGAATGAAGTTGAGATACTTGCCGGAAAAGGTTTGTCAAAGCGTCCGGACAGAGTTATGATTTATCCTGATAAAGTTGTTATAGTCGATTATAAATTCGGAGAAAAAGAGGAAAAAAAGTATCATACACAAGTGCGGAATTATATAAAACTTATTCATAAAATGGGCTATCAAAATGTTGAAGCTTATATTTGGTATGTGGAACTTGATAAAATTGAAATAGTGAAAGAAACATAACAGTTTGTGTTATTCAGTAAAAATGAATATTTTTGCAAGTCATATAATTAACAAAATAAAAAAGAACACATGAAAGTACATAAGGAAGGAACCGGTTTGCTGTTATCTTTGTTTTCAATAATTTTTATTGTCAACGTAACGCTGTATCATACAGTAGGTAAGGGTGGATTGTTCTATTCTGTTGCCTTTTTTACTTCTGTGTTTTTTCTTTTGGTGCTTAATTTCTTCCGTAGTCCTTTCCGCAGATTTCCGTATGATTCAGAAGGTTTGGTTATTGCGCCGGCCGACGGGACTATTGTGGCAATAGAGGAAGTTATGGAAAATGAGATACTTCACAGACCGTGTTTGCAGATTTCCATTTTTATGTCTGTATTCAATGTCCATGCCAACTGGTTCCCGGTGAATGGAACAGTGAAACATGTATCACATAATAACGGCAGATTCATGGCTGCTTATCTTCCTAAAAGCAGTACGGAAAATGAACGTTCCGCTGTTGTAATAACAACACGCAACGGAGTTGAAGTTATGGCACGCCAGATTGCCGGAGCGATGGCTCGTAGAATTGTTACATATGCCAAACCTGGAGAAAAGTGCCATGTTGATGAACAGATGGGATTTATCAAGTTTGGTTCAAGAGTTGATGTTTATCTGCCGGTTGGAACAGAAGTCCTTGTTGAAATGGACCAGAAAGTGACTGGAAACCAAACTCCGATAGCTCGTTTGGGAAAATGTAATGTTTAAGAATGATTTGTATATCATGAATATCAGAAAATATATACCTAACACTATAACCTGTCTGAATTTAGTTTCAGGATGTATAGCCAGTGTGATGGCTTTTGAAGGAAATTTGTTGTTTGCCTTATTGTGGATTGTAGCAGCAGCAGTCTTTGATTTCTTTGACGGTCTTGCGGCTCGTGCATTGAAAGCATATTCTCCTATGGGTAAGGAGTTGGATTCGCTGGCAGATGTGGTAAGTTTCGGTGTAGCTCCGGGTATTATTCTGTTTACTTCATTGCGAATTTGGGCATCGGCTTCTTCTGTAGGATGTTTGTCTGAATATATTCCGTATCTTGCCTTTGTGGTTCCTGCATTTTCCGGATTGAGATTAGCCAAGTTCAATATTGATGAACGACAGACAACTTCATTTATCGGATTGCCTGTTCCGGCACATGCACTGCTATGGTCGTCAGCGGCATATTCATTACAGGAATGGTTGTTGAGCGGACAGACTTGGGTTGCAGTTGTCATGATTGCGGCTTTCTGCGCAACTTCATATCTATTGGTTTCGGAAGTTCCTATGTTCTCCCTTAAGATTAAATCTCTTTCGTGGAAGGGTAATGAGTTGCGCTACATTTTGATAATAGCATCAGCTTTGTTGATAATATCTTTTGGATTTATCGGTATATCCGGAGCTATTTTGCTTTATATATTGTTATCAGTTATAGGCGGGAATAAATAAATACAACTCCAGCCTGAAACAAATGTATTTTAATAAAGGGTTTTGAATTATGTTTAAGTTTTTAATTTTCATATTTTTCTTTTTTATTCTTCTTGTCCTGTTGATGGGATTTTCTGTTATCCGTACGATTAAGAGAGTTCTTTTCGGTGCTGGTAATACAAAGCAAGCCTATCATAAACAACAAAAAAATACTTCGTCAAACCGTTCATCAAACGGGCGTGCATCAGGTCAAGGCAGACGTTCATCGTCTGATTATACTGAAACCGAAGAATATGATGAAACCAACCTTTACAGACGTCATAAAAAAGTGTTTGGAAAGGATGAAGGAGAATATGTAGATTATGAAGAGATTAAATAGTCATAAATGAAAAATACACTTTTATTGTTATTCTTTTATTTTATTGTTAGCCTTGGTTATTCTAATGCTCAGACTGAACTTAAAGTGTTGCAATGGAATATCTGGCAGGAAGGAACAGTTGTTCCCGGAGGTTATGATGCAATAGTAGAGGAGATTTCTCGTCTGAATCCGGATTTTGTGACTTTTAGTGAGGTCAGGAATTATGATGATACACGTTTCTGCGACCGGATAGTGGAATCTCTTCGTCAGAAGGGAAAGACATATTATTCATTTTTGAGTTATGATTCAGGATTACTAAGCAAATACCCGATAAAAGATTCTACAACTGTTTATCCTTTGAAAGATGACCATGGCAGCATATATCGTATGTTGGTTTCTGTAGGAGGACAGGATATTGCCGTTTATACCGCACATTTGGACTACTTGAGTGATGCATATTATAATGTAAGAGGTTATGACGGTTCAACTTGGAAAGAGATTCCAAAACCGGAAACCATACAGGAAGTGTTGGCTGTGAACGATGCCTCTTTCCGTGACGATGCTATCCGTGAGTTTGTCCGCTTTGCCAGGAAAGATATTGATAAAGGAAATATTGTTATCTTAGGAGGAGATTTCAATGAACCATCTCATTTGGATTGGACACGTGAGACAAAGGATTTATATGACCATAACGGAATGATAATTCCATGGACAGTACCTTTGATATTGGATAATAGTGGTTTTGTTGATGCCTATCGTGCATTTTATCCTAATGTTCTTGATTATCCTGGTTTTACATTCCCTTCAGATAATGAAAAAGTTCCTGTAAATAAACTGACTTGGGCGCCTAAGTCGGATGAACGGGATCGTATAGATTATATTTTCTATTATCCTCATCGTCGTCTGGAACTGAAAGATGCAGTTATCTTTGGTCCTAAAGGAAGTATAATGAAGAGCCAGCGTGTTAAGGAAATATCTAAAGATCCGTTTATCGAACCACTTGGAACATGGCCGACAGACCATAAAGGGGTTTTGGTTACATTCAGACTCAAAGATCAGGAATCTTTCGACAAGAGACAGGAACAATACAAGTTAGTTTGGGAAGATAACTTTGACGGAAATAAATTCCAGGAGAAATATTGGAGTAAGATTCCCCGTGGAGGAGCAGACTGGTGTCGTCATATGTCAGATGAAGAAAGTCTTTATGAAGTAAAAGACGGTAATCTGATTCTAAGAGGGAAGGTTAACGATGGCATTGCTCCTAATGATACAGCTCCTTATATTACCGGAGGTCTATATACTAAGGATAAGATGACAATCCGATATGGAAAAGTTGAAGTCCGTGCAAAACTTCAGGGAGCGAAAGGTGCTTGGCCGGCAATATGGATGCTTGCCAACGATGAGAAATGGCCTGATGGTGGAGAGATAGACTTAATGGAACGCCTTAATCACGACACTATTGTTTATCAGACAGTCCATTCATATTATACTCATGTCCTAAATGAAAAGACTAATCCTAAGCAGGGAGGAATAGCACCGATTGACCCTGACGGATATAATACATATGCAGTGGAAATTTTACCGGATAAACTGATATTGTCGATTAATGGCATAGAAACAATTACTTATCCTAGAATAGAAACTGATAAGAAAGGGCAATTCCCGTTTGGCATACCTTCATATTTATTGATAGACATGCAGATTGAAGGAAGTTGGGTAGGAAAGGCAGACCCTAAAGATTATCCTATAGAAATGGAAGTTGATTGGGTAAGATTCTATGAATACAAATAAAAAGATAACGACCGGTTGGTAAAATGCTGCCGGTCGTTATCTTTTTTTCTTGAAAAAAGCTTTCATTTCGGCAGCGCACTCTTCTTCCATAACGCCACTTTTAACTGTCGCTTTCGGATGGAATGCTTTTGGCGCATATAAGCTGTATCCGCGTTTTTCGTCGGATGCGCCATAAACAATATTGCTGATTTGTGACCAGCCAATTGCGCCGGCGCACATTATGCATGGCTCAACAGTTACATACAGAGTGCATCCCGTCAGATATTTTGCTCCGAGAACATTTGCTGCGGCAGTAATAGCAAGCATTTCGGCATGAGCAGTAACGTCGTTCAAACGCTCTGTCTGATTGTGAGCTCTTGCTATTATCTGGTTGTTACATACAATAACAGCTCCTACAGGCACTTCTCCGTCTTCGGCTGCAGCCTTAGCCTCAATCAAGGCTTGTTTCATGAAATAATTGTCATCAAAAGGATTAATCATCTTCGCATTTCATTTTCATTGAACAATGTTGGATAGTCCTTCTCAAGAGTTTTCAGAATGTGAGACAGAATAGTTTCTCTGTACCATCTTGATTTGTTTGCAATCTTATATTTGTGCAAATAGCGGTCCACCATTTTCTGCTCTTCTTCGTTAAGCATAAATGTGACCTTATACACCCTTGGATGATTTGGCTGTGCCGTAGAATATTTGCGCTCTGTTTTCATAAGTGCAAATGTACGAATATATTAATGTAGAAGAGAAAGATAATTGTAGTAAAATTTATGATAATATCACTAAAAGATGAAATGATTCTTATCTTTGCGTAAATCAAGATGATATTAGTCGGAAAATATATTTATAAATATGGCTAAAGCATACGAAACAGGAAAAGAAGGTGAATATGAAGCCCGTTTATATCTGGAGAAAAATGGTTATAATATTCTGCATATGAACTGGCACTATCACCATTTCGAATTGGATATAGTAGCTGAGAAGGATGGAATGATTATTGTAGTTGAAGTAAAAACACGTTCTTCAGATTATCTGGTTTCACCGGAAGATTCTGTTGACAACAGGAAAATTCGCCGTATTGTGAGTGCTGCCGATTCATATGTCAGATATTTCAATCTGGCAATGCCTGTCCGTTTTGATATTATTTCGTTAGTGAAAAATAAAGACGGCAGTTATGTTGTTGAGGAACATTTTGAAGATGCTTTTTTCGCACCAATAAATTGATATTTCTAAATTACCTAAGAAAATAAGAGCTTTATATGAATAATAATGAAGAAAATACACCTCGTATAATACATTTGAAGGAAACAAACTCTACAAATGCGTATTTGAGAAATTTGCTTCAAACCGAACGCTTGCCCGAAGGTAGTGTTGTGTATGTTGATTTCCAGACCGCCGGACGTGGTCAGCTCGGGAATGTTTGGGAATCTGAAGACGGAAAGAACTTAACTTTCAGTGTAGTGATTTATCCAGATGTTATTCCGGCAAATATGCAGTTCGTAATTTCAGAGATTGCGGCATTGAGCGTTAAGGAAACATTGGATTGCTATACGGACGGATGTACGGTAAAATGGCCGAATGATGTTTATTGGCACGACAAGAAAATATGCGGAATGCTAATCGAGAATGATTTGTCCGGTAAATTCATTTACCAGTCTATTCTCGGTATTGGGATAAACATAAACCAGCAGATTTTCCGTGGCGATGCTCCTAATCCAATTTCTCTTTCACTGGTCACTGGAAAAGAATACGACAGAGATGAAGTTCTTTCCAAATTCCTTGAAATATTCTATGATAAATATCTGACAGTGTTGAAAGGTGATTTGGATGTAATACACAAAACCTATAAAGCTGCTTTGTATCGTGGCGAAGGCTTTTATCCATATAAAGATGAAAACGGAACATTCAATGCCTGTATTCACGAAATCGAACCATCCGGACATATGTTGCTGCGCCTGGAAAATGGAGAAATACGCCGTTATGCGTTCAAGGAAGTTTCAGTGGTCTTATAAATGATTTAAGTTTACAAGGTTACAGAGACAAGTTGACAAGGTTGAATAACCGATAACTTTTTAGTTCTCTGTAAAAACCTTGTCAACTCGTTCCCTGAAACTTATTTTTTTATCATCTTTATAGCAAAACCACCACCTGAAGCAAGATGTATTTTAACCTTTGAATTCTTGTCAATCTGGATAGTTTCAACAGCGAAGTCTTCTGCATTCTTTGATGCGTTTACACCATCTTTAAATAATGTAGCAGTATATTTTTCACCTTCACCAAGGAAAAAGAAGTCAAGTTCAATATCTCTTTCGTCCCAGTTAGTCAAGCCGCCGATATACCAGTTGTTGTCTTTCTGGCGTGCAGAAACAATATATTCGCCTAATTTACCTTTCAGAATCTTAGTATCATCAACTTCCACAGGAATAGAAGCAATGAAGTTCAGACATTCAGGCTCTTCGCGATAATTGCTCGGAGCGTCGCAAAGCATTGTGAACGGAGAATCGTGTACGATATAAGTAGCCAGCTGATGGCAGCGTGTTCCCATACTAGCCGGAGTATAATACATTGCCTTGAAATCTCTCTTTGTAGCATTGCGCATAGCACCAGGAGTGTAGTCAACGTGTCCGCACATCATTCTGATGAATGGGAAAGTAACATCATAAAGCGGCATATTCTTTTCAAGTTTAGTCCACTTCACTTCTTCCATACCGAATACGCTCTCATAGTTGATTATGTTCGGATAAGTTCTGTTCAATCCTGTTGGTTTGTAGATACCATGGTAATCCAGCATAAGTTTGTATTTTGCAGCCACTTCAGCAATACGGTAAATCATTTCAACTCCAGTCTGGTCATCACGGTCAAGGAAGTCCACCTTGAAACCTTTTATTCCCATTTCCGAATATTTCTTGCAAGCTTCCTCAAGCTGGTCGTCAAGGACGTTGAACACAGTCCACAGTACGATATCCACACCTTTACTTTTTCCATAAGCAACAAGTTCAGGAAGGTCAATTTCCGGAACAGTAGTCAACATATCGCCTTTTTTAGGATTATACCATCCTTCGTCCATAACAATATATTCAAGTTTGTTTTCGGCAGCGAAGTCGATATAATGTTTATATGTTGTCATATTGATGCCGGATTCGAAATCAACACCTTTCAAATTCCAGTCGTTCCACCATTCCCAAGCCACTTTGCCCGGTTTAACCCACGAATAATCGCCGATTCTGTTTGGAGAAGCCAAAGCATATACCAGATTGTTTACCGGCATTTCTCTGTCATCTTCAGTTATAGCCAATATTCTCCAAGGATAATCACGAGTTCCTTCGGTACGTGCGATATAATCTTCGGTATCAGTAACCATCATCTGGCAACGGGTTGGATGAATCTTTGTTGCTTTCGGATATTTTGCAAATGTACCTTTAAGAGTTGCGTTGTTTTGTGGAACAACAAACATACCAGGGTAAGCCTCCAAATCAGATTCCATCAGAGTAACTTTTACGCTTCCGCAATCAACAGTTGCCGGAAGGAAAGCCCACTGCTTGCGTGCTTTTGAAAGTTTTTCAACAGAATAGATATTCTGGAAAGCCATAGCTTCAGGCTTCTTTTCATTTGTTGTATAAGGCAGATAAGAAGTATAATCGCCGGCAAAATTGAATTCCGCAGTTTCGTCTTTGATTATAAGTTCATCTTTTTCTGAAGTTTTCAGGCGATAAGCAACACCGTCGTCGTATGCTCTGAATTCAACACTCCATTTACTCTTGAATTTTAGTTCCATCACGTTTGCAGTTTCCTGGAACGAAGGGAAGCGATAGAAAGGAGAAACAACTTCCCGGTCGATTTTGCTTTCTTTCTTTGATGCTTTTTCAGCAGAAAATACATCTTCATTTCCGGTTAGGCCTATTTTGCTGTCTTTCATAATCAGCTCGTCCTTGTGGAAAATAGAATAAGAGAGCTCTTTTTCTCCGGTTGTGATTTCTACTTTGATGTCTTTGTCGGGCGATAACAATGTGTATATCTTTGAGGCTGCCCAAGCCGGTAAGTTGCAGCACAATAGAAGAAGTGCGCATACTTTTGCTGAGTTTTTCATACATATTATTTTTAAGTTGCTTTTCTGCGGTAAAGATATGGAAATATTTTAAATTTTGGCAATATTTTTTAAAAGTTGAATAGTTTTGTTTCAGTAAGCTTTGGTTATGAGTCATAAGGGTTAAAAATCAATATATTATAGAGTATGGATGTCATTGAATTTTAGGTTCGGACCTACATCGAAATATATCTATATTTATTCTGAATTACTTCCGTATATATTTGTAAATACTTCCGTATATATTTTTGTCTCAATTTTTGATATTTTCTCAGTTACATTTATTATCCGGCTCTATATACAGTAAGTTTGGTTCTTCGTCAATTTAGGTGGAGATTTCGCAGCATTTTAAAGACATAATTCTTTGAAACAAAAAGAGATTCACTAGATTTTTTGTAGTGTTGTTTCTATGAAAGATATTACAAGGAATCAAATAACCATTAAATATT
>JAXDRC010000075.1:0-39240 GCA_034091205.1 Parabacteroides sp. | reverse complement strand
CAATTCTTATCAATATTTTTCTCTGTAAGTTGCTTGATACATTCTGTACCTTGTTCTAAAATTATACCAGGCAATTTTACATCCAAAATATCATTAATATAATTAATAGCAAATCCGGACAAAATCAAGCCCTCAGCAGAACGTGATAGTTCATTTTTCATTTGACGAATTTGAACAGTAATATTAGTCCATCCCATTGTTGCTATTAAACGAAATACAATAGGAGTCGCATTTGTATTTCTTTGAATAGCATTAAAAGCATCCTGTGGATCTGGGTATTGACATTTATCTACATTATATAAATCATTCATGATTCTCACTATCTTTATACGTCTTAATTTATCAGTTTATCAATCATCATCTTAATTTCTTCCGGTACCCTCTTTTCATCTATTGCATCAAGATGAAACCCATGATAAGTGTTCTCACTTTCACGCTTGAACTCTATATACTGGTTATGTATCTGATCGAAAAAGTAAAGAATTCTCAGGTCTGAACCTATAGCTTTTAAAAGCATTTCCTTCGCCTCACCTCTGCTACACATCAATACAGAAACTTTTTCTCCCTTATTACCCGGATGTGCACCCCTTCCGTTTTCACCATGCTTGGGATTAAGATTGAATATTCTCTGTGGTTTGCGGTTTGTTTCATACCATTTCGAAATAGATTTTATGTCAGCATTTCTCACATCCAATTCCATTTCGTCCTGATTACGCTTTGTCGTTATTGTTTCAGAGGCACACGAAAAAGCATCACAGTTAACCAAAAGAAATGAACTTCCATCTGTAGAGCCAAATTTCCGCTCTGTCATCTCACATAATGTATCATCCTTTATAGTAATACAATAATACATATAAGTTTCTGTATCCTGTTGAACTTTCTGAGCCCTCCAATTAACACCCCATTTGCTCATTACTCTTCGCATACGTGTTTTGGTATGTGGATAACATTCTTCCATTGCTTCTACAGGATACAGGAATGCCGAGACATTATCAGCATCATAATAACCCACATAATTCTCGTTTTCTATGAGCTGACATATTTCATATATACTTTCTATAACCTTCAAGATTTCATTTTCAGGCATAACATCTTTAGATTTAATATACTCTGGTTGTCCTTCAACCTCCTCATATCTTGGCAGCAATAGAAATAATTCACTGTGCTCCATATCAGAATCCGGTTAATGTTCTTAAATCTATATCTATCTGGTCAAAAAAGCCTTTTGGAGGACGAGTAATACGCCCGGTTTCCGAAATCTGCAAATGATGTGACAAAGCTGTATGTCCATGCTCTTCCCTTTCGAAATAGTATATGGAAAGCAGGTCAGGAGTAATCCATTTCTTGTTTACAGCCACAAGGCTACCGTTTATTATGTGGTCACTATGTGACTCAATAATAATTTGTACTCCATGAGCCACAGCCTTTGAAACAAGCTCCATCAGCACTGCTTGTCCTTTGGGATGTAAATGAGCCTCAGGATTTTCAATCAAGATAATAGCATCTTTATCCGCACTTAATACAGCTATCAGAATAGGTAACACATACGTAATACCGAAGCCCGTATTCAAAGCTGTAATATCTTCTGTAATAGTATTTTCCTCACGACTGAATTTATATTTTAGCTTAAAATCTTCTCCAGCAGGCTCAATATTGATTTTGATATTAGGTGAAACCAAACGTAACCAACGTTCGACCTGCACTGCTAATCGATAATCAGGAGTAACATCTTCTTCATCTATGATAGCAAGTTCTTTTACAGGTATATTGACATTCTTGTATTGTTCAAGGAAATGTACTGCATATTCGCATTGCCCCATGGTTTTAGAAATCTGTTTCTTAGTTACCACCAATGACGTATCTCGATTGTAACTCTTTTGAGGACCGAAACGAAAAGCACTTAAATATTGGAATTTTTCATTAAACAGTGAATATTTCGACAATACGGCTTTAGATGTTTCATTATCATCTATTCCAGGTAACATCGTGTCCATAATATTATCGGGATATTCAAATGCAAAATTCAAATCGTCTTGCCCTGCAAACTTCATGTTTATCTGTAAAGTATGTTCAGTGGAAGCCTGGCAAGCAAGTTCTCCCGACAACCCTGCATCGCACAAATCTCCTTTCAAATTCAAGCCTGAATCCAAATCATTCATCATAAACGACTGACGCAACAATATCAACGATTGTATAACCGTTGATTTTCCCATACCGTTCATTCCTGTAAGGATTGTCAGTCCGTTCAATTCCAAGTCTGTATGGTCATGAAGCTTTAAATTATTTATGCTTAAATTGGTAATCATAGACTTATTGTTTCTTTTATAAGTGATTTTACAAAACTGAATCGTATGTTTACGTTATACTTTTGTCCTGTACCAGTAGAGATGGATGAATTAAATTTATCATCGTTGAATAGATTTATCATCCTAGCTTTAAACACCTCAGCTCTATCAAGAAGCAGATTCCGTTCTTCATCACTCAACCACGCTATATTCACACTTAATGTATCATATACCGACTTTGAAATAGGTTTTCTTTTGTCGGCAATATCATATCTTTTACGAAATGTATCTTCCTTGAAAATCTGATAACAACATTGCATTGACTTATCAAATGCAATTTTTATATTATTTCTTTCTTCCGGCGTTATTTTATTGAGTTCACCCATTTTGTCATTAAGAAACATATCCAAATCACCGGAATACTCCTGATAGCCCATAAAGAATGCAATAAATCTGTTGACAAAATCTCTGTCCTGCATCCTTTTCTTTTTTAGAGAATAATTTGTGGCTTTTTTAAATGACTCCATTTCTGACAATTCTCTAATAAATGAAGCTGCGACTCCCTGATTTAATGCATGGCGCATCTCCTGTGGAGTCAATGGCTCACCTGCAGTATTAACACGCTGAAATATTATGTATTTCACATCCAAAGGAGTACCTTTACGTAAGGTGTTCATTGTAATCTTTAATGACTTTATACGCTTTATTTCAGGACGTGCCAATTGTGAATATGTCATTCCTTCAAAATTCTTCAAGAATTGAAGATTCTGAAGTTTTAATGGATCTTCTTTTTCCAAAACAAAATCTCTTATAGCACATATTCGCTGCAAACCATCAATAACAGAAAGCTTCTGGCTAACCGGGTCCTCACTAAAATAGAAAGAAGGTAAAGGAAGACCAAGCAAAATAGATTCAATCAGACGACTCTTTTTTACTCCATCCCATACATCAGCTGCACGCTGGAAATCTGGCTGCAATTCTATCTCGTCATTTTCCAATTGTTCTATTAGAGAACCTAAATTAACGGTAGATATGTCAACATCAATCTCATTTGGATTAAATGGTTTGGTAATGACTGCAGAAGAGGTATTGCCTTCAAGATTTTCTTCCTCAACGATTATTTCATTTTGTTTATCTGTATCAGTCATACTCATAAATTCATTTTATTTTAGCCAAATTCTCCAATATAAGTTTATTCAACCGCTCTTCTTCTTTCAACTGTGCTTCAAACTCCGCTTTCAGTGCAGTAAATCTTTCTTCAAAGTTGAAATCGTCTTCCTCTTCCGGCAAACCTACATAACGACCAGGAGTCAAAACGTAATCCAGTTCGGCTACACGTGATACTGAAACTGATGCACAAAAACCAGGTACATCCTGATAAGCTCCACCTTCATTTCGCCATTGATGATAAGTATCGGAAATCTGTTTGATGTCTTCCGGTGAAAACTCACGAGTACGACGGTTAATAAGATGCCCCATGTTGCGGGCATCTATAAACAAAATTTCCTGACTGCGTTCACGGAATGAGCCATCTGCATGACGATTTCTGCTCAAGAACCATAGAGAAGCTGGTATCTGTGTATTCAAAAACAACTTGGCAGGAAGATTTACAATACAATCTATTAAACCTGCATCCACAAGATTCTTTCGTATTTCTCCCTCTCCACTGCTTTTTGAAGTCAATGCACCTTTAGCCAAAACAAAACCTGCCTGTCCAGCCGGAGCTAAATGATAAATAAAGTGCTGTATCCAAGCGAAATTTGCATTTCCTGTCGGGGGAACACCATACTTCCAACGACCGTCATTACGCAAAAGATCACCACTCCAGTCGCTGTCGTTAAATGGAGGATTTGCTATTACATAGTCCATCTTATCATCACGGTGAGCGTCATTCAAAAAAGAGCCCTCAGTATTCCATTTTACCTGAGAAGCATCTATTCCTCGAATAGCCAAATTCATTTTACAAAGCCTCCATGTTGTCTGGTTACTCTCCTGACCAAAAATAGAAATATCGTTTACACGTCCTTGATGCTGTTCAACGAACTTCTCACTCTGCACGAACATGCCACCAGAGCCACAACATGGGTCAAGTACACGTCCTTTGTATGGTTCCAGCATATTGACAAGCAATTCCACTACACTACGAGGCGTATAGAACTGACCGCCCTTTTTACCTTCTGCCAAAGCAAATTCTCCTAAGAAATATTCGAACACATGTCCCAGAAGGTCGGCACTGTTTGTCGATGTATTTAATGTGCTGTTCCCTATCAGATCAATAAGTTCTCCCAAACTGGTTGGATCTAAGTTAGGACGAGCAAAGACTTTAGGTAACACACCTTTCAAAGAAGAATTGTCTTTTTCAATCGCATCCATCGCCTCATCAATCAACTTCCCGATTTTAGGGTCTTTGGCATTAGCAACTAGCGTACCCCAACGAGCTTCAGCTGGAACATAGAATACATTCTCAGCCTTATATTCCTCACGATCTTCCGGATCAGCACCAAGGTCTATTTCCTGCTTAAGTTTATTATATAAATCTTCAAAAGAAACAGATATATATCGTAAAAAAATAAGTCCCAATACCACATGCTTATACTCTGCTGCATCTATATTCTTTCGAAGTTTATCTGCAGCCTTCCAAAGCTGTTTTTCCAAAGGTTCATCTAAAAATTCTTTCTTTTTAGCCATAACATTTTATTTACTTTTATTAATCGAAAAAGGCTGAGAAACATTTGACTCCGGTCCTAACAAGTATACCGTTTTAGGAGCAATTATAATATTTGTCAACTCATTTGGAGTAAATGTTTTAAAATTGTTCATAAAGCCAGTTCTTCAAAATAAAATATTGTTATTTACAAAGATAAAAATTAGATTTCAATATAATATATTCTTTAATACCTTTTTTATAGTATCATCCTCTCACGCCCTCATCTCCCCCCACTTATCAAACTCCTGCATCAGCAGCCATGCCATAGCCTGGGATTTTATGATATACTGGCAAGCATGTTCAGGGATATTAATACCTCCGGTCGGTTGGAAATCCTTGAAGCGTTCCATGGCTTCCAGTTTCTGCTCGCGGGTGTGATGGATAATTCCATGGTCCTGCAAAGTCTTGTTGATATATGGTGGAATATGCCCCAAATACTTATCAGTATGCCGCTTACATGGCTTAATCTCTCCTATATCAAAATTCCACAAAAACAAGCTGATTGATAACCTTTTGCTGAATATTGATTGTTTTTACTAACTCGTAAATTGTACAAAAACCGACAAAAACTTAAATCTGAATATGTAATTTTTATCATTTCAGAAAATGATTGCAATGATTTTGGGAAATCATTGCAATCGTTCATCCATGTCATTGCAATCATTTACCTAACTCTTCACAATCATTTTTCCAAATCATTGCAATCATTTTTTTAACACACCGTATTTGTCTTCCAAATGAGCCTGTCAACAAGGAAAATCAACCTTGAAAACAGTATTTTTTCATCAAAACGCTCAAAATCCACGTTCATTTTTTAAGTGTTATTTTGTCAGACTTCTTCTTTATGTTTCTTGCATTATTTTCTAAAAGCATCATAATAAAATTTCTTTTTAGAAAGTAAATCCCCGATATTTCTATCACATTGTATTTCCTTAACTCTGCGAGAATACCAACAATTTACATTTTCTGTATTTTGCCCCGAAATATCGGATTCTCATAGGGGTTGGAATGACAGAATGATAGTTTGACATTTTGTCGGAAACGCATCTAATCCGGAACAGGCCAGAAACATGCTTGCCGGTAGAATAATTAATTCTCCACAACCATCCGAACCTATGCCAATTTCGGGCCGTATATATTTTCTCGTGGGGCCGTATATATTAAAACACGGGGCCGAACCTACGAAAATTTTCTTCGGAGCATTTGAGATATACATCAGCATTTATTCTCGTACTTATACTATACTTGAAACACAAAGGAATCCTTCGGAAAACAATATGCGGACAATAGGAAAAATTGGGGCGATAACTTTGCAATAGATTTCAAGATGGAGACATGGTGTGAACACGGAGAAAATTTAGTTCTAACAAAAACAAATGTTTATAAGAGGAAGAAGTTTTTGCATTTATCTTTGAAAAAGGATGGTAGGAACAGGAAGATGGTATTGCGGGAAATACTTGTTTGAATTTTACAATACCTTTCTTGGCATTAATTCAAACAAGTATCTGCTCTAATTTTTTATTCTACAGTATATTCCCCAATCTGCTTGAATCCGTTAAGGAAATCCGAAACAGACATTCTTTTCTTTCCGGCTAGCTGCAATGATTTCAGACGGATGTATCCACCATTGACAGAAACATCTACATAGCTCTTGCCGTCTGTGAAAATCTTACCGCATGGATAAGAATGTGAGGCTTCACGTTTTTCAGTTTCGTAAACTTTCAGAACAAGTTTCTTGCCTTCCGGTGAAACAAGTTCAGTCCAAGCTGCAGGATATGGAGAAAGACCCCTGATAAAGTCATATATTTGCTTCATCGGTTTGCCCCAGTCGATATGGCAGGTATCTTTGAAAATTTTCGGTGCAGGACGTAATTCCGATGGGTCTTTGTAGAACTCTTCCTGAGGAACAGCATCTACATTTCCGGCAAGAATTGAATCTACTGTTTCAACAACAAGACCGGCTCCCATCTGCATCAATGCATCGTGAACAATGCCGACGTTATCAGTATCCGCAATAGTCAGTTTCTTCTGCGCTATGATTTTTCCTGTATCAATTTCGTGCGAAAGGAAGAATGTTGTCACTCCTGTTTCGGTATCGCCATTGATGACTGCCCAGTTAATCGGAGCAGCTCCACGATATTGTGGAAGAAGTGAAGCATGGAGATTGAAAGTTCCAAGGCGAGGCATATTCCATACAACTTCAGGCAACATTCTGAAGGCTACGACAATCTGCAAATCGGCATTCAGAGCTCTAAGTTCGGCAAGGAAATTCTCGTCTTTCAATTTTTCCGGCTGAAGAACTGGCAATCCGACTGATTCGGCATACTGTTTTACGGCACTCGACTGAAGCACGCTTCCGTGGCGTCCCATTGGCTTGTCCGGCATTGTAATTACTCCAACTATATTATATCCTCCTTCGACCAGGGCTTTCAAGCTTTCAACCGCAAAATCGGGAGTTCCCATATATACTATTCTCAAATCTTCTTTCTTCATATTATATGTGTTTTTATTATTCGTAAATATCTTTTCCGGAATATATCAATCACCGGAGAAATTATCAACAAGAACTTCTCTGTATGAATTGAATATTTTGGACTTCGACATAAATCCTATGTAGCGGCCGCTTTCGTCAACTACGGGAAGGTTCCAAGCTTTCGTGTCGTCGAATATTTTCATTATCTGGTCCATCGGCATGCTCAGATAAATCCTTGCCGGAGCCGACACCATGAATTTGGAAACCTTGAAACGGTTGTAAAGTTCCGGACGGAACATTATGTTTCTGATATTATCCAATAATACAATACCCAGAAGCAGTCCTTTTGAGTCTACTACCGGGAATGTATTTCGACTACTCTTGGCTATTACCTTAACCATATCACCAAGCGTCATATCCGGCTCGACAGGAAGGAAATCCTTCTCAATAACACTGTCCATGCTGAGCAACGTAAGCACGGCACGGTCCTTATGATGTGTCAGTAACTCTCCTTTCTGAGCAAGACGCATTGAATAGATACTATGAGGTTCAAATATCTTGATTGTGATATATGAACCTATTGATACTATCATCAACGGCAGGAACAGGTCGAAACCTCCGGTAAGTTCAGCAATAAGGAAAACGCCAGTAAGCGGCGCATGCATTACACCGGACATAACTCCTGCCATACCCAAAAGGGCAAAGTTCTTTTCGGACACGTATGTAGTGAAAGGGAAATAATTGGAAACATGGGCAAAGACGAATCCGGCAATACATCCCAGATACAAACTTGGTGCGAAAATACCACCACAACCGCCACCTGCATTTGTCGCACTTGATGCAAACACTTTAGTAAGCAATATGAGGACAAGGAAGATGACGATTCCCCAATATGTTTCGTTGAGATTATAGAACATACTATTGTCCATCAAATCCACAAACTGGCCGTTGAGCAGCGAGGTTATTGTATCGTATCCTTCACCATATAACGGTGGGAATATAAATATCAGAACACTCAGCATAACACCTCCAAGGAGGAATTTCTTCCAGTATGTGCCCAGTGAACGATACATTCCTTCTACCTTGTTCATTACACGGGTGAAATAAAGAGAAACTAGTCCGCAGAATATTCCCAGCATTATTACATAAGGAATGCGTTCGATAGCAAATTCTTCAGTCTGCGAGAAACTGAACATAGCTTCTGTTCCGGTGAAGATATATGAAACTGTTGCAGCTGTTACAGAGGTGATAAGCAATGGCAACACTGATGTCATTGTCAAATCGAGCATCAGAACTTCCACAACGAACACAAGGCCGGCAATCGGCGCCTTAAAGATTCCGGCTATGGCTCCGGCTGCACCACATCCAACAAGTAACATAAGAGTTTTCTGTTCCATTTTGAACAGGCGGCCAAGGTTTGAACCAATGGCTGCACCGGTAAGGACTATAGGCGCCTCGGCTCCTACTGAACCACCAAAACCGATTGTTACGGAACTTGCTACGATAGAGCTCCATACATTGTGAGGCTTTATCCGGCTTTTACGCTGTGAAATAGCGTATAATATTTTGGTAACTCCGTGACTTATGTCATCACGGACAATATATTTTACAAAAAGACCGGCAAGAAGAATTCCGACAACCGGATATAACAGATACAGATAGTTGACTTCGTCTGCCGCAAAATTTCCCGACAGCAAATGCTGTATCAGATGAATGAGATTCTTCAGGATAATAGCTGCAGTTGCTGTACAAAGACCGACAAGGAAACTTATTATCAAGATGAAATGTTTCTCTTGTATTTTCTTTTCACGCCACAAGAGGAAACGATAAAAGAGATTCTCTTTTTGTGCCATAATTAGTGTTTTAATAATCAAGGTCCAGATATTCTGTTAAACTCCTTTTCCTGTGATAACGGTAAGGACGGTATGAATCAGAATTGTTGTATCCAGAGCCAACGACATATTCTCATAATATAATATATCATAATTCAATCTCTCAATCATTTGGTCCACGTTTCCGGCGTAACCGTATTTAACCATTCCCAATGATGTTATTCCGGGGCGCACGTTATGGAGCAAATAATAATATGGAGCTTTGCGGACAATCTGGTCGATATAGTATCGTCTTTCCGGACGCGGACCAACCAGCGACATATCGCCTTTGATTACGTTCCAGAATTGTGGGAGCTCGTCCAGCCTGTACTTACGCATGATGCGTCCGAACGGTGTTATTCTCTCGTCTCCTTCACTGGAAAGCATCGGTCCGTTGGATTCCGAACCAAGATACATAGTGCGGAACTTATATATGTAGAAAGGTTCGCCCATGTAACCGATACGTTCTTGCTTGAAAAACACCGGTCCAGGAGAATCTTTCTTCACCCGATACGCTATGTAGGCGAACAGTGGAAGCAAAACCACAAGTACAATTGAGGAGATGAACTTGTCCAGAAACCATTTGATATTCTTCTCTGATTCTGACATATTCGATTCTGTCACATCAATCAACGGGCTTCCGTATATTGTACGCAAGCGTCCCCGTGAAAGAGGATTGGACTTTGCCAATAGGATTTTTACGGGAACTTTATATCGGTATAAGGAATATAATTTCCTAATCAGGTCATTGACTTCAATATTGTCCATCGCTATCACCAGCTCATCAACGGAATATTTCGTGAAACATTCCGAGAGATTGTTCCACTGGCCGATAATATCTCCTTTTGGGACATATACATCCTTGTCTTCTCCATCTGGCGAGACAAAGCCCAGTATTGAATAACCTTGCTTCTTCATTTCCTGAGCCACGTTTCTAGCTTTTTCGCCACATCCTATTATCAGGACATTCAGCGAAAAACGACCTCTTCTGATATTGCTGAGACACAGCATGGTTATCGTTAGGCGCGCAGAATATGTAAGCACGAAGTGGAACGTGAACAGGAAAACAAAGAACCGATAATATATTTGATATACCGGCGGCAAATCATTTAGGACAAACCCTAGGAAAAGAACCACCACTCCGATAGCCGAGGTGAAAAAAGTAGTAAACAACTCTCCTATCCTCGATTTTCCATATGGTTTGTTGTAGTATCCGGAGAAAAAATAAAGCACCAGCCACATAAAAGGAACCAGAATCTGGCCTTCCATCACTTTCGAAGATATCAGGTAACTCTTGAGTGAAGAATATCCGTATGTGACTGCCAGCTCTTGATAGCGGAATATATTAAAGCACAGCCATGCGGCTGACGCCGTCAGAAAGTCCGATATAATATATTTCTCACGCTGCCAGGATTTGCTCATATCTTATCAGCGAATTACTTTCACGAGTCCGCCATCGCCAAGCATGATAATATTGGAAGGCTGGGCTTTGGTTTTGTCGTCCTGACGATAGTTAACGATATAATCAACTCCGTTTTTGATGACATCAGATATTTCATCAAAATTTGCAGGCGAAGGCTCGCCGCTTACGTTAGCCGAAGTTGATACCAGAGGTTTGCGGAATTGCTCACACAAATCATGAGAGAACTTTTCCCGAGTAATGCGGATACCAATACTGCCGTTTTCTCCAAGAAGATTAGGAGCAAGGTTTTTGCCTTTTGAATATATAATAGTAAGAGGTTTGTCTGCTACTTCAATCAAATCCCATGCAATATCAGGAACATTATCAACGTATGCTTCCAGCTTAGCCGTGCTGTCCAACAACACCAGCATAGCCTTGTTGTCAGCTCTCTTCTTCAGCTCATATACACGGCGGACAGCTTCTTCGTTTGTTGCGTCACAACCAATGCCCCATATTGTATCTGTTGGGTATAATATCAGGCCGCCTGCCTGCATTATCTCACATGCTTTTTTAATATCGTCTCTCATATATATAAAACCTTAGATTTCTAAATCACAACTCCACAAAAGTACAAAATAATAAATGAGTAAAAAAATGTTATCAAAAAATTTGTTGTTGCCCTACAAGCCACCAAACGGTAAAATCAACAAGGTTAAATTGAAGGAGTTTTGTGAAGAATAAAATCTACACATATGAAGATTTAATCATTTTTGTGAAAATATGTTTTGATATTCCTTCAAAAGATGTACTTTTGTTTCAAAATATAATTTAGAACACAAAAAATAAAGTTAGATATCATGGAAACATTAAATTGGTCTGAACTTGGTTTTGGATATATCAAAACAGATTATAATGTTCGTTGCTACTATCGCGACGGCAAGTGGGGTGAACTTGAAGTTTCTTCTTCTGAAATATTGAATATACATATGGCTGCAACTTGTCTGCACTACGGACAGGAAGCATTCGAAGGTCTGAAAGCTTTCCGTGGCAAAGACGGCAAAATCAGAGTTTTCCGTATGGACGAAAATGGTAAACGTCTGCAGGCTTCATCAAGAGGTATAAAAATGGCTGAATTTCCAGTTGAGAAATTTGAAGAAGCAGTGCGCAAGGTTGTAAAACTTAACGAGCGCTTTGTTCCTCCTTATGAAAGCGGCGCAGCTTTGTATATCCGTCCTTTGATTCTTGGTTTGGGCGCGCAGGTTGGTGTTAAACCGGCTCCGGAATATGTATTTGTAGTGTTTGTAACTCCTGTAGGTCCGTATTTCAAAGGTGGTTTCCAGCCTTCAAAGGTTTGTATCTTGCGTGAATATGACCGTGCTGCTCCTCATGGAACTGGTACTATCAAAGTGGGCGGTAACTATGCAGCGTCTTTGGTTGCAGGCGAAATAGCTCACGAAAAAGGATATGCAGCAGTTTTGTATCTCGACCCTAAAGAAAAGAAATATCTGGATGAATGTGGTCCTGCCAATTTCTTCGGAATCAGAGGCAACAGCTATATCACTCCTCAGTCAAACTCTATTCTTCCGTCAATCACAAACAAGAGTTTGCAGCAATTGGCTGAAGACATGGGACTGACAGTTGAAAGACGCCCTATTCCTTTCGAGGAAATTGCTACTTTCGACGAAGCTGCTGAATGTGGAACTGCTGCCGTAATCGCTCCTATCTCACAGATTGATGATTTGGACGAAAACAAATCATATGTAATTGCAAAAAATGGAGAACCGGGTCCTGTATGTGAAAAGCTTTACAACAAACTGCGTGCTATCCAGTATGGCGACGAACCAGATAAATATGGCTGGGTGAAAGTTATCGAATAAAAACAAAGTAAAATAGAATTAAGTAATCGGGTGTGTCGAAATCAGGTATTTTGACACACCTGTTTTTTTGTATAGATGCTTAAATCTGGTAAATCATTCCAAAAATGTACCATTATGTTATGGATAAATTTTAAAGATTAAAGGCAATTATGTATATTTGTGATAATTATGCTTCTTATTTATCAGTGCGTGGTGTAATAAGATTAAGCGGAACTAATATTTTGCATTATATAATTTACTCAAGTTTCGTAAGTTCAAGTTTTGGATTAAGATTTGGCAAGAACAATCTGTTCCTTGTCAATTTGTTTCTGAAACCTTGCAAATTCTGTGATTGGGTACCTTGCGAAACTTAAATAACTTATTTATATGGCAGACGACAAGAAGATTATTTTCTCAATGGTGGGTGTGAGCAAAATTTACCCGCCACAAAAGCAGGTATTGAAAAATATCTATCTATCATTTTTCTATGGAGCCAAAATCGGTATTATCGGTTTGAATGGTTCCGGTAAGTCAACATTGCTGAAAATTATTGCCGGCCTGGACAAAGATTATCAGGGCGAAGTAGTTTTCTCTCCCGGCTATTCTGTCGGTTATCTTGAGCAGGATCCAAAACTGGAAAGTGGAAAGACAGTCAAGGAAATCGTCCAGGAAGGCGTACAGGGAATAGTGGATATTCTTAAGGAATATGAAGAAGTGAACGAGCGCTTCGCTGACCCTGAAGTTCTTGAAGACCCAGACAAGATGGATGCTCTGATTAACAGACAGGCTGAATTGCAGGACAAAATCGATGCAACTGACGCATGGAACTTGGACAGCCGCCTGGAAAGAGCAATGGACGCTTTGCGCTGTCCGCCTGAAGACCAGATTGTTGACACTCTTTCCGGAGGTGAACGCCGCCGCGTAGCTCTTTGTCGTCTTTTGCTACAGCAGCCGGATGTTCTTTTGCTTGACGAGCCTACCAACCACTTGGACGCGGAATCAATCGACTGGCTTGAGCAGCACTTGCAGCAATATGCGGGAACTGTTATCTGCATCACTCACGACAGATATTTCCTTGACCACGTTGCCGGATGGATTCTCGAACTTGACCGTGGCGAAGGTATTCCTTGGAAAGGAAACTATTCTTCATGGCTCGACCAGAAGACTAAACGAATGGCTCAGGAAGAAAAGCAGGCTAGCAAACGCCGCAAGACTTTGGAACGCGAGCTTGAATGGATAAACATGGCTCCTAAGGCAAGACAGGCTAAAGGAAAGGCTCGTCTGAACTCTTATGAACGCTTGCTGAATGAAGACCAGAAAGAAAGAGAAGCTAAACTTGAAATATTCATTCCTAACGGTCCTCGCTTGGGTAACAAGGTAATCGAAGCTCAGCACGTGGCAAAGGCATTTGGAGACAAGTTGCTGTTTGACGATTTGAACTTTATGCTTCCTCCTAACGGTATTGTCGGTGTTATCGGTCCGAATGGTGCCGGAAAGACTACTTTGTTCAAGATGATTATGGGAATGGAAAGCATCGACAAAGGAACATTCGAAGTTGGAGAAACTGTGAAAATCGGATATGCAGACCAGACTCACAAGGATATAGATCCGAACAAGACTGTATATCAGGTTGTATCCGGCGGAAGCGAATTTATCCGCGTCGGAGGAAAGGAAATCAATTCACGCGCATATCTTTCAAAGTTCAACTTTGCCGGTTCTGACCAGGAAAAGCTTTGTGGTGTTTTGTCCGGTGGTGAAAGAAACCGTCTTCACCTTGCCCTCACTCTGAAGGCTGAAGCTAATGTGTTGCTTCTCGACGAGCCGACGAATGATATCGACGTCAACACATTGCGTGCCCTTGAAGAAGGTTTGGAAAACTTTGCAGGCTGCGCGGTTGTTGTTTCACACGACCGCTGGTTCCTCGACAGAATCTGTACTCATATTCTTTCATTCGAAGGAGATTCAAATGTCGTGTTCTATGAAGGAACATATTCTGAATATGAAGAATACAAACGCAAGCAGCTTGGCGATGTTGAGCCTAAACGTGTGCGCTATCGCAAACTGATTGTAGATTAATCACTGAAAGTTTCGCAAGCTCGACTTATTCTCTTGCAATTGAAAGTTGAGCTTGCGAAATTTGAATTACTAATACATCTAATTATAAATACAAACTTTTTTACCATGAAAAAAAGATTATTAGCTTTTACATTGTGTGCAGCAGCTATGTTCGGCTGTGCTATTGAATCGAATGCACAAAAGACAGTTAAACTTTTCAACGGAAAAGATTTGTCAAATTGGAGTTTCATTGTTGACAAGAATTCTGTCCCGGCAGAAAAAGTATATACAGTGAAAGACGGATTGATTGAAATCAGCGGTCAGCCTTTCGGTTATATGTACACAAAAGAAAAATATGGAAACTATAAACTTCATGTTGAATGGAGATGGCCTGACGGAAAAGGAACAAACAGTGGTATTTTCCTTTTGATTGAAGAAACAAAGAATCCTTTCCCTAACGGAATTGAATGTCAGCTTCACGCTGGTGATGCTGGTGATTTTGTTCTTCTTGGCGGCTCTGACCTTGCGGAATTCTATGGTCCCCGTCCAGCTTTCCCTGTTGTGAAGAAAGACAAGGATTCTACAGAAAAGCCAGCCGGAGAATGGAATGAAGCTAATATCTTTGTAAAAGATGGTGTTATCACTGTATATATAAATGGTGTATATCAGAATACCGGAACAAACAAAGTTAAAGAAGGGCACATTGGCTTGCAGAGCGAAGGTGGCCCAATCCAGTTCAGAAACGTGACTTTGACTCCGCTTGGTGAATAATGGTCAGAGAATCTATTTAAGATAGGAAAAGGAGTGTGTCAAAAATATATGTTTAGGATATATTTTGACGCATTTCCTTTTTTATATGCCTTTTCATTACACATTATTTTAATTGTGGAAATATATACTCCAGTTTGTTTATTAGGAATTTCTTGATAACTTTCCGCCATAAAACAAAATTTTCAGGATTTATGAATATACTTATTACCGGTGCCAACGGACAGTTGGGGAACGAAATGAGATATGTTGCAAAAGCAAGCGAAAACAATTATATATTTACGGATGTGGCAGAGCTTGATATTACTGATGCGGCCGCTGTGACTCGTGCCGTGGAGGAAAGCAAGGTCAATGTGATTGTAAATTGTGCTGCTTATACGAATGTAGATAAGGCTGAAGACGATGAGGTTTTTGCCAATTTGCTGAACAACAAGGCAGTAGAGAATCTTGCCGTAGCTGCCAAGGACAATAATGCGCTCCTGATTCACATATCGACGGATTATGTTTTCGGAGGTGACAAGAATGTGCCTTATAACGAGGAATGCAAGACAAATCCTCTGGGTGTTTACGGACATACGAAGTTGCGAGGTGAAGAGAGCATATTGAACAGTGGTTGCCGTTATATGATTTTCCGTACAGCGTGGCTTTATTCGTCATTCGGCAATAATTTCGTGAAGACCATGCAGCGCCTGACTGCGGAGCGTGACATGTTGAATGTGGTGTTCGACCAGGTTGGAACACCTACTTATGCCCGCGATCTGGCAGCTCTTATTTATAAGATTATCGAAGAGGATATGATGGACAGGACAGGAATTTACCATTTCAGTAATGAGGGTGTGTGCTCATGGTTTGATTTTGCCATTGAGATTGCCGGACTTGACGGAAATGTGTGTGATATCCGTCCTTGCCATAGCAATGAGTTTCCAAGTAAGGTAAAGCGTCCGAATTATTCTGTTCTGGACAAGACAAAAGTGAAAGAAACGTTTGGTGTGAAAATTAGGTATTGGAAGGAAGCGTTGAAAGAGATGCTTTTGGAAATGAAAAGTAAGGAAGGATGTTGACCAAGGAACGAAGCCCTATGGCACTCCTTTATAATAAAAACAGCGTGAAACAGAATATAATATCCGGCCAGTTTCCAGTTTGAGGGCTGGCAGGATACAATTCCTGAAAGAGAAAGATAAATGCTATTTATTGAAAGGATTTTTATTGCAATTCAGCAAATCCCTCGCATTAGCCAATGATGCTTCAGTTAATTGCGAACCGCTCAACATTCTGGCAACTTCGTTAACTCTTTCCTCTTCCGAAAGTTCACGGATATTAGTTACAGTACGTTCCTCAATATCTTTCTTATAGACATAATAGTGCGACCTTCCTTTTGCTGCAATCTGCGGCAAGTGAGTTATGGTGAGAACCTGCATTTTAGTTCCGAGTTCCTGCATGATATTTCCCATCTTGTCGGCAATATCACCGGAAACACCAGTGTCAACTTCATCAAAAATGATAGCAGGCATGGCTGTGAATCCGGCAATCATAGCTTTCAGACACAACATAAGTCTTGATATTTCACCACCGGATGCAGTTTGCGACACAGGCTGCAAATCTCCGCTCTTATTGGCAGAGAACATAAAGCACACATCGTCTATTCCGTCGTTATCAGGCTCTTCCTTATGAGCAATATCCACACGGAAACGGATATTTGGCATTCCAAGAGGCGTCACCATTTGTACTAGCTGTCCGGCCATTGCTTCCGAAGCAACTTTTCGTTGACCACTGAGCACATAAGCCTGCTCGAGCAATTCTTTATACGAAGCTTCAACTTGTTGCGAAAGCTGCTCAATCTGCTCATCAAATGAATCTATTTCCTGAAGCTGCTTTTCATAATTTTCCTGGATTGAAAGAAGTTCGGAAACGGACTGTACATGATGCTTTTGCTGCAAAGTATAAATTGTATTCAATCTGTCATTAACCCATTCCAGACGCTCGTGGCTGAATTCGATATCGTCTTTCTTCGATTCTGCATCGGAAGACAAATCACTCAAATCGATATATGCCGAGCGAAGTCTCTCTGATATTTCTTTTGCCTGAGGGAAATATCTTTCCAAAGAATCAGCTGCAGAGAATGCATCTTTTATTAATTGGATTGCTCCAAATTCCTCGCCGTCAAGAAGCTGGGTAATTTTATATAATGTGCCTTTTATTTCTTCGGCATGAGTCAGAGTTTCCTGTTCCTGTTCGAGTTCCTCCTGCTCTCCTTCCTGCAAGCGTGCATCCAGAAGTTGTTCAAGCTGGAAACGGACATAATCTTCCTCTTGCTTTGTTTGCTCAGCACGCTGTTTCAGTTCCTTCAAATCACGCTTTAGAGACTGATATCTGGAATATTCTTTTCTGTAAAGAATAAGAAGAATCTCGTTCTCAGCCATCACATCAACAACTTTCATCTGAAAATGATTGTTGCCGAGAAGCAAATTCTGATGTTGAGAATGAATATCTATCAGTTTGCTTCCCAATTCCTTCATTATATTAAGAGAAACCGGTGAATCGTTTACAAAAGCACGAGATTTACCCGACGCATAAAGCTCACGTCTGAGAATACAGGATTTATCATCATATTCCAGGTCGTTGGCAAGGAAAAAAGGTTCCAATCTGTATTGTGTAATATCAAAGACAGCTTCGATAACGCATTTTTCAGAACCGTTCTTTATGCTCTTTCCATCCGCTCTCTGACCAAGCACAAGAGACAAAGCTCCGAGAATAATTGATTTTCCGGCTCCAGTCTCACCTGTTATTACAGAAAAGCCTTTATCAAAGTGGATATCAAGATTGTCAATAAGAACAAAATTCTTTATAAACAGCGATTTGAGCATAATATTTATTTTTTAAGTGCTTCCAATCTTTTGGTCTGGGTTGGGAAAATATTAGAAAGAAGTTTCAATGCCGACTGTTTTTCCTGGCTTGTCGCTTTGGAATAAATGCTCATGAGTTCATCAAGTTTTGTATCTGCATAAACCTGAAGAATCACGGAAGTTGGTCTTGTTTTGTAAACTTCCTCCAACAATGGTAAAGTCTCGATGATTGTGGTGCGTCCTCTATCAGGATTGGCAGCCATTTCGTCCAAGCCTTTGCGGTGATATGTGTACCACATATTCCGGAAATTCTCGGAAGTATTATCGGTCAATGCAGTGATCAAGGCATGTCTGTTCTGATTGCCGTCGAAAGCTTTCCAGCCATTCCATGTTCCCTGCGACTGAGCCATATTGACTATCTGCTGCGCCTGTTCGAAATAAGCCTTTCCGCCAAGAGGTGAAAAGCTGTCGAAATCCAATCCTAATATGATATAGATATAATATACAATAGTTGCCGTAAGATTACTGCTCAAGGATGTGCCAGTGAACTCCAGCTGCTCAAATTCCACATATTCGAAATCAAACTGAGTGTCGCGGAAATTGAACAAAGTTGTTGTATAAGCTGAATTATATACCGGACGACGTGACTGCACCTGAATTTCTGCAGAAAACGTATTATCGTTCTGCTCATTGACTATGATAGTCATTGAGCAGTCGATACGTTCGTTGACTGCGAATGTTGCGTCAGTCCATTTTCTGTTGTTCACAAATTCTGTCAGTGATGTCTGAAGTGTCGTAAACACAGATTTGTTAGTTCCCTGAATTTTGTCGCTATTGACTGTAATTCTTGCATTCAATTCCTGGGAATTAGCAACAAACGGAACAGCACAGAAAAGCAACGAACAGAACAAATTTCTTATTTTCATAATTCAGAGCACTTATTTATATGTCGTTATACAATCATTTTGCAGCTTTGTCAATAAACTGGACAAGTTTAGTGACAATATCTTCGGCAACTTCGTGTTTGCTTTTAAGCGGATATTCAGAGATTTCACCTTCTTTGGTAAGAATAGAAATCTTGTTTGTGTCACATCTGAATCCGGCTCCACTGTCGCGAAGAGAATTAAGAACGATGAAATCAAGATTCTTTCTTTTCAACTTGTCAGCAGCATGCTTTGTTTCATCGCTGGTTTCAAGAGCAAAGCCCACCAATATCTGATTATCCTTCTTTGTTTCGCCCAAAGAAGCTGCAATATCTTTATTTGGAACAAGATGAAGAGTCATCTCTCCTTCTTTTTCTCTCTTTATCTTGTCTTCAGCTTGGAATTCCGGACGATAGTCGGCAACAGCCGCACATAATATTGCAGCATCTGCATCCTGAAAAGCATCCATCGCAGCTTCATACATTTCATTTGCTGATTCCACATCAATGCGCGAAATATTCGGATGCTTTGCTTCCAAAGATACAGGACCGGCTATTAGCTTCACATTTGCACCTTTTTGCGCGCAAACTTCTGCAAGGGCAAATCCCATTTTTCCGGATGAATAGTTTCCAATAAAACGGACCGGATCAATCTTTTCGTATGTCGGGCCGGCAGTAATAACAATATTTTTGTTTTTCAACTCAGACGAAGAAGAAAAGAAATTCTCCAATTCTTCGATAATCTTGTCCGGCTCTTCCATTCTTCCCTTTCCGACAAGGTGACTTGCCAATTCTCCCGTTCCCGGTTCAATGATATGATTACCAAATGAACGGAGACGGTCCAGATTCTGCTGAGTTGTTGGATGAGCAAACATATCCAAGTCCATTGCCGGAGCAATGAATACTGGAGCTTTACATGACAGATATGTTGTGACAAGCATATTATCGGCAATGCCGTTAGCCATTTTGCCTATCGTAGATGCAGTAGCCGGAGCCACAAGCATTGCATCTGCCCATAAGCCCAAATCTACATGGCTATGCCACGAACCGTCGCGATTGGAAAAGAATTCGCTTATAACAGGATTACTGCTCAACGCCGACAAAGTTATTGGAGTAATGAATTCCTTTCCTGCAGGAGTTATAACAACCTGAACTTCTGCACCTTTCTTCACAAGTCCACGGATAATATAGGCAGCTTTGTAGGCAGCAATACTACCAGTAATTCCTAATATTATATGTTTACCTTTCAACATAATTATTTCTTATTAAATCCTCTAAGTTTGATTTCAGTAAGTTTCTGCTTAGTGTTCAGAGAGAAATCACTGTTCATCATCCATGAATAATATCCCGGATCAACAGAAAGAACTTCTTCTACAAGACGACCTTTGTATTTTCCGAAATTTATCACTTCCTGACCTTTCTCATTATAAATCATTCGACCTGCAAAATCCACGTTGTTGGAAAACGAAGAGAATTTTGACAAGAATGTTACATCATTCTCAAGTTCCGGGTATTTGTCAAGCTGTGCTTTCAGCACTTCGTATGTGGCCATTGTGTCTGCAGAAGCTGTGTGTGCATTCTCAAGACTTTTGCCACAATAGAATTTGTAAGCGGCAGACAATGTGCGCTGTTCCATCTTATGGAATATAGTCTGAACGTCAATAAACTTTCTACGCGAAAGATCTATATTTACTCCGGCTCTCAGGAATTCTTCTGCCAAAAGCGGAATGTCGAACCTGTTGGAATTGAATCCGGCAAGATCGCAACCTTCGAATTGAGCAGCCAAAGTCTTCGCAACATCCTTGAACAAAGGGCAATCCTTCACATCTTCATCAGTTATTCCATGAATAGCTGTAGATTCCGGCGGGATTGGCATACCGGGATTTATTCTCAATGTTTTAGATTCTTCCTTTCCATTCGGGAAGACTTTCACATATGAAATCTCAACAATGCGGTCTTTTACTATATTGATGCCGGTTGTTTCCAGATCGAAAAAAATAAGAGGGTTTCTAAGATTCAATTGCATAATCACACAATTATTTAAAATCCGCAATCATTTGAATCAACAAACAATTGCGGAACGAATTATATTATCAGTCATTAAGCATCATTGGCATAAGCAACATAAGCAAATCTTCCAGAGGTTCATTCTCTGCCGGAACGATTAATCCCGGACGAGCAGCATCACCAAGTTTCATTATAACCTCTTCCGAACTGATATTGCTCAATATTTCAATCAGATATGTAGCTTTGAATCCGATATTCAAATCTTCACCGTCGAATGAGCATATGATAGTTTCTTCAGCAGCTGTTGAGAAATCAATATCCTGTGCAGAAATCACCATCTTTCCTGATGTAATATTCAGTTTAACCAAGCTGCTTGCCGGATTGGAGAATACAGAAACACGCTTCAGTGCATTCAGGAATGAAAGTCTGTCAATTGTAAGTTTGTTCAACTTATCTTCCTGAGGCATAACACTGTTGTAGTTCGGGTATCGTCCTTCAATCAGGCGGCAAACCATTTCGAAGTTATTGCAGCTGATATGAGCATTATTGTCGTCAAACTTGATAAGAACGATATCATTTTCCTTAGCTAATATATTCTTCAACAAATTGGCCGGTTTCTTAGGCAAAATAAATGCTGCTCTTTCCGGTGATTTGACAGCAAGATTACGAAGGCGCACAAGTTTATGTCCGTCTGAAGACACGAATGTAAGTGCATCCTGCTGTATATCAAAGTAAATACCATTCATAACCGGACGCAATTCATCATCGGCTGTAGCAAACAATGAGCGGCTGATTCCGTTAAGCAACTGTGTTGATTCGATAGTCAGAGAAACTGCATTATCGCTTAATGGACGTTGTTCCGGATAAGCATCACCATTTTCTCCAATAAAATTATACTTACCATTCTGGAAATGAATAAAGATTTCCAAATTACTATCATTGATATCGAAAGTAAGCGGCTGTTCCGGCAATTCCTTCAAAGGTTCAAGAAGAATCTTTGACGATACAGCAAATGTTCCTTTTCCCTGAACATTCATAACTTCAACAGAAGTAACCATTCGTGTTTCAGCATCCGAAGCAGTGATAGTCAGAATATTTCCGTCCAATTCAAAAAGGAAGTTATCCAAAATCGGTAAAGAATTCTTGTTTACAATCACTTTGCTGATAGATTGAAGGCGCGATAGCAACGCTGTACTTGAAACATCAAATCTCATAATTTAAGTTATTTAGTTTTTTTAATATTATCTTGTTTTTGGTGTATTGCTCCGGATAATTCCAGATAGCCAACACGAATACAAATGTACTAAAAATATACGAATAGTATCTATTCTGCCGACAGTGTTTTAATGCCGGAAAACTTAATCTTTCGGAAAACTGATATAAAAACAAAAAGGCATGCCGAAATCGACATGCCTTTTGTTATAATAAGATGTAAGTACAATTATTTTGCGAAATAATCTTTTACAGCTTCGTTTGGAACCATTTCTTCCTGGAAGATGTAAGCACCTGTTTTAGGAGACTTAACCATCTTAATTACTTTTGAGAAAGTACGTCCATCACCTTTTTTAAATGTTGCAACTGCTTTCTTTGCCATTGTTCAAATCTCCTATTATTTAATTTCTTTGTGTAAAGTCATCTTCTTCAAGATTGGGTTGTATTTCATCAATTCCAATCTCTGAGTAGTATTCTTTCTGTTTTTAGTAGTGATATAGCGAGAAGTTCCCGGCATACCGCTTTCTTTGTGTTCGGTGCATTCCAAAATAACCTGAACTCTGTTACCTTTTGCTTTCTTTGCCATCGTTTAAATCCTCCAACATTAAGCGTTTAAATAACCTTTTTCCGCTGCCATTTTGATAGCTGCATCCAAACCTAATTTGTTAATAGTGCGCAAGCCTGCTGCAGAAATATTCAGGCTAACCCAACAATCCTGTTCTACCCAATAGAACTTTTTAGTAAACAGGTTAACATCAAACTTACGTTTCGTTCTTCTCTTAGAATGCGAAACGTTGTTGCCAACCATTGCTTTCTTTCCGGTAATTTGACAAATTTTAGACATCTCTATTCTTTTTATTACATGTAATGAATCATATTTTCCAAGCACAAAGATACGAAATCTTTTCTTTTCCGCAATCATCATGCTCCTCTCTCTAGGATTTTCACTTCTGAACTAGCATCACGATCAGAACCAAAAACATTCCTCGCTGTAAAAAGATATAATATCCTATCTCTTACGGGGTGCAAAGGTAAATATTTATTCCATATATTCCAAACAAACCTAGAAAAAAGATTCATATAATTACGAATAAGATTTTATATCTTCATTATCAACGCTATAATTTTCCATAAAATCTCTTCCTTAATATAACCAAGTATATAAATCACCTGTACTTCGCAAAGATTTTCCTCAGAAAAGCATTAAACAGTGCCAGCAATGGCACTGTAAGTAATATAGGAATGCTTTCCGCCGGTATGTTTATTCCTTCAAGGAAAGTTTTCACTCCCGTCATCATAGCAGATAATGAATCAGGGAAAAACCAAATCATAAAACCCAAATAAAAACAAACCATCAAAACTATAGTAAGAAGCATCAAAGCATAAAGCCTCCTCTCCTTTCTGCATTCACGGAGCAATTCTTCCTGACGTATTTTCTCCATCATTTTATACGAAAAATTACTTGGAATGCGATATGACGGCTGTTTCCTTACTGCTTTTTTCAATCCTTCATCCATATTTTGTCATTTATTTTTTGCTTCAATATACAATTTTTTTCTGAGCCTGAACAAACGCACCTTCACATTCGATTCAGACAAATTAAATATAGAAGATATTTCTTTTACAGATTTCTCTTCTTCATAATATAATGTAATCAGAGCCCTGTCTTCTGGCGGAAGTTTCTGGAGTGCATTCATAAGAAGTTCGATTTGAGCTTCACTTTCATCGGACAAAGTATCGTCAACCTCTGTATCGGATATAGTGTTCCACACTTTGTCATCTACAATATACTCCTCTTTTTTCCTCTTCCTAGTATGTGAAATAGCAGTATTGTACGCAATCCTATACAACCATGTAGAAAAGCTGCTGATTCCATTGAACGAAGAGAGATTCATATATGCCTTCATAAAAACATCCTGTGTAACTTCTTCAGCATCTTCCTCGGAATTAACAATGCGGGCAACAAGAGTGAACACCTGCTGTCCATAAACATCCATAAAATAGGAAAACTCTTCGGTCTTTCCTGACAAGATGCGCATTATTATTTGTAACTCATCCTTCTTCATTATGCCTCTTTAGACGCAACACAGGAAAACAGGTTACACTTTATATTTGAAAAATAAAAAATATTTTTTTGTAACCTAAAACAATTTGCTGCGTCTAAAAGGACAAAGAAACAAATTTACTAACGAATAATACATATTATTATGAATGAATTAATGATTGTAGCTAATGTAGCTATTGTTTTCGGAACAATTTACAAATTGTTTGAACTATTTGCCGGACGAAAAGAACGTTTGTCTTTAATAGAGAAATTGGGAGACAAAATCAATCCGGACACTTTTAAGAATGGTATTTTCTACAAACCAAGTCTTTTTTCTTTCAACACACTCAGAGCAGGATGTTTGTTAATTGGTCTTGGTCTTGGCGTATTGCTTGGATATGTTATTGTGAGCATTAACCTCCCGCAATATTTCAGTTCAAATGAACTTTTTGGGAATCTAAGCGAGACTGTCTCTACTATTTATGCATCTTGCATACTTATTTTTGGAGGGCTCGGCTTGCTTGTTTCTTATATCATTGAACTTAAACAAATTAAGAAGGACTAATAATGCTATTATAGGACTAAGCCCTATTCATAGTAGGCTCGAACCAATACTAAAACAGGTTTGAGCCTACTAATAAATATATGGAACCGGTCTTGTCCTTACACACTAAAACCCGAAATAGGTCCAGACCAACAGGGAAATACATCTATATATATTTGTCCATAAATCTATATATATTCCGAATTACTTCTATATATATTTTAAGGTGTAATCTTGTCTCAATTCTCAAATATTTTTTTCAGTTCCATTTAGTCCCACTCTATATACAGGATATTTCCTGAGGGATGCTTTTGCAATCATCAACAAATATTCCAATCTCCATGATTTGTGATTTTGCGATAAAGAAAAATATTATCTTCATACTTTATCCTCTATTCATTAAAAAAGTGCACTTCCCCCACTTTTATCCATTAAAACAAGAAATTCTCACCCCTACATATATATATAATGAATTATTTACTAATTTAGCACAATGAAGGCCGTGAAAACGGTTTGAGACAAATAAAGTTTGGATGAGAAAAATTGATTCTGTTGGCTTGCCCCAGCTCTATTACTGATTCTTGTCAAATTTTAACAATGATAATTTATGTATTATGAAATTTAATCGTCGAGAATTTTTAAAGACAGGAAGTATGGCCGTACTTACATCTCTTGCTGCTCCTTCATTCCTGAGCAGTTGCACAAGTGGTAACGCTGTTGACAAAGCACAAGGAGTGGCTTTTGCCTTGAATCACTTCAAGGTGAGTGAAGAAGATCTTAATAAAGTTTTGGCTGCGGCTTTGGAAAAGGGTGGAGATTATGCTGATCTTTTCTTTGAACATACGCACTACAACAACATCGGGTTGCAGGACGGAGAGGTTAACTCTGCTGCTTCAAACATCGATTTCGGTATGGGTGTGCGTGTTCTTGCAGGCGACCAGACTGGTTATGCCTATGTTGAGAACATCACTCTGGATGAGATGATCAAAGCGGCACGCACTGCTGCCAGAATTGCAAACTCTTCAAACAAATTCCAGCCGGCTAATATCACTGAAATAAAGCCAGAACACAATTACTATAATATTTCAAAGGATTGGGATTTGCTGTCTGTTCAGGACAAGATGCCTTATTTGCAGAAGCTGAACGACCGTATTTTTGAACTTGACAAGAGAGTTCATAAGGTTAGAGCTTTCCTTGGTGATTCAACTTCTCATATTTTGTTCTGCAACAGCGAAGGACAGATGTATTATGATTATCGTCCGATGTGTTCTCTTTCTGCCGTATGTATTATGGAAGACAACGGACAGGTTGAAAATTCATATGCTGCAAGAGCGTTCCGTATGGGCGCCGAATTCCTTAATGATGAGCTGATTGAGGAATTGGCTAATGAGGCTGTGAATAAAACATCTATCCTGTTCCAGGCTATCAAGCCTAAAGGTGGTGAAATGCCGGTGGTTATGGGTGCCGGCGGTTCCGGTATCTTGCTTCACGAGGCTATAGGACATGCTTTTGAGGCTGATTTCAACCGTAAAAATGTATCTATTTTCTCAGACTTGCTTAACAAGAAGGTCTGCAACGAGCATATCAATGTGGTAGACGACGGTACTATTCCTTTCAACCGCGGTTCAGTGAACATCGATGATGAAGGTATCGAAGGACAAAAGACTTATATCGTGAAAGAAGGTATCCTGACAAGTTATCTTCACGACAGAATCAGTGCGAAGCATTATGGAATCCGCTCAACCGGTAACGGACGCCGTGAAAACTTCAGACAGATGCCTATTCCTCGTATGCGTGCTACTTATATGGAAGCGGGCAACGTTACTGAAGAGGAAATGATTTCAACTGTGAAGAAAGGTATCTATGCCGCAAACTTCACAAACGGACAGGTTCAGATTGGTGCCGGCGACTTCACATTCTTCGTAAAAGACGGTTATCTGATTGAGAACGGAAAGCTGACTCAGCCTATCAAGGATATCAATATCATTGGTAACGGTCCGAAGGCTCTTGCCGACATTACTATGGTTGGAAACAACTATAAAATGGACAACGGAACATGGACTTGCGGAAAGGATGGCCAGTCTTGTCCTGTAACTTGTGGTATGCCATCTGCTTTAGTAAGTAAATTAACTGTAGGAGGAGAAAATTGATTATGATTACAAATGAAAATAAAAAGCTGGCTCAATGGGCTATGGAGTTTGCTCTGAAAAATGGTTGCCAGGCTTCACGAGTAACAATATATAATGGTTCAAGCAGTACGTTTGAGATTCGAGATATGAAGATTGACCGTCTTCACCAGGCTTCTGAAAACAGTTTTATAATTCAGATTTATGTTGACGGAAGATTCGGTTCTTATTCTACTAACAGACTTGACAAAAAAGAACTTGAAAAATTTATCAAAGACGGCATAGCTGCTACACGCTTCCTTGCTGAAGACAAGGCAAGAACTTTGCCGGACGCTGAACGCTATTACAAAGGTGGCGGCGAGGATTTGCAGCTTTTCGACTCTAATTTCGACAATATCCAGCCGGACGAAAAGGTGGATTTGGCTATGAAGGCGTGCGACGAAATTATGGGCAAGGATGACAGAATTATTTCTGCGTCTTCTTCGTTCAGCGATGGTAAGGAATTCAAATACATGGTTTCAAGCAATGGCTTTGAAGGCGAAGCTTCTTCTTCTTCGTTCAGCACTTTTGCCAGCGTAAGCATCAAGGGCGAAGGTGAAGCGCGTCCGGAATCATACTGGTATGACTTCTCTTTGTTCTATGACACTCTGAAGAAAGAAGGTATCGGACAGAAGGCCCTTGAAAGGGTTTTGCGCAAGTTGGGACAGAAAAAGGCTGGTTCCGGCAAATATACTATGGTTGTTGACAACATGAATTCTGCAAGATTGCTTTCTCCGGTAATTGAAGCTATTGATGGCGGAAGTATCCAGCAGAAGAATTCATTCCTTCTTGACAAACTGAACCAGAAAGTGTTTGGCGACAAAATGACGATTATTGACGAACCGCATTTGAAGAAGAGTGCCGGTGCAAGATATTTCGACAATGAAGGTGTTGCTACCAAACGCCAGCCAATTTTTGAGAATGGTGTGCTAAAGACATACTTCATCGATACTTATCGTGCCAACAAGATGAATGTTGCGCCAACTATCTCCTCTCCTTCTATTATGGCTATGAATCTGGGAGATAAAGATGTTGAAGGTTTGATTTCGGATGTAAACAAGGGTATATTCGTTACTGGTTTCAATGGTGGAAACTGCAACAGTTCAACAGGCGACTTCTCTTATGGTATTGAAGGTTTCCTTATCGAAAACGGAAAGCTTACTAAACCTGTTTCCGAAATGAATGTAACTGGAAATATGGTTACTCTGTGGAGCAATCTTGCTGCTATCGGTAATGACCCAAGAACTTCATCAAGCTGGAGAATTCCTTCTTTGGCGTTTGAGGGTGTGGATTTTAGCGGATTGTAAGTATAGGGGACGAGGGAATGAGTTGACGAGTTAACAAGGGGACGAGGCTACAGGAGACAAGGCTACGGAGGAACAAGTATTAACTACTTGACTTCTTAACTACTTGACTTCTTAACTACTTGACTTCTTAACTACTTGACTACTTGACTCCTTTCCCCCCCCTTGTCAACTCGTCTCTGAATCCTCGTCAACTTCAATAACAACTTTAACAAAAACAATTATGAAACGAAAGATATTGTCACTGATGGTGGCAGCCTGCTCTCCTTTCATGTTCGTAAATGAATCTGAAGCCTGCACAGGCATTTCTCTGTCTGCAAAAGATGGAAGTTACATTTATGCACGAACTATTGAATGGGGCGGCAGCGAGCTGAACAGCCAGTATATAATTGTTCCAAGAGGTTATGAACATCAGGCGTTTACCATTAAAGGTCAGGGTATGACGTTCAAATCCAAGTATGGATATGTAGGTCTGTCGGTAGAACAGAAAGAATTTGTAGCTGAAGGAATCAATGAAGTCGGGCTGTCTGCCGGTCTTTTCTATTTCCCTAACTACGGAGAATATGAAGCTTTTGATGAAGCGAAACGCTCAAGCAGCATTTCCGACCTTCAGCTGGTTTCGTGGATTTTGGCAAATTGTTCAACAATCGAAGAGGTTAAGGAAAAGATAAAAGACATTCATGTTGTGGCAATAGACCCGAGAGCTTCTACCGTTCACTGGAGAATTGCCGAGCCGACCGGGAAACAGGTTGTGCTGGAAATTGTTGACGGAAAATTGAATTTCTATGACAACAAAGTTGGTGTTATAACAAATTCTCCGGGTTTTGAATGGCATGTAGCTAATCTGAACAATTATGTGAATCTTTATCCAGGTTCTGCACAAAGCCAGAATATTGGTGAAGAAAAGATTTCCCAGTTCGGAGCCGGAAGCGGCTTTTTGGGAATGCCGGGAGACGTAACTCCTCCTTCACGTTTCGTAAGAGCTGCTTTCTATAAGGCTTCGGCTCCACAAAAGCAAACGGCTTATGAAACGGTTGAACAGTCATTCCAGATATTGAACAACTTTGACATTCCTATCGGAATAGAGTTTTTGAGCTCTCAAACTCCGACAGATATTCCAAGTGCTACGCAATGGACATCGGTTACGGATACTAAAAACAAGAAGATTTATTTCCGTACGATGTATAACAGCACTATAAGATGTATTGATTTGAATAAAATAGATTTTAATTCTGTGGGATATAAATTTGTTCCTATGGATAAGGATAAAAAACAACCTGTTGAGGAGATTTGTGTTGACTGACGAGGGAACGAGTTGACAAGGTGACGAGTTGACAAGATGACAAGGTTACAGAAAACAAGTAATAACTTCTTAACTACTTGACTTCTTGACTCCTTAACTCCTTTTCTCCCCCTCCTTGTCAACTCGTCCCCTCGTCAACTAAAATTGTGTAACCAATATTTAAACTTATCAGAATTATGAAACGTCGAGATTTCCTTAAATCAAGTGTTATTGCAGGTGCTGCCCTTTCCTTAAACTTTGAAGGTTTGCAGGCTGCTTTGACATCAAATAGTATCGCAGTAGAAAAAGCGCCTGATATGGTTGCCGTTATGGGTGGAGAACCGGAAGTTATGCTTGATAAGGCATTGCAGGAATTGGGCGGAATTGGAAAGTTCGTGAAAAAAGGACAGAAAGTAGTTATCAAACCAAATATCGGTTGGGACAGAACTCCGGAGATGGCTGGAAATACAAATCCTAAACTTGTGAAGGCTTTGGTTAAAAAATGTCTTGATGCCGGCGCGGAAAAAGTTACTGTGTTTGACCATACTTGCGACAACTGGCAGAAGTGTTATGAAACCAGCGGTATAGAAAAAGCTGTGAAAGAAGCCGGTGGTATCATTATGCCAGGTAATGACGAAAAATATTACAAGGAAGTTTCTATTCCTGGCGGAGTTAAACTGAAAAGCGCAAAAATCCACGAAGCTCTTATCGAAGCTGATGTATGGATCAATGTTCCTGTGCTGAAGAATCATGGCGGAGCGAAACTTACTTGCGCAATGAAGAACTATATGGGTATCGTTTGGGACCGCCGTTTCTTCCATCAGAATGATTTGCAGCAGTGTATTGCCGATATCTGCACATGGCAGAAAAAGCCGGTGCTGAACATTGTTGATGCTTACAGAATTATGCATCAGAACGGCCCGCAGGGAAAGAGCCTTGCCGACGTTGCTACTTTGAAATCTTTGATTGCTTCTCCTAATATTGTTGCTGTTGACACTGCTGCTTTGTCATTGTTCAATCAGGTGAAGAAACTTGATATGGCGGCTGTTGGTCATATCAAAAACGGAGAATCTCTGAAATTAGGAACAACAGACTTGAAGTCTCTGAACATTAAACGAATCAAGTTATAATCTGACGATGAAGAAACTTAATATACTTAAAGGAGCGAGAATTGTTCTCGCTCTGGTTTTCTTCTTGCCTATAATATTGTTTTTCGTTGATTTTGCGGACGTCCTTCCGGATAAGACACATACATTTCTGCATTTGCAGCTGATGCCGGCTTTGCTGGGTGGCTTTGCCGGTGTGGTGATTGCTGAATTGCTGCTGACATTCGTGTTCGGACGTATATATTGTTCCGCTATTTGCCCTGCGGGTGTTTTGCAGGACATTATCAACCGTATATATTGTATCGGCAAGAAAAAGAAGAATGGCTCTCACCGTTTTTCATACAAGAAACCATATAATATTCTGAGATATTCACTTCTTGTTCTGACTGCAATAAGCGTATTGGCAGGAGTTCTGAACATATATCTTCTGCTGGATCCATACAGTAATTTCGGCAGAATTGTGACTAATATTTTCAGACCGATTATTATATGGGGAAACAATGGCATTGCCAGCATATTGATGTCGATGGATAATTACAGTCTGTATCAGGCAAGTGTAACTACGGTTACGACTGCAGGTCTGATAAGTGGAGTTGTTGCTCTTGCTTTATTTGTAGTTATGGTGGTTTTCCACGGACGACTGTTCTGTAATTCCATTTGTCCGGTCGGTGCTTTGTTGAGTATTTTGTCACGCTATTCGCTTTTCCGTATAACTATTGATAAAGAATCGTGCGTACATTGCGGGAATTGTGAGCGAGTTTGCAAGGCAGAAGCTATAAACAGCAAAGATATGACTATTGACACATCAAGGTGTGTTGATTGTTTCAACTGCGTTTCTTCATGCGCGAAAGGAAGTTTGAAATACAAGCTGAAACCGGCTTTTGCCAAAGAAACTGCTCAGAATGCTCCGGGCGAAACACAGACCAACAATTCTGCAAGCCGAAGCAGACGTTCTTTCATCGCTTCAACTGTAACTGTTGCTTCTACCCTTCCGGTTGCATCTGCTCTTGCTGAAAAAGTTTGCAGAAAAGGCGGACATCATAAGAAGAGAAGAAAGAAATGGGGACCGATAACTCCTCCAGGCTCTCTTAATATCGAGCGCTTTAAGGATTTGTGTACGGGTTGCCATCTGTGTGTTACTCAGTGCCCGAGCCAGGTGCTCAGACCTGCGGGATTGGAATATGGATTTGACTATCTGCTGAAACCGCATGTTTCATATATTGACAGTTACTGTAATTATGAATGTACGGTCTGCTCTGATGTTTGTCCATCTCACGCAATAAAGCCTATTACTAAAGAAGAGAAGGCAACGACTCAGGTCGGTATTGCTCATTTCTTTATAAACAGATGTATTGTAAATACTGAGAATACGGATTGCGGAGCTTGTTCGGAACATTGCCCTACTCAAGCTGTTAAGATGGTGCCTTTCAAAGGCACGCTTACTATTCCGGAAGTGAATCCGGATTTGTGTATCGGCTGCGGCGGTTGCGAATCTATTTGTCCGGTAAGACCTATGCGAGCTATTATTATCAAGGCTAATGCCGAGCATAAGAAAGTTGAGAAACCGAAAGTTGAGGAAATCAAGGAAGTTGAGGTTACGGACTTTGGGTTCTGATGTGAATAGTATATATCGCCCACTATAATATGAGCTCTGAAGTGGCGACACCATTGGATTTCAGTGTCGCTTCTTCAGAGCTCATTTTTTTCAATCGCCACGATGGGCTAATATTGTTATATGAACAAATTCAAATTGGCTTCCTCTGCTCTTTCCAGATATGTGGCAACTCCGCCAATATTTACATTGTCCATCAATTCTTCCTTCTTGACACCCATAACATCCATACTCATTGAACAGGCAATCATTTCGATGCCGTTTTCTACTGCCTGATTTATCATTGATTCAAGACTGTCGATTTTCTTGCGCTTCATTATTCCACGCATCATCTTGTCGCCAATGCCAAACATGCTCATTTTGGATAATGACAGGCTGCGGCTGTCCGATGGAAGCATCCAACCGAACATCTTTCCGAAAATATCCTTTTCAACGGCAGGTTTCTGCTGTTTCTTGACAACATTCAAGCCCCAGAATGTAAAGAACATTGTTACTTTCTTGCCAGTTGCCGCCGCTCCGTTTGCAATAACAAATGATGCCAGGGCTTTGTCCAAATCATCGCTGAAAACGATAATTGTTTTATTGTCCTGCTGTGCAACCGGTGAGCACTGCGGATTATTGTTTTTGGCAGCTTTCTTTATGTTGGCACATATTACACCGTTTTTATTCTGCAATGAAAGCAATTCCGCACCAGTCATTTTGCACCACGATGCAACGTCTTTTCCAAAGGCTGAGTCTGTCGCTTTTATTGTTAGCGTCTCACCTTCCTGCAGCAATCCGAAATTCTTTTTAAGCTGCATAATTGGTCCGGGGCACATCAATCCGCATGCGTCAACTGAAACTACAGGATTTGAGGAAGAAGATATGCTTCCGTCGTCATTCATACTTTCAGTCGGGCATTCACATGAGATTTGAGGTTTCTTGACGGGCGAAGTTGCAGCACTCCAAGTCTTGTAGCCACCGGATAGATTCTTCACATTCTTGTAGCCGTTCTGAGTGAGAATTCTATAAGCCAGATAACCACGCAGACCGACTGCACAAGTTACGACAATTTCCTTGTCCTTAGGAATTTCACTCAGATGCTCACGGAGTTCGTCAACCGGAATATTTATAAATCCAGGTATTGAGCCAAGCGAATATTCATCTTTTGTTCTTACATCAATCTTTATTGTTTCGTCCGGCAGATTTGCTATATCTCGCCAAGAAATAATATTTACTCTTCCGTTAAGAATATTATCGGCAACGAAGCCAGCCATATTTACAGGGTCTTTTGCTGAAGAATATGGAGGGGCGTATGCGTGTTCCAGCTCGGTCAAATCATAGATTGTTCCTTTTCTCTGAATTACTTGGGCCAGCATTTCTATTCTCTTGTCAACTCCGTCAAAACCTACGACCTGAGCGCCAAGAAGTCTGCCATTCTCCGGAGAAAACAGAATCTTTATGGAAAGACCGACTGCTCCGGGATAATATCCGGCATGAGAGCTGCCGTGAGTGTATGAAGATATGTAAGGAACAGATTCTCTCTTGAGCAACTTGGCGTTGGCTCCGGCAGCAGTCACTGTCAATGAGAATATCTTGGCAATTGATGTTCCGATGGAACCGTCGTAAGTATATTTGTTTCCATAAACTATATTGTCTGCAACTATTCTGCCCTGCTTGTTTGCCGGTCCGGCAAGAGGAATCAGTGCTGGTGCGCCAGTCACAGCATTCTTTACTTCAGTGGCATCTCCAAGAGCATAGATATCTTCGGAAGAAGTCTGCATATATTCATTTACAGCAATTCCGCCCGTTTTGCCAATTTCCAATCCGGCTTCTTTTGCCAATTTGACTTCCGGTCTTACTCCTATACTTAAGATAACCAAATCGGCTTCTATTTCGTCTCCGCTTTTAAGACGGACGGCAACTTTGCCATTGACATCAGTAAATCCGGTCACTCCATTTTCCAAATGCAGGAAAACTCCATTTTCCGACAAATGATGGTGAACAATGGAAGCCATGGAATAGTCCAGCGGAGCCATTACCTGATTTCCCATCTCAACGACATGGACTTCAGTTCCAAGTTCTCTCAGATTCTCTGCCATCTCAAGACCGATGAATCCGCCGCCAACAACTACGGCTCTGCTTATTTTTCGTCCTTCGACGAACTGTTTTATAGCATCCGTATCAGGAACATTTCTCAATGTCATGATATTCGGATGGTTGATGCCTTCGATGCCCGGACGTAAAGGTTCGGCTCCCGGAGACAGAACAAGTTTGTCATAATTCTCAGTATAAACTTCACCGTTACTCAGACGGCGGACTGTCACTGTGTGATTGTCTTTATCTACTGATATTACTTCCTGTTCTGTCCTTATATCGATTCTGAAGCGCTTCACGAAACCTTCAACTGTTTGGACAAATAATTTATTTCGTTCTTTGATAACGTCACCGATATAATATGGCAAACCGCAATTTGCATATGATACATATTTGCCACGTTCAAACATAATAATATCAGCTTTTTCGTCATTTCTGCGCAATCGCGCTGCAACTGTTGCTCCTCCGGCAACTCCTCCTACAACTATGTATTTCATAGAATATAATTATATATTTATCATTAATAATATTTGCTAGTAGAAAATATTTAACTATTAAAAAAAGGCATCAGCCTTTTTTAATACAATCAGAAAGAGATTTGAATAGTTCTTCAAAGCCCAGTTCCTTGTTCTGCATTTGGCGGATCTTTTCCCTTCCTTCATCAGTCAGGACAAAAAGCATCTGTCTCTTGTCAACAGGATTAAGAAGTCTTTGAATATAAGACTTATTCTCAACTGACGTAATTACTTTTGAAACACGTGAATTTGACAAACCAATATATTCACATATTGCGCCCGCAGTTTTTGAGCCTCCTTCTTTCAGGCTGCAAAGCACCATTGCTTCATTAATTGTTATATCATTTTCCTCAGAAAATGCTTTCTCAAATTGATATAATACTTTATAAATATCTTTTATAGAGCAAATCGGTTCCATCTTTATTTCATTTTTCACTGCAAATATACAATATTTTTATTTATACAAAATAATTTCTAGTAGAAAATATTTTGTATAAACGACAAACTTGCCTTGCTGCAGTATTATTCTCCCATTAAATATATTCATCAACCTGACCATTTATACTCCAAAAATATTTTAAGAATAAACTGTAAGTAAGTGTTCACAATTATTTTTATAAATCCTGTAACTCCATATGTCTTCAGCTAACGAAACAATTTATAAAAAACATGGGGACTTTCCAGGAAAAAGCTGCCTATGTTTTTTCGGAAACAAAGGCAGCTTTTCCCTAAAACATAGGACTTGGTTCTTCGTCAATTTAGGTGGAGATTTCGCAGCATTTTAAAGACATAATTCTTTGAAACAAAAAGAGACTCACTAGATTTTTTGTAGTGTTGTTTCTATGAAAGATATTACAAGGAATCAAATAACCATTAAATATTGTGGTGTAGAATTTTACACACTCTCAATCAGAAAAAGTTTCACCTAAATTGACGAAGAACCGTAAGTTTTCGAAGAGAAGTTTCACAACTCTGCTATATATTTAGTAAACAGTAGAATATGGTGATTCAATGATAGAATTTAACAAATGGGTGTCTTAAATCTATGGAAACATATATTAAGCTGCGATTGCCATGAACCTTTTCCTATATATTATTGTTTAATATTAAAACACATAGTTCCGGAAACCAATTGTAATTTGTTGACCTTATCTCTTAGGATGTTGCCCTATGTTTGCTTTCCGAAATTATTCAAAATATACAGCCTTATGAAGTGGTATATCTATATTATTGTGTATTATTCTTTCAGCTTGCCATAAAGATGAAAAATCACGATTGGAAGAATTGGTTCAGCAGTGGTATGGAAAAGAAATTGTTTTTCCGAAAGATCCTGTGTTTACTAAGATGGTTAAGGATACGGTTGATTTCCAGTTTAATCAATCCGGTTATAAGGTGTTGTTCTATGTAGATTCTGTAGGATGTCTAAGTTGTAAGTTGCAATTAAGTAGATGGAAAGATTTTATACATCAAATAGATTCTATGGTAGATGGTGATGTTCCGTTCTTGTTCTTTTTGGAGTTAAAGGATACGCATGAAATGTTAACCATATTACGTCGGGAAAATTTTAATATGCCGGTTTGTATTGATACCAAAGGATGTTTAAAACAATTAAATAAATTTCCTGATAATCCTATGTTCCATGCTTTCTTGTTGGATAGTAATAATCATGTGAGTGTAATTGGTAATCCGGTTTTGAACCTATCCGTACAGGATCTTTATATTCGAAAAATAAAAGGAAATGAAAAACAACCTACTCTTCCTGATACCAAATTGCAAGTCGCTCAATGGGAATACGATATGGGACAGGTGAAATTGAATCAAACAAAAGGCTTGGATATTTATTTATATAATACAGGGCAAGAACCATTTCGTATCCGTGGTGTAACAACTTCGTGCGATTGTACTAAAGCTGTGTATAATTGGAAGGGATATTCAATCCGGAGAAAAAGATCGTATAAGTATATTTTATGAAGCTGATTCTCCTGGTGATTTTTTAAGGACTGTGACTGTTTATGGTAATATTCCTGAAAAATCACTAACATTGACTTTGGTTGGAACAGTACAATAAATAGAATAAAGAAAGGAGGTGTATTCCAATGGATAGATTATTTCTTTGTGAGTGTTTTTTAGGTTTAATAATAAAAAGTAAAAGGAAATGAAAAAGAAAATAATAGGTTTAGCAGTAATAGTAGCTTCAGCGATAGCTACTTTTGCTTATTTTTCAGAATTATCAGGAAGTATCGTTATCTGAATTTGCGGTAGAGAATATGGAGGCGTTGGGAAATCAGCAACCATCATCAAGTTTGTATCCTAATCAAGGTTTAGGGTGTATTATAAAATACTCGGATGGTTCTATGTCTTTTATAAGAGACTCTCATTCTTGATTCTTAAGCTTTAGGTAGTGTGTTTTATTGAATATTGCCACATCAAAAGTATTTTATAGATTTTGATGTGGTTATAAAAAATATATATATTATGAAGAACGTGTTTTATTATATTGTATTAGTGACAATATTTTTGTCCTGCTCCGAACAGAAAGACTACCCAAATGCCACGTTGTGGAGTTACGAAGATTTTCCGGAAACAAAAGAGTTGAAAGGTGAAACGTTTGAACTTGACAGCATAGTCTTAAGACCTTATATGATGGCTGTTTACGATTCGTTTTTGGCTATTGAGGCTTTAGGAGAAGATCATTTATTTGTTGTTTATAATCTGAATACCCGGAAAAAGGTTGGAGAACATATCAGGCAAGGGCAAGGTCCGGAAGAGATGTTGGCTCCATTGTTTGTGAATCGTACAGATTCAGTATTCATCTTCGACCAAATGACTGCAAATATGTTTATGTATTCAAAGTCTGATTTCTTGTCGGAGAATGACATTGTATCGTCGCAGAAAATTAAATTTTCTGTATCGCCGTTGTTTAGTACCTTGGGTAAAGTAAGTAATAGTTATATAGCTTCTGCCTATAGGGCTGAAGCTTTGGCATATAAGTTTGATTCGTATGGAAAAAAGACAGGAAATTTTGGCTCTTATCCTCTGCTCCCATCTGAAAATTTTTCGGATTTGGAGATTGTAAATGTATTTCGGGGTAGTGTTACTACAAATGGAACCGATCGCGTAGCCGTTTGCTATAATTATACCGACTTGATAGATATTTATGATGCAGAAGGTAAATTGATAAAAGAGCTGTACGGCCCGGAACAATTCTATTCCAAGTTTGTGGAATTTCATGAAGGGGACATAGTTGGCAGTAAAGGAACGCCGGAAACTTTCCGGGATGCTTTTTATGTTCCATTAGGTACATCCGAACATTTCTATGTACTTTATATGGGAAACTATGTCCGTGTACCGGATTATAAGTTCATGGGTAAGCACGTATTTGTTTTTGATTGGGAAGGGAATCCGAAAACTCATTATCAATTAGACCAAGGGGTGTCTTATATTACGGTAGATGAAACCAATCGGGTTATTTATGGTATCAGCGATGATCCAGAGTATCATTTGGTTTCGTTTAAGTATTAAGAAGTATGAGACAAAGAAGTATAGAACGTTTTTTGAATTTCTTGATAGGACTTTCTTGCCTGTCGGTTTTGGGAATTGTTTTGCAAATATTTGTTTTGCCACTTTCCGAGTACCGACAGATTCTATGCTTCCGGTTATACAGCCCGGAGATCAATTACTTGTTAATAAACTGGTGGTTGGTCCGAGGCTCTTTAATTTACGAAAGGCCATGCGGGGAGAATCTGTGGAAATTAGCAGACTTCCCGGAATCCGAAAAATTAAGCGTAATGATATTTTGGTTTTCCATAACCCATATCCGCGAAATAAGGAACATATGGAAATGCACCTGCTGAAATATTATGTAAAACGTTGTTTGGCTTTGCTGGGTGATACAATAGCGGTCTGCTTTTGCCTGCTTTCAGATCTTCCGCAATCTAATGTTAAAACCTGTTATATCTTCACTGGATTCCTTTGGTAATCAGATATATAAAAGAATTGTGAAACATGCGCTCGGAAACTTCCTATGTTCTGAAAAAAAGATGCCGACGTTTTTGATATGACCCCCAAAAGTTGGACGGTTTAACATTATATTAGGAGGCGGACTTCGATTGGAATAGGGCTCGGTATTGTACCGGGCTCTTTCCATTCAGCCTCAGTTTGATCCTGTCATTGTTGTAGTAGCGTATATAC
>JAXDRC010000074.1:0-25256 GCA_034091205.1 Parabacteroides sp. | reverse complement strand
GCATTTGAATGTCTTTCGGTTGTCCACCGGATAAATAGAAAAAGTCCCGTAAAACGTTGATTTTACGGGACTTGTCTTAATTTGACTACCTAATGTCTTAGGTTTCAGCGGAGAGAGAGGGATTCGAACCCCCGGAACCTCGCAGTTCAACGGTTTTCAAGACCGCCGCAATCGACCACTCTGCCATCTCTCCAAGATTTGTTATTTTATTAATCAATCGTTCTCTCTCGATTGCGGTGCAAAGGTAGACATTATTTTTGAATCTGCAATAGTTTAGACAAACTTTTTTCAAAAAAATCATTCTTTTTTATAAGTTCTTCTAGGATTCTTTGGAAACCATCCTTTTAAAACTCTATCTTCTTGTTCAAAAACCTCCTTGATTGTCCAAAAAGAAGAAAAGGCAAATACTCCACAAACAACAGACCAAAATGTACTTTGTATGAATAAAGACAAAAATATACCAACTAAACCCAAAATCAAAAATATCCACCAACATTTGGTCCCCCAATAATATTCTGCTTTTACAACTATTGGATGAAAGAATCCAATGATTAAAAATGTAACAATACCAATAAGCAAGCCATCAAAGTTCAAAAAATCCATACACTAGAATTTATTTTATTTTTAAATATACTTTATATCATCAATGTATAAAGATAAATATATAATTCAAATATCACAATACTCTTCATAAAAACACATAGAAAACACTAAAAATGTATGATAAAAGTTATTAAAACTACAGTTGTTATACTCATATATGAATGAAATCTACTTCCACAGTGAAAAAGATAGACTCTTTCTCACTTTTGCTAATAGTTATGCCTAGTGTACAAAAAAAAGAGATTGCAAAAACGGAGTTTCCGTATTGCAATCTCTCTATATATTTTATTTATAAAAGTCTGTAAAAAGACTCAAAATGCTTCAAAAATTATAATGCACCGACTTCTTTCAATGCTGCATTTGTTTTATGTACAGCTTCAGCGCTCTTGTCGAACAATGCTTTTTCTTCAGCGTTCAATTCCAATTCAACGATTTTTTCGATACCGTTCTTACCCAAGATTACTGGAACACCGATGCACAAGTCTGAGTGACCGTATTCGCCTTCCAAATATACTGAGCAAGGAACCATCTTCTTCTGATCGTGAAGAATTGATTCAACAACGAATGCTCCAGCAGCACCTGGCGCATACCAAGCTGATGTACCTAACAATTTAGTCAATGTTGCACCACCAACCATTGTTGACTGAACGATTTCCTGCAATTTTTCTTCGCTCAACAATGTGCTTACAGGAATACCTTTGTATGTAGCCAAACGAGCCAATGGAATCATTGTTGTGTCACCGTGACCACCGATTACCATACCTTCAACTTCGTTTGCGTTGCAAGCCAAAGCCTGAGACAAGAAATATTTGAAACGTGAGCTATCCAAAGCACCACCCATACCGATGATACGGTTCTTTGGCAAACCTAATGATTTCAATGCCAAATATGTCATTGTATCCATTGGGTTAGAGATAACTACCAAGATAGCGTTTGGAGAATATTTCAAGATATTCTGAGCTACGCTCTTAACGATACCAGCGTTAACACCGATCAATTCTTCACGAGTCATTCCCGGTTTACGAGGAATACCTGAAGTGATAACAACTACATCAGAGTTAGCTGTTTTTTCGTAATCGTTTGTGCAGCCTACAACTGTTGTGTCGAAACCTAACAACTGAGCTGTCTGCATCATATCCATTGCTTTACCTTCAGAAACGCCTTCTTTAACGTCCAACATTACAACTTCGTCTGCCACTTCATTGAAGGCAAGAACATTTGCACAAGTAGCACCTACATTACCGGCACCAACAACTGTTACTTTTGACATAATGATTTAATTTAAATATGTTATTATACAATAAACTTGCTTTTCCTAAGCATTGACAAATGTACTAATGTTTAATTGAATAAGGAAATTTTTCCTTATTTTTTTAGAGCTTACTCAACATACAATACCAACCCTTTCAGATATTCTCCTTCCGGATGATATATATTTACCGGATGGTCAGCCGGTTGTGTGAGCTGATGAAGAATCCTTACATTGCGTCCGGACTGGGCTGCTGCACTGAACACTGCAAGACGGAAATTCTCCTTGCTTACTACCTGCGAACATGAGAATGTAAAGATAATTCCACCCGGTTTAATCTTTTCAAACGCGATGGCGTTAAGCTTTCTATATCCCTGAAGAGCATTACGGAGAACATTTTTATGTTTTGCAAATGCCGGTGGGTCAAGGATAATCAGATCGTAGTTGCTTCCCATTCTTTCCAGATATTTGAATGCGTCTTCAGCAAATGCCTGATGGCGTTCGTCGCCCGGGAAATTCAGTTCCACATTTCTGTTTGTCAGAGAAATTGCCTTTGCCGAGCTGTCAACTGAATGAACCACTTTTGCTCCTCCCCTCATTGCATAAAATGAAAAACCACCAGTGTAGCAGAACATATTCAACACAGAGCGGCCACGCGAATATTTCTCAAGCAATGAGCGGTTCTCACGCTGGTCAACGAAGAATCCGGTTTTCTGTCCTTTCTGCCAGTCAACACAGAACTTAAGTCCATTTTCCAAAGCAATATCCTCAACATCACCTCCAAGAAGATAACCATTTTCACTGTCGATATCTGCTTTATAAGGCAATGTTGTTTCTGACTTATAATATATATTCTCAAGCAAATCACCGATAACAGCCTTCAGAGCCTTGGCTATTTCGTGACGTGCATGATGCATTCCTACTGAATGTGCCTGCATTACTGCTGTGTGGGCATACATATCAACAACAAGCCCCGGAAGACTGTCGCCCTCACCATGTATAAGACGGAATGTGTTGTTTGTCGGAGTGTCAACAAGACCGAGTGAGCGGCGTATGTCAAATGCGATTCTGATACGTTCTTCCCAAAACGACGCGTCAATCTCACGCTGATGGAATGACAACACTCTCACAGCTATACTGCCAATCTGATAATGGCCCACTGCCAGGAAACGGCCGTTAGATCCATAAACCTCAACTAAATCACCTTCTTCAGGCTGTCCCTCGATTTTACTGATTGCTCCGGAAAACACCCACGGATGAAAACGCAACAGCGACTCTTCTTTCTTGGGCTTTAGAAATACTTTACAATAGCTCATTTATTCGTGATTATTCAGATGTTTATAAATTGTAAGGCATGCCCAGGCATCCAATGCCGCATATTTTTTCTGCGGCTCAGTCAGCACGTCGGCCTCCCAGTTCGACAGGCGCTGCCCCTTTGATATTTTCTTCTTAAACAAAATTGCATATATTTTCTGCAAGCTGGCTGCATCTATTCCGTAACTGCCGACAATCGACTGCAGGTCGATAAAATTAACAGGCTCCACAGATGAGCGTTTACGCAAGGCTCCGAAATCGTCGCGGAGAGAAAGTCCGATTTTCGTTACTTCCGAACTCGACACAAACTGTTTCAGCGACTCAGGAAAGCCTATATAGTTAAGACGAAACAGAAAGCATGTGTCGTCTGTTGAAATTTGGATTAGCGATACTTTATAGTATTGTCCTTTCTTGAAGCTCGGACGTGTTTCAGTGTCAAAACCCACAAGATTGTATTTCATAAGATATTCCACTGCCTTGTCTGCGTCTGCCTTGGTATGTATAACTATTATACGACCGGCAAATTCCTCAACCGGCAATGTAGATATCTCTTCCTTCGTTATTGTCTGTAGTGCATGCTCTGCCATCATTTCTCCTCATTTGATTCCCACAATTCATCAGCACCATAACGGAGATTATGCAATGCTCTCAAAGCATTAAGCAACTGCTGCCCCCAATAATCCTTGAAGTTGTTATAGCACAAAGCTATCGACTCGCGCATAACTTCTTCATTTCCTTGGCGAAACAATGCGACAAAATTCCCTGTGTCCTGATATACATCTGCCAAATTCTCCGAAATAAAAGCAGCTATGGCGGTTTCGCTATATGCCATGTCGGCATGGAAAGTTTCAAGATATGTATCCTTGTCCGCCAGAAGGACTGCAATGCGCGAACGGACCGAATCATACATATCTTCAGTCACACTGAGTTCCGGTTCGTAATAATCGTCCGCCTCAATAACAGGAAGAAGTGAAGCCTTGAGATAAAGCAATGGCAGTATCTTTGTTGCCTTATCAACAAATTCAAGTGCTTCCATCTCACCTGCATGCTCAACAAATGAGCAATATTCAAGCGCAACGGTTACAAACTCAAGTGTATTATGCGAATATATCGGATTATTGTCTTTTCCTTTGTCCATAAAAATGAAAACTGCTTTTAAAAATTCCGTTCTGCAAAAGTACGAATTTTTCTTATAATATACCTAATTTTGTCAGTCGGCAAGTAAAATCTGATTTATCATGAATTTGATAGGGAAAACTATAAGAATAATTCGCAACATATTAATCGTGCTGTTTGCAGGAAGTATATTGATGGTGATTGCATACCGCTATATTCCTGTATATTTCACTCCTCTTATGGCAATAAGATATGTTGAGCAAATAAAGGATGGCAAAAGCAAGGGAATAAAGCATGAATGGAAAGACATCGACAATATCTCACGTAACCTGGTTATGGCAGTGATTGCGTCGGAAGACAATCGCTTTATGACTCACAATGGTTTCGACATTGAGCAGATAAAACTTGCCCGTGCTGAAGCAGCCGCAGGCAAGCGCGTCCGCGGAGCCAGCACCATATCACAGCAGACAGCAAAGAACGTGTTTCTATGGCCGGGGAAAACCTATTTCAGAAAAGGACTTGAAGCTTATTTCACATTGCTTATAGAATTTGTATGGGGAAAGGAAAGAATCATGGAAGTTTACCTGAACTCCATCGAAACGGGCAACGGGATTTTTGGCGCCGAAGCCGTAGCCAAAAGCCATTTCAAGAAGAATGCCGGGAAACTAACAAAAGGCGAAGCCGCTCTTATTGCCGCGTCTCTGCCCAACCCCAGAAGATTCAATTCCGGAAAACCTTCGCCATATATGTATAAAAGGCAGAAGCAGATTGTTTCTCTGATGGGAAAAATCGCTCCGGTTGAAATTGGTTGTAAATAGTTAAATTTGATTTGTATAACTTTATTCAGTAATATCTATGAACAGTTTCCATTACCACGATTTGGAAAAAATAAAATATGAAGATGCTCTGAAAATACAAACTGAAAAGTTTGATGAATCAGTGCAGAAAAAGAGAAATGGAGAAATCGCCGACAATCATCTGTTTTTTTGCGAGCACAATCCGGTGTTTACTATCGGGAAAAGCGGAAAAGATTCAAACCTGCTCATTCCGGAATCTTTATTGGAAGAAAAAGGTATCAGCCTTTATCATATCGGACGCGGCGGCGACATAACTTACCACGGCCCTGGACAGATTACCGGCTATCCGGTGTTCGACCTCGAGTGTTGGAATATCGGCCTGCATTCATATATTGACAGAATGGAAGAAGCCGTGATTCGTTTCCTCTCGCTCTACGGCATAAAGGGCGAAAGACTCGATGGTGCCACAGGTGTATGGATTGAGCCTAATGTTGCAGGGCGGGCACGCAAGATATGCGCCATTGGAGTGAAGAGCAGCCGCTATGTTACGATGCACGGCTTTGCACTGAACATCAACACAGACCTCAGCTATTTCAAGCTTATCAATCCTTGCGGATTCACAGACAAAGGTGCCACTTCCCTTGCCCAGGAGCTTGGTTCGGAACAGGATTTCGAGCTTGCTAAGGAAAGATTGAAAGATATTTTCGCCGAATTGTTTCCTTAATCATTTCACCGCCGTCGAATCCGCTTTGGAAACTTTATCACCTTTCTTTTCCTTGTTTATGAAAGGCAGGGTGAAACGACGGCGGCGAAACATCTCTGAGAAATTGGAGAAATCACGCTTGAACATAATACCAACGCCCTGAGTTGTAAGCGCCTGCTTCAGATACTGATATAAATCATTGGCGTGATTATACGCCTTCAGGCGAATATCTCCACTCTTTGTCAACTTATATTCCAAATCAAATTCGCCAATGAAAGCATTCTTCTGAGTAGAATTATTCTTATATCCAAAGTTTCCGTTAAAAATAAGCCTGTTGTTGAGCAACTGGCTTGAAAGTAGCATTTCCACCTCAGTATCAGTGATTCCGTCTTCACTGGCACGGATATTAGTTCCTATCTGGACTTTATCAGTTATGTTGTTGAGCAAACTCGACAATTGTGATGACAAAGCCGACGAAGCAACAGCCGTGAAATCATTCGAGCCTTTTGTTCCCGTATATTCCGGAGTATAGAACTTGTTGAGCACAAGCAAATACACGATTTGTCGCGTCATCATATCTTCAGTGTCAACAAGGCTCTTCATCTGTCGTTCCAGCTCTTCATTTGAGCCCGGCAATTCCAAATCGAATGAAATCTTAGGACTGCGCAACGAGCCGTCAAGATTCAGCACACAATTCACAGGAACATTTGTTCGCGGACTTTCAAGAGCTAGATTCTGGTCCAAGTCTCCAATGTTTGCAGTAAGATTATATATCGCATTGATATTCATATTTGCCTCAAGCGGATCGCCATTGAAATTGATTATACTTCCTTCGCGAATCTTGAACTCCTTATGTATCAACTGCTGCAAGCTGAAATTATAACTTCCGCTGAGAATACCCACGTTTCCATACATTCTCAGGTCAGTCTTGTCGCCATACTGAATCTGGAGGCTTCCGCTTCCATAACCTTTGATACGGTCTCCTGCATTCGGGTCCATTATAAGTTCAATGTTTGCATCCGGAGTGATGTCGAGCAAGAAGTTCATACGCATCTCCGCCCCTTCGTCCTGCGGAAGAATAGGAATGTCAGCAACGTTGTGCACCGAATCTTTGTTCTGAGCATCAGCCTTCAGCTTCTTTCTGTCCACAAATGTTATAAAGTCATATTCTGCGGCCTTTGAACCACCCATAAAATTGAGAAAAACAGACGTACGTGGCTCACTCTTCATATTTATATCAAAATTGAGCAACTGTCCATTACCACCAATTCTGGCAGTTCCACTTCCGAAAACAGTTCCGTATATCATAGGATTATGACGTTCCGAAGCATCATACATAAGCATATTCTGGGCCTCGATTGCAACCGAGAAATCATAATCCTTGAAATGTTTATGATTGAACGTAAGGTTCACACTGGCAGAGTTATTGAACTTATCATAAACTTTCAGATTCCTTGTTCGCACCGACTTCGAATCCAGAAATATAGAATCGGAGAAAGTGTAATATGTATTCAGGAACTCAATGCCTAAGCCTCCGTCGCGCACAAAAGCATTCCCCTCCACATTAAGAGCCTGGAAAGGACCATAAAGGCGAACATTACCGGAGCCAAAACCTTTTATATTCTGCACCACCTTTTCAACGAAAGGATGCAGAAATGCAATATTGATATCATTGGCGTCGAAGTTTAAGGACAATCCTGCCGGACGCTTCTCACTCTTGACCGGATAAATATATCCGTAAACGTCAGTCCATGTTGAGTCATCCTTAAATATCGAGCCTTGCATCAAAATACCTTTCTCTTTGTCGTCCCATTCACTGAAAAGGTCCAGTTTTCCCAAAGTCACCTTATTAAACGAAAAGTCTTTTACAATCAAATCCGTATTCAATATACGACTTCCATATAAATCGTTGATATTGAATTTTCCGGTTGCTTTTCCGGCAAATTGAAGCACAGGAATGTTCAGGATATCGAATATATTGCTAAGTTCAATATCATTCAGCTCAAGATTAAGAGTGTCTTCCGGCGAAGGCGATACAAAGCCGTTTATCTTGGCATATTGCATTCCATGATAAACATAAATATCCTTCACTTCAACCCGTTTGTCCTTCAGAGAAATAAACGCCGGAGAAATATTCCACACAGAATCGTTAAGAGTCATCTGAGTCGGATTTAGTGTTATTTCAGTAAGCAAAGATTTCTTTTTCTTCTCTTCCTGGATTTCAGTGAACAAGGTTGATGCTGATATCTCTGCCTTGAAAGTCTTTTCCTTGTTGTTTGCCCAGTTTACCACCGTATTGAGCACATTATCTTTAGCTCCAAGCTTCAAGTCCAGATAATTCTTCCTTCCTTTCTCATTATAACTTGTAGCTCTCAGTTTAAGTTCGATTTTATCAGTAAGATTGTCGCAATCCACATAACCCGACTGGAAAGTAGTCTTTCCCAACTTGAAATGCGGCAAAAAGGCCTCAAGCCTGAAACGGTTATACTGATTATTATACAACCCGGTTATCCTTCCCGGAGAAAGGACAGTGAATGGCAATTTCAGTGTATTCGACAAGTCTTCTGTATTCTGAACCGTAAGCAGCAGAGAGAAATTATTTTCCTTTATATCCTTGATATTCTTCTTTGACACATTAATCAAAGCCGGAAGATAAGCGCTGAATGTATTCATAAAACTTGGAAAAATAGTCTTGAATGAATACGCCCCAGTCACCTCCCCGTTCAGCAAGTCAGACTCGATTATCAGTTTTCTGTCCAACGAATGTCCCGAAGCTGCCACTTTGAATTGTTTCAGGAAGAAATTGCTTGGCTTCGTATTGAAAGTAATACTGTCAACAATTATGTTTCCTTCAATATTGTCAATATTGTTTCCTGAGAAATCGGCATTCAGAGAAAAACTAATATCCGGCTCCTCATATTTCTTTGTCAGATTCAACTTATCAGGATGGAAATTCTTGACTTTTGCCATAAAATTGAAAACCGAATTCTTTCCATTATGACTGAAGAAGCCGTCTGCGTGAAGAGAGCCATTAGGGTCATTTATCATAAGACAGCCATCAAAAGCATTTCGGCTGAAACTTCCATCAACAGTTATATTCTCATATTTATATCCTTTATAGTCAAACTCGTTTATTGTAGATTCTATTTTTCCGGCAAAATGCCCGTCCACAGGTCGGGATGCATCTATCGAGATGTTCAGCTTCGCCCTGCCAAAAGGATTTCCTTCGGGGAACAGTCGCTCAATCTTAAGGCTCGATGTGGAAATATTTCCTTTGAGGAATGCAGCAATATTTTCTTCCTTGTTCTTTCCGAACACAAGGTCAGTCTGCAAACTTCCAACCGAGGTTGAAAGCTTACCATAAGCAACAAGATTATCGAAAAAACCAGATATTTCGCCTGTGAAATCAATTGTTCCCAACTTGGTAACCGGTGCAGGAAGATTTACCGGTGATTTGCTAAGACTGTTTATGAGCCAGTTCAATCCGGAAGATGTGATGAACATACTGTTCACCTGGCCGAACAGATAAGCATCAGAAGGATGGCTTATTCCTTTCAGCTCCATTTTGCCAGACAGCCTCAACTGCTTATTATAATTGACCGACAGATTCTGAAGATAAATATGATTGATTGAGCCGGACGCACTGGCTGAAATAGAAATCGTGTCCGAAAAATTCTTCAGAGCCGGAACAAACGCCGAAATATCTCTCAGACTGATTTGCGATGGCGCAATATGCAATCGCATTGGCGAATCTAGCAAATTCTCACGAAACATCGAATCAACAGGCGGAAGCTTTAAATGCGCCTGCATAATTTCCAGATTTGTCTGCGGCAGTTCCAGGTGGAAATCCGTAACATATGCGCTATCACGATTTGCCACAACACCAACAGTAAGCTTATTCAGAGAAAAACCTGAAGCTTCATCAAGGCTCAATTTCTTGACCTGGGCATTAAGACTGTCTTTATTGAATGCTCGAAGCGAGATTTTCGCGCTTACATTCTGAATGTCGATATGCTTAGGATTGAATTTCCCGGGCGAGTAAGGTGCATCTTCAATATCAAAAGAGAAAGCACCTTTGCGCACAATAACAGTGTTGAACCGTAAATCAATATTACGCTCCTTTTTCACTGTATCCTTCGATGCAAAAGCATCTATCACAAACTGGAGATTAAGCGGCTCACCGGAAGTTTTCTTCGACAGACGGACAGTCGGGCTGAACAGACGGACTGTGGTAAACACCATTTTCCCCTCAAGCAAAGGAAGCATTTCCATTCCGGCAGACACATGAATAGCCCGGAAGAGCTCTTTGCCCTGCTGGTCTTCCAAATATAAATCCTCAAGAACAACACGGTTTGGCCATTCCATATCTACTCTGCCTATCTTGACAGGCACACCCAATCGCTCTGTAAGTTCTTGCGTGGCAGTTTCCGAAATCTTGTTTTGAACATACGGGATGCTGACCAGAATAGAAGGCAGAACATACAGAAAACCAACTAGAATTAGTAGTAAAACGGTTATGTATTTTAATCCTCTGATATCAGTACTTATAATTATTTAAGCACAAAAATAGAATTTTATCGCGATAGATTTTGTTATTTTGCATAAAAAAGTAAACCGAATTTATTATGAGTATAACAATATTAGGCATAGAATCATCATGCGATGATACTTCTTCATCAGTTATCCGCGATGGAGTTATGCTGTCAAATGTAATTGCCAGCCAGGCTGTTCACGAGGCTTATGGCGGTGTCGTTCCAGAACTTGCCTCACGTGCTCACCAGCAGAACATAATCCCAGTCGTGTCCGAAGCCATCAAGCGTGCAGGAATCGACAAGTCCGAAATTGACGCTATTGCTTTCACCCGCGGACCGGGACTGATGGGCTCACTCCTTGTCGGCACATCATTTGCCAAAGGTTTGTCGGCATCACTCAATATCCCGATGATTGAAATCAATCACTTGCAGGCTCATGTGCTTGCACATTTCATAAAGGAAACTCCGGAAGACGACCATGCTCCTTCCTTCCCTTTCCTTTGCCTTTTGGTTTCAGGAGGAAATTCACAGATTATAAAGGTCAACGCATACAATGATATGGAGGTTATCGGACAGACCATCGACGATGCTGCCGGAGAAGCCTTCGACAAATGTGCAAAAGTGATGGGACTCGGCTATCCTGGCGGACCAATTGTGAACCGTCTTGCCAACGAGGGAAATCCAAAAGCATTCTCGTTCAGCAAACCTCATATCCCGGGTTACGACTACAGCTTCAGCGGGCTGAAGACCTCATTCCTTTACACTCTGCGCGATGCCCTCAAGGAAGACCCTGATTTCATCGAAAAGAACAAAGAGGATTTATGTGCTTCGCTACAAGCAACAGTAATCGACATTTTGATGAACAAATTGCGTAAGGCTTCTAAAGACCTTGGCATAAAAGAAGTTGCCGTAGCAGGCGGTGTTTCTGCAAACTCCGGTTTGAGAGATGCTTTCCTTGACCATGCAAAGAGATATGGATGGAAAGTTCATATTCCTAAGTTCTCATTCACAACAGACAATGCAGCAATGGTGGCAATCACCGGTTACTACAAGTATCAGGACAAAGATTTCTGCCCAATGGATGCTGCACCATTCTCAAGAGTTCAGATATAATGATAACAGAAGAGAAATTGGCGGAATTGCTGCGCGAACATAATCTTAATATGTGTTCGGCAGAAAGCTGCACCGGCGGAAGAATTGCCAACATTATCACATCAATGGCAGGAAGTTCGGAATATTTCAAAGGCAGCGTGGTGGCATATTGCAACACTGTGAAGCATAATGTCCTCGGCGTTTCGTCCGAAGATTTGGAAAAATACGGTGCCGTGAGCAAACCGGTTGTCGAGCAGATGGCAATTGGCGCCTGTCGCGTTCTGGATTGCGAATGTGCTGTTGCCACTTCAGGAATTGCAGGTCCGGGCGGTGGCTCGGCCGAAAAACCTGTCGGTACTGTGTGGATAGCTGCCGCCTTCAAATCCAAAGTTGTTTCGGAATGTTTCCATTTCGAACACGACAGAGCCGGCAATATTGAGGCTTCGGCCAATACTGCGCTGCGCATGCTTTGTGAGTTGGTTGCTGAAGAGAAATGATAAAGTTTTTCTTTATCAAAGTTTTGGCGGGAAGAATTTAATTATTTTGCACAGTGCTGTATATTGTGTATACAACATCTTACCTTTCAGATTCCAACTCGCGATGGACACCCTTGCTTTTGGCTGTATGATTTCCGCTATTAGGGCTCATTGGGGACTTGCACCCGTTAGCTAATAACCATGCCGAGCATACAAGAAAGGAGGGTGAATCGCGTATTACGACACACCCTCTTCTAAACCTAAAATTAGTCTAATTTATAGCATATTACTTCCAATTCTCACCTTGAACCAATAAACCATCCATTTTTAATATTTCATTATAAGGAATTGGCAAAGTAACCCAATTAGGATTATAATAACTATTTGCATATTTCATTAAATATTTTGATTCATATTTAACATAGTTATTTAGTTCTTCACCAGCAATACCCCAACGGACTAAATCGTACCATCGATGTCCTTCCAAAGCCATTTCCAATTTACGTTCAAATCTCAATGCTTCTAATGCTTTTTCTTTTGTTGCAAACTGAGAATCCGGATACAAACCTATACGATAATTTGCAGCTGAATTAACTTCTGTTTTTCCATTAATTCTGTCTTCAAACACATATGGAGAAGTTGTTTCTGCCATTGTTGTTGGATCTGCAGCTTTAATATATGAGTTGGCAGCTCTAGCTCTAACCTTATTTATATATTCTCCAGCCTTCTGATGTTCACCAGTTTCAATTAAAGCCTCTGCATACCATAATAGAACATCCGCATAACGAATCAAATGGAAATTCTTAGCGCTAGATCCTGTTTGTGTAGTAATAGATGTACTACCCTTGTCTGCTTTTCTAGGTATATTTTTCTTATTCAAATATAAACCTCCATTTGCGACCTCTCTAATCCAACCTTCAAGTGTAGCAGGAACTGTCCAGTCCAAGAATGGAGTATTAAAACGACCAAGAGAAATATCCAGACGCGGATCTGTAAATACAGTTAAATCTGTATGAGGAATATTATTTGAATCTAAAGTCGTCAAAGCTGGTTCATTCTGATAAGACTTATCCAATTTAGGCAACCCTTCACTATCAACAATATAAGAGTTTACCAAATCATTTGAAGGTTGATAAAATCCCCAACCACCAGTTCCTAAAGCACCGTTAAAACCAATATGAGCAGAACCGTTTATATTACTTGTCTCCTCCACGGTTCCTGTAACTGCCATCTGAATATCAAAAACAGATTCTCCTGTCCAGTCACTCTTTCCTGCATCATAAAGCTCCTGATAAGTATCTGCTAAACGGAATTTCGTACCATTATTATCCTTTCCATTTGCCATTACTTCTTCAAGTAGAGATTTAACCTCTTTCCAACGATTTGTAGTTCCGTTCTTTCCATTATAGGAAGAAGATTGATACATTTTAACCTTAGCAAGAAAAGCACCTGCAGCCCATTTGTTCGCACGCCCCTTTTCTACAGACCACACATCTGGCAAATTATCATATGCAAACTGGAAATCCTCTATAATATTATCCCATATATATATATAATTTCCACTTTCATCAACATTAGAAACCTGAGGATTCACATTCTCCTTCATTGCAACATCATCCACATAAGGAACTGCTGCACCAAACAATTTTACCAATTCAAAATGCCAAAATGCACGGAAGAAACGGGCCTGAGCTATTGTCTCTGTATAAAAATCTTTAGAAATTCCAGGGATAGCAGACAATTCATCTTTTATCATATCCGAAACTTTTATAAGATTATTTGCACAAAATACACCATTATAACATTCTCCCCATTTAACATTCAAATATGAATTATCAGCGGCAAATGTATAAGTCTCAAGGCTTGTAAAGTCTGGCTGGTCTGCAAATGTTGAACCTTTATTGGCACTTCCTCCCATTACATCACCATAAGCATAATTACTCAAAGTAGCCTCAAAATATTTATTACTATGCATTTTAGCATACATACCTGTAGTAAGCTTAAGTACACCATCATAGCTCATAAAATCAGGCTCACTTACTGTACCTACGGGATCAACACTTAAAAAATCAGAGCAAGAAGACATTGTAAACAATGCTGTTGCTACATATATAAATAGTTTCTTCATATATTCGTAATTAAACAGATTAATTTAAAACTTAGAATGTTACATTCAATCCCATAATAAACTGACGAGGCATACCATATGAACCATAATCAGTTCCCATATTACGGTCTTTAGAACCACCACCACCATCATCTGTACGAACTTCCGGATCAAGACCTGAGTATCCTGTCAGAGTAAACACATTAGATAACTGGCCATAAATACGAATTTTTTCAAAACCTATTTTTTTCAAAATATTTTTTGGTAAAGTGTAACCTAATGTCAATGTTTGCATTCTAAGATATGAACCATCCTCTATATAACTAGAATTTGATTCATTAGCTGCGATGGTACTTTCACCTGATGCTGTTGCCCATAATGGATAAATTCCATCAGGATTTTTAACTGGATGCCAAGAATTATCCCTACGATCTATAGAATAAGAAGATTGTAATGAACCATAATGAGTATAATATTTGTATAAAGCAAATATATCATTTCCTATAGAGAAGTACATATATGTTCCCAAATCAAATCCATTCCAATTCAAACTTAAATTAAAACCTCCAGTCAAATCCGGATGAGGGTTTCCAATAAAGGTACGGTCTTCTGCTGTTATCTTTCCATCGCCATTAACATCTTTGATTTTGTACTGACCAACATATGTTGCCGGATTCATATTATCAGCATCCGCACCATAAGGCAAAACTATACCTCCTTTATCATTTTTATAATTCAATACTTCTTCTTCACTCTTATAAATACCATCTGTTACATAGCCATGGAACATACCTATCGCATAACCTTTCATCATAACATTGGTATTTGAGATACGCGATCCTTCAAAAATACCAGCATCAGTTCCTATATCCAGAAGTTTGTTCTTATAATGTGAAAGATTTAGTCCTACAGTATATCCCACCTGACCTATTTTATCTCTCCACATAAGATTCAAATCTATTCCTCGGTTTTCCATATCACCTATGTTAACCTTAGGTTTGGAAGCACCACCTGCTAAAGCCGACCAATTGGCATCAATAAGCATATCTGAGGTCTTCTTGATATAATAATCAAAGTTGGCATTAAACCTATTGTTAAATGCAGTCATATCAAAACCAACGTTAAACATCTTTGATGTTTCCCATTTTGCTTCAATATCCCCAAGATTTGTCACACCAAAACCGGCAAAAACCTCTGTATCAGCACCTGAAATACTATACAAATAGTTATTTCCTGTACCATACTGGAATGCCCAGTTATAAGCTGCAATATTTGAGTTACCTGTTGTACCATAGCCGGCACGAACCTTCAAATCATCTAACCATGAACCTTTGACTCTCTCCATAAAAGATTCGTCTGAGATACGCCAACCCAATGACACTGAAGGGAATGTTCCCCAACGGTTATTTGCAGAGAATTTTGAAGATGCATCGCGTCGAACAGTAACTGTAGCCAAATATTTTCCTTTATAAGAATAATCAGCACGGCCGAATATACCAAACATTGTTGATTTGCTCATAAAAGAACCCCAGTTATTCATATTGGCAGTTGAACCATTATTCAATATCCAAGTATTAGGATTATCCTCAAAAGGATAGTCTATACGACTACCTCCTATCTGACGGCCTATACCTTCCTTAATAGCTTCAGTTCCTAAAACTACATTGATTTTATGGTCATCATTTATTGTTTTCTCATATGTAGCCGTATTTGTCCATTGCCATCCAAACCAGAAATTAGCCTGCTCATTAAACTGGTTATTATTTGAACCCTCTTTATTTGTCATAATAGTTCTCTTGTTCATCCAATAATCCCAATAACCGTTCAAACGAGCACTAAACTGAGAACGTAATTTCAATCCCTCAAATGGCATCAGCTCAGCATAAACAGCAGACTGAGCACGGAAAAAACGTCTTAAATTATCTTTTTCATTTTCTACCTGTTGAACAGCTGACTCTGCTCGTCCTCCTTCATTTGCCTGAGAACCGGCAAAATCGCCTCCTATATTATATATAGGAACCCAAGGTTGTATTGAATAAGATTTTCCAAATACATTGTAGTCTCCTTGACGTCCACGTTCACCTCCATTTTCTATAATCGCAATATTAGTATTCTGACCAATATTGAAATATTTATTTACATAAAAATTAGTATTTGTTCTTAATGAATATCTGCGAAAGAACGAATTTTTGATTGTTCCTTCCCTACTCATATATCCCAAAGACGCAGAATAAGTTGCTTTTTCACCACCTCCAACAATTGACACCTGATGATCTTGAACCTTTCCGACCTGGGTAACTTCTTTCAACCAATCCGTTCCTTTTCGAGCTTCTGCTTCAGAATATCCATCTTCAAGCATTTGATAATAAGCCGAGCGTGACCATGAATTACTACCGTCATCCTTATATGAAGCCTCCCATGCAGCTATACTTCCAAACCTTTCAATAATTTGTTCCTTGGACAGTCCGTTAGGTTTAATTGCATATGGCATAGTTAAATGTCCTTTTCCATCAGGACCTATTGAGCCGAACTGGGAATGTGTAGTCGTAAGACCTCTGAATTCCAACAAGTTTCTCTGACCTTCTTCCTGAAATTCCATTGCTTCCCATGCATTCAGCAAACCATAACCATCATTTGCCATTTTTGCGTAACCGAAATAACCATTATAAGAGACTTTTACCTTATCATTTTTCTTTCCTTGTTTTGTTGTAATAATGATAACACCATTTGCACCTTTTGCTCCATAAACGGCAGAAGCAGCAGCATCCTTCAAGATTTGCATTGATTCGATATCATTCGGATTAACCGCATCGATATCAACACCAGAAATACCATCCACAATAACCAATGGATCCGAACCGTTTACAGAACCTACACCTCGAATACGAATAGTTGTTTCTCCCAAAGGACCACCACCTGCCTGAACAAACACACCTGCAGCCTTACCCTGCAAAGCCTCTGCAAAGTTTGAGACAGGAGTTTCTTTTAAATCATCTGTTGATACTACAGCAACAGAACCTGTAATATCTTTCTTTGCTTGTGTACCATAACCAACAACAACTACTTCATCCAATTTCTGTGTATCTTCCTTGAGAAGCACTTCGAAAGAAGATTTTCCACTAACTGAAATTTCTTGATCCAAATATCCTATATAAGATATTTTTATTACAGAATTTTCCGGAACGTCCTGCAAAGAGAATCGTCCATCCATATCTGTAATTGTTCCATTTGTTGTTCCTTTAACAATAACATTAGCACCTATAACAGGTATATTTGAAGCATCTAAAACTACACCTGTTACTTTTTTTGATTGTAAAACCAAATCGTTAGTAACAACACCACTCTCAATTCCTAAAGATATTTCAGCTTTGGTTTCTACAGAAAAAGCTGACAATAATAAGCACAATGTTGAAGCTTGTGCAATCTGTTTCATAAAATAAGGTTTACCCTTGTTCATCATACAGTTTTTAGTTTTTCAAATTATGTATATAGATTATAAGCCTGCAATTTTAAGATTAACAAAATATTTATGATAAATTGTGCATAATAAGCCTTACACAAAGATTATAAATCTTAAATCTCAGGTTGTTTTTGCAAAAATCTAAAAAATATAGAAAAAAAAAAAAATCAAATATTGTTAACCTTTTTAAAAACATACTTATTTTTAATATTCATACTCTTATCCTTCAATTATCTACTTCAAGCCCTCATTCCCCCCACGCATGACACTCCTGCCAACGCATAACATCGGGTTATGCTCGATGATAAGAAATCTACGACTTGCTCCTGAGTAAAAGTATGAATCTTGGGCATTCGCATTGCCCTGCTTAATATTTCAAAAGACATTTTCTAACCCTCCACTTTTTCTTAATATTTCACGTGCCATAATTTTTGCTTTTTTACCACATTCCATTGCCTTATCAACATTCGACAACGGCTCCGCTTGTCGTCTTTCAAAATTATAGCTACGTTTTTTTTCTTTCCTGTTCTGAATTTCGTAAGCTGATTTGAAATCCAGGCAACGCCACCAATTTATAAATCTGCGTTTGTAGTCGTTTATGGTTGTTATCTGTCCACTCTCGCCCATTGAGATTATATGAGACTCGAACAACGGCAAAATGTCTTTCAGAAGGTTCAATACTTCCATGCCTTTTCCGCTGCTGCGAACAATGCTGCTTAACCATTCTTCATCCTTGCGAAGCTCCTCATACCATTTGTGGCATTTGGTTTCAAATTCGCCACTTCCGTTCCCAACTATCTGGAAAACATTTTCAGATGATGATTGCACTGTTTCCGGTGTCAGAACATCTGCTTCCACTGTTTTCCACTTCAGAATCATTTTCAGAAAAATTTTTCGCGGATTCGCTATTACTACTAAGTATATGTTCAAAATTATTTTTATAAATCAAGTTTATTAGAGCACAACTTATAGAAGTCATAAGGAGTTACCGGAAGTTAAAGCTCCACAGAAAGTTAAAAGCCTTAGGTGGTGACGTATCATAAACCTAGGGTTTACACCCTAGGCTAAACTAATGTCACCCCATCTGGGTTCTGCTTCAAGAAACCTCTCCATAATTCAATTACAATATATACAATCTGTAAGCAAAACACACCATACACATCCATTCTACTATACAAATCAATAAAAATACTATTTAACACAATAATATTTGCTTACATAATGTTAGTTTATATCTTTGCGATATAATAATGACAACTAAATATTAATGCCTTATGGAAAATATCAAAAATACAAGAACAGAACATGATTTGCTGGGAACAAGAGAACTTCCGGAAGACGCACTATATGGAATACAGACACTGAGAGGTATTGAAAATTTCTCAATAAGTAAGTTCAAATTGCAGGATTATCCTCTTTTCATTCACGGACTGGCATATACAAAACTTGCTGCTGCAAAAGCTAACAACGCTTTAGGTTTGGTTAGCGACGAACAACTGAAAGCCATCGAAGCTGCATGTAAAGATATTCTCGACGGAAAATATCACGACCAGTTCCAGGTGGATATGATTCAGGGTGGAGCCGGAACAAGCACCAATATGAATGCCAACGAAGTAATTGCCAACATAGCATTATTGCATCTTGGAAAGAAAGCCGGGGAATATGAATTCTGCTCACCTCACGACACAATAAACCGCTCGCAGTCAACCAACGATGCTTATCCAACAGCTATCCACATGGGACTTTACGCAAGCCATCTTAAATTCTTACCGCATCTTGAGGCTCTAATTGAAGCTTTACAGAAAAAAGGTGATGAATTTGCTCACATTATAAAGATGGGACGAACACAGCTGGAAGATGCCGTGCCGATGACACTCGGACAAACTTTCTACGGTTTTGCAAGTATCCTGAGAAATGAAATAAAGCATCTTAACGAAGCTGCGGCAGATTTCCTTGTTGTGAATATGGGTTCAACAGCCATTGGTACAGGAATATGTTCCGAACCGGGTTATGCTGAAAAGACTATCGAAGCATTGAAGGAAATAACAGGTTGGGAAGTAAGTCTTGCCGATGATTGGGTTGGCGCTACATCCGACACTTCATGTATGGTAGGTTATATGTCTGCACTGAAAAGAGTAGTTGTTAAAATCAATAAGATATGTAATGACTTGAGATTGCTTGCCAGCGGTCCGCGTTGCGGATTCGGCGAGATAAATCTTCCTGCACGCCAGCCGGGTTCATCAATCATGCCGGGAAAAGTAAATCCTGTAATACCTGAAGTTATGAGCCAGATTGCTTTCAAAGTTATGGGAAATGAACTTTGTGTAACTATGGCAGGCGAAGCATCACAGATGGAGCTCAACGCTATGGAGCCAGTAATGGCACAGTGTTGTTTTGAATCTATTGATTTGCTGATAAACGGTTTCGACACTTTGCGTACATTGTGTATCGACGGAATCACTGCAAACGAAGAGGCTTGCCGCAATGAAGTTAAGCGCAGTATCGGTGTTGTAACAGCTCTGAATCCGTATATTGGTTATGATCATTCAACTTATATTGCAAAGAAAGCAATGGAAACAGGACGAAGCGTTTACGACCTTGTTCTTGAAGAAGGAATTCTTACTCAGGAAGATTTGGATACAATCCTTGATCCGAAGAATATGATTAAGCCGGTGAAGTTGGATATAAAGGCTAGAAAATAAAAGGTAAGATTTGATAATAACAAAGAGGCACAAAGAACACAGAGATAATCGTTCATAGAATGCAAACTCTGCGCACTTTGTGCCTCATTTATTTATAACCATGCTGTCATAAAGAAGGAATCTTCTCCAACCTGAAATGCCTGTCCACACATTCAGGAAGTTCATTAGGATAATGCGTAACATATATCAATGTCTTTCCCGGACGTGAGCAGAAACTTTCTATCACCGAGGCTGCCAGTTTCTTATTGCTTATGTCCAGACCATGAAGAGGTTCGTCCAATATGATAAGGTCCGGGTCTTTAACGAAGGCTCTGGCAAGAAGAGCCAAACGCTGCTCACCGGACGAAAGAGTCATAAACGAACGGTCTTTCAGATTATCAATACCAAAAATCTTCATCCACTTCAACGCGCCTTCCTCCTGCTCCGCATTGCATTTGCGGAAAAGACCGACTGAATCAAAATATCCCGAACCTACAATCTGAATCGCAGACACATTCTCCATATAATAGAGATGCATTTCGGGAGAAACATATCCTATACGTTTCTTTATTTCCCAAATGCTTTCACCGCTTCCGCGTTTTCTGTCGAACAAATATAATGTATTGGCATACGACTGAGGATTGTCGGCATAAACAAGACTGAGAAGAGTTGACTTGCCTGCACCATTAGGACCGGAAAGCGACCATTTCTCTCCGCACTTGACTTCCCAATCCAAATCTTTCAGAATTGTTCTGGCACCATATTTTATGCACACTTTCTCCATTCGGAAGGCAACGTCATATGCAGAAATTTCTTTTTCTCCGTTTACCGGCAAATCTATCGCTCCGGAAACTCTGTCCGGGAACAGTTCATCCAGAAGTTCTTTATTCTCAAGAAACTCTTCCCGTTTCATCGGATTCAGACATTTACGGTTGAGAACGGGTAGAACATCAGTTATCATATCCGGCAAATCGGCAGGATTTGACAAGAGCAATATTACTTGCGTACCGTGCAATTCAGTCATTTTCTCCAGCATATCCACAAGCAAATCTCTCGAAGGAGCGTCCAATCCAATAAACGGATTGTCCAGGATAAGTATTTCGGGACAGGAAAGAAGAGTTCGCACCACAAGGAATTTTCTCAGCTCGCCACTTGACAGGAATATCAGTTTCTTAGGCAACAAATCAGATATTCCGAACAGCGACAGCAATTCATTCAGGTTCTCCGTGTCCTTATATTCAGACAGGACTTCCGACACTGTCGGCATATCTTCTGTTTCCGTTGAATGCCATCTTTGCTGATAATAACTGTTACGGCAATCAGCCAAGGAATAGATATCCTTGAAAGCAATACTTTTCACTACTTCACTGACGGGTTTCCCAGACACAAAAATATGCTCCCCGGAACGGAAAGCATATTTTTTCTGAAGAACTCCGGCAAGCAATGTTTTTCCGGCTCCGTTTGGTCCGACAACAGCCCATTGCTCGCCCTCGCAAATTGTCCAGTCTATCGGCTCGGCAAACTGCAGTTCCGGCAATCGAAGGACAATATCCTTCAATCTGATTATTTCTTTTTTCATCAATAAACCTTTGTTCCGCTGTTTTTATGTATTTCAGAAGCCTGAGTAATTATGACTTCCTTTACTCCCGCATCAATAGCCTGATATGCATTTTCAAGTTTAGGAATCATGCCGCCCTGGATAATTCCGGCTTCGACATATTCCTTGAAAGCTTCACGGTTAATTTCAGGAATAACACTGTCGTCGTCGTTTTCATCACGCAAAACGCCTTTCTTTTCGAAACAGAACATCAATGTCACGTCGAAATATTTTGCAAGAGCTTTTGCTGCTTCTCCGGCAATAGTGTCGGCATTTGTGTTGAGCATATGTCCTTGCTTGTCGTGAGTAAGCGGAGCAAGCACCGGAACAATGCCTTGACGAATCAGGGAAGAAAGCAAATCAGCATTCACTTCTTTTACATCACCAACGAAACCATAGTCAACGTCTTTCACCGGACGTTTGTCTGAACGCATGATGTTCATATCAGCACCGGTCAGACCAAGAGCATTAATGCCTAGAGACTGCAAACCGGCAACAATATTCTTATTGACCAATCCGCCATAAACCATTGTTACGACGTTAAGCATATCAGCGTCGGTGATTCGTCTGCCATTCACCATCTTGCTTTCAATTCCCAACTGCGCAGCTACTTTTGTAGCAGAGCGTCCGCCACCATGCACCAGCACTTTATATCCTTCGATGGAAGAAAAATCACGAAGCAACTGCTGTAATGTTTCCGGTTCTTCAACTATTTTTCCTCCAACTTTTATCAATGTCAATTTTTCCATATTCAAAAACTTCTCTGTTTTAAATCAATAATGCAACATATATCAGGTATATGACAAGATGCAAAAGTATATAAATAATTGAAGTTTCGCAAACAGGACAACACGCAGGATTACACGGCATCAAGGCTTTAATAAGCTCCACCCCCCAATGAGTGGTAAAGGCTTATGACACTCTGAATCTCTTCATTGCAGTATGAAACCAAAGTCAGTCGTAAAGACAGCAATTTCACTTCATCGCCGGCAACAAGCAAAGTCTGCTGAAACTGCATTTGTTTACTATAAAATCGTAATATGGGTTTAGAAGCAGCCTATGGTATGCCTTCATTCTTCAAATGGATATGTTTCGTCATAGACTTCACTTAGAAGACGATCGTTGAAAAGCCAGTGTGGCGTCGGCTGTATATGTTTGACTTTGTAGCCTTTTAGCTTAGCAGAAAGTGCACTGATAGAAGTTTCTTCTCCTTGATAACACACTTTGCGCTCTGAAAGAATAGTGACAGAAATTGATGGGTCATCTTTCCAGATGAGAACATCGCCTTTCTGCAATCCCATCTCATAGAAATTGAGCGGTGGACGTTTTGCATGTGCTTTTGTGCTGGCAGCTTTGTCCTCATCTGTGAGGTCGTTCTGTATCTCATCTGTCACTTCTTCCGTCACATCTTCATGGTGGAAAAGTTCGAGTATGGCTTGCGCCTGTTCCACGTTGATACGGAAGAACTCACGGTTCTGATTGATACGCTGAGGGTCAAAGGCTTTATGAAGGGCTTTTTCAATTTTGAGACAGTCACTTTTCTTAACCTTGCACGCAAATTTACACTCAAACGGTACGGGAACTCCTGTTGTATATAATTCCTTCATACGTTTGTCGATGTCTTCCTGTGTGGTCATACCTATTTTTACAAGTCCTGGCATCACAGGGTTTGTCAGAAGATAAACTATTCCGTATTCCATATCGTTGTGTTTTAGAAATTAGAGATTATTGTACGGTTTGTTGTTGTTTGTAATGAAATCAAGAACTTTTTCAAATTTGTACATCAGTGTTACCATTCTTGTTGGTGAATATATGTGAACTCATTTTTTACTTCTCCTATATTTTTGATTGCTTGCATTGGGATGCTCGGGATTGGTCATCTCAAGATAACCAGCCTTGACAAGAGCCATGATGTATGTTTGGATATTTTTGCTATGGTATGTCACACCGGCCCTTTCAAGAATTTCTTTGCTGCTACGTGGTACGCTGCAGAAGTTTACTATATCCCTTTGTTTATTTGTTATTTTAGGACGTTTAGTGTCAGAGTCAGTGTTGAAAGTGTCTGAGTTGGAATCTAAACCAGTGCTTGAATGTCTATGCTTAGTGTCTGAGTCAGTATTGAAAGTGTCTGAGTTGGTGTCAGAGTGTCCAAGTTTAGTATCTAAGTTGCCATTGACTTGGTTACTTTTATCATTGACTTGGTTACCCTCCGGTCTATTTATAGTAATTACAAACTCGTTAGTTCTGTCATTGTTGGTGAATGCAACTTTCATATCCTCAGATAAGGCACGAAGCATACCACTACCTGCTCCTGTGTAGGGGAGCAAATGGATGGCATTTGTGAAGAGGAACATATTGCGTGGCATGGATGTACCTACAACAATATCATCCACGCTAAGCCCATTAGGGAGAATTCCGGGGCTGTGTATCTCCACCCTGTCATCAAAGATGAATATACGGATAGGAGCAGTCGCATTCAGCGAGCGATGTACCAAAGCATTTACGGTGAACTCAACAAGGCTGATGTATGAAATCTCCAATACTCCTTGCGAGTTAAACTCTTTTCCAACTTGTATATGGCGCAAGTTCCGGGTGAAGAAATCCATAATAGTTTCAAACTGATGAAGCAGATTTCCTTCAATGTCGGCATCATTCACCTTATCGCGAAATTGTGTACCTCCAAGATTGTTGCCCACAAAGCAAATGCACTTTGCTGTCATTGCAGGAAGCCAACGCTGAGTGTACTTGCCAAACAGTAACATTGCAGCCACTGTGATTTTTCCATCGGGTCGGATGAAACGTAGGTTACGCAGCAGCTTCTCCCCATCGTGCCCACTAGCGATAGCAGAACAGATTGTATCTAATGAGGTTTCGCGGAATGCATCACCCACCAAACCTTTTCTCACCAATACTTTTTCAAACTTGTTGCTTAAAAAGGTTTTGATGGTATTCTCGTCCAAGTCCTTAATCGTAGCATCCCGAACCCCAGCTTCATCAGGCGAGAAACTGCCGCAGTCGGTCATCATTTCGGCAAGTTCGGCATTATCGAACACCTTGCGCTTGTCGGCACCGTTCTTCACCCACACAATACCCCGATTGTCGTGGTAAGGCTTATTCACCCCTTCTTTAATATGAGCCACAACAAGGCTTCCGCCATCCACGGAAATAGTTTCTACATCAACAAGGATGGCAGGAACAACATTTTCTGATGCGATGTTGCTAAGTGTGTTCGTGGTTTCCTGTACTTCCAGATATGACAAAGGATTGAGACTGCCGATTTTGTCCTTCACACCAACGACCAATGTTCCACCACGTGCATTGCTGAATGCCACCAATTCGCAGCCGATGTCGTAGCTGTCAAGGAGCCGTTCTTTGAACTGCATCTTACTGACTTCGCCAGACTTTATCTGTTGGATAATATCTATTTCATTCATTTTTTCAAATGTTTTTGGTTGAGCAGTCTACCTGCATCAATATTCAAAGCTTCTGCTATTCGCAGGAGGTTTCTTGCGTCAGGCTGCATGGTATT
>JAXDRC010000073.1:0-46141 GCA_034091205.1 Parabacteroides sp. | reverse complement strand
GTCCAGAAGAAATGCATTACGACGTAAATCAAAGTCTTTTATCGTAAGATAACCGCTCTGGTATATCATTGGCAATGGTAGTTCTACGCTTGCCTTATAATCGATAAACTCCTCAGCTGAATAATATTTTCCGGTTATCTCATTCATATTCTCGTTCGTATGGGATAACAGACGGATGAGATATGTTGGTGTTCCGCTTTTGAACCAATAGTCTGATATATCCAATGTTGCAAACGCATTCAATAGGCTGAATGGATTATATACATCCGTCATTCTCTTACTGAAATGATAACCGTCATACTGGGACTTAAGCATTGACCTCATTTCTTCATAGGAGCATCCATATGTCTTGGACATATCCGTTATCGGTTCATGAAATATTAAATCAAGTTCTTCCTGTGATATTCCGCACAATGTTTCATATTTGCCATGCATACTGATATCGAACGGCTGGTTGAATCCGCTGAACACGCTGACCTGGGAAAACTTCGTCACTCCTGTCAGAAATACAAATTGCAGGTGCTCGTCTGCACTTTTAAATACAGAATAGAATCCTTTCAATATATTACGGTGTTCTTCTTCCAAATCCTTATCTATATCAAGAACATCGAGTATCGGCTTGTCATACTCATCCACCAACACCACTGCTCGGCGGCCGCTTACTTCATGGGCTTTTGACAATACTTCCTTAAAACGCATACCAAGATTTACTTCCTGTTCCACGCTCTCTATACCATATTCCTTTTCCCATCGGCTGATATAACCGAGAATAGCACTTCTCAACGAACCGGGCAAGGTATATTCTCCCCCATTGAAATCCATGTGGAACACAGGATAAACCTTCCACTCATTCTCCAACGAATCTATCTTCAAGCCCTTGAACAAATCTTTCCTGCCAAGGAAATAATTCTTCAATGTAGATACAAGAAGGCTTTTTCCGAAACGGCGGGGACGGCTAAGAAAGTAGATTTTACCTTCTGTTGCCAAACTGTAAACCATATCGGTTTTATCTACATAGACATAACCGTCTTCTATAAGCTGGTCGAAACTTTGGATGCCTATTGGGTACTTCATTATCGGGATAAATTTATGTTTTTGCTATGTAACAAAGTTAGTAAAAGATAATTGCAGTGGCAAATGAATACATGGTTTTCATTAATCCAAGTTTTTCGAATAATCCTATGTAAAGTAAATGATATTTTCCCTTATCAACTTGTATCTGAAGCCTTGTCAACTTTAAAATAAAACAACTCGCAAAAACTAAATCAACAAAATATCATTTTGTCAAATTGACATTATGACAAATTAACTACCCTGAGATTCCGTTATTTCAGAGCAAACTACAAATATTCCAAAACGATGGCATTCTCATGAACTTAAGGAAATACAAATTGACAGTATTTTTCATATAAAACTTACAAAATATATTATTCATTGCAATGATTTTCAACTCCAATATCAAAGAGTAAAAGAAAAACAAAGATTACATATCAAAATATTTTTCCCGGAACAATCGTATATTTTCTTATTCCTGAAGAAAAATCTCGGTTTTCAGGTCCATTTTTTCACTAAAAAACTACTTTTTGAACTCTCTAAAGCATTTGTTAAAATTTTGATTGCAATGACTTGGAAAAATGATTGTGAAGAGTGTCTCAAGTCATTGCAATGACTTGGTGAAATGATTGTGATGATTTTCCCAAATCATTGCAATCATTTTTTTAAATGATGAAAAAAGAAGAGAAAAATCAATTTTTCTGAATCAAAATGAGCAAATCATGAGTTAGCAAAAAGCCTGGTATTTTCAATTAATGATACTAAAACAGCGAAATATATGGAATTTTGACAATGTAAATATAATGTATCATCATTAAAACTTAACAAGTTAAAGGACTTGAATCACGCGAAACATCAATTTCATAAGATAGTCCAACCACATAATAAAAAACAACCATCATTTATGGTAATTTTTTCCGTTATTTTGCATAAAAACACAACAATATCATGAATAAACAAATAGCCTCTTTATTATTAGCAGCAGCATTCTGTTCGCAGCCAATATTTGCCGAACAGATATGGACAATAGGCAACAATGACAACAGCGCCAAAGGATTCGCATTAGCTCCGGACAAATACAAGGACTATCTGGCACATGATTTCGGGTATGAAGACAGATATTTCCTTATCGGACATTCTGATGCGGAGAAAGACTTTCCTTATATCATTCCCGGACCATCAGACGGATGGGGTGGCACAGGAGGAACTTCCGGCTGGCGTACGCACGAAACAACCATACTTTTCGGAATAGAAAAAATGCCTTCTTCGTCGGAACAGTGGAAACTGGTTATCGACGTTCTGGATAATGCAGTTGAATTACCTCCACTTTTGAAGGTTACCGTGAACGGAGAAATGTGGAAATTCCAATTGCCAAAAGGTAAAAACAAAAACTCTATAACAGGTGATTTATCCGGTACGGCTGAAAACAGAATTGAAATTCCGGTTAATCCTGAATGCCTGCGCGAAGGAGGAAACGAAATACGTCTGTCTGTCCTTCAAGGCTCATGGATTATGTTCGACCAGGTAATGCTTGAAGGTCCGTCAGGTGTTAAGTTGATAAAGCCGGGAAAAGCTTTTGTGCGTAACGTAAAAGCAGCAGAATACGAGTTGAAAGACAATGGAAACAATGTTCAGCCTTTACTTGTCGATGTAGAGGAACTTTCAGGCAGACCGAACCTTGAGGTTGAGCTTGACGGCAAAAAAGTTTTCTCTCACCGCCTTGATACAGCACGATATATCCTGGAAGCTCCAATGCCGGCAGTTAAAGCTGACAAGAAAAGTAACTATGTAGTGAAAGCTGACGGTAAAGTTATTGCCAAAGGCTCAGTGACCCGTTCTCCAAAACCGGAACAGACCCTTGCCGACTATGTTGACACACGAATAGGAACAGGACACTCACGCTGGATGATTGCACCGGGGCCATGGATGCCTTTCAGTATGGTTAAGCTAAGTCCGGACAACCAGAACAGCGGATGGCAGAGCGGATACCAACCTACGTTTGAAAATATCGGTTGCTTCAGCCATATCCATGAATGGACTTTGGGAGGATTAGGCCTGATGCCTACAAACGGCAAGCTGGTTATTCAGGAAGGTGACGAAGCAGACCCTGATTCCGGATACCGCTCACGTATTGACAAACGCACAGAGAAAGCAGGTATCGGATATTATGCGATAAATCTTGAGGACTATGATATCAAGGCAGAACTGACTGCCACAACCCGATGCGGTTTCCAAAGATATACATTCCCGACAGACCGCGAAGGAGCACGTATCCTTGTGGATTTGCACATCCCGACAGAATATGATTATCAGCTTCGCGAAGTTGAGCTGCGCCGTGTCAACGATTACAGAATCGAAGGTGTAAGCCATCAGTTGTCGAAGTATGTTTGGAGTGATGATGCCGACCAGGACTATAAGCTTCATTTTGTCCTTGAATTTGACCAGCCTATCGCAGATATGGGTATTTGGGCAGATGGAGAAGTCAGACGCGACACCATCCTTAAAGCTAAAGACTTGAAGGATGCAGGAGCATATCTGCAATTCAATGTAAAGAACAATCCTGTTGTTCAGGTTCGTTCAGGTATTTCTCTGGTTAGTATTGAGAATGCCAGTCTGAACCTTGAAACAGAAATAACACGACCATTCGGCTGGAACTTCGAGGCTGTAAAAAAGAATCAACAGAACGTATGGAACGATATTTTCGGACGTGTTCAGATAAATACTGCAGACAGCCAGGAAAAGAGCCGTTTCTACAACAATATGTACCGTGCTCTTTGTAGCCGTAACATATGGAGTGATGTAAACGGTGAATGGATTTCGACAGACAAGAAAGTGCGTCGCCTGGCTAATTCTGACGATATGGCTTTGGGCTGTGACGCTTTCTGGAATACATTCTGGAATCTTAACCAGTTCTGGAATCTTGTCACTCCGGAATGGAGCAAACGCTGGGTAAACTCCCAGCTTGCCATGTATGATGCCAACGGATGGCTGGCTAAAGGACCAGCCGGTATGAATTATATACCTGTGATGGTTGCAGAACATGAAATTCCACTAATCGTTGGTGCATACCAGATGGGGATACGCGACTTTGACACTGACAAGGCGCTCGAAGCTATGTTGAAAATGCAAAGCACTCCATCACAAAAAGTATTTGACGGATATGCAGGAAACCGAGATTTGAAAACTTATCTGGAACATGGTTACGTTCCGTCTGACCAGGGACGTTTCTCCAATTCTCTTGAATATTCCTATGATGACTGGACTATAGGACAATTTGCGAAAGCTCTTGGAAAGGATGACATCTACAAGAAATTCAACGAACGCGGTTACTGGTGGAAAAACGTAATAGACCGCAAATCTGGTTTTGCCGTTCTGAAAGACAGCAAAGGTAAATGGGCAAAAGATTTCGACCCGTTCCGTTCAGGAGCAAACCAGCATTATGTTGAAGGTAATGCTTGGCAGCTTACATATTTTGTTCCCCAGGATGTTCCGGCACTGGCTGATTATATGGGTAAGAAACGCTTCATAGAGCGTCTGGAATGGGGATTCCAAGCAAGCGAACCATGGCGCTACAATGCTCCAAACGACCAATATTGGGATTTCCCTGTAGTGCAGGGCAACCAGCAGTCAATGCATTTCGCTTTCCTATTCAACTGGGTGGGCAAACCTTGGGAAACTCAGAAATGGAGCCGTTCAATCATCGACCGCTACTATGGCGCAGGTATTGCCAATGCTTATCTTGGCGATGAAGACCAGGGACAGATGAGCGCATGGTTTGTTATGGCTGCGATAGGATTATTCCAAACAGACGGAGGATGTAATATTAATCCGGTTTATGAAATCGCAAGCCCGTTGTATGAAAAGACTGTTATCAGACTAGACAACCGTTATGGTCGTGGCGACAAATTCGTTATCGAAGCACGCAACGCTTCACGCCTGAACAAATATATCCAGTCTGCTACTCTCAACGGAAAGCCTCTGAATTCTTTCAAATTCCCGGCATCGGAATTGCTGAAAGGTGGAACCTTAGTACTTGAAATGGGTGACAAACCTAACAAGAAGTGGGGTATAGAGAAATAAATCTACAAACGGAAAAACTAGATAATGGCTGACATATAACTGTGAAGTCTTTAATGGATTAAAAGATTTGTTTGGTTGACAAAAAACCTTCCGGAGAATTTTTCCGGAAGGTTTTTTTATAAAAATATCAGCATTTGTCATTATGGAAATTTTTCTTTTTCATCCATACAACCATACCTGATACCATCAAATAAACTCCTATTATACAAGAAATAAAATAAATAAATTTCACAACTATCCCACCCCAATTTCCTGTATGCAACATAAATGCATACCTCATCATTTTTCTATTTCCGGATAGTTCTTCTCTGTCTGTTTTAGACAAAATCTTTCCATTTTCATCAAAACGATATGAGTCAGAAGTGTTCGAGTTTTTATGATAATCAGTTACTACATTTACCCTGTTGTTTTGTACAACTAAGGACTTGTAATCAGGAACCTCTGTCATTATTTGCCGACAAGCCTCAGCCCATACACTTACATCTGGCTGTGTTGCTTTTTTAGGTCCACCTGAACTCTTACCTTTAGTTTCTTTTCCGTCATAAACACCAAAAACGATTGCCACACCTTTACGATAGGACTCAAAACTCCATATTGGTCCTGTCAATGACATTAATAGCAGGAATAATAAACTATACATGCCTAATGAACGATGAGATGTAAACCAAAACAGGAATTTGTTTTTTTCTTTTTTTATAACAAAAAGATTTTTCCACAAACTTAACTTTTTGGGTATAACAAAAAGGAAACCGGATATTAAAACTAAGGAGATTAAAACAGATACTGTTCCCATTATTTTTTTACCGGTTTGCCTGTCCGGCCAACCATCCGGAGTAAACAATAGCCATCTGTGAAGACAACGTACCGTAAAAAAGAAAGAAGATGCCGGAGTTCCCTTACCTGTAATTTCTCCTGTATATGGGTTCATAGCAAGGAAAACTCCTTTAACTTCTGACACCTTGAATTCACATGTTTTATCAGGCTGAGAATAGAATTGAGCAGATTCCAAAGTTTTTCCTTCTGAACGAATAGTTTTGTCTGCAATACTCAAAAGAGAATCAACAGGCAAAGCTTTTTTCCCTTCATAATTTTTTACATAGAAAAAATCAGGATTAATAATCTGTTGTATCTCTGTTTGAAAAACAAGTATTGCTCCTGTCAGGCATAATATAATAAAGAACAGTCCGCAAATCAACGAAAAGTATAAGTGTATCTTTCTGAGAAATCTTTTCATTAACAAATCTTTTCTTTAAAATACCCCTATATAAGAAGCTCCTGCGCCTGTTTTAAGTTTTGCGCCAACTTCAAACCCGTTAGCATCAGCTTTTGATGAATCAAAAATGTAAACATTTCCTTCTCCCCCAACAGGACATAAAGCCATATACACCTTTCCATCAAGAACCTTTGCATATTGATACTGGAACAAATAAAGCTTATCAGGCACATTCATTTTAATAACCGACTTATTATATATATCTACACGGATAATGCCCCATGCAGCAGCTTCTTCGCTGTTTCCTTTCTCTGCATCATAATATGTAGCATAACCAATACCATTTCCGGCATAGAACCATCCCAATGCACCGATTTCAACTCCGGCAGCCTTTGAAAGATCAAAATCATAGCTGTCATCATATACTCCGTCTGATAATTTCAGCATATGGGTTTTGCTAATCTGATAGATATCACCTTTTTCATCCTTATGCGCTACAGGGATACGATAACCATAGGTAGAACCATTAGCCAAAGATGATTCAATGACTTTAGGGTTCTTCAATGACGGATAGTCAACAACAAGTGTAGTTGCAGGATAAACAAGATTCTTGACCTGTTCGTCCGGTTTATTTGGATTTAACTTTCTCTTTGCAACACCATAGTAGGCTTTTCCGCCGGCAACAACCGGGGCATCAATTCTGAACACAAAAGAATTCTCTTTTTTGTCAAACTCGGAAGTTGGTATCACGAATGTTTCGCTTGCCCCAAGCGACATATCTGTAAGATTTACATCCACAATCGTAGCTTTCGCTTCTGAGTACAGGTATCCTCCGGACTGATTATCCTGGTCAGTAAATATCTTTTCAGTCTTTACGTTATGCAACAAAGCTTTTTCGTCATCCAGCATTGTCCATCTCGGATATTCCGTACCAACAGTTGGAGCTACATTTGTTTCATGTATCTTTGAATAATCCTGTCCTCCTGCCACAGAAAATTTAGTTATTGTTCCTCCTCCATAATTCAGATTATAAAGAGTCTTTCCGTCTTTTGACGCATATACACGCGCAGTTCGTGTTGAAGGTACTTCAAAACCGAAATTATTGAATGAAACCTCTCCTTCCTTCAAATTATCCAAAGCCTGTACATATGTTTCAGTATTTCCTTCAGTGCTTGTTGAAAGAACTACGTTGAAAAACACTTCCGACGGCATTTCCGGTTTATCAACTATTGGCTCATCTTTTGTACATGCAGCCATCAACAGTAAGAGACTGCTTCCTAATAAAAGTTTGTTCATTTTGTTATTTAAATTAAGTTTATGATTTGTGTTGATTATTCAAGTTTCGCAAATTGCTCAACTTAATAGTTGACAAGGTCTCAGAAACAAGTTTATAAGGTTAAAACACCCGTAACTTTACAATTTATTATCTAAAAAACCTTGTCAACTTGTTTTCTTGTCAACTTGCTATCTGTAAGTGAAGCTTATGTTAATACAATATGAATGACTGATAAAAATCCTATTTGGCAAATGAATAAGTCACTTTCACAAAAAACATTCTTCCCGGCTTCTGCAATGCCCAGTTATCAAACACCTGCTCGTTCAACAGGTTCTTCACATCCGCACTCAAGCTCAGATTTCTTTTTGGGAAATAATAAACCAGACCTATATCATGAACCATCTGGCTTGGGATAATTGCCTTACCTGCTCCACCCAGACTTTCCCAATTCCTGAAAAATTTATGAACATACCCCATATTATATGTGAAACTTATTCTCGAGCCTCGCTGTAACCAGTTTTCAGCGACATATTCAACATTCCAGTTTGCAGTAAAGAACGGGTCATTGCGCAACCTGTCTTTATAATAGAGATATTCTGTTCCATGCTTGTCATATCTAAGATTGAATCGTGCATCTGTATAAGAAAGATTAAACTCGCTTATCACACGATAATCATAATTATATCTGATATCCAAATCTACTCCCTTACTCAAAATTTTACCTAAGTTTTCGTATCCGTACATCTCATCAGTAAGATTAGTCAAAGATTTTTGAATCATATCTTTGATATCCCTGTAGAAAAGATTTATATCTGTTTCCAAAGAGTGTTTTCCCAGTTTTAAAGGACCAATTATTGCCCCCACATTTATATTTGTACTTTTTTCCGGTCTTAACTCATAAGATGCGTGAATATTATTTGTTGAATTACCCAGTAACTCCGTTACACCAGGAAGACGAGTTGCGTATTCTGCAGAAGTAGTCAACATCAGTTCCGGAACAACACGAAAAGAAACAGCGCCGCCAAATCCATTGTCAGACACAGCTCTGGATATCTTTTCAGAAACAATCTCTCCGTCTTTCAACACCGGGTCACTAAGTTTCACCGACTGGTGGTAATGTTTATAGAACAGGCTCGTATGCAATCTGTCATCAAAATATTTACCATCATAGTCAAAACTCAGTATTGATTTATTCATATATCTGGTGTCAGTAAATCTCTGTTCAGCCTCCGTCAGATATGGGTCTTTCACATCACGGGTAAAGGCATTATATAAAACATTGGCAGAAAGAACCTGCGACGGGACAAACCTGTATGACAAACGCATCCTGCCCGTTTTTGTTCCCTCAATATTTGTTGCAAGAGTTGCCTTTCCGGCTTCACCCCCGCCTTTGTTCCACACAACCGGATTCCCGTTTCTATCCGTCATAACCTCGCCCAACCAGTTATACATATATGGAATGGTATCCGTAACTAATCTATGCCCCTTTGCAAAAGTGAAATTCGCAGAAACATCCAGATTTGGGAGTAAATCCCTTTTATCATACTGCATCTTTCCCATATATGTATGTTGCGAGGAGTTTCTATTTCCATACACCACTTCCATTGTTGCTCCATGCTGTATGTCCTTTCTCATATCAGAGTATATAAAACCGAGCAAGAAGCGGTCTGCCCATTTTACTTTTGTAAATCCTGCATTAAGAGTAACCCCTTTGGATGTATAAGCATCATGAAAACGCTCTGCCTTTATCCTTTCGACTTTTCCATTCTGAGGGTCTGTTATTTTCACCGGGTCGCCCCATACCTTGTAATTATTGTCACTATGGTTGAAGAAAGCAGCTCCCTGAACCGTTAAACCTGATTTTACATCTCTGAAATTTGCATTCAAATCCCACTTGTGGGTATTAAATGAGCCATAGGTGTAGGACGTAGAGATAGATTTACTTGACGGTTGCTTCAATATTATATTGATAGCTCCACCCAAGGCATCATCTGTGAGATGCGCGGGCACAACTCCCTTATAAATATCTATTCTTTCAATCATAGATGGAGGAAGACTGCTGACAGAAAATGAGGAGCCATAATTTTCCATAGGTATTCCATCTATAAAAATACGTATAGAATTACCAGACATACCGTTGATATTATATTGTATATCTGAACCTACTCCTCCACTCTGACGAAGTTTCACACCGGATGCCCTGTTGAGAAGTTCACTTGTCTGCAAATTTCCAAATGATGCTTTTTTTGTGTTGATAGCACTTATGGCGAAACCTTTCTCCCTTTCTTTCCTGCTTTCCGATTTAGCTACCACCGTAACCTCATTAAGCTCAGTCACTGATGGTTTTATTATCATATCGTATGTGCAGTTACCATTTCCGGTATCAATATTTTTTTCTACTGTTTCATATCCAACAGCCGAAATAACAAGGATATATTTACCGGATTTTACTTTAAAAGAATATTTTCCATCAATATCTGTCACTGTTCCGGTAGATGTATCTTTCAAATATACTGTAGCGAAATCTACTATATTACCGTCTGTAGACTTAACTTTACCGGATATTGTTATATCTTGCTTTTCTTTTGAATATACATTGCCAACACACAATGACAACGCTGATGTTAAAACTAAAATTTTGGGAATTGACACACTCTCATATTTTATTTGTTACACCTTATTTTTTCGAAAGCAAAAGTATTATGATTCAAGACATTAAACAATCACCCTTTTATGGTATTTCATTGTAGTGAATAATTAATAAATATGATATATTAGACAATACCGAAACATAGGTATTTGGTTGATAAAATCATAAAAACTCATGCAGAACAGGTATAAATGGCATAGTCAGGGTATTAATAAAAAATCTGCCGATGTTTTTCTGGAAACATCGGCAGATTTTTTTCAGTACATTAAACCTATATTTTTGAAAACTCCTTTCTCCGTTACATATGCAGTGATAAGAGATGCAGGAGTAACATCGAATGCAGGATTATAAACCTTTACATTTTCGGGCGCCATACGGTGAATGTAATGCATTTCGCTTACTTCGGATGCGGAACGCTGTTCAATAACAATATCATTCCCCGTAGGTGTGTCTTTATCAAACGTGCTGCCAGGTCCCAGGACATAGAACGGGATGCCATAGTGATGTGCCAGAACCGCAAGTCCGCAAGTTCCAATTTTGTTGGCAACATCGCCATTTGCCGCTATTCGGTCACAACCAACCATTACCATATCAACCATTCCACGGCTCATCAACGATGCAGCCATATTATCGCAGGATAATGTCGTATCAACCCCAAATCTCATCAGCTCATAGGCAGTAAGGCGTGCACCCTGTAACAACGGGCGTGTTTCGTCTGCATATACTTTAGGATTCAAACCCATAGCCTGCGCCAAATAGATTGGAGCAAGAGCTGTTCCATAGCGTGACACCGCAAGATGACCGGCATTGCAATGTGTAAGTATCCGGCTTCCTTCTGAAATCAAATCTACTCCATGCGAAGCTATTTGCCTGCACATTTCTATATCCTCATCCTTGATTTTAATAGCCTCAGATAACAAACGAGATTTCAATTCAAAAGAATCTGCCTCTGAAAGAATTTCCTTATCGTTTATATACTGATTGAAACTATCAGCCATCCTGTTGAGTGCCCACGAAAGATTAACAGCAGTTGGTCGACTAGCTCTAATTCTGTCAGCCAACGCCATAAATTCTTCTTTCAGAAGAGACACAGAAGAAACTGACAATAAAGTACGCACGAAGCAAACATACAATCCAGCTGCCGCGGCAACTCCAATTGCTGGAGCTCCTCTGACCTTCAATCGTACAATTGCATCTATCAGCTCTTTTTCATCTCCAATTTTAAGGAAAATCTCCCGTTCCGGAAGTTGAGTTTGGTCAAGGATTACGAGGCAATCTTCTTTCTCGTTTAATGTAACAACATCAGTCAAGGAGAAAGTTTGCTCCAGTTTGTCCAGACCTATTTGTTTAGGGGATATCATAGATATAAGTTTTTGAGTTTTTGAGTTTTTGAGTTTTTGAGTTTTTGAGTTTACAAATTTTTCAAATCCCGTTATTCATCTTCTGCAATTCTTCCAAAATAATGCGGTTATTGCTCAGACGCGGGATTTTATGCTGTCCGCCTTCTTTCCCTTTCATTTTGAGCCAGTCATAAAAACAATTCTTACGTGCTGGAATTACTTCTAAAGGCTGAAGTGATATTTCCTTATATCGTTTTGCCTCATAATCTGAATTTGCCTCCTGAAGTTTAAGGTCTAGTATATGGGCAAATTCAGCCAATGACTCAGGTTGCCTGTCAAATTCTATCAGCCACTGATGACGGCCTTTTGCATTGTTAAGAAGGAACAGAGGAGCCACGGTATAATCAGTAATGATTGCACCGGTAAGCTTACAGGCTTCGACCAGAGCCTTATCGGCATTATGCACCATAAGTTCTTCGCCAAAGGCATTTATGAAATGTTTTGTTCTGCCGGAGATTACAAATTTATATGGATTTGTGGAAGTAAAGCATACTGTATCCCCTATCTCATATCTCCACAAACCACCGGGAGTTGAGATAAGTATTGCATAATTTTTACCGGCTTCCACTGCTTCAAGAGGCAATACTGTCGGATTGTCATTCTCCAATTCATTGAGCGGAATAAACTCGTAATATATTCCATAGTCGAGCATAAGCAGAAGTGAGGCATCATTCGGATCATCCTGAATGCCGAAGAAACCTTCAGAAGCGTTATAGGTTTCCATATAATGCATCTTGTCCGACGGAATAAGCGACTTATACTGTTCACGATAAGGATTGAAACTTATCCCTCCATGGAAGAACACTTCAAGATTGGGCCATACATCCGTCAGATATTCCGCACCTGCCTTTTTCATCACTGCCTTGATAAGCACAAGCATCCAGGAAGGAACACCGGATATGTTGGTAACATTCTTATTATACGTATTTTCAACAATGGATTTTATTTTACTTTCCCATTCATCCATCAGGATTATCTTCTTTCCCGGGACACGGACAATCTCAACCAGCGGATTAAGATTCTGCAAAAGGACAGCAGAAAGGTCGCCACAATGAATATCCTTATTAAGAGGCGACGGACTGTGACTGCCACCAAGAATCAGCCCTTTTCCTTGAAAAAAGCGGCTTTGCGGATTATTGCGAAAATATAAAGCGACAGTGTCAAAACCGCCCTGATAATGAGTTTTCTTAAGAACTTCAGAAGTAACCGGAAGGAATTTACTTTTATCACTTGTTGTGCCACTGCTTTTAGCAAACCATTTTACTGGAGTAGGCCATATAATATTACTCTCCTCATTAAGCATACGCTTTATGTCAGCCTTCAGAGAGTCGTAAGTCTGTACTGGAATACGGCAGAAATCATTATGTGAATGAATTGTGTTGAAGCCATATCTTTTACCCCATTCTGTTTTCTCAGCAGTTTTCAGAAGATATTTCAGCTGCAAATCCTGCAGTTCATGAGCATGATTATAGTATTTTTCAATAGCCTTCTGACGGGAATGGAAAAATACGGAAATACTTTTTGTTAATAAATCCATTGCCTATTTTTGCTGATAATGATATTAGATAGCACAAATGTATGTAAACTTACGGATATAAAAAAGGAGGCAATATGTCAAAAGCATGAAATCCTGACATATTACCTCCTTTATTTTTGTTTACTTTTCCACAGCTTCCTGTTGTATCTGCAGAGATGTATTTTCTTGTTCCAATTCTTCCGTCTGAACCTCTGTCTGAGCCGGCTGTTCGTTTGAAACAACAGGTTCACTACCATTTACTTCAGAACTATTTTCGGCAGCACGGGCTTCTTTTTTCTTTTTCTTTATTTCATTTACAAGCTGCTGGAACTCTTTGTCCGTACGCAGCTTTTTCAAAGCCATCTGTGCAGCGTTCTGATGAGATTCTTTCTTTGTATATCCAATTCCGATACCCATTTGTATTTCGCCCTCAAGAATTATAGAAGTCTGAAAAACCGGGTTTCCGTCATTATCATTGAATGATTCAATAATACTGAAATCAACGGACAATTTGTTTTTCTGTCCCCATTCTATAAGGTGCGATTTGAAGTTCATTTCCTTCTTAGCAATATTATCAAGGTCGATATATTTGCTGATGATAATCTTACTTATGAAATCGAAAGCAGCAGAATAGCCGTGATCCAGATAAACAGCACCAATAAGTGCTTCCAAGGCATTTCCGTATATATAATTATTGTGAGTACTTACCTTGGTAGCATATTTCACCATCTTATCAAGACCAAGCTCGAGGGCTATATGGTTCAATGTCTCACGCTTCACTATTTTTGAACGCGTGTTAGTAAGATAACCTTCCTTTTTATTAGGGAAATGAACATAGACAATATCAGCGACTATAGCATCCAGAATAGCATCACCCAAAAATTCCAAACGTTCGTTGTTAAGTGATTTTCCATTCTCATCCTCAACAGATGAAGATCTGTGAAGAAATGCCTGCTCGTAAATCTTGATATCATCCGGGTAATAACCGGTAATCTTGTAAATAGACAAATAAGGCTCCTTACCTTTATTCTTAAGGAGCCTTATTTTCTTGTATAATTGTGATAACACGTTACTTCACAAATTTTTTAACGATAACAGTAGCATTGTGACCACCGAAACCAAATGTATTTGAAAGAGCTGCATTGACAGTACGTTTTTGAGCCTTATTGAAAGTAAAGTTCAAATTGTAGTCAATTTCAGGATCTTCATCGCCTTCAGCATGGTTGATTGTTGGAGGAACGATATCTTCCTTAACAGCCATTACACTGATAATAGCTTCCAAAGCACCTGCAGCACCAAGCAAATGGCCTGTCATAGACTTTGTTGAGCTGATATTAAGTTTATATGCATGCTCACCAAATACTTCCTTGATTGCCTTAGCTTCAGAGATGTCACCTACTGGTGTTGATGTTCCGTGAACATTGATATAGTCAATGTCTTCAGGTTTCATTTCTGCATCTTCCAAAGCGTTAGTCATTGTCAAGCGTGCACCAAGACCTTCCGGATGAGTTGCTGTCAAGTGATAAGCATCAGCTGACATGCCTGCACCTGCAACCTCGGCATAGATTTTAGCGCCACGAGCCAAAGCATGTTCCAATTCTTCAAGCACAAGGCAAGCAGAACCTTCACCCATAACGAAACCGTCGCGGCTTGCGCTGAACGGACGAGATGCTGTTTCCGGTGAATCGTTGCGAGTTGACAATGCATTCATTGAGTTGAATCCGCCAACACCTGCAGCAGCAATAGCAGCTTCAGAACCACCTGTCACAATTACATTAGCTTTACCCAAGCGGATATAGTTGAATGCATCAGCAATAGCATTTGTTGAAGATGCACAAGCTGAAACAGTGGCAAAGTTAGGACCACGGAAACCATACATCATAGAGATATGACCGGCTGCGATATCAGCAATCATCTTAGGGATGAAGAAAGGATTGAACTTCGGACCGATTGTATCTTTAGTCTGAGCATAGCCCATTACCTCATCTTCGAATGTTTTGATACCACCAATACCGGCAGCGAAGATAACACCTATGCGGTTTTTGTCTTCGTTGTCCAAGTCCATCGCTGCATCTTCAATTGCTTGTTTTGCTGCACCGATGGCCAACAAACTATAACGATCACATTTGCGCGCTTCCTTACGATCAACATACAATGATGAATCGAAGTTCTTCACTTCGCATGCAAACTGTGTCTTAAACTTACTTGCGTCAAAATGAGTAATAGGCCCTGCACCGCTTTTACCATTAATAATACCCTCCCAGGTTTCTGCGAGGGTATTACCAAGAGGAGAAATAGCACCAAGACCTGTTACTACTACTCTTTTTAATTCCATACCTTTTTTTATAAAAGGGGTTGATTACTTCGCGTTAGCTTCGATATAAGCGATAGCGTCGCCTACTGTTGTAATCTTTTCTGCTTGATCATCAGGAATTGAGATACCGAATTCTTTTTCGAATTCCATAATCAATTCTACAGTATCAAGAGAGTCTGCTCCTAAATCGTTAGTAAAGCTTGCTTCGTTAGTAACTTCAGATTCTTCTACACTTAATTTATCAACGATGATAGCTTTTACTTTAGATGCAACTTCAGACATAACTTTTTAATTTAGATTAATAATATGAATTTACTTTTTTATTTTTCACTGCAAAGAAAAGAATTTTTTACGTAACAATACAAATTTACTACATTAAAAATGCTGATTATTGCACATTTTTTCTTTTCTTGTGCATTAAAACACTCCAAACTATGCCAAATTTCTAACCATTTAACATTTTAATCTGTTACAGATTGAAAAATAGACCTCAATAGCCTATATATACATTAAAGAAAACAAGGCTACTGATTTACCCGTTTTTCAGCAGAAAAATCCAAGATTACGGAGCTGTTTTTTCTCTTCCTCCCGAGCATTTACCACCTTATAGGCAAGAAGTTCACGAGGATGTTTATAATTTGTACGAAACAGCTCGAAATCTCCCGGTTTCCGGCGTAATTCACTGTCTATATTTTCCGGATTGAAACAGCTTAAGACTGCCTGTTCAACACGGTGACTGTCTCCAAACTTATCCATATCTATTACATCATTCGCCGGTGCTGGAGGAACCACGTCTTTCAATTTATCGAATCTTATATTGAAATATTTCTCAATATTCTTCAAACAAGCACGTGTTCCATTTGCCTTTCCATCGGCAGAGAAACCCGCAATATGAGGAGTTGCTATGTCACAAAGAGAAAGTAATTCCCGATTTATGGTTGGTTCGTTTTCCCAACAATCTAATATCAGACGACTGATTTTCCCTTCCTTAACTGCTTTGAGCAAAGCTTCAGTGTCGTGAACCGCACCACGGCAGCTATTTACCAACCAAGGCTTTTTACGAAGTTTGTCAAAAAAGGATGTATTTGCAAGATGCCATGTAGGATATTTTCCTTCTTTGGTTAACGGAACATGCAAGGTTATTATATCAGATTCCTCTGCAATAGTATCCAGAGAAACAAAACCGTCACTTCCCTCCTTCTCCTGGCGAGGCGGGTCATTACGAAGAACTTTCATTCCCATATGTCCTGCTATTCTTTCAACTACACGACCGACATGACCAACACCGACAATTCCCAAAGTCTTACCCTTGAGTTCTTCGCCACTACGCAATGACACCGCAATCAAGGATGAAAGCACATAAAGTCCTACAGACTCCGCATTGCAGCCCGGAGCATTGAACCATGTTATTCCTGCCTCATCGCAATAATGTGTATCAATATGGTCAAAACCTATTGTGGCTGTAGTTATAAGCTTAACTTTACTGCCGGTTAGCAATTCACGCGTACATTTATCTATACTACGCACTATAAGCGCATCGGCATCACTGACCTTTTCCGGAGTGAATTCCTTTGAATTTATATATTCTATATCAGCCACGGGCTCTGCTATTCCTTTAAGGAATGGCACTGTGTTATCGGCAATGATTTTCATTTTTAATCAGTTATTTATATTTATAATTTAGGGGACGAGTTGACAAGTTGACAAGGCTACAGGAAATAAGATATTCCTTCTTGATTCCTTAACACCTTAGAGTTGAGTTTGGATTCAATGAATATAGAAACTAAAACTATTGGCATCTAACTCCATTTACCTCCTTATAACTTCATCTAACTCCCTTCTCCTTAACTACTTGACTACTTAGCTCCTCAACTTCTTACCCTAGCTCCTATCCTCTCAACTTATTCTTCTCAAAATGCGGACCTGCCTTGAATCGGAAAAACAGAATTGAAACTATCGTCAGACTTGCGCCAAACAGATATGCATATTCAAAGCCGCCCCACTGCTGCGCTATGTGTCCGCCAATCATAAGTCCGGCACCTGTACCCACATCCCAACTTGTAAGATATGTGGATGTTGCCGTTCCTCTCTGATTATTCTGAGCCAGATTTACAAACAAAGTATTGAATGCCGGGAACATTGTTCCGAACGCAATACCCTGCATCAATGCTATGATTATATATAAATAAGAACTTAATGTAATATTCCATCCGGCAATGAGGTGCAATGCTGAAAGGCAGAAGAATGTTCCGGCGGCAAGATACATACCTAAAGTTATGACAAGAGTTATCCTTCCCTTATCCACTTGTTTTCCGGATATAATACGCGATGTAGCAAGGCCAATCGCCATGAATGTAAAATACAATCCTGAATTTACGGTTATACCTATTTCCTCCGCATACATTGCCACATATGTAGAAGTCATTCCATATGGAATAGATAAAAGGAGAAGTGATATTCCCGCCCATATTCCTTTCTTAAGGAAGAAACGGTCCAATGATATCGGCTCTCTTTTTACCGGAGCACGGTATGATGTCTTCACCATATACGCCATTATCATACCCAAACTTCCGGACAATAATGAGCAGGCAAATATAAAAGGATAAGAATATGTATTATGCATAAACAGACCAATCATAGGTCCGAAACTCATTGCCATGTTGTTTGCCAGTCCGTAGTAACTGATTCCTTCTCCTCGTCTCGACGAAGGCAGAACATCAATGACCAGTGTGTTTCCGGCAACAGTAACCATTCCGAATGCAATACCATGGATAATACGCAACGCAACGAACAATGTTATGGTGGTGGCAAGAATATATCCTCCAAACACAGCAATAAACACAAGATAAGCAACAAGATAAAGAGGACGGCGCGAGAATGTATCAAGCAAATAACCGGAAAAAGGCCTGATGCACAGACATGCCACAGTATAACAGGACAATATAAATCCTATCCAAGTCTTATCTGCCCCAAACTCTTCCTGCAAATAAAATGCCATAATCGGCATAATCAGGTAGAATGCAAAATACAACAGAAAATTCGCCGCCAGTATATAACAGAAATTCGGCGAAAACATTTTATCCTTGCCCATAATATCTAAACATCGAAAACCTAAATCCTGTGCAAAAGTAAGATTAATGTCCCAACCTTTTCCATAGGCCTGGAAAAAGTTTTTCATGCCGATGAAAATTCTTTTTCATACGGGTGAAAATTTATTTTCTTCCCTATGAAAAAAGTTTTTCAGCAATATAAAAAAGGCTGGAAATGCAAATATCTGAACAACAAAACTATGACATATCGCCTATTCCATCCTCACATAATTAAGCCGGGTGAAGCAAATGTTGTGACTTACATAAGTAGCGGCAATGCGTGCAGAAGCAATACCAAGCACTTCGCCAGGAACATATTTCTTCTCCATTGCAGAAAGCTTGCCTGATTCGTAGCTGGGGAATTGGGCAGGAATACTGAAGACAACAAGATTGCCATTATGATCGACAGCCATTATTTTCTGTCGGACAAAGAACAAAGGAGTGTTTCCCTCAACTTTAGTCAAATATGGGTCATCTTCAGGATTTACTTTCAATACCTTCACAGAAAGGCTTTTTATTTTATCACCTTTCTTGCCCAAGAATTTACTGTTGCGATAAGGCTGAGTGCTCTTCTTCTTCAGTCTGTCCATATAGAAAAGCATATATGCCTGAGACATCTTCACCATACGTTCCTGCTTAGGAATGCGTGCATTGAACTTACATCCAAGCCAATTGATATATGACGGGTCGATTCTCAATATCTCATATAAATAATGCCCTCTGTATTTCCCGAATGATATAAGGTCATCGCCGTGAGTCTGCATTCGTTTCTGGTTATAATCCACAAGGAATATACAACGTTCGGAATACCATAGTTCCGACGTTACGAAGCGCATCGAAATATAAAAATCCTCGCTCAGCTCGCTGATGAACAAAACTGCCCTGCGTTCCAGCAAAGGTGTATAAATCCACAAACTATATTTGCTGTAACCTTCGTGCGGAAGCACAACCAGATAACAGCCCACATCCTTGTAGGATTTCTTATTCCTGTTATAATTGTTGAGCTTGTCAAAAGCCTTTGTCATTTCGGCTTCTGACAGCCCCGGTATTCTCGGATTTGCCATAATGTTCAGATTTAAAAAGTTGACTAACTGACAAGTCCGTATATATGTTCATTTCCTCAGAACACGCCTGAAGACAAATATCTTTCTCCTGTATCAGGCAAAAGAACAACTATACGTTTTCCTTTATATTTCTCTTCTCTGCATACTTTCAGAGCTGCACTTACAGCCGCACCGGAAGAAATACCAACCAAAAGACCTTCAGTTCTGGCAAGCAGACGCATTGTTTCCATTGCCTCATCATCAGTAACGGTGATTATTCTGTCGGCAATTGTTGAGTCATATATTGAAGGAACAAAACCTGCGCCAATTCCCTGAATCTTATGAGCTCCGGATTTTCCTCCTGACAATACCGGAGAAGATGCAGGTTCAACTCCAATAATATTAATGTCTGGATTCATTGCTTTCAGAGCTCTTCCTGTTCCGGTAAGAGTTCCGCCTGTTCCCACACAAGCTATAAAGCAATCAATATTTCCAGCCGTATCTTCCCAAATTTCCTTTGCTGTCTGCTTATGTGCAGCAGGATTAGCCGGATTGTCGAACTGACGGAGAATAACGGAACCCGGGATAGATTTATTCAATTCTTCCGCCTTTTCTATTGCTCCTTTCATTCCTAAATTTCCAGGAGTCAGAACCAATTCACCGCCATAGGCTTTCAATAACATTCTCCTTTCAATGCTCATAGTTTCCGGCATAGTAAGGATAAGTTTATAACCTCTGATGGCTGCAATCCAAGCCAGACCGACACCGGTGTTTCCACTTGTCGGCTCTATAATTGTTCCTCCAGGTTTCAATAAACCTTTCTTTTCGGCATCTTCAATCATTGAAAGTGCAGCACGGTCTTTCACACTTCCTCCTGGATTGAAGTATTCTATTTTAACCAACACTTCAGCTTCACTGCCTTCGTTGCCGAAAATATTGGACAGGCGCAACAATGGTGTGCTGCCTATAAGTTCTATGAGTGAGTTTTTGATGTTTCTTTCCATATTTTTTCTTTGAAAGTTGAGAGTTTAGGGTTTAGGGTTGAGAGTGGAAAGTTTAAAGTGGAAAGTTCAATGAATATAGAAACTAATCACTATCGGCTTCTAACTCCTTTTACCTCCTTATAACTTCATCTAACTCCCTTCTCCTTTACTACTTAACTACTTAACTCCTTAACTACTTGTCAACTTGTCAACTCGTTAACTTGTCAACTCGTTAACTTGTCAACTCCTCCTATTTTCTCTGTACAATCCTTTGCCCAGCCGCAACATTCTCCGTAACCCAAATGTTTCCTCCAATTGTCGCACCTTTACCGATAGTAATTCTTCCAAGAATTGTTGCGTTGGAATAAACTGTAACTTCATCCTCAAGAATAGGATGACGTGGAATGCCTTTTATCGGATTTCCATCTTCATCCAAAGGGAAGCTTTTAGCTCCGAGTGTTACGCCCTGATATAATTTCACATGATTACCGATTATACATGTTTCACCGATAACAACACCTGTTCCGTGGTCAATGGTGAAATGATGTCCTATTTCTGCTCCTGGATGAATATCTATTCCTGTTTCGGAATGCGCCATTTCAGTAATTATTCTTGGGATAAGCGGAACATGAAGCTTGTACAGTTCATGTGCAATGCGGTAGTTAGTTACTGCCCTTATTGCAGGATAACAGCAAATAATCTCGCCAAAGCAAGTTGCAGCCGGATCTCCGAAATATGCAGCCTCAACATCAGTTGCCAATATACGGCGAATCTCCGGAAGTCTCGAAATAAAATCGGCAGCTATACGTGTAGCATTCTCACTGCAAGGAGATTCATGCGACAAACTCTCACAGTTTGCTGCGCCAAAGCACAGACCAGCCTGTATTTGTCCTGCAAGCATACGGAACACTTCCTCCACATTCACACCGATATGATAATTAATCGTACGGCTGTGAACTGATGATTTCCCGAAATATCCGGGAAAAAGGATTGCCCTTGACAGTTCCACAATCTTCGACAATGTTTTCCACGAAGGAATTGCCTCACCGTCTTTCTGTTTATGAAACAGTCCGCGGTATGATTGCGGGTCGGAAAGGGCATCCACTGCATTATTTAATATAGATGTATAGTCTTTCTTTTCCATAAATAACATTTTAGTTGACGAGTTGACAAGGCTACAGAGACGAGAAAGTTTAGGGTTTAGGGTTTAAAGTTGAAAGTTGAAAGTTGAAAGTTAAAAACTCCTTGACTACTTGACTCCTTAACTACTTGACTTCTTAACTCCTTGACTCCTTAACTATTGGCATCTAACTCCATTTACTCCCTTATAACTTCATATAACTCCCTTCTTCTTGACTACTTAACTCCTTGACTCCTTACCCCTCATATCCTCCTCACCTTTCACAAAAATAAAAAAACTCCAACACATATCACAATCATTTTGTTTGCAAAAAACATCATATTTCATACTTTTGTCCATCTTTTTACAAAATATATTCAATCACTTATTCAAGTTTCGCAAGCTCAACTTGCAGGAAACGAGTTGACAAGGGAACAAGTTGACGAGATTTTTGGATAATAATTCGTGAAATTACAGCTGTTCAGACCTTGTCAACTTGTCTCTGAAGCCTTGTTAACTATTAAGTTGAGCAACTTGCGAAACTTAAATCACTTAAGCTTACATCTGTAAAATGACAAAACATTTTCTTAAATATATTTTTCTGTTTTTAGTTCTCACTGCTGCAATCCCTTTGAAAGCCGGAGAATGGTGGGAGAAAATGGAATTTCTTAAATATACTCCAAGATATTTCGGAGCAAATGCTTTCCCTATTCCTGAGATGATGGGCGCAGACCTTGGCTCGAAATGGGAAGTTGAAGTTCGTGGCGAATATCACACAATGCCCGGCGACAAGACAAAAGACCTTTATGCACGTCTTTACATTCCATTCGTAAAAGGGCGAGCAGGTTTGTCGGTCAGCGGTGTAGTTCAGGAATGGTATAAAACTTCGGAAGCTGTGCGCGATGAGCGTTCTGCCGTAGAAACATCTTCTCCTATTCCTTGTTTCGGTGATGTCATTGTAAACTGCTATTATCAGATTCTCCGTAACAAGAAATGGGTGGATATGGTTATAAGCGCCAACATAAAGACGGCAAGCGGAGGCAGACTTTGTGATGCCCGATTTACAGATGCAGCTTCATATTGGTTTGATTGTAATATCGGCCGTAATCTTTGGGAAGATGAATCGTGCAACGCATCATTCAGACTTCAGATGCTTGCCGGATTCTATTGCTGGATGACTAACGACACTAAACATCGCCAGAACGATGCTTTCTGTTATGGCGCAGGAGCAAGAGGAACATACCGGAATTTCCTTCTGGATTGCGACGTTTCCGGATTCAATGGTTATCGTGGCGAAGGAGACAAGCCAATACAGCTAAGACTTAAACTGGAATACGAACTGAAAAAGAATGTGCTTTCCTTCAGATATAAACATGGAATAAGAGATATCTTGTATGATTCTTATTCTATTGCTTATATAAGGAAATTCTAAGTGTTATAATACTTACAATACCATAAAGGAACTTTTGGAGTATTTCCAAATAAGCTGTATTTTTGTATTTATCAGTTGAAAACAAGCACAACACAGGCTAATTTGGTTTTCCTTTAAAAACAAATTAAAGACTAATAGAGTTTTATATGTTCAAATTTATCATTAATCCAAAATACATCCATCTTTCCTCTTTTTTACACCAGCTCCCTCAGAATTTTGAGAAAGAAGGAGAAATTCTATACAATAGACGTAATTTAATCAAACGGATAAAATTAGAATCTGAAGATATAAATGTGAAACGCTATGCAGTACCATGTTTCTTCAACAAACTAATATATACCTTTTTTCGCCCTACAAAATGTGAAAGGGCATATAAATATCCGGAAATTCTAATAAAAAAAGGGTTTGAGACACCTGAACCAATCGCTTATATTGAAGAACGTAAATGGGGGCTGTTGCATTTTTCGTTTTTTATAAGCAAGCAATCTTCATATAAAAGAGACTTATATGAATTTGCAGAAATTCCGGCAAATGACTGTAAGGAATTTATTGAATCATTTGCAAAATATACTGCCACCTTACATAACTCAGGAATATTTCATAGAGACTATTCTCCAGGAAACATACTGTTTGATATAATTGACGGCAAATACCATTTTTCTCTGATAGACATTAACAGGATGGATTTTGGAAATGTCAGTATAGAAAAAGGATGTTCTAATTTTGCCAGATTATGGGGACAAAAAGATTTATTCGTTGAATTAGCCAAAACTTACGCTTCAGCGAGGAATGCTGATGAAAACTTCTGTATTGAACGCGTTTTGTATTATCGTCGTAAATTCTGGAATAATTATAAAAAACGTCACAAATTAAAATTTAAACTTGAACTTTAATTTTGCGAAGTCCAGCTTGTCGCATGTTTACACTCTCTTATATAATATAATTCTTCTTCAGACAAATTATCAGAATCCATATACCAGGGTAAATGTTTTAAAATATAAGGAGAAGCCGTTCGATATGATTCAACAGAACGGCTTCTGCTTAAACCTACCCGAGGACGATACAAAGCAAATGTAGTATCAACAGGAGCTGGATAAAGATTATCTTCATTCTTGCCTTGATAGAACTGCTGCTCCCATTGTAATACTTTATTCTTCAAGAAATAACAATCAGGTAAATCATCTATACAAAGCGAAAGTCCTATTTTTGCCGCATATTTATATTTGTTCTTAAGCAAATCCAGAAGATAACCGACCACATCGTCCGGACAAGTTTCACTAAGCACAACATCTGAATCCGTATAGATATAATAGTCCCGGCAAAAACGTTTCCTGACTTCTTTAGATTTCCAAATAGCTTTAAAACCCAAATTCGCACCAAGAAATATCACTTCATAAGGGCATTCTTTATAATAATCCAAAAGAGGTGGATATGTACTGGCATTATCCAGAATATAGATATTATGATAACCTCTTCTCTCCAAAGAATCCAACAATAACTTTAAAGTTGTAAGCCTGTTAAAATTATTGACAATAATAGGGATCTCTTTTATGTCTGAAATTTTTGAAGGAAAACACAATTCTGCCACCCTAAAATACACAGCTTTTATACAAGCAAGCAGTCGTTTTACTATTCTTGTTTTCATAAAGTTTGTATTAACAGTTCATGATATATCAATAATCTTGGACCAAAAACCATACATTCTCTTTTTGAACCACGAATGGCATCCAAATGGTAATTGCCCTTTATTCAATTCATAACATAATGCTGGATATTTATCAAAGCTAAACTTCAAAGCTTCCATATATGAAGGATAACAAAAATCCATTCCATGCTTGTTTACCTCCACAGAAAAGAATACATCTTCATTAAACACATGGTTATTTTTATGATGTAAATATCCGTCAATAATATCTTTCAATTCTCTGACAACACGCAAATGGGAACTAACTTTACGTAAAGAAAAACCACCATTACCAACTTTAAAGTCTGTTGCGCGTGTTGCCGATGAACGAAACAACCATCTATATTGCTTCATTGGAAAAGAACTATACATGGGACGAACCAGCCAAGGCGCACCCACATAGTCATATCCTTTTTGGCACCATTCTTTAAGCTCATCTCTGAACACATAAGCATCCAGCTGATATATAAGAATATACTCACTGTCAATAAAACGGCTATAAAAATCTTCGGAAAGCATAAGACGATTATAACCTGCTATATTACGAAAATAACCATCATCAAAATCCTCCGTAATAATAAACGGATATTTATTTAAAATCTCTGATAAATCCAGAGAAGCCGGCTTAACCACAACCAACGGATATGAACACAACACATCACAAACCCTTTGTAACGAAATCATTTCAAATGAATTAATTTCCGTCGTATATATCGGAATAACAACCTTAACAATGTTTTTTACATCCAAATTTTTCATTTCCGTTATTATTATTCACAAAACTCTTTCTTACAAAGCGACAGTGCTGAAGCTATCGTATCATCCATATCAGCATAAGTATACCTTGCTAATCTACCTCCAAAAATAGTCTTACTCTGTTGCATGGCAAGTTCCTCATATTTCCGGTAAATAGAGCTGTTTTTTTCATCATTTATAGGATAATATGGTTCTTTTCCTATTTCAAACCTCTCTGGATACTCATAGGTTACAACTGTAAACGGTTGTGTTCCAAACTCAAAATGTTTATGTTCGATAACGCGAGTATAGGGAATATTTCTCTCACAATAATTCACGACAGCATTTCCCTGATAATTATCCGTATTATCAAGACGCTTATGTTCGAACCTTAAGCTACGGTATTCCAAACATCCGTATCTATATCCAAAATATTCGTCAATACATCCTGTATATAATACTTTACGAGCTATTCTTTCCAATTCCTCTTTATGCCTAAAATAATTAATGCCTGTCCGTACTTCAGTACTATCAAGCAACTTGTCAATTAAACGGTTGTAACCGCCAATAGGTACTCCTTGATACTGGTCATTGAAATAATTATTATCATAAGTAAAACGAAACGGAATACGTTTAATTATAAAAGCCGGTAGTTCCGTAGCAGGTCTTCCCCATTGTTTTTCTGTATATCCTTTAATAAAGCATGTATATATGTCTCTGCCACATAGTTTAAGAGCCTGTTCTTCCAAATTACCGGGTTCAAGTATATAATCATACTCTTTACACTGTTCCTCTATTTTTGCCTTCGCCTCAGATGGTGTACATATACCCCAAAGTTGACGAAAGGTGTTCATATTAAAAGGAAGGTTATACAACTTCCCTCCAAAATAAGCAAGCGGGGAATTCGTATATCTGTTGAACTCTGTCAGGTCTGTGACATATTTCCAAACCTCACGATTATCCGTATGGAATATATGCGCGCCATAACAATGTACATTTATGCCGTCAATCTTCGTACAATAGACATTGCCTCCGGTATGTTGACGCTTGTCAATAACCAGGCAACGTTTACCAGCCTTCCGTGCTTCATGAGCAAATACCGAACCGAACAAACCTGCACCAACAATTAGATAGTCATATTCAGGAGTCATACTACTTCATTTTTAATCAATTCCCCGCAACCAACTCTCTCTCGGCAGTTTTCAATGCCTCAGTGATAAAATGACCTTTTGAAAGTTTCATTCCTATTTTACAAGCATTCTCCTTAAGTTTCCTATAATCTTCACTAGTAAGAGACTTCAATATATTATCAATCTCTTCTAAAGATTCTATACAGAATCCTGCTCCATTTCGTTCTATAAAAGAAGCCAAAGCCGCCTGTTTCCATATTATTACCGGCATACCACAACGCAAATAAAAAGATGTTTTATGAGGATTGTTATATCTTAAATACTCTCCAAAGTTTCCAGAACAGGTATGAATGGAAGCACCATCCCATACCAAGCCAAAATGACCTTGAGGATGTGCTATCATTTGTTCTGAAGAAATAAATCCGTGATAATTCAAACGCTCATTTTCTATAGCTTTGGAAGATTCAAAACCATTTCCAAACAACCTGAAAATATATGAATGTATATATGAGCCTAATTCATATAGAAATTTATTCTTTCGTTCAGATAATGCTCCAGCATATACTACATTAAATGGAGGGCAAGGACCTATCACTTCTGTTACCGGCGCAACAGCCAAATAGTCAAAAATACCCAATTCTCCTATTCTTGCCTTACATCCATTTTGAAGAAGAAAAGCCTTCATGGAAGGATTATGGGCAATGATATAATCTGCTCTATTCAAACGTCGAATTTCTTTTTCTACTGTCAACTTTTTACGTCGGAAACACCCCAAGTCATGTATGATAACAACTACTTTAGAGTTTCTAAAATGTGCCAACTTACATACAAACGAAAAATATTTCTTTAACGGATATTGTAAAAACAAGATATCATTTTCATGAAGGTAAAATGGGGATTTCAGTACTCCAAACAATGTAAATAAAAAATCCAAGACAGGATTAGTAAAATTACTCTGTTTCAAACCGACATTTCGGAATCCTGCTCTTTCCATGATTTTTTCTATATCAGTCTTTGCCTTGTTTCCTGCACCATCCAGATTCTTATAATTCCGTGACAAATAACAATTCATACACTATAAATTTTCAGACCTTTTGATAATAATCCCATCTATCTTTCTAATTATTTCCTCTACCTGTATACCTGTAAGACATGCATAATCTCCTCGTCGGCATGGCTTATTGCCAAAAACAGAACATGGACGACAAGGCAAATCTACCTGAACTGCATTATTAACATCCTGGTTCCACCCCATAAATCCCATACAAGGATGTGTAGCCCCCCATACGGAAATAACCGGAACAGCAACCAAAGAAGCCAAATGCATATTTGCCGAATCCATTGAAACCATTACACTAAGATGATTCATAAGAGCCAATTCCTGATTTAACTTTAGCTTTCCCGCCAATGATGTCACATTCGAATAAGAAGATGCCCAACTTTCCAGTTGAGAAATCTCATATTCTCCTCCTCCAAACAGAAACAAGTGACAATCCCCACGTTGGGATAAACGCGAAATCAAATCTTCTGTTGTTTTCAATGGTAAAATCTTTCCTTTATGAGCTGCAAATGGAGCTATACCTATCCAAAATTTATCTTGTGGTACTGTTTCTACAAAATCCTTAAACAAAGAGAAATCGCTCCTCCCTTTTCCATAAATGGAACTGAATACAGATTTTACAGGAAACCCTAACTTGGCAAAAACAGCCTCATAACGAGAAAAAGATGTATGGAGATTTTTAATTGGCAATTTATTTTCTTTTATTATTGAACGCTTCTCTTTACGCCCTTTGTCGATATATGCAGTTTTCGCTCCATATAAAGAAAATAAAGTCCGTAACACTTTACCCCGAAGTACATCATGTAAATCCGCTACAGCATCATATCCTTCTTTTTTCAATTCAAAGAATAAACGCCAAAGACCTCCCAAACCTTTATATGAATTCAAGTCAACTCCTCGAAAATTCACATTTGAAGGCATCCTTTCAAACAAAGGGCGTACAAACTGACGCGTCAATACCGTAATCTCCAATTGAGGGTATTGACGTGCCAAAGTATCTATTACAGGAACGGTCATAGCGATGTCCCCAAACGCAGAAAAACGTATAACCAGCAGTTTCATTTCTTGCCGTACAATATAGGATTCAAATCCGGATCATTATACATCTTCATCTGTTTGTAAACTTTCATATACTTACGTCCAGCTTCTATATCCCCTAGAAGTTGGTCAATAGCCAATGACAAATCTTTTTTCTGTTCCAGCAATACAGAAAGCTTGTCAGCACACTGTTTATGGTGCTCTGCTGTCGTTTCCTCACGTTCTACTTCCTGATGCATATGATAAATTTTCAACGCAAGAATAGATAGACGATCAACGGCCCAAGCTGGACTTTCCGTATTTATAGCAGCTTCAGCAGCCACATTTACATCTTTATATTTGTCTAAAAAATAACTGTCTATGAGTTCTACAAGATCTGTTCGGTCTTGATTAGACTTATCTATACGTCGCTTCAACTTTAAGGCTTCCTCAGGATCTATATTGGGGTCACGAATAATATCCTCCAAATGCCATTGCACCGTATCAATCCAATTCTTCAAATACAAATAGTATTCTATACTTTTGAAAGGATATGGATTATGGATAGGAGTATCCACATCATCACTTTTGTGATAGTCATTAATTGACTGCAAAAAAATCGGATTACAAAGTTCTGTAAAGCTCATAACTTTATGTTGGTTCATTATTTATATACTAATGAAAACAAAACTATATATTTTTTTCTATTAATCCAACAATATATTATTCAAAAAAAAATAGGAGAATAAAACCACCCAAATTAAACATAACATTATTTCAAATTAGTTACACCAAGCAAATTTCCCCAGTATTATCTATATTTTAATTTCTTTTAACCTTCTATTTATATCAACATTACGAATTATGCGTAGATTTGCGACAGTAGTAATCAATTAAAAAGAACAAATATGGAAAAGCTCACCCCTCAAGAAGAAAAGGCAATGAAAATGATTTGGAAACTTGAAGCATGTTGCGTCAGAGATATACTGAACCTGTATGAGGATCCTAAACCACCATACACAACACTGGCTTCAGTAGTAAGAAATCTTGAGAAAAAGAAATATATAAAAGGAAGACATATTGGTAATGTTTATGAATATACTCCGGTTGTTCAACAATCAGAATATAAAAGCAATTTCATAGGCTCGTTTGTTTCCGGATATTTCGGCAACTCATATAAAGATCTTGTTTCGTTCTTCGCAAAAGAAGAGAAAATCTCAAAAGAAGATTTGGACGAGATTATTAATATGATTGAGAAGGGAAAGGACGAATCCAACAGTTGACAAGGATACAAGGGAACGAGGGTTAATTCCCCTTGTATCTGAAGCCTTGTTCCCTCGTCAACTCATAAACTTACAAACCTATAAACTCAAAAACTCAAATGCTTTATTACCTTAAAATAAATATTGCATTAGCTGTGTTCTACATATTTTACCGGCTAATGTTTGAAAAAGACACATTCCTGGTGTGGAGAAGGTTTTTGCTGATGTTCTTTCCGCTAATAGCCATTATCTTCCCACTGATAAGCTTACAAAAATTCATCGAACCGGAATCATATATTGCCGGTTTGAGCGGATTTTACAGCCAGATTCTGCCGGAAATAGAAGTAAAGGCTGAACAGGTTGGAATCAACTGGGGAGAAATTGCCAGGCAATCGTTATATTTTGTAATCGCAGCAGGATGGATTGCACTGTCAGTCCGTTTCGTTTACAAATTTCTGTTTCTGATAAATCTGGAGCTGAAATGCCACAAAACGAATATCAATGATACGGAAGTTTGTCTGCTCCCGTCATATTCCGGTCCGTTCTCGTTTTTCAACAAAATATTCATTTATCCGAAAGCTCATTCAGAAAATGAACTTGAAGAGATTCTGCTTCACGAAAAAGCACACGTCGCGCAATATCATACAATTGATGTTCTGATAGCAGAAATAGTAACTATCATCTGTTGGATAAATCCTTTTGCATGGTTGCTGAAACGCGAGGTGAGAGATAACCTGGAATATCTTGCCGACCGCAAGGTGTTGCTCAGTGGAATTGACAGCAAAAGCTATCAATATCATCTTCTTGGTTTAAGTTATAATAAGGCTGCAGCTAATTTATATAATAGTTTTAATGTTTTATCTGTTAAAAATCGGATTATTATGATGAACAAAAAGCCTTCAAAAAGAATTGAGAAAGCAAAGCGTCTGCTGCTGCTTCCACTTATAGGATTTATGTTGTTGTTCAGCTATTGCAATTCTCCGCAATCGAAGCAAAACGTAACATCGGACGAAGCGTCAAAAACAAAGGTCAAAGCTTTTGTTGTTGACGATTCGGGAATTATTATGGGTGCTACGGTAGTAATCAAAGGAACAAATCTCGGAACGATATCTGATTCGAATGGAGAATTCACTATTGAAGCGTCGACTGACGATACTTTATCAATTGGTTTTCCTTCTTTCCAACCAAGAGAAATTGCTGTAAAAGACATTCAGGATGGTATGAAAATCAGACTGAAAAATATTCCTGCCAAGGATGCCTATGCCGGAATAACAGTTACAGAAAAAAACAGGCAGGAGAACAGGAAAGTTGAGAACACTACAGAAGACAGTAACAAAGTATTCACAGTAGTGGATGAAATGCCTGAATTTCCCGGAGGGCTTGACGCTCTTTTGAAATTCATCTCAAAAGAAATAAAATATCCTGTAGAAGCTCAGGAAAAAGGCATTCAGGGTAGAGTAATTCTTGCGATGGTGGTGGACAAGGAAGGAAACGTAAACAATGTTGAAGTTCTCCGTGGCGTCGACCCGCTATTGGACAAGGAAGCTATTCGCGTAATCGAGAGTATGCCTAAATGGAAACCCGGCAAACACGATGGGCAAGTTGTCAATGTAAGATATACTATTCCGGTAATATTCAAGCTCCAATAACAAGAACAAGATTATAATCTTATAATATTAAACACAGAGACACTAAGACACAGAATATAATTATCAAAACTCTGCGTCTCTGTGTCTCCGTGTTTAAAAATATATTTTCAATTTTCAATTTATTCAATACTCAAACTTTCCTCCCCCCAGAAATTCCCTCAACAAAGAAGTCATAGGAATTTCAGATTCCGGAATACATTTGAAATATTGCAGGAAGCGGCGAAGGCGATATGCTTCAGTATATGCAGGAGAAGATTCCGGGACTTCGTTCAGCACCGGTTCGACATACGGACGAAGAACTGCAAGCTCGTAAAGCATCGCGCTATTGAGCATAGCATCGGCATTTTCCTGATAAGGGAAAATCCATTTGTCCTCACCACGGCGCACACTCGGCCAGCGCATTATTGTATCCTCGGCAGAATAACCGCGGAATTTACTGTCGCGCACAATACGCCGGATAAGTCTGTTGTCAGTTGTTGGAATCCAATTGTGATTATCCAAGGAAATTGAGGTTAGAGCCGAAACATAAACACAATATTTCAGTTTATCCGGAATATGTGAAGTAAGCTCAGGATTCAAAGCATGTATTCCCTCAATTACTATAACTGAGTTTTTCTTCAATTTCAACTTCTTGCCTTTATACACACGTTTGCCCGTATTGAAATCGAACGACGGCAATTCTATTTCTTCACCGGAAACTAATTTGTTCAAATCACTGTTGAAATAATCAAGATCCAACGCATAAAGTGATTCAAAGTCATAATCTCCGTTTTCGTCTTTAGGAGTGTCTTCCCTATTCACGAAATAATCATCCAGAGAAATTCCTACAGGACTGAGGCGGTTTGTGGCAAGCTGTATTTCTAATCGTTTACAAGTTGTTGTCTTTCCTGAGGAAGACGGACCGGCAATAAGGACAATGCGCACGCCATCGGCATACCTTTCAGCAATCTCATCGGCAATATGAGCAATCTGTTTTTCCTGCAAAGCCTCGGAAATCATAATCACTCCGGCAGCTTTTCCTTTTTTGATTGCCATATTAAGGTCACCGACATTACTCAAATCCAACGCATCCTGAAACAAAAGATGCTCCTTATATACATTCAGCATTTTATCCTGACGGACGAAAGGCTCAAGTTCCATAGGATTCTTTCGGCTTGGAACACGCAGCAGGATTCCACCGGAATAAGGCATAAGGTCGAAAAGATGAATATATCCTGTTGATGGAGTAAGACTGCCGTAGAAATAATTTATATATCCGTCCAAATCGTAGTAAGTCGTATAAAGCATTCCGGTTGTTTCAATAAGCCGGGCTTTATCGGGCATATTATGTTCGTTGAAAAGAGTTATCGCATCCGTTGTGTGAATAGAGCGACGGATGAAAGGAATATCTGCGTTGATAATATCCTGCATTCTGTCCTTTATCCGTTTTATATCTTCCTCACCAATCTGGTTTTCGCCATTGTTGATAACACAGAAATAACCTTTGGAAACAGCATGTTCCAACTTCAGGCTTGCATTAGGGAAAATATCATGCACAGCTTTGGAGAATATATGACAAAGCGAGCGCAGATATGTTCTCATTCCGGACATACTTGTATAATCGACATACTCGATATCTTTCGGTTGCCAACAACGGAAATTCAGTGAACACGTACGGTTATTAACCTGAGCGTTCATTGGACGATAATGAAGCGGAGCTCCGATTGCTGTGTATATTTCGGCTAGTGATGCTCCCATCGGTACTTCCTTATAGGTGGAAGTGTTCTTGCAGTAAATTGTTATTGTAGGCATGATTTGAATTTTTGAGTTTATAAGTTGACTAGGGAACAAGGCTTCAGATACAAGGGAAAAGAATCTCGTCTATTTGTTCCATAATTCCCTCGTCAACTTGTGCCCTTGTCACCTTGTTAACTTAATTTAATTTCGTATATTTGTCTCCCAAGTTAGGAATATTAATCGGATAATCAATCCACTTAAACTTTATTTTAATGGAATATTCATTTTTCGACCTCCTGAAATTATTGGGATCGTTAGCCTTCTTCCTTTATGGTATGAAGGTCATGAGTGAAGGATTGCAGAAATTTGCGGGCGACAGGCTCCGTAAAATTCTTACGGCAATGACCACAAACAGAGTCACGGGAGTTTTAACGGGATTACTGATAACCGCTCTGATTCAGTCCTCTTCCGCAACAACCGTTATGGTTGTCAGCTTTGTTAATGCTGGTCTACTTACTCTTGGCCAATCTATTGGCGTTATCATGGGAGCAAACATCGGTACAACCGTTACCGCATGGATTATCTCAACTCTCGGTTTCAAAGTCAACATTTCTGTGTTTGCACTGCCGCTTCTGGCATTTGGTATTCCTCTTCTTTTCTCCAACAAAAGCTCCAGAAAATCTCTGGGTGAGATTATTTTCGGTTTCTCGTTCCTTTTCATGGGACTTGAAAGCCTTAAGACTTCCGCACCGGACTTGAGTGCAAATCCGGATATGCTTGCTTTTGTGCAGAGCTTCGCAGACATGGGATTCTTCTCAATCCTGATTTTCCTTTTAATCGGTACGATAATGACTGTCATTGTTCAGTCTTCTTCTGCAACAATGGCAATTACTCTTATTCTTTGTGCAAATGGCTGGATTGACTATCAGCTTGGTATTGCGCTTGTTTTGGGTGAAAACATCGGAACAACAATCACTGCAAATATTGCGGCACTTACAGGTAATACACAAGCTCGCCGTGCTGCACTGGCACACTTCCTGTTCAACGTATTCGGTGTTTGTTGGGTATTGTTGGTTTTCTATCCTTTCACTTCTCTTGTTTCTCTCATCGTAGAAAAAGGAATGCACGTAACAGATCCTGCAGTTGCTGTGCCTTTCAAACTTTCAGTGTTCCATACATGTTTCAACATCTGTAATACTTTTATCATGATATGGTTTGTAAATTACATCGAAAAAGCTGTATCATGGCTTATCAAACCTAAAGAAGATGAGGAAGAATACAGACTCAGATTCATCACTGGTGGTATGCTTTCAACATCTGAGCTTTCAGTTCTTCAGGCTCAGAAAGAAATCACTCTGTTTGCTGAACGTACCGGTAAAATGTTCAACATGGTAAAAGAGTTGTTCTATGAAAAGAACGAAGAAGCATTCCTGAAGACATATAACCGTATCGAAAAATACGAGAATATCAGCGACAGAATGGAAATTGAAATCGCCAACTACCTTACTGCGGTTTCTGAAGGTCGATTGAGCTCGGAAAGTAAAGAAGAAATACGGGTTATGCTTCGAGCTGTTTCTGAAATTGAAAGTATTGCCGACTCTTGTAACAACCTTGCAAGAAGCATAAAGAGAAGAAACGAACATAAGTCTTCTTTCACTCAGGAACAAAACGAGCATATTGACAGAATGTTTGCCCTCGTTTCTCAGGCATTGGACAGAATGAATGTCTTAATCCACAAAACAGACCAAACTCACAGCGATATCAATCCTTCTTATAATATCGAGAACGAAATAAACAACTATCGTTCTCAGTTGAAGGCTAAGAATATCGAAGATATCAACAACAAGCTTTACCAGTATCAGGATGGTGTTTACTACATGGATATGGTAAGCGAAAGTGAAAAGCTTGGCGACTATGTTCTGAACGTGGTTCAAGCTTTGGTTGAAAAGAAAATATAATTGCTTAGCGCCATCACGCAATAACCGGCAGATGTTGCCGCAGCTCCTCCTGCAACTCCATAAGCAGGGACAAATATAACTCCGGAAAGAGCTGCGGCAACAAGTCCGAAGATAGAGCTGATGGCGCTATATTTTATCATTCCGCCAGCTATGAAATACTGACATAAAACGGTGTTACAGGCTGCTGCTATTATACCGGGAGCAAGACAACGTATAACCACGGTAATACCCTCAAATTGCGAACTGAATATATAAGCCGTAAATAATTTCTCAGGGATAAGAAGAATAACTGCCATAAGAGCAAACGTTGAGAAGAAGGTAAGCTTCAGAAGCTTTAAAGTGACGCTGCGGCTATGAGATTTTGTTTCACTGCGTGCCACTTCGCTATTAGCTATATAACCTACAGCACGGCTTATGTGCCATACGCTTTCGGAAATGCGGGTTGCTCCGTCCAATAATCCAACAGACGAAAGTCCTGCCCAAGTATTTACAAAGTAATAGCTCAGTCGTGTTGATATTGACTCCGCCATATTATCGGCATTACTCCATATTCCATATGTAAACATACGACGGAAAACCTGTGAATAAGGTGTTGTATTTGTATCTTTTTCTTCCCGATAAGGTTTATATAAATAAACAGCGCTTACAGCTAAAGCCGTAAAGTTGGAAATATACATGCCGTTTATATAATCTGTCACCTCATGCGAACCGATGATATAATATATAAACATCAATATGAAAAAAAGGAAAGCGCTTTGAAGAAGAAAAACAATATTAAATGCTTTCACATTGTCCTTTCCTAAAAGAAAACGGGAATTAGCTGCAACAAGCGAGTTCAGAAGCGTGAGAATATATACTACAATAGTATATTCAGATGGAATCATTCCCAACCACATCATAACAAAAGATGACACGGCTGAAACAAACATAATCCACACGTAAGAAGGAAACATTATACGCCGCATAGTATATTGTTGCATAAAATATACAATTGTGCTTCCGCAAAACATACTGTTCAGCATAACAGCAAGATTTACGGAAGCCAATATTATGCCTATTCTTCCCACGCCTTCGGCACCCAATAGCTTTGCATTAATGATTATTATTGCAAAGTTCAATGCTGCGGCAAAATAGCGCGAGACAATAGTGGAAAATGTTTTCTTAAGCAAACCCATAATAACAGATTTTATAGGCAAAAGTTAACAAGGTTAATTCCAATCCTTGCATCTGAAGCCTTGTCAACTTGTTAACTAAATATGCAGGCCATCAAGCAAACGGACATAAACCTCAATAGCCTCACGTATCTCCATCAGACAAATATATTCATCTGCCGAATGTGAACGGGATGACTGACCCGGACCAATCTTAACAGAAGGGAACGACATCAGAGCCTGGTCACTCAGTGTTGGTGAGCCGAATGGTTCAAGTCCCATCATTACCGCACGACGAACAAAAGGATGATTCAAATCTGTCCTTGAAGAGTTAAGTCTGAAGCTGCGTGGCGTAACCTCGCATTCTACATTCTGCTGTATCAGACGATATAGTTCTTCATTAGAATAACACTCATTGGAACGGACATCCACCACAAACTCGCAACGGTCAGGAACAACATTGTGCTGCGTACCGGCATTCACAACCGTTACACTCATCTTAACCGGACCAAGAAAATCACTTTTTTCAGGGAACTGGTATGTTGCAAACCATTCTATATCTTTCATCGCTTTGTAGATAGCATTCACACCCTCATTTCGTGCAGCGTGTCCTGCCTTTCCTTTTGCCACGCAATCTAGTACCATCAGTCCTTTTTCAGCTACAGCAGGATGCATTCCTGTTGGTTCACCTACAACAGCAAAAGATATTGGAGGCAATTGCTTTAATGCGGCTTCGATACCATTCTTACCTGAAACTTCCTCTTCACATGAGGCAAGGAAAATAAGGTTATAAGGTTGCTCATGCTCTGTCAATCTGCAAAAGGCTGAATAAAGAGATACTACACTTGCCCCTGCATCATTGCTTCCCAGTCCATACAAACGCTCATCCTCTGTTTCTTCAGGAGTAAATGGGTCTTTTGTCCAACCCGAAACAGGCTTGACTGTATCTATATGTGAATTTAGTAATATTGTAGGCTTGCTCAAATCCAGATTTCCATCAGTAAGTATGATATTATTCCCTACTCGGGAAACTTTATGTCCTTTACTGCGCCATTCATTTTCCAAAAAATCGGCGACTTTTGTTTCATCCCGGCTGAAAGACGGAATGGAAATCATTTTCTTCAAGAGGTCTGTTGAATAGTAGAACATATTTTTGAGTTTTTGAGTTTTTGAGTTTTTGAGTTTAAAGTTGACGAGTTAACAAGTTGACGAGTTAACAAGTTGACGAGTTGACGAGTTTAGAGTTTAGGGTTTAGAGATGAGAGTTTAGAGTTGAAAGTTGAAAGTAAAATAGCTACTTGACTTCTTGACTACTTGACTACTTAACTCCTTGCCTCCTTGACTATCGGCTTCTAACTCCTTTTACCTCCTTATAACTTCATCTAACTCCCTTCTCCTTTACTTCTTGACTACTTAACTCCTTCCTGCACTCCCCCTTATCCTTCTCCAACTGAGCCTTAAGCTCCTCTATTGATTCGAAACGGATGTCATCTCTCGTTCTGGCAATAAAACTTACAGTTACGGTTTTACCATACAAATCTCCGGAAAAGTCAAAAATATTAACCTCTATTGAGACATCGCTACCGTTATTTACTGTCGGACGATTTCCTATATAAAGCATTCCATTATAATAAGAATTATCCATGTATAAACGGACAGCATAAACTCCTGGGGATGGGATTAGTTTTAATGGTTCATCAGGTAAAATATTAGCTGTTGGGAAACCAATAGTTCTTCCCAATTTATGTCCTTCCACAACTTTTCCCGTTATTGAATAATAACAGGTAAGAAAATCCGCAGCTTCAGCGACTTTTCCACATGATATAAGGCGCCTGACAACAGAAGAACTGACTATCTCTCCCGGTGTCTCAAGACAAGAAGCACGAAGCACATCCATTCCACACGCCTTTCCATATGAAACATACTGCTCAAAACCATCCTTACGGTCGTGTCCGAAACGATGGTCATAACCTATGAGTAATACTCGGACATTCATCTCCTTATACAGTACTTTCTCTATAAAATCTTTTGCTGATAAACAGGAAAGTTCATAGGTAAAATCCAGAACAATGCAATAGTCTATACCTGTAGCATCAAGTAAAGCTATCTTTTCAGAATATGAACTCAACAAAGCTGGCTTATAATCCGTGTTAAGAACCATTCTGGGATGCACAGCAAAAGTAATTACTGCAGATGCCATATTCCTTCTAGCAGCCTCCTGTTTAAGCTCACCTATCAGAGAGCGGTGTCCTGCATGGACACCGTCGAAAAATCCGATAGTGGCAACAAGGTTCTTTTCCTTTATATCTTTTGTATCAGTTATCAGAATCATTCTTGTTTATTTTTTTGCTTGCGAGCCTTTTCCTTGGCCTCCAACTCAGCCTTACGAGCACGTTCTTTTTCTTTAAGTTTCTGTTTATATGCTCTTTCTTTGGCCTTGCGTTCTTTCGCAAGTTGCTTCATTCTTTCCTTGTATTCTCGTTCTTTTTCCTTACGCAGCTGTTCACGGGCTTTAAGTTTTGCTTCGCGTTCTTCTTCAGCTTGCTTTAATTTTTCTTTACGTTCTTTCTCTAGTTGTCTTTCTTTCTCTTTCTTGGCTTTGAGCAGAGCTTTTTCCTCTTCTTCACGTTTCTTTTCCAAATCAGCTCTTTCTTTGGCAAGACGTTCCTGAAGTTCTTTCTCTGCTTTTTGTTCTTCTTCGAAAGCCTTACGAGCTTCTTCACGACGAGCTTCTTCGGCTTCTGCTTCACGTTTACGTATTTCCTCAATATCTTTCAAAGTAAGACCCTGCTCTTCCTCAACAGCTGGAACTACAGCCGGCTGGTTTACCTGTTCAGGCAAAAGGACTGGAATTACGGTATCCACATGAATTATCACTTCCTCTTCCGGCACTTCTATATGCAGAATTTGAGGTTTAAGTATTTCACCAGATACTTCAGATGAAACTTCCTTATTCTCCTCTTCCTGATTTTCTGATCTCGTTATCTCCGTTTCTTTACGGGCTTTCCATCTAGCAGATATTGCCTTTGCTTCATTACCGAAATTCTCATCGAAGAATACCATATATTCATCTAATGTCTTACCATGCATCAATGTTTCATAGTTATCTTCTGATATAGGTAGAGCTATTACAGCTTTATCCAAAGCGCTTGCATATCCATCCTTATCATATATCATACGATAATATTGCAAAGCCTCATCAAAACTATAGAAGCCACTGATATGAAGCATTCCTACAGGTCCTTGTTCCTCAATTGTCACATCAAGTTCCTTAACCATGAAATTAGCAAAGTTATATGCGGCGACATTGAACAGAAGACGATTTTTATCAACATCACCAACAGAATAAACTAACATTATACGATAAGGTGTATTCTTTTCCGAATCAAATGTCCTTGCCGAATCAGCAGCAGATACCATATCACCCTCCGCTCCGAAACGAAGATTCCATGTCATACCGGTAACTCCTCCTTGTACCATGGCTCTACCGCGGAGAACTCCTTTAAGCATCTCACCGGCAAGGTCTATTACATCTGCATCCGGATATTTCTCTACCAAAGCCTTCAATGCCGTCTTGAACCCTTCGGCATCTCCTGTTTGTACATAAGTCAATGCATCCAGGAACATAAACTTAGGCATAAGTTTAGCCAATGGATATTTTTCCTGCATATACTTGAAGTTTCGCCTTACTGTTTCCACATCTGTAGCAAGATAGCGGTTGTATGTTGCTTCATACAATGAATCCTGAACTACATCCATCATTCTGATGTTACGCTCGTAATTTGGATCAGCAATCGCAACAGCATAATCACTTTCAGGGAATGCAGCAATAAGCTTTTCTTTGTATTTATTTGCCAAGGCAGTATCTTTTGTTCTTAACGCAAGGAGATAAAGCTGATAATAACTTTCAAGCAAATGGGAATTTTCAGGGAATCTTCTTTCAAGTTCCTCAAAACCTTCTATAGCCAGAGATAAATCTTCCAACTTATCTTTATAAATCATAGCCATATTATAAAGGCCATCTATTATTATAATATTAGAAGCCTCCACATCTTCCGGAGTCATAGGCAACTGCTGGAGATAAAACTCACGGCTCTTTGGGTCATCTGCTGCAACAGCAGAAGAATCAGTAACAGCTGCTCCTTCTGCAGCTTGTCTTTCGCCATCTGCAAGTTCTCCTTCTTCAGTATCCATAGGTTCATCAAAAGTGGACATTTGTTTGTTACGACGACGCCAGTCATCTTCCAAAGCTCTTCGTCCCCATTTTCTCTGGAATTGAGCTTTACCCTGTGACACTGTCTGAGTATTATAGAAATAGAATGTAGAACCACCACCTGCTACAGGTATAGTAACAGTCTGGGCTTCAGTTCCAGGACGGTCTATTCCACTACCCTTTGCTTCCTGCTCTGCGAGATAAGCTTCTTTCTCAGCAAGAGCCTTCGCTTCTTCCTCTTCTTTCTTTACTTTTTCTATTATTTTATCAATTACTGCAAGACGTTCAGCTTCAGGCATACGAGCTAATGTCTGCAAACTATCCTGTAGCTGCACAGCTTCGGCATGAACAACAAGTTCATCCAATACTGCAGAAAGTTTAGATATACGGTCGTAATCCTTATATTCCTTGCTTATTCCAGACAAGGCTCCGCTAAAGTTTGGTTGAGCCTTGATATAGTCTTTCTTTTTGAAATACAAATCACCCAAGCGAATCTGGCAAATAGCCTTATCCATACCGTTGCGAACACTTTTCTCAACGCCCAGCTCATAATTCTTTATCGCATTTGCAGTGTCTTGCTTTGAAATATAGACATTACCCAAAGCATAATACACCTGGTCCAACAATTCTTTGTTTTTAGGATTACGAGCCATACGCTCAAGCATTCGTACAACTTTACGATTGTCTGCACCAACATAAACCTCTGTCTGGCGTATTCGTGCAGCAAATTCCAAATCATATGGAGGATTTGAACGTGCCACTTCTCCAAAATATTTATAAGCCTCCGCATTTCTTCCCAATTCAGCATACATCTGACCAAGCAGATATTTCATACGGCTTTTCTGTAAACGGCTTTTCTCAGCCTTTATGGCTGTTTTCATATAAGGAATGGCTTCTTCAAAGTTTCCGTTCTTAATCAGATAATCGGCATAAACCGTTTCATAATAAGGTCTGCTCTTATCCGGTATTCCTCCTGTATTCAGTTTTGTCAAAATATCCTCGGCTTCATACATCCATCCCATTTCCGAATAGCAGCGAGCCTGCCATAATCTGGATTCAGCAACAATTGTTTCATCAGTAGCATAGTGACGGGAAATATACGAAAACGTAGCTGAAGCTTGCAGGAAATCTCCGTTATAAAACTGAGCTTCTCCCAGCATCATCCAGCAATTCTTCAAGAAAGGATTGTATTCTTCCTGCTCCTGCAATTTACGCTGCTTTGGATCGTTTCTCCATCCCGGTTTCTTTTTTGGTTTGGTCTTTATGGAATGAAGTTTAATTGCCTTATTGCTTTTCTCAATTGCACGGTCGAACGGACCACCAGGCTCTGCCTTATCTTTTGGCAAAGAACTAACCGGATACATCAGAATCATTTCGGTATAGTTTTCCTGATATCCTGTCTGCTGTGCCTTCAAAGCTTCATCAAAAGAGACTTTACCGTTATAATAAATATTATAACGTGATGTCAAAGCATGATAAAACCTGCTGGCTGCCGTATTCTTCTTTGTGGAACAACCTGCCACAATACAAAGAATAAGGAAAAACAATATGTAGCGAAAAGTGTTCAAATGAATTATGAATTTATTTGTTAATAAAAGGAGTTAAGGAGTCAAGGAGTCAAGTAGCTATTTTACTTTCAACTTTAAACTCTAAACCCTAAACTCTCATCTCCGTGCCTCCGTGCCTCTGTGTTGAAAAAAACTTCTTCCCCCCGCCGAAACAAAGAACATCAATACATAAATCAGTATTATAAACGCACCAGATGGCACATTCATTGTGTAAGACAAGCATAAACCTGCAACTGACCCCAAAAAACCTATCAAAACACTGCCGATAGCCATCTTTTTAAAGTCAGAACACCACATATTCATTATTGTCTGAGGCAATGTAAGCATACTCATAAGAAGCATTATCCCAACCAAACGTATAGAAAGGACTATAGCCACAGCCACAATGCACATCATCAGATATTCCAATAATTTTACCGGAAGATTTACTGTATGAGCAAAATCAGAATCAAATGCGACATAAACTATTTCACGCTGCCAAAATGCAAACATTATAAATAATAAAAGGGCAAAAGCCGCTAATGCAATAATATCTCCGGAAGTAACCATCAGGATATTTCCAAACAGATAGTTCGACATATCAGGTGCATATCCGGGAGACAATGATATAAATATTACTCCCAAAGCCATACCTAATGACCACACTCCTGCTATTGCAGAATCTTCTCTCAATCCTCTGGAACGGCTCATCCATGTTACGCCTAAAGCTGACATCACCGCAAAGAACAAAGCTGATAATACTGGATTTATTCCAAGAAAAAAACCTAATCCTAATCCTCCAAATGAAGCATGAGTTATTCCACCACTTATAAACACCAAACGTCGGGAAACAATATATGTACCTACCAAACCACACACTATAGCTGTAAGCATACAACCAAGCAATGCATTACGGAAAAAAGCATATTCCAATAATTCCATATCAATGTCTCCTCTCGCCAACAATAAGGAAAGCTTCATCTTTAAGAGCATCCGGAAGATTCACATTTCTCAATTGCAAACTTCTTATCCAGCCTGCAACTTCAACTTCCTGCAAAGTATAAAGAACCTCACGAAACTCTTCAACTTCTTCTTCAGAATATTCATCTCCTTCACGACCTTTAAAACGGTCCAGTTCTTCATCGTTATAATATTCTATTCCTTTACTTACAGCGGCAAGAAGACTGTCTTTCTCACAAGTCTCGTGCTGGCCACAACATTCTTCCGTCAGTTCTTGCGGCTCAGGGATTGAATCTATTTCTCCACGTTCCAACATTCCTTGGAGCTTCTTGTTTCTTAAATAGCCTATAATGGCAGAAACAACACCCAATACCAATAGACTTAATATTATATAGATCATTTTTTGAGTTTTTGAGTTTTTAATTTTTGAGTTGACAAGTTGACGAGTTGAGAGTTTAGGGTTGAGAGTTGAGAGTTTAAAGTTGAAAGTTGAAAGTAAAATAGCTACTTGACTACTTGACTCCTTCACTTCTTGCCTCCTTAACTATCGGCTTCTAACTCCTTTTACCTCCTTATAACTTCCTCTAACTCCCTTCTCCTTACCTCCTCACTTCCATCCCCGCATCCTCCAAATCCCCCCAAAAACCGGGATAACTCTTCGATACAACACCAGGCTCATCTATCACTATTCCTTTAGGCAACAATAAAGCTGCCGGAGCAAACGACATTGCCATTCTGTGATCTTCATAAGTGCTGATAACAGGTATATCATCTGCTGCGCATCTCTCACCGGTCCATTCCAAAACAGAATCATTGTAGTCGTTCAAAACAAAGCCTAATTTCCTGCACTCGTTCTTCAATGCAGTTATTCTATCCGTTTCCTTAATTTTCAGGCTCTGTAGACCACTGAAACGGAAAGGAACTCCTTTCATAACACTTGTCACAACAAAAGTCTGAGCCAAATCCGGAATATTTACCAAATCAGCTTCCAGCATATCACATGATTTTCCGGAAGAAATCAACTTAACTAGTGCGCCTTCTGCAAACTTCGTTTCAACACCTAATTGTTCAAACAGTTTTGCTCCGAACGAATCTCCTTGAAGACTATTTTCAAACAATCCGCACAATTCAATCTCTGATGATTCTGAGAATGATTTTATTTCATACCAATATGATGCAGCGCTCCAATCAGATTCCACCGTATATGGAACAGGATTATAATCCTGTGGTTTCACTTCTATAATATTTCCTTTCCAATCTGCAGAAACACCAAAAGCTTCCATCATCTTCAAGGTTATATTAATATATGGTCTGGAAATAATGTCACCTTTCAGTTTCAGTTTTAACCCATCCTTCATCAAAGGTGCTACCATAAGTAAGGCTGAAATATATTGAGAACTAACACTACCGTCAAGTTCAATTTCTCCGCCATTCAACGCTGAGCCATATATCTTCAAAGGAGGAAAACCTTCTTTCTCCAGATATTCTATTCTTGCTCCTACTGAGTTCAATGCATCAACCAGAATCCTGATAGGACGATTCTTCATTCTTTCAGAACCTGTCAATATCCATTCTCCTACAATTTTAGACAGAAATGCTGTCATGAAGCGCATAGCAGTTCCTGCCGCCTTAATATCAAATGTAGAATCATTTGAGTTAAGAGCACGGACCATAACTTCTGTATCATCACAATCAGAAAGATTGCATATATCATAAGGGCTATAACTTAACGCATTCAATATTAACGCTCGGTTACTGATACTCTTCGATGCCGGCAGTTTTACCGATGCTTTAATTGGAGAACTAGAAGGAGTTATTAAATATTTCATTATACAGGTATTTAGTTCTTTTGTTTCCGAGCTTGTAAGTTTATAAGTCCGTCTGAAAAACTCTAAAACTTACAAACCGATAAAATCAACTACTTACGAATTATGATTGAGGACAAAAATACTGAAAATTTAGCTCAATCTACCAATAAATGATACCTAAACAGCCACAAATTATCAGTAAAATGCCCAAGAGCAAATAAAATATTCGTGCACCTTTTCGTCCAAACCAATTCACAAAGCTTTGCGCTGCACTAGTACGGAAATACCAGTCTAAATTAAATAAGGCTGCTATCATAGAGAAGCAGCCTAATGCTATAAACAAAACAAATATAAAATAATCTGTAGGATTCATTTTGTCTGTCTTATTATATCTTTTAATCCACGGTTACAGTTCGAGTTCCATCCGGATTCTCTGATATATTAACTTCAACCACGTCGCCAGGTAAAAGTTCTTCAATCTTTTCAGGCCATTCGATGAAACATAAAGCACCACTATAGAAATAATCTTCAGTTCCTATATCTTCGGCTTCACTCAGCTTATTGATTCTGTAGAAGTCAAAATGATATATTAATTCACCGGTTTCTTCACTTCTATATTCGTTTACTATGGCAAACGTAGGACTGTTTATCACATCTTCCACACCTAATTCCTCGCAGATTGCTTTGATAAAGGTTGTTTTACCTGCGCCCATATTTCCGCGAAAAGCAAAAACAGTTCTATCGTCCATTGCTGCAATGAATTCTTTCGCAGCTTCACGGATATTTTCTAAACTTGATATTTGGATTGTTTGCATAATTATATGTTTGGAATAATGTATTCTATTGCAATATATAAGAAATCATATTCACAAAGGTAGTATTTCTTTTTAAGAAATGATTATTGATTGATACTTCTTATCAAAGAATAACGGTTATAAATCTTATAAACAAAAAAAGACCCGATTCCTTTCGGAACCGAGTCTCTTCGCTTTCTAAAACGGCGGCTACCTACTCTCCCACTTTTACGCAGTACCATCGGCGTGATTGGGCTTAACTTCTCTGTTCGGAATGGGAAGAGGTGG
>JAXDRC010000072.1:0-97776 GCA_034091205.1 Parabacteroides sp. | reverse complement strand
CTGTGAAAACTTCGTCACTCCTGTCAGGAATACGAACTGAAGATGTTCGTCTGCGCTTTTGAATACGGAATAAAAGCCTTTCAGTATATTACGGTGTTCTTCTTCGAGATTCTTATCTACATCAAGAACATCAAGGATGGGTTTGTCGTACTCGTCTATCAAAACTACTGCACGACGGCCACTTGTTTCATGAGCTTTCGACAATACATTCTTAAAACGCATTCCAAGGTTGGCTTCTCTTTCTCCGTTCTCTATTCCATAGGCTTTTTCCCATTGGATGATATAACCTATAATAGCGCTTCTGAGAGAACCTTGCAATGTGTATTCTCCGCCATTAAAATCCATATGGAACACAGGATAAACTTTCCACTCTTTCTCCAATGAATCTATCTTCAATCCTTTGAACAGCTCTTTCCTGCCAAGGAAATAATTCTTCAACGTCGAAACTAGAAGACTCTTTCCGAAACGGCGGGGACGGCTCAAAAAGTAGATTGTACCTTCTTGTACCAGAGAATAAACCATATCGGTCTTGTCTATATATACAAAACCATCTTCTATCAAGCGGTCAAAACTTTGGATGCCTATGGGATACTTCATTGTCAATAACAGGTTTATTTTTTTACTACAATAGCAAAGTTAGTAAAATTATTATTTAAGTTTCGCAAGTTGCTCAACTTAAAAGTTAACAAGGCTTCAGAGACAAGTTGGCAAAATAAAAACACTTGCAACTTTACAATTTATATCTAAAAACCCTTGTTAACTTGTCCTCTTGTAAACTTGTTAACTGAAAGTTGATCAGAACATGATACATAAATAAAAATATTACTTCAAAAATTAAAAGTCTCAAAGAATAAAGACTATTTTTGCACTTGTTTAATCAATAATATAGAGATAGTATGAAAAGACTTATCTTTAATGTAGTTTTATTATTAAGTTTCATAAATATGACAGAAGCTGCAAACAATCCGTTCTTCGGAAAATACAAAACGCCGTTTGAAACTCCGCCTTTCGACAAGATTAAGACTGAGCATTATGAACCGGCATTTGAAGAAGGTATAAAACAATTGAAAGAAGAAGTTGATGATATTGCCAACAATTCTAAACCGGCAACTTTTGAGAATACAATTGTTGCACTTGAAAGAAGTGGCGCCTTGCTGAATAAGGTAAGCAATGCTTTCTTCAATGTTCTTAGTGCTGACGCTACTGATGAAATGATGGAAATTTCACAGCGCGTTTCACCAAAACTTTCCGAGAGCAGCAATTATATTTATCTTAACGATAAACTTTTTGCAAGAATAAAAGAAGTTTATGACCAGAAAGACAAACTGAATCTTTCAATTGAAGATGCAAAACTTCTGGAAGAAACTTATAAAGCTTTCCAGACTAGTGGTGCTACATTGAGCGCTGAGGACAAGGAAAAATATCGTAAGCTGAGCACAGAATTGAGCGTTCTTACTCTTCAGTTTGACCAAAATGCTCTGAAAGATGAGAATCGCTTCGAAATGTTGCTTACAAAAGAAGAAGAGCTTGCCGGATTGCCTGAAAGCGCAAGAGAAGCTGCCGCTTTTGCCGCAAAAGAAAAAGGTAAGGAAGGATGGTTGTTCAATCTTTCTGCTCCAAGTTATGTTCCTTTCCTTCGTTATTCCGAGAACAGGGAGTTGCGCGAAAAGCTTTACAGAGAATACATGAGCGTCGGCAACAAAGGTGATGAATATGACAACAAGGATATTATCAAACGAATTGTCAATATTCGCCTGGAAATAGCGAAATTAATGGGTCACAAGAACTTTGCCGAATATAAACTTGAAAACAAGATGGCAAAGACTCCTGCTAATGTTTATAACTTGCTGAGCCAGCTTTTGGAAGCTTACAAGCCTGTTGCTATCAACGAGTTCAACGCTGTTCAAGGTTTTGCAAGAGGCATGGAGCAGAAAAATATCGACATTATGCCTTGGGACTGGAGTTATTATTCTGAAAAGCTTAAGAACATTGAGTTCAATGTAAACGATGAAATGACTCGTCCTTATTTCCAGCTCGACAGCGTGAAGAAAGGTGTGTTCGGTCTTGCCACACAGCTTTACGGACTTACTTTCAAGGAAAACAAGAAAATTCCTGTTTACAACAAGGAAGTTCAGGCTTATGAAGTGTATGATGCTGAAGGCAAATTCCTCTCAGTGCTTTACACAGACTTCTTCCCTCGCGAAGGCAAACAGTCAGGGGCTTGGATGAACAGCATCAGCCAGCAATATAAGGATGCAAAAGGTAAAGACCATCGTCCGCAGATTATTATTGTGATGAATTTCACACGACCGACTGACACAAAGCCTTCACTTCTGACATTCAGCGAAGTGGAAACATTCCTTCACGAGTTCGGACATGCATTGCATGGAATGTGTGCTCAAGGAACATACGCAAGTCTTTCGGGAACAAATGTTTACCAGGATTTTGTGGAATTACCATCACAAATCATGGAAAACTGGTTGACTGAGAAGGAATATCTTGACCAGATTGCCAAACATTATGAAACTAATGAGAAAATACCGGCTGATTTGGTGCATAAAATAATCGACGCTTCAAATTTCAACTGCGGTTATGCTTGCTGCCGTCAGCTTAGCTTCGGTATGCTTGACATGGCTTGGCATACATTGGAACAGCCTTTTGAAGGTGATGTTATCGCATTCGAAAAGAAGGCATGGGCACCGACTGTAACAGTACCGGATGTTCCGGGAACATTGATGAGCAGCAGCTTCGGACATATTTTTGCCGGTGGATATGCTGCCGGATATTATGGTTACAAATGGGCTGAAGTTTTGGATGCAGACGCATTCTCTGTATTCAAAAAAGCAGGAATATTCAATAAGGATGTAGCAAAATCATTCTATGATAATATTCTTACAAAAGGCGGTGTTGAAGATCCGTCGGTTCTTTACAAGCGTTTCCGTGGTCAGGATCCGACTATCGATGCATTGTTGATACGTAATGGTATAAAAAAATAAAAGACAAATAACAAAGGGGCTGTTGCAAAACATAAAAAATCAAACACAGAGGCACAAAGCCACAGAGGTAATATATTGAGAGTAAATAAAATAAAAATCTCCGTGTTCTCCGTGTCTCTGTGTTTAAATTACTTTTGCAATATCCTCCGTCTACTCAAAATAGCTTGATATATGAGTGACAAAGCGAATAAACAGCACGAAATAGATAAAAGATATCTGAGAATGGCTGCAATATGGGCCGAAAATTCATATTGCATAAGGAGAAAAGTTGGTGCTCTAATCGTAAAAGACCAGATGATAATATCCGACGGATATAACGGAACTCCTGCCGGTTTTGAAAACGTATGTGAAGACGAACACAACATCACAAAGCCTTATGTGCTGCATGCAGAGGCAAATGCTATCACGAAGGTTGCAGCTTCATCAAACAGCAGTAAGGACGCAACAATTTATATTACTTCCGCTCCATGCATTGAGTGTGCGAAACTGATTATACAATCAGGAATAAAAAGAGTAGTTTTCTCAGAAAAATACAGGACAGAAGAAGGTTGTGATTTGCTGAAAAGGGCAAATATCGAATTGGAATATATTGAAATTGACAAAGACTGATAATGAAAGCTGTCTTTTTTTCAGTTAACGAGTTAACAAGAAAACAAGTTGACATTACATAATAAATAAATATAAACTATGGACAGGAACAACAAGCATTCCGTTTGGCTTCCGGTGATAATAGCCCTAAGCATTGCGTTGGGGGTTTTCGTCGGCAACCATTACAATACATTAAGCAAGAAAAATCCTTTTACCCAATTCAACTCCGGCAACAACAAAATTGATGCAATATTGCGTATCATAAACGAACAGTATGTTGATACAGTGGATATGGGTAAACTTATCGAAGGAACTATTCCTAAAATATTCAGCGAACTGGACCCACACTCTGTATATATTTCTGCAAAGGACGTGGAAAGAGTAAATGAAGATTTGGAAGGTTCGTTCAGCGGAATAGGTGTATCTTTCAATATGCAGACGGATACTATTCTAATTATCAGTGTTATTCCCGGTGGTCCGTCGGAAAAAGCCGGCTTGTTGCCTTTCGACAGAATTATCACTATAAACGACTCTGTATATGCAGGCAAGAAAGTCAGCCAAAACGATATTATGAAGAACCTTAGAGGAGCCAAGAATAGTACTGTAAAACTTGGTATCAAAAGAGGAAACGAACCTGAATTGCTGACATTTGAAGTTACCCGTGGAGATGTTCCTGTAAACTCTGTGGATGTTGCCTATGAAGTGGCTGACAATATCGGTTATATCAAGGTTAGCAAGTTCGGACGCACTACATACAATGAGTTCATAACCGCAATAGCAAAACTGAAACAAAAGGGTTGCTCGTCTTTCATTATCGACCTCAGAAGTAACACTGGCGGTTATATGGAAGCTGCAGTAAATATGATTAACGAATTTATGCCTGAAGGAAGTCTGATTGTTTATACTGAAGGAAAATCATTCCCTCGTTCTGATGTTTATGCAAACGGAACTGGAACTTGTAAAGATGCTCCAATTGTTGTTCTGACAGACGAAATATCAGCATCGGCAAGTGAAATTTTCTCCGGGGCTATCCAGGATAACGACAGAGGCTTGATTATCGGACGCAGGACATATGGTAAAGGACTTGTTCAATCACCAATCAAATTGACTGACGGTTCAGAAATTCGTCTTACTATTGCCAGATATTATACACCTTCAGGAAGATGTATCCAGAAACAATATGAGCTTGGTGAAGGTGATAAATATGACCAGGATATATATAACAGATTCATGCACGGAGAATTTGACTCTGCTGACAGTATCAAGCTTGATGACAATTTGAAATATCAGACAGCAGGCGGACGAACTGTTTATGGCGGAGGTGGTATTATGCCGGATATCTTTATACCAAGAGACACAAGCGGTATAACATCATATTTCTCAAATGTAATCAACAGTGGTGTTCTTTATTTGTATGCCCTTGAATATTCAGACAAGAACAGGGAGAATTTCTCTAAATTCAAGACTTATGAAGAGTTACATGAATATTTGAAAAAGCAGCCTATTCTTTATGACTTCACAAATTTTGCTGCTAAAAAAGGTATAAAGAAACGTCCTAACCTGATTGCTATTTCTTCCAAATTGATAGAGAAACAGCTCCATGCTTATATTGTAAGGAATTTCTTTGATGATCCTGGATTCTATCCTATTTTCCTGAGCGATGACATAACTATAAAAGAAGCTGTGAAAGTGCTTCAGGAAGGAAAAGCAAATCCGATTGAAAATAAATAATTTAAGTTTCACAAGTTGCTCAACTTAAAAGTTAACAAGGCTTCAGATACAAGTTGGCAATGTTCAACTCACCAAACGAACAATTGAAACAAGAATGGAAGCATCACAAGCAAAACAACAACTTAGAAAAGAAATAGCTTGTATAAAAAAGCTTCAATCCAAAGAAGACTTATCAAACTGGTCTGCTCAAATCATGGAAAAGATTGAGCAGACCAGTCTTTTTAAACAAGCAAATAACATAGCTGTATATTATTCCTTAAAAGGAGAAGTGGAAACGGACTTATGGATTGAAAAGTGGTACAAAAAAAAGAACATAATTCTTCCTGTAGTTGACGGAGACGACTTGATTATGGTTCGCTATGAAGGAAAAGAAAATCTCAGAAGCGGTTTTTTGGGTATAATGGAACCGGTTGTAACTCCTGATAATATTTTCCCGGAAAATAATATTGACTTGGTAATTGTTCCAGGTGTGGCCTTCGACAAAAGCCTGAACAGAATGGGACGAGGAAGAGGTTTCTACGATCGTTTGCTGTCCGGTCTGAATGTCCCGAAAATGGGTATATGTTTCGGTTTCCAGTTTTTTGATAAAATACCGGCGGAGGAATTTGACAGGAAAATGGATATGGTAATAACGGAAAAAGAAGTGATTGGTATAAAAGAATAACGAGCTGTCCTAAAAAGGGCAACTCGTTATTTTTTATAAGCAATCTGCTTGGCAGATGCTTAATACATGCTTCGGTCTGATTATGCCGGATGAATAGCTTCTGTAGGACAAGCGTCAGCGCAAGTTCCACATTCTGTGCACATATCAGGGTTGATGCTGTATTTATCACCTTCTGAAATTGCACCTACCGGACATTCGTCAATACAAGTACCGCAAGCAATACAATCGTCGCTAATTACGTAAGCCATTTTTATAAACGTTTAAAATGATAACTATTAGTGATACAAAAGTAGAGTTTTATTCGATATTAAAAAATATCTGAGGCAAATATTTTCTCAAATATTCCCAATTTTGCAATATCTTTGCCTTTGCTTCGTTAATAATAAAAACAAAAGAATGACATTGAAAAGAATAACTTTTATATTATATTTTATCTGCTTAGCCTCAACGATGGCTATCGCTCAAAAGGAAAAAGCAAAGAATCTGCCATATGCAGACAACCGACTTTTCCATCTTGGCTTTTTTGTCGGGTTGCACTCACAAGACTTGCTGCTGACAAATTCGGGTTCTTCATATAATGGAGAAACATGGTTTGCAGAAATACCCAACTATTCACCGGGATTCAGTGTCGGTGTTATTGGAGACATGTATCTGAGCCGTTTCTTTAACCTCAGATTCACGCCTTCAATCCATTTTGGGGACAAACAATTTGTATTCAAAAAGGAAAACAGTGAGGAAACTTTCAAAACGAATGTACGTTCCAATTATCTGATGTTTCCTCTTGATATAAAGTATAGTGCTCTAAGGCTGAATAATTATCGTCCATATCTGTTAGGCGGTATTTACGGCGCATTTGATTTGGGCAGAAAGAAAGGAACTCCTATTTTGCTGAAAGGTCCGGATTTCGGAGTTGAATTCGGTATAGGATGTGATATTTATCTGCCATTCTTCAAACTTTGTCCTGAGCTTAAATTCTGCTTTGGACTTGCTGATGTTCTTGAAAAGGACAGAAGTGACCTTATGGGACAGGAAACAATCAAGTACACAGAAGGCCTATCTCGAGCAACATCCAGAATGGTGGTGCTTACTTTCAATTTTGAATGAAAAGACGGAAATATATATAAGCTGCCGGAATTGCCATCAAAATGCTGTCAAAACGATCCAGCATACCACCATGGCCTGGCAGCAGCTTTCCTGAATCCTTTACCCCCAAAGTGCGTTTCAGCAATGATTCCACCAAATCTCCAAGCGTACCAAAAAGTACAATCACAATGGAAAGTCCAAGCCAGGAAAGTCGGCTGACTGATGGGTCGATATATGCAAATCCCTGAGAAAACATCATGGCAAAAAACATTCCGCCCCAAAAGCCTTCCCATGATTTCTTTGGTGATATTCTTTCAAACAGACGATGTTTTCCTATAGCTGAACCTACAAGGAAAGCTCCTGTATCATTAACCCACACGAAAACAAACATTGAAAGAACCAGAATATAATTGAAACCAGCCACCCCGCTCTCATCACTTGCCGACATTATAAAATTAAGCAGAGAAAAAGAGCCTGCACAATAAAGCTGACCCAAGAACAAATATGCCCAGTTTTTTATCGGGTCAGATGCTTTATAATATAATTCTCCTATGAATGAATACAATATAAACAACAAATAAGGAAGGAAAACTATTGATGATGCCATATTGTAAGCATAAGCAAAACAAGAAAAGAATAAATATATTCCACCAATTGTTGCTAACACTTTATGAATAACGGTTTCATCGTTCTTTCGTACCAAGCCGTAAAATTCCCACAAACTTGCACCTGTTATTATCGCAAACACAAGAGCAAACAAATAAGGATGAAAACAAATTCCTCCCACCAATACAGCCACGAAAACAATACCTGTCAATGTTCGTGTAATAAAGTTTTTCAAAATATTCAGGTTTTATGTTTATAATAAATTCACGTTCAGCAAATCGGCATATGTACAAAATCACAATACAAGCAAAACACAGCTAATATGCAACAGCAAACAAACTTTGGCCGAAATTGCTTTCACAACGCAAAGATAGTATTATTAAATCGAGATAGAAAAAAGAGAAGAGATATATTGCCTAAAACTGAAAATAAGGTAAGAAAAAAGGTGTGCCAAAATATAAAATTTCAACACACCTTCATAAAAATATTATAGGGAACTATTTTTTCACTTCAGCTTCTTTGGATAAATCCTCTTGAGAAATATTACCAGAAATTTCAACTTGATCTATGTTTCCTGAATCTTTTTCAGTAGATTCTTCAGCATTTCCAGTCACAGAAGATTCATTATCACCAGTATCCTTAGCCAGCTTTTCCTGTTCCTGGGATTCCAGTATTTCCTGGGTTCTTGAAACCCATGGACGTTTACCGAAAATTTCTTCCACGTCTTCTGAATAAATTACTTCACGTTCAAGCAATAATTCTGCCAAATCATTATGCCCTTTGGCTTTCTCTGTCAGAATCTGTTTTGCTCTTTCATATTGAGTATTTATGATATTCTGAACTTCCTGGTCAATGAGACGGGCTGTTTCCTCACTGTAAGGTTTGGTGAATCCCCAATCCTGACCAGTAGAATCATAGTAGTTCAAGTTCGGAAGTTTGTCACTCATACCGAAATAAACCACCATAGCATAAGCCTGCTTTGTAACTCGTTCCAAATCGTTGGAAGCACCTGTTGAAATTCGTCCAAGGAACAATTCTTCAGCAGCTCGTCCACCAAGGGTAGCACACATTTCATCCAATAACTGCTCACGAGTAGTAATCTGACGTTCTTCAGGCAAATACCATGCAGCACCCAAAGCCTTTCCTCTAGGAACAATCGTCACCTTGACCAATGGATTTGCATGTTCAAGGAACCAGCTCAATGTTGCATGACCGGCTTCATGTATAGCAATACTTCTACGTTCTGAAGCTGTAGTAATCTTAGTACGTCTTTCCAAACCACCGACGATTCGGTCAACAGCATTCATGAAGTCTTCCTTCTGAACAAATTTCTTATCGTTACGGGCAGCTATCAATGCAGCCTCATTACATACGTTGGCAATATCAGCACCTGAGAATCCAGGAGTCTGGCGAGCCAATAATTCTGTATCAACACTATCGTCAATCTTGATAGGACGAAGATGCACACCAAAGATTTCCTTTCTTTCATTCAAGTCCGGCAATTCCACATGAATCTGTCGGTCAAAACGTCCGGCACGCAAAAGAGCCTTATCAAGAATATCCGCGCGGTTTGTAGCAGCCAGAATGATAACACCGCTGTTAGAACCGAAACCGTCCATTTCTGTAAGCAACTGGTTCAATGTATTCTCACGTTCATCATTACTATTCATATTAGCATTCCGTCCGCGAGCACGACCAACTGCGTCAATTTCATCAATAAACACTATACATGGCGCTTTTTCTTTTGCCTGACGGAACAAATCACGAACACGTGATGCACCTACACCAACAAACATCTCAACAAAGTCTGAACCAGACAAAGAGAAGAATGGAACATCTGCCTCACCTGCAACGGCCTTGGCAAGCAAAGTTTTACCAGTTCCCGGAGGACCAACAAGCAAAGCTCCCTTAGGAATCTTACCACCCAGTTCTGTATATTTTGATGGATTCTTCAAGAAGGCAACAATTTCTTCAACTTCCTGCTTTGCTCCAGCAAGACCAGCGACATCCTTAAATGTAACTTTACGGTCACTATCCTTATCAAACAACTGAGCCTTAGCTTTACCTACACTAAATACATTTCCAGGTCCACCACCAGGTCCGCCGGACATCTTACGCATAAGGAAAAACCATATTGCAATCAGCAGCAACATCGGAGACCATGAAATAAAGAAATTCCATAAAGTGCTGTCTCCTTCTTCAAAACTAACTTCAGTATCAATCTGGCTTTCACTTACAGCCTTATCATAGAAATCTGAAAATTTGTCAGCTGAAGGAATCTTTACATAAACCATCATTCCTGTACCTGTTGGCAGTTCGGAATGATTTTTAAATACCAAATCAACTTTTCCTGGTTTTACAGTTGCCTCAACCATATTCTTCTGGTTATACACAACCATCTTCTCAAACACATTTTCCTTCATCAGTTTCTGGAACTCGGTCCATCCAACTTCTTTAGATGAAGTAGGGCTATTAGTCATATACAAGCCCAAAAGCATCAACAGAATAAGACCATACATCCAATAGAGGTTAAATTTAAAACCTCCAGGCTTATTATTCTTCTTTGATGACTTATTAAACAAATCCTTATTGTCCATATTAATTTAATGAAATAAATAATATTAACCGGATTAATCCAAGTTCGGTATTTCTGTCACTTTGGCATCAGCCCAAAGATTTTCCAGATTATAGAACTTGCGCTGTTCCGGCATAAATATATGAACAAGAACCGTGCCATAATCCATTCCAATCCAAGTGGCACCTTGCGTTCCATCAATAGAAAGAGGTTTTTCTCCTGTTTTCTTTCTTGCGAACTCCCACACAGAGTCAGACAAAGCCGAAACCTGCGAAGGCGACTTACCCTCTCCTATCACCATATATTGACTGATTGCTCCTGACAAGTTTGTTAAGTCTACTACTACGATATTGGAGCCTTTTTTCTCCTGTAATCCTTCTACGATTGATTGTACTAATTCTTTTGTTTCTTCCATTTATTCTATTTAATATATTTTAGAGATGCAAATATAAAAGATAATTTGGAATACATCCATTCCTAAAGGGTAATTATTCTGTTCATTTTTAACAATATTAAGATAGAGGTTATAATGAAACAAGCCTATGAGGAAACAACTTTATAAGTAATCACAATCTCGTCCTACTATTCCTTCAAAATGCTGTCAGCACAAAGAAAAACACATATTTTGAAAAAAAACACGAAAAACATTTGGTGGTAATAAAATTTTATCTACCTTTGCACTCGCAAACGAGAGAGTTAGCAACACAAAAGTTGATGAATATTGTTCTATGGTGTAATGGTAGCACAACAGATTCTGGTCCTGTTTGTCCAAGTTCGAATCTTGGTAGAACAACTTTCAAATTCTTTTTATAGCTAATCACCAAATTGTTCTATGGTGTAATGGTAGCACAACAGATTCTGGTCCTGTTTGTCCAGGTTCGAATCCTGGTAGAACAACAGACAAAAGCCGGTTCAAGAAATTGAATCGGCTTTTTTGTTAGGTACAAGTTGACAAGAAAACGAGTTGACAAAAGAATAATATAATACTTTGTCAACTCGTTCCCTAAATTATCTGATTATCTATATCTTATCCACTTTAATATCTCCATTATCGAAGGTTTCTTTCCATACATTAATATTCCTACTCGATAAATTCGCGCAGAAAGCCATACGACAAAAACAGATGTAAGCAACAAAACGGACAAAGACAAAGCTAGTTCCCACCAAGGAACGTCAAATGCTAGACGCATCATCATAACCATAGGAGAACTGAACGGAATAACCGAAGCCCAAAATGCCAATGGTCCGTCCGGATTTTCCGCACCATAAATACCGGCATATAAACTGAACACCATGAAAAGAATCATTGGTGCCATAAACTGCTGACTGTCTTCCTGCTGACTAAGAGCACTTCCTATTGCGGCAAACATTGCTCCATATAGTATGTAACCTCCAACAAAATAAAGGAAGAAGAAAAACAACAACTTTGCCCAAGGCACAGCAAACAAAGCTGACAATCCAGACATTTCAACATCCGAAGCAACTACAGCCTGAACTGGTTCACCCATGGCAACACCAGCACTGGTTATCAGAAATATTGTGAGAACACACCAAAGGATAAACTGAGTAAGACCAACAAGTCCGATTCCAACAATTTTTCCCATCATCAGGTCAAAAGGACGGACAGAAGAAATCATAACTTCTATTATCCTGTTTGTCTTTTCCTCCATAACACCCTGCATAACCATTCCTCCATAGGATATTATGAACATATATATTATAAGCGTAGCCATCATCCCAAGAATTGTAGCGACATCAGATGAACTTTTGTCTTCAGAACCGTCATCATTCCATTTCACAGTCTGGACAGAATAGTTTTCTTTTGAGACCTGCATTACACTGTCTATATTTTCAATGTTAAATCCGGCTAGCTTCTCATTTCTCAAAGCTTCGGTAAGTATATGGTTGATATCTCTCACCAAATTATTAGGCAACTGACGTGACGAATACAAAGTTGCAGCATCAGGATTTTCCGATAAAGGTGCAGAGATATTGAGGAATGCTGTTATCTCTTTATTTTCCTTTTTGCGGTATTCGTCCATAGGTCCTTCAGCCTTTATATAGACACAACTTTCAGTATCTTCAAACAATGACTCATATTTTCCGGTTGAATCCATAATCACAACCGTTTTAGCTTCCGAATCCTGAAAAGTTGCCAGCCACATAGGAACAAAAACCAATGCAGCAAACAGAACCGGCATCAGTATGGTCAACAACCAAAATGATTTCTTCTTTATCCTGAAAGAATATTCTCGCTCTATTATCAATCCTATATTACTCATTGTTATTTTCCTCATTTAAGTTTTCAGATACTGTTCGAATAAAAATCTCATTCATTGACGGCAAAGCCTCCTTGAACGAATATATCTCATTATTCTTGCCTAGCTCTACCAATAATGCAGAATTGCTTACAGCATAATTCTTGCGTATCATTAAAGTAAATCTATCTTCCGCTTTTATAATATTTTCCACATCAAACACTCCACCGACTGAAGTTATTTCATCCTCGGAAGGCGCTATTTCAACAATATATCTGTTCTCCCGGAAACTGTTTCTTACATCGGTAACAGCTCCGGAAAGGACAACTCTCGATTTGTTTATCAATGCGATATTATCACAAATCTCCTCGACAGACGACATATTATGAGTGGAGAAAATTATGGTATGACCTTTTTCCTTAAGAGACAGGATTTCCTGTTTCAACAACTCAGCATTAACGGGGTCAAAACCGCTGAACGGTTCGTCAAAAATCAATAGCTCAGGCTCATGAATAACAGTTGTGATAAACTGCACTTTCTGCTGCATACCTTTCGACAACTCCTCGACTTTCTTGTTCCACCAAGGAGCAATATCGAAATGCTCAAACCAATATTTCAAGCGTTTCATGGCATCAGAACGTGAAAGTCCCTTGAGACGTGCCAGATAAAGAGCCTGCTCGCCTACTTTCATTTTCTTGTAGAGTCCACGCTCTTCCGGCAAATATCCAATACGGTAGATATCATCCGGTTGAGACAAGCGTCCGTCCAAATAAACTTCACCACTGTCCGGTGCTGTTATACGGTTTATAATCCTGATAAGCGTGGTTTTTCCTGCACCATTCGGACCAAGCAAGCCGAAGATTTCACCTTTCGGAACCTGGATATTAACATGGTCTAAAGCAAGATGCCCGCTATATCGCTTTACTACATCTTTTACTTCAAGATAATTCATAAAAAGTAACTATTCGAAATTAATTTTATATTTAGTTGTATAATTCATGGAGTTAGAGGAGTTAAAAGGAGTAATAGGAGTTAAAGGCCAATACTATTTGTTTCTGAAATTTATTGGCTTTTAACTTCCTGCGGAGCTTTAACTTCCTGTAACTCCTTATGACTCCTATAAGAGTGAGCTCAGACAAACTTATCTTATAAAAATAATTTTGAGCACATACTTATAGATATATTTTATATTTCACAAGCTCAACATACAGTTAACAAAATCAAGTTAACGAGTTGAGCAACTTCATCACATCTTCAGAACAATTCTTTCACCCAACTCTTTCGACAAGGCATTCTTTATTTCATTAAGCCTGACAAGTTTTCTCATGAGTTCCATAGCCTCATCCATATTCCCTGAGGTCTGCAATTCTTTCATCTTAGCCTGAATTTCCTTTATCTGACGAAGAATATATGCATCCTTCAGCGCAAATATATCCTTGATTACAAGTTGGTCCAGTCTGTCCCGCTCATCCTCAATCTCCCTATATTTGGTGTGATATTTGCTAAGCTGGTATTTCTCGCTCATAAGATTTGCAGCCAGTTTACTGATTAGTTGGTCCTGATGAGCCAGGAAATATCTGCTTGCCACAAAATTATCATCCTTGCAATGTTCGGCAGCCTCGTCCAGAATGCGTTTGAATAATGGATTATAGAAAGTAAGTTCGTCCTGCTCCAAATCAGACTTGATATATTCGGCAACTCTCCACTGCACCTGTTCGTTTGTTTCATCATCTACATAATCAAACAATATCTGCTCGCCATAACGTATTATATATCTGAGAAGATTTATTTCATACGGTTCATACGGCGAACGTCTGATTTGTGGCGCAGCAGGCTTGGCTGTTACTTCCTCAGGTAAAGGCACCTCCTGAGGCACAGGAGACGATGGCGGCAAATCCTCAGCTGGAGGAGCCATAGGAAAATCAGCCGGAACTTCCGGCACATCAGAAACTTCAAGGCTGGCAAGTTCCGGAGGATAAGCATAATCATTTACGTCGTCATTCCTATATGGAGCGACCGGAGAATATGCCGGTTGCTGTTTGACTTTGTTCTCATTACGCTGGTTCTTGTCGAGGCGTATTTTATTTACGGCATTAAGCAGAACCTGTTCATCTATCTCCATCATACTGCTACACTCACGGATATATACCGAGCGTGCAATATTATCTGGAATTATAGCCACAGAGGCTACAATATCATTTATCAGTTTAGAGCGGCGGATTGGATCATTGCCCGCCTCATCAAGCAAAAGTTTTGTTTTGAAACGAATGAAGTCTGTCTCATTTGCCTGAATAAACTCCGTAAACTGCGTAGCATTATGTTTACGGGCAAAAGAGTCAGGGTCTTCCCCATCAGGCAGAAGCAGAACCTTCACATTCATGCCTTCTTCCAGAAGAAGGTCAATACCACGCAAAGCTGCCTTTATTCCGGCTGCGTCTCCGTCATAAAGTACAGTTATATTATTGGTGAATCGTCTGATGAGTCTTATCTGTCCTTGAGTAAGAGCTGTTCCTGAAGAGGCAACAACATTCTCGATTCCTGCCTGATGCATTGATATAACATCAGTGTAACCCTCCACCAGATAGCATCTGTCCGACTTTACTATTGCCTGTTTGGCAAAGAATATACCGTAAAGTTCGTTACTCTTGTGATAAATTTCACTTTCCGGAGAGTTTACATATTTGGCAGTTTTCGCATCTTTTTCTTTTTTAAGCACTCGGCCACCAAAGGCAACCACCTTTCCGCTTAAAGTATGTACGGGGAAAATAACTCTGCCACGAAATCTGTCGTTCACCCTTCCGTCCTCATAAGATATTACAAGTCCGGTTTTCTCAAGGAATTCTTTTTTATATCCTTTCTTCTGAGATTCCTTATACAAAGCGTCGCGCTCATTAAGACTATAGCCCAACTGGAACTTACGGATTATATCTTCACGAAATCCTCGCTCTATGAAATAACGCATACCAACGGAGCGTCCTTCCTGATTATTCTCAAGAATAGAGGTAAAATATTGCTGAGCCCAAGAATTGACAATCAGCATACTTTCTCTGTCATTCTTTATACGTTTTTCCTTTTCGGTGAGCTCACGTTCCTGAATCTCAATATTATATTTCTTGGCAAGATAGCGAAGTGCATCGAAATATGAAATCTGTTCGTGCTTCATAATGAAATGCACGGCTGTTCCTCCTTCACCACAAGCAAAACATTTGCATATATTTTTGGCAGGCGATACGTAGAACGACGGAGTCTTGTCCGAATGGAAAGGACAAAGCCCAACATAATTCACGCCACGACGGCGCAAAGTGACAAATTCCGAAACAACATCTACAATGTTTGCCGTATCCAATATCCTATCTATCGTTGCCTGGTCAATCATATTTCAATACCGTCATTCTTTTTTCGGAAGACAAATTTAATGATATTTATTTATATCGGAATATAACCATTCAAAACACTTTATATTCGACATAAAAACACTGCGATGTTTTTCCAAAAACACTACGAGCTTTTTTCTGAAACACTACGATGTTTTTTCAAGAACACTGCGACGAAAAAAACAATATAAAAATGACGGACTGCCAAGTCTTATCCTTAATACGAAAGATAATAAACCTGACAGCCCGTCAATCTATACAATGGCATCATAATGCCAATAAATTATTCACCTTCAAAAACACCTTCGCGAGACAATTGCTTGTCCAGATTAGCAACACCCAAAACTACAATTGCTGTAACTGTTGCTGTATGTTCAAGATATTCCGGAATATTCTTTGTATATAAATCACGCTCAGTGTGCCATATTTCACCGTAGCTGAAGTTATAGCCTTTTATATCTTTGGTTGAGAAAGTATATGTAGGAACACCTTCCACTGCAAAAACTTCAGAATCTACTCCTCCTGGAATAGTTGGACGTTTTCTTGGCGGACGTACTGTAACTTCAAACGGATAATCTTCGCGGATACGTTTCACTGGTTCTGTAATTTTCACAAAATCATCATACATTGCCTGAGAAACAGCTATACCAACCGGAGGTTCCGGACCACCGTCACGGTTAAACAGATTTGCAATCTTTGGCAATTCCTTCGCATGAGTTTTACAATATGCCTTAGCTCCTAGCAAACCGAATTCTTCTCCGGCAAATGCAACAAAGACTATTGTTCTTTTAGGTTTTGCACCCGAAAGGGCAATCATTCTGGCTGCTTCCATCATAGGAGCAATACCTGTTCCACAATCAATACCACCTGTTCCAACATCGAATGCATCAAGATGACCGCTCACCATAACACATTCATCAGGATATTTGCTACCCTTGATAGTTGCCACCACATTGTGGTATTTTACAGGTCCTAGTTTAAAGTGATTACGTATATCAAACTCAAGAAGGAAATCCTCGCGACGTTCCTTAACCATTTGTTCGATTACTTTGAACTGATGCTCGTCCAGTTTGATATCCGGAAGTTCAGGAGCATTATCAAATGTCATGCTATCAATCATCTTCCTGTCATACAAAGCACGGATTGGAACTGGGGAAGATTGGATAAAGCCTAAAACTCCGGCTTCTTTCATTTCATTGTAAAACAATGCAGGGAACTCACGCAAAGGCAACATTTCGTTTTTCTCGCCATTCTCGTAATTACGCTTACGTAATTCTGCATTCTTTTTTATGATTTCCTGGTTTTCTTTCTTTATTTCCTCACGGATTGAATCTCCTTCTGCAGAACGGTCAATAGGCCAACCAGTGTTTGTTCCGGAAATAAGCACCCATGCACCTTTCAGCTTATGTTTCATGCGTTGGAATTCATCTTCTGTCTTAGGTTCGATAAGTACATGTCCACGTTGAACACCTTTTGTTCCTGCCGTATATGACGGAGTTGCAAAATGAAGAGTCATTCCATTGTCATGGCTCAGAAGTTTTCCGAACCACGGGCCACGGTTAAACCCAACCTGGAGAGTTCCGGCTTCTTCAAGATGAGCTTCAATGCCCCATTTCTTATATTCACGAATCATCCATTCTGCGGCATTGTCATAAGCATCCGAACCAATAAGTCTTCCACCAAATCTGTTGGTAAGAATATCAAGCTGATGCATTGCCTGATTATCGTTCTGCCCAATTTCGATAATCTTATTTACCGCCGAATTCTGGGCAGGTAAATCAAATTCACCCAGACATAAAAAAGCCAGGCACAGAATATAAAACTTTTTCATTTCACTTGAATTTGGTATTAGAAATTATATTACACTTTTATTACAATCATTAAAAAACTTGGGCAATTTAATAACAAATTTCCAATTAAACTATACTTTTGTGAAAGTATAAAAAAACAGACAAACAGGTAAATTGGTTAGTTCATTTGTTTCCCATTTTTTTGATAAAGTAAAACAGAAACTTATAAACTTCAAAACTAATTATTCCATATTTTAGCAAGGACAACAAAATTATCTAACTTTGTATATTTAATAAAAAGAAATCATGATTATCTATAACACAACTTTCCATATTGAAAACAGTGTATTGGAAGAGTGCATTGAATTCCTTAAACAGGATTATATTCCTAATGCTACTAACAGCGGTTTTTTGAGTCAGCCCAGATTAAGCAGAATTATCCCACACGAAAAGGATGATTTGGGAGAAAGTTTTTCTCTGCAATTTCATGTAAAAAATACCGATACACTCAACTATTGGCTTGAAAAAGATGGTGCTGCCATCCAAAAAAGACTGATAAAGAAATTCAATCAGAGAGTTGTTGGTTTCACAACAATAATGGAAGAAATATCTCTGGAATAATGACTAAGGAAAAAATAATTCTAGGAATAGACCCGGGAACAATCATTATGGGTTACGGAATTCTGATAATACGTAACAATAAACCTTACATGGAAACGATGGGAATATTGAAACTAGATAAGTATGAGGATTATTATCTCCGTTTAAAGAAGATATATGAAAGGGTTACTTCTCTGATTGAGCAATATCATCCGGACGAGTTGGCTATCGAAGCTCCTTTTTTCGGAAAGAATGTTCAAAGTATGCTGAAACTTGGCAGGGCTCAAGGAGTGGCAATGGCAGCCGCACTTGAAAAGGAAGTTCCCATTTTTGAATATGCACCTCTGAAAATCAAAATGTCCATTACAGGAAATGGAAATGCTTCAAAAGAGCAAGTTGCCGGAATGTTGCAGCGGATTCTGAAAATTCCACAGGAATCAATGCTGCCACAGCTTGATGCTACGGATGGACTGGCTGCAGCTCTTTGCCATCACTTACAGTCCAAGAACCCTGTTATGGAGAAAAAGTATAACAGTTGGAAAGATTTCATAGCCAAGAATCCTGACAAAGTGAAGCAGTAAAAAAAACAAAAACACAGAGAAACAGACAAGCCTAATATAAATTTCATACAGTCTGTATCTCTGTGGTTTTATTAATCTATACCGTATTTTTGCTCTACTACAAATCTTCCGGTTCGTCTTTAGTCAAATCCAATTTTTCGTTATCACCTCCTTTATCAAAATATTGACGGCGCAACGGACGCGCAGTAGCTTCCTGATAACGTTTCCTGTTACGATAGATATCCAAAGATTCATACAAAGCAGTTCTGAAAGATTCTTCTGATGCCAGATTCTTTCCTGCGATATTGTATGCTGTTCCATGTGCCGGAGAAGTTCTTACAAAAGGCAAGCCTGCTGTAAAATTAACTCCTTCTTCCATTGACAAAGCTTTGAAAGGAGCCAATCCCTGATCGTGATACATTGCCAGGATTCCATCAAACATATCCATCATATTTGAACCGAAAAATCCATCTGCCGGATAAGGACCGAAAGCCTCAATGCCATTATTCCCTGCTTCTTTAATTGCCGGAATTATTATTGTCTGTTCTTCTGTGCCCAGCAAACCATCTTCTCCTGCATGCGGATTAAGAGCCAACACAGCGATACGCGGCTTCACAATTCCAAAGTCCTGCTTCAAAGATTTGTTGAAAATAGTCAGTTTTGACAGAATCAACGGAACAGACAATGTTGATGCAACCTGGGATATTGGAATATGACCGGTCACTAGCGCAACCTTCATTATACTGCTCTCAAGAATCATCAATGATTTCTGTCCGTCACCACAAGCCTCTTCCAGATATTCTGTGTGTCCCGGGAAATGGAAATTCTCGTTCTGAATATTATGTTTATTGATTGGCGCTGTCACAAGAACGTCTATTGCTCCTTTTTTCAAATCGGCAACGGCAGCTTTCAATGAACGGAAAGCAGCATCACCAGCAATAGATGTTGAATGTGACAATTCAACCTTTACGTCTTCCTCTATGCAATTAATTATATTAACTCTGTTAGGTCCGGCTTCCTCTGCTCTTGAAATTATATTCATATTTACAGCAGGAAGATCCATTACCTTACGATGATACGCGGCGACTTTTGATGAACCGTAAATTACAGGAATACACATTTCCGCAATTCGGGAATCTGCAAAAGTTTTAAGAATCACCTCGTATCCTACACCATTAATATCACCGTGAGTGATACCAACCTTTATAAATCGTTCTTCTTTTTCCATAAAAACCATTATCTTTTATTCTTCCTGCGATACTTTCAAAGAGCTGTCATATTCTTGTTCAAATTCCCCAGGAAGTTTCAATGTAAACAAAGCTGCTTCGATGCGACGTATAAAATTACCCTTATTTGTTTCCGGTGCATAAACAAATCCTTCAACCACAACAACTCTGTTGTTCTCTTCATCCAAACGGACATGTGACACAAACGGCCCACCCATCATATCACCGACTACACGCCACAAACCACGCATCACGCCGCAATATTTATTATTTACAGTGATGGCTTTATAGTCGACACCCAGTCCGAATCGGGTTTCAGTCGTCATATAAGAACCAGGGAAAGAGCCAGGAAGGTTTATCTTCAGCACAGAATCTCTTTTTGCCACCAAATATTCAGGAGTAAATGTGTCCTTATCCGTATAAGGGAATGTATAAACTATTAAATCTGTTCTTCCTGTGTTGGCATTATTAGACGCCCAGAAAAAGTCTGTTGTATCTTTATAGAACGTCATATTCTCCGGAGCATTAAGCATCAGATTATACTTGCTCTTCAAATTATCCATAACTACAGAACTGTAATTTTTCTGCAATTGCTCAACAGCCCTGTTCATTTCTATTTTCACAAAGAAATCAGTAAGAACTGAAGGACGTTTATTCAGATACTCAACTATCGCGTTTGAATCCGGAGCCTTAATTGTCATAACATATTGTCCCTGAGCCCAGCGGTTTGCTTCATAAGCCAGCGTAACCTTAGTATAAATATCCTTGTTTATATCTACTATAAGGATATTACGAACATATGTCATAAGACCGTTGAAGTCTGAAGGACGTGAATATGTTACTTTCAGACTTGGCTCAGCCTGTGGTAAACCAGGGATTGGAGCAGTCAACTGTGACTTTACAGCCTTTCCTCCTTCTGATTCCCAATTTGCCTGATCCATTACGACAACAACCTCGTAGGCCAAACCCGTTGCACGAGTCAGCACGCTTCCGGAATTACAGCTTCCCAAAACGAGCATTGTCAATAAAAACAAAATTGAAAATAAAGTTTGCTTTTTCATATCACATCATATATTATTTATTTAAGATTCGCAAGCTAAACTTACAGATGACAAGTTGACAAGAAGACAAGTTAACAAGAGTTTTGACCTTGCGGACTAGTATCTGAAGCCTTGTTAACTTTTAAGTTGAACTTGCGAAACTTAAATTATTTACAAAAATAAGAAACTGTTTTGATTTTCGATAAAAGCTTTACCTTTTATCAGACAAAAAGTTTCATCAATCAACCTGATTATTCTTTTTCATCGTAGAAAGCATTCCGCATGCAGCAAATATATCCTCACCTCTGGAAGCTCGGATTGTGCATGTGATTCCTTTTTCATTGATAATATTCTGGAATGCTTCCATACGGCTCATATCTGTTGTCTGTAAAGGAACATTCGGTATGGCATGAAATCTGATAAGATTCACACGGCAAGGAATTCCTTTCAGCAAACCTGCCAAAGCCTTTGCATGCTGAAGAGAATCGTTGAGATTCTTGAATACAATATATTCAAATGAAACCCTTCTCTGATGAGTAAAATCATATTGACGAATCAAATCCAGCACTCCGTTTATAGGGAAAGCTTTCTCAACCGGCATTAGGGAAAGGCGTTCTGCCGGATAAGGCGAATGAAGACTGACGGCAAGATGACAATCACTTTCATCGAGAAAACGCTTCAGACCTTTTGCCCCAATTGTCGAAACAGTTATTCTTTTCGGGCTCCAGGCATATCCATATGGTGAAGTCAATATTTCTAGCACTTTGAACAATTCATCCGTATTATCCAAAGGCTCACCCATTCCCATAAATACAATATTTGTCAGACTTTCATTTTCCGGCAAGGATTGTATCTGATTGAGTATTTCGTTTGCGGAGAGATTCTTTGAAAACCCCTGTTTACCGGTCATACAGAACAGACAATTCATCTTACACCCTACCTGCGATGACACACAAAGTGTTGCTCTGTCCTCTGTCGGTATATACACAGATTCTACAAACATTCCTTCACTGGCTGAAAACAAATACTTTATTGTTCCATCAACCGATTTCTGATAATGAGTTGGAGGCAACGCTCCTACCTCATATTTTTCTTCCAACACTGCACGTTTTGCCTGAGGCAAATTTGTCATGGAAGATATATCCTTAACCTTTTTCTTATACAACCAGTCAGCAATTTGCTTTGCTGCAAATCCCGGCAACCCAACCTCGTCTGTTACTTGCTTCAATTCCTGAAGGGTCATACCAAGTAAACGTTTCTTTTCTATCATAAAAACTAATATGTTTATACTACAAAGATAATAGTTTAAAGCGAGTTCATTGTAAGACGATAAATAATATTGCAGGAATCCGTTTTATGAACATACTTTTTCCTTTGAAAATACATCTAGATATATCCCAACGCGGGACTATATATATTTTGTCATACGTCCGTATTTATTTCAAAATACATCCGTATATATTTCAGCGAATAAAAGCCGCAAGCTAAACCACTTATTATCTGCCCATTAAAAAAGCCAAGGCAAATACATTACCTTGGCTTTCATATCTAAAATATATAGTTTATATCTTCTATTAATAGAAACGTATACGGTTATCTTCGATATCTGCCTTATTAATCAAAGACTGGATTGCCTGATAAGAAATTCTATATGAATTAGTAGCATCGATTGTACGCAATTGAGATGCCTCATCATATTCCTTATTTTCTTTGTTACGTTCATATACCTTGAATACATAAACACCGTTATTGCCTTTAACAGGCTGGCTTACCTGGTCAACAGCAGCCATTGAAACTGCAGCATTCAAGTTTGGTTCAACACCGATACCTGAGATACGGCGAGTACCGAATGAAACGAACTTAACAGAATCAACATTTGCGCCCATTGCTTCAGCATAAGCTTCAACAGATGTAAGATTTTTTGCTGTCAAATCAGCAGCAATCTTTTCACCTTTCTTCTTAGCAATCAACTCTGATTTCAATGAAGAAGCAACCATTTGAACAGGACGATAACCTTCTTCCAATGTTGATTCAATTGCAGCGATTACGAATTTATCATCACATTCAAAAATTTCAGAGATTGAGCCCTTTTCATTCTGGAAAGCCCAACGGATTACAGGACGAGAATTCTTAATCATTCCCAACATCTGATTATCAGCTGTTACTGTCTGGTTTGTCACAATGTTATATCCAACTTCTTTTGCTGCGTCATCAAGTTTGTTTATATCCTGATTCTTAGAGATAAACTGATTAAGTTCATTATATATATTGCTATATGTTTTTGAACTTGGAGAAACAGCCATATCAATATCAGCTACTTTATATTTAGTTACTTTCTTAGTCTGCTCAGTTACCTTAACCAAGTGAGTTCCATACATCGACTTCACAATTGTAACTTTGTTCAAAGGAGAAGAGAATACTGCATTCTTGAAATCTTCGTTAACACCACGCAAAGCAGTAACTTCAGTAAACCAACCAAGTTCGCCACCATTTTCTGCAGCCTGGTCTGCTGAGTATTTCTTAGCCAATTCAGCGAAATCAGAACCGTTGTTCAAAGCAGTCATAAGGCTGTCAGCCAAAGTTTTTGTTTCTTCCTCACTCTTACCAGCCAACATAATGTGAGAAACTTTCACTGAATCCGGAGCTTCTGTTTTTGCAACAAGCTTGAACATTCTGTATTTTTCATTTTCAAACACAGGGCCATAAACATCACCAACGCTTGCAGTTGTAGCAAACTGTTTCAATGAAGCATCGAAAGCTTTGTCTGTGAAATAAGCATCAACATAAGGAGCATCTGAATTTTCGTTTACAATATCATCAACTTTTTCAGATGTTGAGAATTCATTTTTCAAATCTTCGATATCTTTCTGCACATTGTCATAATCTTCCTGGCTAGGACGAATATCTACAGAAATATATTTCAAAACCTTTGCTTCCTTCTGTTTGAAAGATTCTTTACGGTCGTTGTAAAGTTTATCAATCTCACTCTGGCTTACCTGGATAGTTGAATCAGGTATTGTAGAATAAGACTGCATTGCATAAACGATATTTGATGTTTCAGCTGTTTCATTGAATGATTCCTGCGCATCCAATTTATTTGCTGAGATAGCTTTGCTCAACAAAGTTGTATATTTCTGCTCCAATCTCTGAAGTTTTATGTTCTTTTCCCAGAACAACCAGAAGTTGCGAGCTTTGATGAACTGTCCTTGTTGATCAGCAGGAATTGATGCAATATTTTCATCATCGATAGCTTTCAAGTAATTCAACAATGCAGTTTTGTCGAACTGACCAGTCTGAGGATTAGCAAACATTGGCATCTGTTGGATTAGAGGTGAGATATTTTCACCCTGAACCATATCAAACAACTCGTCAGGACAAACAGACATTCCGATTTCTTCTGTTGCTTCGTTTAATACGATTTCCTGTACCATGTTATCAAAAACAGACTGACGAATCTGTGTCATATATTCTTCCGGTAAACTAGAAGAACCTGTCTGCATTTTATATACTTCAGACATATCGTCTATTCTCTGCTGATATTCCTGATAGTTAATAACCTCACCATTAATTTCAGCAATTTTTTCCTGTGACTGTCTGAAATAAGTTGAACCGGAGTTTAAAAAGTCTCCAATGATAAAAGCGAATAATGCCAATCCCACTACAAGGACCAGCAGACCTGCTTTGTTTCTAATTTTTTCAAGCGTAGCCATTTATTGTTTTTCTATTTTTTAAGTTTATATTTGCTATTTTCATTTAAGAGCACGAAGATACGAAAAAATAAAAACGATACATCATTTTATCATTATTTTTTAATCAATCAACGATTTTCATACGCACAAGATCGATTTTTGTTGATGTCATTCTTATTATTTTAAAAGAATACTTGTCTATTACTATTATCTCATTAACTTTTGGGAAATTCTGATAATGATGAAGTATATAGCCTGCAACAGTTACAAACTCATCAGACTCCGGGAGGTCCAAATCAAATTTTTCATTCAGAGAATCTATTTCAACTCTACCTGATAGAAGATATTCTTTTTCAGATATCTTACGGGCAACATATGTTTTTACATCATGCTCATCTTCAATATCACCGAAGATTTCCTCAACCAAATCTTCCAGTGTAAGCATTCCTGATATACCACCAAATTCATCAACCACAATAGCAACTCCTTTCTTTTCCTGCATCAATTGACGCATTAGCTTGTTTGCTGCCATAGTTTCCGGTACCAAAAGAACCTCTCTTATTCTTGTTGTCCAATCTTTCGGATTAAAAAACAACTCTGATGAATGGATATATCCTATTATATTGTCAAAATTATCCTTATATATAAGAACCTTTGACAATCCTGTTTCTATGAATTTATTTTTCAGTTCCTGTAATGAAACACCATATTCACAAGCTACTATTTCATTTCGCGGAACTATACAATCTCTTAAACGTACATTTGAAAATTCCAGAGCATTTTGGAACATCTTCACTTCCGTTTCTATTTCCGAATCCTCAGGTGCTTCCTCAAGACGTTGTTGCAAGAAATAGTCTAAATCAACCTTGGTCAAAGAAGAAACTTTCTGGTCTGTAAAAAGTTTGTTTCCAGTTAACAACAAAATAAGATTGGACAATATAGAAGCCAATTTCGAAATAGGGAATAATATTACATATATAATAAAAAGAGGCAGGGCGAATATCTTAAGAGAAAAATTAGGATTTATCCTGAATACCGTTTTAGGTACAAATTCGCCGGCAAATAGAATTAATATTGTAGAACTGATTGTCTGCATAACCACAACCAACGCATAATTATCCGTATAAGTCAGGAAAAAAGGTTCCAGCAACCCTGCCATCTGCAGACCATATATTACCAATGCTATATTGTTTCCGACAAGCATTGTTGATATGAACTGGTTCGGATTATTGTAGAATATATCCAATATTCTTGTTATAACGGTATTACCGTTCTTATCCAATTCATGTCTAAATTTACTGGCCGAAACATATGCTATCTCTATTCCGGAAAAGAATGCTGAAAAAGCCAATGATATTAATATGTATATATAAATATCCACTTACTCTTTTATTGCTTTATAGTCGAAACATTCTGTAAAGAATCAGCTCCGGTGGGATTACCGGAGGCTTTAGATTCTGAAACAGGAAATGTTCCCTTTGAATTAAATATTTTATACTGTGTCATTTCCTGGTTTGACTCAAAGCCAACACCAGTTATTATTTTATCTTCCTGTTCAATCCTTATATATTTATCTGAATAGACCTTTCCTTCTTTCTGGTTCCAGAATAATTCCGAAGTATCAAATTTCTCACCCTGTAAACTTTCCACTTTAACATTACCAACCAAACGCCAAAGCTCACGTTTACTAAAATAAAATGCAGTGTCAGCCTTTATACTTGCTTCTGCCTGGAACAATGTATCAAACTTTTCTACATAAATACCTTCTGGGAAATGCCAATAAGGATCTTTTGCTTTATCAAAGACTAACCATTCTTTTGCATTCAGCCTGTAACGGGTCAAGCCTGAATCGGAAACAAGGGAATTAACTTCTGTTGCCTTCATCGTATAAGTTTTTTCAGGATCGAAAGCCACATCTACAATTTCTTTTTTCTCCGAACTGCAAGCGATAGTCAATAAAAGAAGAAGCATAACAACAACCATACCGGCCGTTGTTATGCCATTTCTTTTCGTTTTACTTAGAAAACGCGTATTTGCCATAATAAAATATTATCTTACGACAGTGCTTTCACCAATCCATCCACCGATTGTAACAGCTTTACCTTTTTCCAAATCCGGGTGCATGAAAACTTCTTCATTTGAAGGCAAGTGAGCGCTATATGAACCAATCAACTGATTAGCTTCTTCTGTACAAGATTCATCAACCTGTTTGGCTTTGCTAAATTTGTCGATTGCAGCATAGTAAACGGCACGTGCCATAACGCCGTCACTTGGATATACAGATTTAGCTGTAGCTGCATACATCTTACCAATCAACAAGTATGGAGCACCGTAATTTGAATTTTCAGCAATAGCTTTACGGCAATATTCTCTAGCTTTTGAATAGCTGTTCTGTTCAAAAGTAAGCAAAGCAATCATATAATAATCATTTGCTTTTTCAACTGGATCAGCTTCCAATGAAACTGCTTCTTCAAAGAATTTGATTGCTGTTTCATAATCCTGTTTTTTAACTGCCTGCTTAGCCAAACCAACAGCAGATTCTGCAGTAGGCTCAATGGCATGAGCATAACCAGAAGCAGTGAAATAAACTTCAGCTTCCTGACAACGAGAACGACGCAACAAAGCAATTGTCTGTTTCAAGAAATCCAAGTTAGACTTGTTTTCCTCAACTTTAGATGCATAAACATTCTGCAAAGTTTCACAATCAGCAGCTCCACTATTAGCAAAATTGTTTTCTACACTTGACATATATGCCTCTACAGTCTTAACTTCTTTTTGGTTGTTTGCAGCCTGAGCAGCTTTCAACTGAGCGTCCAAAACAGAAGCAGCTTTCAAATAATCCTGGATATACTGATCTTTAAAGTTTGCGTCAGCCTGCATTTTAAGTAAAGAAGCATATGTAAACAAGTTAACACCCAAAGCATCAGTATTATTTCCAAATTCATCTACGATTTCTTTCAACCAACCATAAAGCATATTGGCATCAACATTGCTTCCCATATACTGGATGTAATCCTGAGCTTTTCTTGCTACAATCCAGTCTTTTCCATAACGTTTATCAGAACCGAAATATTTCACACGCTTGTCGTAAACTTCCATCAGTTTATTAACAAGCTCTGCTTTTTTAGCGGCATCTTTTTCATTTTCGATTTGCCAACCTACAATACGAACGCCATACAAATAAATATCCTTTGTTGCAGCAGGACATTCATCATAAGCTATTTTCCAAAAATCATGTGCATCTTTGAAATTACCAGCTTTTGCATATGGTACAAACAAGCTGATATTTGTGATACAACGAACGCTGTCTTCACCAGAACCAAATTGGGTTCCATTATCGACACCTTTTTGTGCATAAGCCCCCAATGTTCCCATTGTACAGCCAAGTGCTAGTAGTAATACCTTGATTCTCATATTTTACTTACTTATTAAAGTTAACTATTTGTTTTAATCCACTTTTCGTTTAAAGAACCAGAATTCATTAAATGCATAACTAACGGAAAAGCGAAAATACTGTTCCGAAATCATTGACGGATGTTCTGGTTTTACATTAACATATTCAACTCCAAAATTCAAATAAGAACGGTTATCAACCAACGGAAAGCCAAAACCAACGGTAACTCCATATTCTTTATATCCATAATTTTTGGCTACACCTCCATCTGTCATATTCACATTCAAATAAGAGTTAGAATAATGAACTCCAGCACGATATTTAATACGGTTAAAATACAACTTTTTATTATATGCCGGTATATATTCAACTCCAGCTGCTATACGCATTCTATTGTTGAAAGCATCATTCTGTCCCAAATACAAGCATTTGTCCCATGTTTCATATAGAAAATCAGCCGCTAACGTCAGCTTATTCTTTTTTGTATAAGACAAACCTACACCATATGTTTCAGGCAAGTCTGATGCCAATCCTTTCAATGTGTCAACTTTTGATTCAATCAAAGTTCCGCTCGAACTTGAATAACGTTGGAATGAATTATAAGATGTTGAATTAAGTCTGTTTGACGGCGAATAAGTCAAACCTAAAGTTATACTTTCCGTAGCACTTATAGGCTGAGTATACTGAACGCCAAAATCCAACTTCAAATCTCTGACATCCATGGACTGGCTTCGGCTAGTGGTATAAGCAGATGATGCATCATCACTAAATGCCAAATTCTGACTATGAGTAATATCACCAAACAAATAGCCAATATTTGCACCTATAGCCAATCTCTTTTTCCATATATCTATAGACAATCCTGCATACAAATCGTTTAATCCGCCCTCTCCACTATATGTGTTGGCATATTTTGTATCTCCGATTGTTTCAACAGCACCATAACTGTAACCGACAAAAGAATATGGTTTTACACCTATACTCATTGCCAGCCAACGCGCAATTGGGAACTGCATTGCAAAATACTCCAAATTACCGTTCAGCTTATTATCTTTATTTGCTCCATCACTGAATTTAGCCAATTGCAATCCAGCTCCAAAATCAAACAAAAAAGTCATTGAATCCATACAGCTATATGAAGCCGGATTCATAGGATTTATCTGAGATGGGTCACGCAAAGCAACACCTACGCCTCCCATAGAACGGTTCGCACCAAATGAATGATCTGCCAAATTTCCATATCCAAAACGTGTATATGGCGAATTTGTATTATTTTGAGCTGTTACACCCAACTGTACAAGAAGCAATAATGCAACTATTATTAATTTATTACACTTCAACATTATACTCTAAGATTCTATTTAATCCTGTCAACACTAAATTAATATCTGCAAAGATGGTGTTTTTTAGTCGGCTTTCAAAATAAAAAGAATGCCCGCCTGTTAAAAAAACCAAAAGTTCAGGATATATCTTTCTCAAACTGTCAATATATCCATCCATTTCAAAAACTATACCATTGACAACTCCAGCCTGTATGGCTGATATTGTACTGGTTCCTATCAACGAAACTTCATTTTCCTCCTGTACCAAAGGCAGCTTTTTTGTAAAACTGTTCAATGCCCTGAAACGAGTAGTCATACCGGGTGATATATTTCCTCCTTTATAAACACCAGTAGACTCAACCAGTTCATATGTTATTGCTGTTCCTGCATCAATAACCAACAAATCTTTTCCAGGCATAAGATAATTTGCTCCCACAACAGCAGCAATCCTATCTTTACCCAAAGTTTGAGGTGTATCATACTCTATCTGTACCGGCAATTTAACGGATTCGTCCAGAAAAATAAAATGCGTCAAACTCGCTTGTAAATAAGACACAAGCTCTTCATCAATATCTATAACTGTTGACAATATACCGCACGTACAACTATACGATTCAAGCAAAGCTGCAATCTCATCAATACTTATACGTTTATACATGAAATATTTTTCCATGCGACCTTGCTTATAAATGGCAACTTTTGTTGATGTGTTTCCTTGTTCAATTATAAGATTCACGTCATTTAATATTTTCCGCAAAGAAAAGCAAAAAAGGTGAGAAAATCATAAATATGAAAGATTTTATTTCCCTTTTTCAATAAAAAAACAGCTTTTCTCTTTTTCTATTATGAGACATAAATATATAAAAAAAGTCTTTCCGAATAATAAAATCCGAAAAGACTCCCTCTCTGCACGGAACGAGAGGCTCGAACTCCCGACACCTGGTTTTGGAGACCAGTGCTCTACCAACTGAGCTAGTTCCGTATTGCGGGTGCAAAGGTATAAACATTTTTATTAAATGCAAATCTTTTCTCTGTTTTTTTACATACCAATAAATCTACTTTTTCATAACAACTTAATATTCTATACAATAAACAATAAAAAAAATTAAGTTTCTCATAAAACTTGTCCGAAGCTAACAAATCAGCTTCGGACAAAATAAAGGAAACACATAATAAACAAATAGCTTTTATGATGTTGCTATTTTTTCTTACATTTAAACTTATATACCATAAACGTATAAGCCGGAATATCCGTTTCAAAACCTTTATCTCCCATATCCAGGTATGAATTCCGTGGAATAATCTGCGAAGGTTTATCCAATGTATTATCCAGATATATATCATCTGAATGAAGAGTGACAACTTCTACCCTACTAGCTAATTTCTTCTTCTTAAGTCCTTCAAAATCCAATTTTACACTTTGAGGTTCTGATGAAGTATTTGCCATTTTCACAATATATTCCTCTGTATTACTATCCCAAACAGCACTTGCAAACAAACCATTCTGATCAGAATTACCGGCAACAGGCTTATCATTCATTAGCAAAGGAACAACATTTGTACCTTTATTATTTCCATAAAGTTGCTGAACGTAATAACTGCATGAACGTACAACTCTAAGATTGTCAAACCAAATCAAATCCGGACGCCACTGCCATCCTTCTACATGTGCAAGTAGCGGTGCATAAGTAGCCATATGAACCACATCTGCATTTCTCTCAAGTCCGGTCATAAAAGCAGCTTCGAGCAATGAGGCATGAAAATGATTCCATTTTTTGCCATTTGCTCCATGGCAAGCATATTCTCCGGCAAACACTTTCGGTCCTTTTCTGTCATAATTGTCATAACGATTTCCTTCAGCCAGAAACCATTTTTCTGGACGATAAAAATGTTCATCAACCAAATCAACTTTAATTCTTTTCATCTCCGGCCATAAATATTCAAAATCTTTTCCTTCCGAATTTGGTCCGGACGAACCTATAATCTGAATATCTGGATATACTTTTCTGATAGCCTTAACAAATGGTTCCAGACGTTTGGTATATAAATCACCCCATTGTTCGTTTCCAATAGCTATAAATTTCAAATCAAATGATTCCGGATGACCCATTTCTGCACGAAGTTTTCCCCACTTGGTTGTAGCTGCATCACCATTTGCAAATTCTATCAAATCCAAAGCATCTTGTATGAACGGATCTAACTCATCCAACTTGGCATGAGCTTCTTCGCCATCATTCTGGAACTGACAAGCCAAACCGCAACTCAACACAGGCAGAGGTTCTGCTCCTATCTCTTCAGACAAAAGGAACATCTCATAAAATCCCATTCCATAACTTTGGAAATAATCAGGGAAAAAGCGGTGAGGGAAAGTATAATGCCATCTATTTTCGTTGTAAGGACGATTCTCAACCGGACCTACAGAGTTTTTCCAGCTATATCTTGTATCCAAATCTGTTCCCTCAACAATACATCCGCCTGGAAAACGGAACACTCCAGGTTTGGTATCAGCCAATGCTTGCACCAAATCTTTTCTTAATCCATTTTTATGTCCTTTCCAAGTATCAACCGGGAATAATGATATATGTTCCAAATCAACATCACCATCCGATGTAAGGAATATTCTCATATGAGCTTTGTCTATAGTAACAGGAGAAATCATCTCCAACTCATATTTTGTCCATTCTGACGAATTAATATCCAATTTGGAAGACACCAGAACTTGAGTTTCTGCCATGGAATCATTATCAATAAGCTCCACTCTTATACTCTGCCCATTACCTCTAGCCCAAACAGAAAAACGGTATTTAGCATTTTCCTTAAGCCCGATTCCGAAAAAGCCTTCATTCTCCAAGCCTGTATGTTTTTGGCTATGTCCGGAATTTCCCAATCTCACATAATGTGGATTTCTTTCAAACGGACCATCGTCCATAAGTTTGACGTTGCCAAAAACATTCCATCCCATAAAATTCTGAGGGAACTCAAACGAGCGGTTTTTCACCAACTCTGCATAAAGACCACCATCAGCACCGAAATTTATATCCTCAAAGAAATGTCCGTACATCGTTGGCTTTATCTCAGCCCCGATTTTGTTGGCTTTCAACACAATATTATTTACATCTCCGGCATAAACAAACGATGTTGCAAACAATGTAGCCAAAGATAACCAAAATGTCTTTTTCATAATTTACAATCAATACGACACAACAACTTTATTTCAGCTCAAGGGCAACAATGGATTGTGCCGGAACATTCACAACCAGCTTTCCTCCGGAAATCTTGCAATCCTTGAAAGCTACAGGTTTTACTTTATCCGTATTCTCAAATGAATTATAATCATCTATCTTTTCTGAAACCAAGATTCTGCCTGTAACAGCTTTGTTCTTTATACCATCCAAATCTATTGATACAGTCTGGGATTCTTCAAGATTCACATTTGCCAATGAAATATGAACCAATCCGTTTTTATCTTTAGATGCAGTTGCGCCAAGCATTGGAACTATTCTGTCATCACGCACAACTTTACGTTCACATTCTATATCCAAAGGAATATATGTTGCATCCTGATGGACATTATACATTTCAAACACATGATAAGTCGGTGTAAGAACCATCTTTGGTCCATCAGTAAGTATCATTGACTGCAGAACATTTACTATCTGAGCAATATTGGCCATTTTTATACGGTCAACATATTTATGGAATATATTCAGAGTCAATGCAGCCACAAAAGCATCACGCATTGTATTCTGCTGGAACAAGTGTCCAGGTGTTGTTCCTGGCTCTTCATCCCACCATGTTCCCCATTCGTCAACAAGCAAATCTATATTCTTGTTTGGGTCATATTTATCCATTATTGATATATGACGTTTGATTACATCCTCAATCTCCAGACACTTTCCCATTGTCCAGTAATAATCATCAGCAGAAAATACTGTTGCAGCACCTTTACTTCCCTGCCAACCTGTAACAGTATAATAATGAAGAGATATACCATCCATTCTGCCTCCAATATTCTTCATCAGCACCTCAGTCCAGTTGTAGTCATAATCACTGGCGCCACTAGCTATTTTATAAAGCCGGTTTCCATTATAATTTCTGCAATATGTTGAATATCTTCTATACAAATCAGAATAATATTCCGGGCGCATACTTCCTCCGCAACCCCAGCTTTCATTACCGACACCAAGATATTTGACCTTCCAAGGTTTTTCACGTCCGTTTTCCTTACGGAGTTTTGCCATTGGACTGCCCTGTTCGGCAGTCATATATTCAACCCATTTTGCCAACTCTTCAACGCTTCCACTTCCTACGTTTCCACTAATATAAGGCTCACAGCCCAGCAACTCACATAAATTCAGGAACTCATGAGTTCCGAAACTGTTATCTTCCACAGTTCCGCCCCAATTATTGTTCACCATCTTTGGACGGTTTTCTTTCGGACCTATTCCGTCCATCCAGTGATATTCATCGGCAAAACATCCTCCTGGCCATCTCAGCACAGGAACCTTTAGCTTTTTCAAAGCTTCAAGAACATCAGTTCTGTATCCGTCCTGATTTGGAATATCAGACTCTGGCCCAACCCAAAGTCCACCATAAATACAGCTTCCAAGATGTTCTGCAAACTGACCGTATATTTCCTTGTTAATTTTCTGTGTAGCTTCTTCTGTATGAAGAGTTACAGATACTTGAGTCTGTGCGCAGACTGACAATGTGGTAAATAATGCTAAACTCAAAAAAAAGTTTTTCATAAATATCAGATCTATAATTGTAATTCCTACACAAATATAAATTATATTTTTCTCTTATGCAAAACAGAAATGAAATATCATAAAACAAAATAAATAAAGACAGATTTCGTTTAATAATATTTACGACACGAAAAAAATCTTTATCACAATTGTATAAAACGAGTATTACACATCGAGAAATGTTAAATTTTATAATAAAATAAACATTATACCCTCTTTTCTTGTATATCAAAAGTAGTTTTTATGAAATATTTATGATAAAAAAAGGACTTTGGACAATTATCTCCCTACTTTCAAGCAGTATGCTACTGCTTACTTCATGTTATAAATTAGACGAAAGTAACTTATCCTCTTCTGATTCTTTTCAACTGACGTGTGTACAATATGCATGGACAGGCACTCGCGCCGTTACAGATGATGAAGGTAAAGGCAATTTTTCTGAAGGAGACATTATTGAATTATTTGTGGCTGGCGAAAAAAAGGAAAACACCGTTCTGTTAGAATACACAAACAATTTATGGACTCCATCTCTGCAACGCCATGACTATGGTTATGGAAATATAGCATTATCAGGGATTTTCCCAACATTACCTAAAAGCGATAATTTACTACGAGAAATCAATATTCCAGAAGACCAAAGTAGTAAAACCAACTATTCTTCTGCGGATATTCTTTTCGCCAGCACAACATTGACTCCATCTGACATATCGGCTACTTTACAGTTCAGCCATGCTATGCACCGCATCAATATAAACATAGACGGTTCTATTCCTGATGATTTAACAGTAGAGGTCAAAAGCATTACCAACGGACAAATATCATTGGAAAACGGAACTGTAACATCCAATACATCAAGTTATGCATGGATGAAACCGTATCAAAAAGACAGAAATAATTATAGTATAATCATTCTTCCACAAAATACCGGAAGCTACAAAAATGGCGATGGTTTGATAAGATTAACCTGTAAAGGCAAAACCTCATTCTACAAATTCAATGCCAATACAGATAAATTCAATGCAGGAATGCAAACTACCATAAATTTAGTCTTGAAAACAGAAGACGGAGGTGATGTGGATATGGAATTTGCAAATCAAACTTTATGGGTATATGGTATCAACTCTCCTAACTTTCCCGGCAAGGAAAGTATAGAAACCAAACATTCATGGGAAAAATATTTTGAAGACGGATTATGGTTCCGTTACGATTATTCAAATTTCTACCCCCCAAAGTATGAAGAAAACCAATATCTCACTTGGAAAGAAGATTTCGGATGGTATGATTGCAACAAAAGTTTCGAATATAAAGGTGACGGGGAAATGTGTTGGGCAGCCGGGGCATCAAACCTGATACACTGGTGGATGAAACTCAACTGGAAATATATTGAAGCTTACGACAAAAAGTTCGGTCCGGAATACGAGAAAATAAAAAGACCGGAAAAATACACTAAAATGACTGAACAAAATCAGCAACATAGTGAAGTTTTCAATTTTTTCAAACATTCATTCAGTAATAAAAGTGGTTGGGACACTGGTAGTGTTAATTGGTTTATTAATGGAGATTCCAAATATATTTATCCAGAAATAAAAGATTTCCATGGCTTTTTCAGCAAAGTTTTTCATAAAACAGACAAAATAGCCGTAGAAATAAAGAATCCTTCAAAAGAGAATTTCAACATATGGATGAAAGAGGCTTTTAAAAACAATAAAGCAATCGGATTTTCATCTTTTGATTTTGCAGGAAAAGGCTCTGGAGTACACGCTATGACAATATGGGGAGCTGAATTTGATGCAGAAGGAAACGTTGCTTACATCTATTTCTGCGATAACAATCACAGCAAGGATGAACCAAACCATGCTTCTTTAAGGCGCTTTAAAGTCATATATGAAAAGTCGACCATTCCAGAAATAAAAGGTCTAATGGCAAATCTGCGTCCTCTGGATTATAATGATGGAACGATACCCAAATCTTTTCCGTTCTCATCACTTACTTTGGTTGATTTACGTCGTGACATATGGCAAACGGCTTTCCCTGAAATAGAATAACTTAATAATCACAATAAACAAACTTATAATGAAAAAGAATCTATTATTTTACACAATTATGACAGTTGCAATTGCAACAACTTCTTGCACTAACGGATTATTAACAGATTTACCATCTGCGGAGGATCCTATTAAAATCGTAGCCAGCATATCATCACAAACCCGTGCTCCCCAGCTGACAAACGATGGCAAAGGAAGCTTTTCCAAAGGAGACAAGATGACGCTCTTCTTATCCGAAAAAGACGGGAACAAGCAGTCTGTAGATTTTGAATATGGAACAGGGATACTAACATGGGGAAGCCTTGGACTTTCCGGCAGTGGTGAACAAATAACACTAGCAGCCTGTTATCCACAACAAAAGACAATACAGGATGGAACTTTCGAATTCAGTCCTCTTACAGCTTCTGAAAAAGATTTGCTTCTAGCCCCGGCACAGAATGTAACAGCTGGAACTACCAATACCGTATTTTTAACTTTTAACCATGCCATGCACCGTCTTGACCTTACATTTACACCAGGCAACAGTTACACAAGTGAAGATCTGAAAGATCTTACAATTGCACTTAATGCCAAAACCACATGCGTTGTAGATGGAGTTCAAGGAAAGATAAAAGAAGTGAAAGATAGCAAAGGAGAATATACAGCCAATGACACCCAAACAACTTTTTATCTTGTACCACAAAACACATCTGACATAACATTAAGTATCAGTATAGGAAATAACAACAAGTCATTGACTTTAGATAAGCTTTTAGAACAACTGGACTCACATCAAAACACATTGGAAGGAGGCAAACGCAGTTCTCTAACCTTGAAAGTAAGTCGTGAAGGTATAACTATTGAAGGGGGTTCTATCAATGCTTGGGGCAATCAGGTTACGGCTGATGGTGAAGTGGTAATCGGATAATTTTACTTCAGTCAAATCTTTTGCACTACAGAACATACTATATATTATCAATTTACATAATAACGGCTCTGCACTTTATTGGTTGGAGCCGTTTTTTCATACCTCAAATAAGGTTCGTCATTCTGTTTTTTCATTATGATTAAACATCCTATCTACCTGATAATAACTTTATAAAAAAAGGGACTGTCCCGAAAAAATTATCGGAACTGTCCCTTTTCTTAAATCAGAGGAATTATAACATCCTATATCATTAACTCTCGAATTATTTGCTTTCTTTTTTTGACTGTCTTTTCTTCGCTTTGTCCAGCTCTTTCTGCAATGCTTCAATTTCTTCACCCTGATTCTTGATTGTTGCCAACAAAGAGTTCAACTCTTCGTTTTCAATTGTTTCAGGGAACTGAGCTTTAACACGGACAATAAAGTCAGACAACACATTCATATAATTATTGAAAGCATCATACGGATTATCATAAGGACTGAAACCTTTCTGTCCCATATGCTTAGTGCTCATATAATAGAAGTGGTCACTGCTTTGGAGATAATACCAGTCCTGACGGATACGGCGAGGTTCGCACATACGGACACGTTCACCAATCTCACAAATCTTGCGGAATGCTTCCTGTTGAAGGACATTACCCAACCATGAACTTGTATCTCTTTCTTCGTCCACCCAAGACATTGGATACGGAACAGACAAACAGTCAACTGGCTTCATCAATTTGAAAATCTCAGAAGGAGTTGAGAATCCGATATTCTTTTCAGCTGCATACTGAGGCAAAGCCTTGAAGAAATCAAAGATTCCAGAAGAAGCACTATGCAAAGAACCAAGTACTTCATAATTCATAAACAGATTTATAACCTGTTCTGATTCCGGAGTTGAAGCAATCCATGACATAAACTTATCTGCAGTCAATGGATATTCATTCCAACTGTAGTCTGTAAATCTCTCAGAAAGGTCTTCACTGAATTTGTCGTTCTTAAGCAACAAATGCAAATCAGGTCTTACGCATGATGAATACATATAGTTAGGGCTCTTCCAACCAAGAATATGCTTTGCACCTTCAGTCAACATTCCTCTGTAGCCCATTTCATAAACTGCTTCTGAAATATCGTCAGAATAAATAAGCTCAGTGTTACGGAAAACTTTAGGCTTAACACCGAAAAGTGTATAAATCTTATCTTCCTGTTTCTTCACCTGATGTTTGAATTCATCGATATCACCCAATGAAGACAATGAATGCGCATAAGTTTCTGAAAGGAATTCAATATTACCTGTAGCGGCAAGTTCCTTGAAGCTGTCAATTACCTCAGGAGTATAAATTTCCATTTGCTCAAGAGCAACACCGGAAATTGAGAAAGCCACCTTAAACTTACCACCGCTGTTTTTAATCATTTCCAAAATTGTTCTGTTAGCCGGCAAATAGCATTTTTCTGCTATACGGCGGATAATCTCCTCATTCTGGAAATCATCATAATAATAATGGTCATTACCTATATCGAAGAAACGGTATCTTTTCAAGCGAAACGGTTGATGTATCTGAAAGTAAAAACAGATTGTTTTCATAATTGTATGTCTTTTTTTAAATTTATACTGTTATTTTGACTATTTCGCACAAAAAACTATTTGTGCATTACCATATCATAAATACGGCGAACCTTCTGTCCGGCATATTCCCATTTGATATTATCTACTTCACGTTTTCCTTCAACTTTCAGGAATTCATGCATAGCAGGATAAGTTATGATTGAATACATAGCATCGGCAAGAGCTTCAATATCCCAATAATCCACCTTGATAGCATAATCAAGAATCTCAGCACATCCTGATTGCTTTGAAATAATACTAGGGACACCACATTGCATAGCTTCCAACGGTGAAATACCGAAAGGTTCAGAAACAGAAGGCATAACATACACATCACTGGCTTTCAAAACTTCATAAACCTGTTTTCCTTTCATAAAGCCTGTGAAATGGAATCTGTCCGAAATATTTCTGGAAGCAGCAAGGCGAATCATCTGGTCCATCATATCACCACTTCCTGCCATTACGAAGCGCGCGTTCGGAGCTTTAGCCAAAACCTTGGCAGCTGCCTCAACGAAATATTCCGGTCCTTTCTGCATTGTTATACGTCCAAGGAAAGTAATGACTTTATCGTTCACACCTTTCTTGTCCTGAATTGCCAGGATTTCCGGGCTCAAAGGCTCAACAGCATTGTGTACTGTTGTAACTTTGGCTGGATCTTGATGATATTTCTCAATAACAGTCTGGCGTGTAAGATTACTTACTGTGATGATATGGTCGGCATTATCCATACCATTCTTCTCTATGGCATAAACATCAGGATTGACATTACCGCGGCTTCTGTCATAGTCAGTTGCATGAACATGTATTACGAGAGGTTTTCCTGTAACCTGTTTTGCATGTATTCCTGCCGGATATGTCAGCCAGTCGTGAGCGTGAATCACATCGCAAGGAACTGTTCTCGCAATTACTCCGGCAACGATTGAATAGTTGTTTATCTCCTCAAGCAAGTTATCAGGATAACGGCCGGAGAATTCAAGACATCCCAAATCATTCACATAGCGATATGAGAAATCCGCATAAATATTGTTCCTGAAATCAAAATATAATTGAGGATCCATATATTTGCCCAGGCGTTCTTTTACGAAATCATAATTCACATCACGCCACACAATAGGAACATTGTTAACACCTATTATCTTCAAGAAACTCTGATCCTCATCACCCCACGGCTTTGGAATACAGAATGTAATATCCATATCCGGCTGCAGAGCCATACCTTTGGTCAAACCATAACTGGCAGTTCCCAATCCTCCTAGGATATGGGGAGGAAACTCCCATCCAAACATTAATGCTTTCATATATAGTACATAGTTTATTCGGCGTTATACATATCTAAAATATCCAATATGCGAAGCATCGCTGATACGTTCATCGCATATGAAATGGCTCCACGGCCGGTGAAAGGAGGATTGCCGTCAAATATTTCTGCAATAGTTCCTATACAATGTTTAGACATTTCGTCCTCCATACTGATAAGCATACGTTCAGCAAAAGCCACACCTGATTTTCCGAAAACACGCAAATAAGCCTCCAAATAGAAACCAAGCAACCAAGGCCATGCTGTTCCCTGATGGTATGCAAGGTCTCTTTCACGCTGCGGGCCACTGCAATACGGACGATAGCCTTCGCTCTTTGGGCTCAACGAGCGTATTCCTTTAGGAGTAAGCAACTCCTTGGTTACAATATCAAGAACTGCACGGCGCTGCATTCTTGTCAGAGGTGAATAAGGAAGCGCAACAGCAAAAATCATATTCGGGCGTACACTCCAGTCAACAAACGAACCGTTCACGTAATCGAACAAATAGTTGTACCCATTGATAAATGTGTTCGGGAACGACACCTCAATATCTTTTATCAGGCTTTCCACCTTGGATTTTATAGTTGACTCTATCTGAAGTTCTTTATAGAAGCACAACACATTATACCACAAGGCATTGAATTCCACGATATAACCGGAACGAGGAACAACGGGTTTTCCATCAACAACAGAGTTCATCCACGTAATAGCTTTGTCTCGTCCTTCGGAATAAACAAGTCCGCTATCCATCACTTTCAGATTAGGATGTTTCTGGCTGATGATATAAGTCAACGCTTCTGTCAGAAAATCTGAATATAATTCTTTGGCCTTTTCAGCACCCTCTTTCTTTGCATACTGTTGTATAGCCCATATAGCCCAAAGCAAAATATCAGGATGTTCGATTTCAGTGATAACAGCATCTTGCGAACCGTCTTCCATAAAGGCTGCCAAGGCAGGTATTGCTGTTGCCATAATCTTTTCAAAACGGACAGGGTCGCCGATTGACAAAGTGCTTCCCGGAGTAGAAATAAACAAATCTCTTGCTCTTACTTTGAACCATGGATAGCCAGCCAGCAAGTATGCATCTTGCTTTTTGGGACGGAAATAAAATTGCTGGGCTGAATTCTTCAAACAATTGAAGAAACTTGTTCGAGGCGTACGGGATTGTATTTCGGCTTCGTATAAAGATTTCAGGCGTGTAGTAGCCACCTGGCTGTCTCCGGCACTAAATATAATTGATTCTCCTTTTTTGATTGGTATTTCAAAATAACCAGGAACATACAAATCTTCCTTGTAAGGATATCCTCTTTCCTGTTCTTTTGAATATTCTATTCCGTAATACCACTTAGGGTCAAAAACAAATTTAGGCTTTTTGCTGAACTGCATGAACAAATCAGGATAACCGGCATACATGCAAGTCTTTATACCACCAGGAACTTCTGTATAATTCTGATTTACATTATTATTTGCATAAGTTAGATCCTTCACGTTTCGGAAAGCCAGAAACGGACGGAAACGCAACGTTGTTGCAGAATGAGCATCTTCAAGCGTATATTTGATCATCAGGCGATTCTCAAATGTTGAGAATACTTTTTCTTTTGAGAAAATCACGCCACCCACGCGATATACTGTTCTTGGCACTGTATCACAAGAATATTCTCTGATATATTTATGACCTTTCGGACTGAAGTTGTTTTCACCATATTTGTGAAGTCCGAGGTTAAATTCTGCACCGTGCTGAATAACTGTTTCATCCAATGAAGATAATATGACATGGTTGTCATCATCCAGGGTTGGTACCGGCATTACAAGCAAACCGTGGTATTTCCTTGTATTGCAATCAACAACAGTACTGCTATGATAAGCCCCCAACCTGTTAGTTCTCAACACTTCACGGGTTAAAGACTCTTCCAAATTTATCATTACTGTTTTGTCAAATTTAAGATAACTCATACGATTATTTGGTTTTTAAGTTTTTCATCTGTTTTTAAAACACACAAGTTTCAACTGGAATAATATGATAAGAACGTGTTTTTCAAAAATAAAAACGTGTTTTTCAATAAATATTCAAGCAGCACTTTCTTAGATTACATAACCCGACATTTATGATTAAATTCGCCTTAATATGTTTCGTCTTTGAAACTTATGTTATTTTGTATCAAAAGTAAAACTAACAAACTAAAAAAGCAAATAGATTTTCAGTTATTTTTATAAGCGGCTCATTCTTTTCTCCCCTTAAGGTTTGCCAATCAAAGAGTTAAAAAACAAAGTATGTTCTAAACATATGTTATCAAACACAAAATACAATTGTTATCATTATATATTATATACCAAATACTTAGGTTCTCAGATACAAATTTGCGCATTTCGCATAATACAAAATAAATCATAAATAAAGTCGAAAAGGCATATGGCACAAGTTAACAAAGTCAAAAAGCCTTATCTCCATGTTTCAAACATATGATAATGTTTGACAATTGGTTCTCAGATCAAATATTTACCGATATTAGCCACACAAGTGCTTAAACCTTCTTAAAACTTAGACTTAGTTTTAATAATATATAATTATGAATACAAGTTTTGAAAGTTATTCAACCTAAAAACAGAAAAGCTTAATTAACAACTTGATAAGAGTTAAAAACTCTACAGGAATAAAGCATATGGGAACAAAAGTGGAATAACATGATTTATTTTGAACAAACAATTCTCAAATTTTGTTATTGAGATATGATAAAAAGACAATGCCTTGTGGTGTAAACAAACCTGTATCCCCAAGCTTTGCCATGTGTATTTTTTTAGTGTAAGACAATTAAAAACAATGTATTTATGAAACGATTCAACAACTCTGTGCTACGCAGTATACTTGCTGTTATTCTCGGCCTGGTCCTTATTTTATGGCCGGAATCTGTAATCCACTATCTGGTGATGCTAATCGGTATATTTTTCATCATACCCGGTATTATCTCATTCATAAACTATTTCACTTATGACGAATCACTGAACAACGGGCATAAGAAAATTTTCCCTATCGACGGAATAGGCAGCTTGCTCCTGGGCGGATGGCTTGTTTTTATGCCAGGATTTTTTGTCAATATTATGATGTATCTTCTTGGAGGTGTTCTTGTAATTGCAGGTGTTCAGCAGATAATTACATTGTCAAAGGCACGAAACTGGAGTTCCGTTCCTGTCACATTCTATATTATTCCAACATTGATTTTGGTGACCGGATGCATGATTATATACAATCCGGCATCTATTGCAGCCAACACTTTTGTAATCTTCGGTATTGCGATAATGATATACGGAGTGACTGAATTCATAAACTGGTATAAATTCCGCAAAAGAGATTATATCCAAATAGACTGACGGATTTTACCCAAGCGAAACATGGAGTCAGGATTTCCTGAACTCCATGGGAGAAAGCCCGACATGCTTCTTGAAGAACTTGCCGAATGTTGACTGGTCGGAAAAGTTAAGCAGGTCGGCAACGCGCTGGACCGTTATATCCGGAGTTTTAAGCAGAATCTTTGCCTCAACAACAAGAGATTCATCAATCCACTTATTGGCAGATTTCCCGGTCATTTCCTTAAGCACCAGAGATAAATACTGCGGAGTGATGAAAAGCTTGTCAGCATAAAACTTGACTCCGTGCTCTTTCTTGCAGTTCTCAAAAAGGAGCTGCAGGAATTTATCGAGCAATTCTTCTTTCCTGCTCAATGTTGCATGAGAAAGAAATTCGCCGCGGCATATCATTATATTGGCAACTTCAATAAAAAATTCCGACAAATTATTCTGCAGAAGATCGCGTTGCAGGAAATGAGTCCTGCAATGTATTTTCTCCCTTATCCTTTGCATGCATTTATCCAAGAAGAGCAAATCTTTCGGTTGAAGCTGCACGCTTGGATTCTTCCGTATTTTCATATAATGAATATTCGACGAACGCTTTGACGGAAATGTTTGCTCCATAAACGGACGGGAAATTATAAGCGCCCTTCCGCTCAATGACTCCGAGGCCTTCCTGAACTTAAGTATATGCGTAGGCATTATCGTAAGAAAAGTATTAGCCCCCAGTGTATAACCTGTATAATCTATGTCAATTTCCAATGTCCCGTCAAATACCAAAAGTACAACCAGCGCATTCAGACGAAAGACATCAGTATTGTTTACTCTTTCAACGAGAATTTTTCCATCAATATCAGCAACTATCAAATCATTCAGAAAACTGTCTCTGGAAAATATTTCAGCATTCAAAACATCTATTTCTATTTGAGGAATTTCCGTCATTTCTTGATTTTATTATGGAGAAACACATAAAAACTTTCACTTGCAGTGAAATCCCCACAAATATACTGAAAAGGTAAGCGCAGAACAAAATAAAAAAATTGTTTTTGACTTTTATATGCAGGACCGCATAATATATTCTCCGTGTATGTGGATAAAAAAACGATACACAAAACCGGATACCTATACCAGTTTTGCATATCGTCGTATTACAGGAAACTTTCTGAATCCACTGTATTATGTCATTTCATGGAACCGCCCATTATATCCAACAACTCATTGGTGATTACCTGCTGGCGGTTCTTGTTATATTGCAATGTCAATTGCTGAATCAAATCGTTCGCATTGTCGTTTGCCACCTGCATAGCCATCATTCTGGCTGCATGTTCCGCTGTTATGGTATCAAGCATAACCGTATATACGTTAAGTTTCAGCAGCTTTGGAAAAAGAATCTGTTGGAGATACCCAATTGATGGTTCGAACAGATAATCTTCAACCACAGCAGCGTTTGTGTTATTCTCAACCACAAAAGGAAGGAAAACCTTTGTTGTGAGAATCTGAGTTGCCGTGTTCTTGAAATGATGATACAAGAACTCCACTTTGTCCACCGTATGAGAGATGAAAAGGTTTATCAATTCTTCAGCCATTTCAACAGCTTGGGCATATGAAGGTTTTTCGGCTGCATGAACAAATCTGTCATCAACCTCATATCCTGCATGCTGCAATTCGTCAGCGACTTTTTTCCCAACAGGAACAAGACGGACGGATATTTTTTCAGCCTCATAACGGCGAATCATATCCAACAGTTCTTTCCACACATTGGCATTATAGGAACCACAAAGTCCGTTACTGGAAGAAAATACAACCAACGCAACTGAGCTGACCTTGCGTTGCTCTGCAAACGGAGTGTCCAAGTCGTCAGAATCGGCAAGTAATCCGTTCAATATCCCGGTCAGCTTTTCCGAATAAAGCAAAGTATGTTCTGCCTCAGCCTGGAAATGATGCAATTTGGCAGAAGAAACCATCTTCATGGCAGAAGTAATTTTCTGCGTGCTCTGAACAGAGTTTATTCGCAATTTTATCTCCTTAAGGGAAGCCATAGGAATTAGTTTTTGAGTTTTTGAGTTTGAAAGTTAACTATATTACAAGTTAACAAGGTAACGAGTTGACAAGGCTAGTAAGCTTCTTGTCTCCTTGTTCCCTTGTATTCTTGTTCCCTTAATCATTTATAAGATTCTGCCAGCTGACGTGCCACTGTTTCCAGCGTTTTCTTTATCTCATCGTTGATTATTCCCTTATGCAGCAAATCCAATACATCTTCTTTATGCGAAGTACGCATTGTTTCAAGGAAAGCCGATTCAAAATCATGCACTTTCGACAGGGCAACTTCTTTCAGCAAGCCCTTTGTCCCGCAATAAAGTATTGCAATCTGTTCCTCAACCGGCATTGGGCTGTATTGCGGCTGGATAAGAAGTCGTGTATTCTTCTGTCCTTTATCAATTGTGAAAGCAGTGACTGGATCCATTTCTCCACCGAATTTTGAGAATGATTCAAGTTCACGGTATTGAGCCTGGTCAATCTTCAACGTTCCGGCAACGTTCTTCATAGCCTTCAACTGAGCATTACCGCCCACACGGGAAACAGATATACCGACATTGATAGCCGGACGGTTACCCTGGTTGAATAAATCTGTTTCAAGGAATATCTGCCCGTCAGTGATAGAAATAACATTTGTCGGGATATATGCGGAAACGTCGCCTGCCTGGGTTTCGATGATTGGCAATGCTGTCAATGAGCCACCGCCGCGAACCTTACCTTTCAAACTGTCCGGAAGGTCGTTCATCTGCTCAGCTACTTCCTGCTGATTGATAATCTTAGCAGCACGTTCCAGCAAACGAGAGTGCAAATAGAATATATCACCCGGATAAGCTTCACGGCCTGACGGACGGCGAAGAATCAATGAAACCTCACGGTATGCAACTGCCTGTTTTGACAAATCATCATAAACAACCAGCGCATGACGGCCAGTATCACGGAAATATTCACCAATCGCAGCACCGGCAAATGGAGCAAAATACTGCATTGCCGCAGGATCTGAAGCTGTTGCACTAACAACAACAGTATAATCCATAGCACCTTTTTCCTGAAGCGTGTTCACCAACGCAGCGACAGTTGAACCTTTCTGTCCTATTGCCACATATATGCAATAAACAGGATTTCCAGCTTCATAGTTTCCTCTCTGGTTGATTATCGTATCTATGGCAATTGAAGTCTTTCCGGTCTGACGGTCACCGATTATAAGCTCACGCTGGCCACGTCCGATAGGAATCATTGCATCAACAGCCTTTATACCAGTCTGTAACGGTTCATTTACCGGCTGACGGAAAATAACACCCGGCGCCTTGCGCTCAAGCGGCATTTCGCAAGTTTCACCAACGATAGCACCTTTTCCGTCAATAGGATTGCCCAGAGGGTCAATAACCCTGCCAATCATGCCTTCGCTCACGTTGATAGAAGCAATTCGTCCGGTACGTTTCACCGTATCGCCTTCTTTCACATGGTCAGTAGGACCAAGAAGAACGGCACCGACGTTGTCCACCTCAAGGTTCATCACAATGGCACCCATACCATTGTCGAACTGGAGCAACTCGCTAGCCTCGGCATTGTCAAGACCATAAATACGAGCCACACCGTCGCTCACCTGAAGAACAGTTCCGACTTCCTCCATCTTCACATCAGTGCTGATGCCCTCAAGCTGCTGACGAAGAACAGCCGAAACTTCACTAACTTTTATCTGATCTGTCATAATTCTTTCTCTATTTATCTGTTTCAATTTCGGCAAGCAATCCGCTTCTTATCCTGCGGAGCTGCGAAGCATAGCTGGTGTCCAGCCTGTAGTTTCCAATCTGCAACTGGAAACCACCTATCAAATCTGGATTTACCCGACCGGAAAACTCAACTGTATATCCCGTTTCCTCACTCAGCTTTTTCTGCAGATGTTCCTGAATATCTTTGTCAACCGGAACAGCCGTTGTGAAACGGACTCGAGTTATTTTCTTGACCCTGCGATATTGCTCGATGAAAGAACGGGCAATGAAAAGCAGAATGCTTTCCCTTTTATGCTGCAGGACCAAACGGATAAAACGGATATACAAATCGCACACCTCAATACCTCCGGCTGCAATCAATATCTTTTCCTTGTCAGCATCCGATACCAATGGATTATCCAAAGCTGCCTGCAATTCCTTTTCAAGGAGGAAACTGTCGGCAAGCATTTTTATATCTTTATAAACCCTTTCTTCCTCGCCTTTATCTGTTGCTAGGGAGAAAAGAGCATTGGCATATCTTGAGGAAAGTGTTCCAATATCCATAATTTATGATTTTCTAAATGAAACATCGTCAAGAAGCTTATCAATCATCTGCTTTTGCTTACCTTCGGCAGACAGAGATTCACGCAAAACTTTCTCGGCAATGGCAACAGACAAGTCTGTAATTTCAGCACGCACTTCCCGGATTGCTTTTTCTTTTTCCTCACGGATACGTGCAGTTGCTTCTTCCATTTGCCTGCGAGTTTCGTCATTTGCTTTCTGACGGGCTTCTGCTATAATATTATCCTTTTCTTTCATCGCTTCTTTCAGAATGGCATTCTGCTGTTCTTTAGCTTTGGCGATGATCATCTCTCCTTCTGCCTGCAAATTGGACAACTGCTCATTTGCTTTACGAGCAGCATCCAATGCATCATTAATATACGCTTTCCTCTGTTCAACTGATTTAATGATTACAGGAAAACCGTATTTTGAAAGAATCACCAAAACGATACCAAACGACAGAATCATCCAAAAAAGAAGACCTGAATCTGGTGTTAACAGTGACATAAGCTTTTGATTTTATTATTGGAACAAGCCCAAGAAACATACCACAATAGCAAACAAAGCAACACCTTCAATCAATGCGCCCATAATCAACATTGATGTACGGATATCGCCTGCGGCTGATGGCTGGCGGCCAATTGACTCAACTGCACCTTTACCAATCAGACCAATACCGATACCTGCGCCAATAGCAGCCAAACCTGCACCTATTGTTGCACCCATCTTTGCTATTCCCATTCCTGCTGCTTGTAATAAAATTGTTGATAACATAATCTTAAGTTTTTAATTGTTTTCTAAATCTTGAATAGTTCTTTATATTTAATCTTCTTCAACTTTTGCAAAACCTATATAATTGGCAGACAAAAGAGTGAATATATACGCTTGCAAACAAGCCACAAATAATTCCATGCAATTCATAAACACACAGAAGAACACAGACACAACTGTCATGCCGCTATTTACCACCATGCCCATAGATGCCGTAATAAAAATCAAAGATGTCAAAGCCAGAATTATGGTATGGCCGGCCATGATATTAGCGAACAAACGAATCATCAAGGCAAAAGGCTTTGTAAACACACCGAAAAACTCAACAAAAGGCATAATGGGTAAAGGCAATTTTAAGAATAATGGCACTTTAGGCCAAAATATTTCTTTCCAATAAGCCTTTGTCGCAAATAGGTTTGTAGCCAAGAATGTAAATAAAGCGAGAGACATTGTCACCGTAATATTACCGGTAACATTCGCTCCTCCGGGAAAAATAGGGGTCATACCCAACAAATTATTAAACAGTATAAAGAAAAACACCGTCAACAAATATGAATAAAACCTCTTATATTCCTTTCCTACAGACTTTATTATAACATCTTCATAAATGTAAAGGATTACAGCTTCAAACATTCCGACAAAGCCTCCGGGTGCCTGATTAGGATGTTTTTTATACCACGAAGCCACACCCAAAACAGTAATAACCAAAAGCAAACACCCCAAAAGCATTCCGCACACATTCTTAGTCATCGAGAAATCCAACGGACGAACATAATCACCATCAGCATCCTTTATGACAATTTTTCCGGCATGTTCACCACTCCCTGCTATTTGATAATACTTATACACAGAATCTTCGTTAAAACGTGAAGAAAGGAATATATCCAATCCATGCTCTTTAGTCCAGACAATTATTGGAAGGGGCACCGATATTTCTGTATCACCAACTTCCGTTATATGCCAAGTATAGGAATCCTGAATATGCGAAAAAACTATCTCCTGTACATCTATCCGAGAGTCTCTTTCATCTGCTGCCACGGCTTTATCAGGCAAAAATACTCCCAACAGCAATACGAGGCATAGTCCAAATCTATTTATTAATCTGTCCATCATTTTTTGTCTTCTCCCTTTTCATCCTCTTTTTTTCAAATAAATACAAAGAATATGTCTCCAATCCCAAATAGATAAAATAGAAAAGTATCAATGTTGAACCAAATGTTCTCATCTTCTCTCCTATCAGAACTGCATAAAGCCAAAGGAAAATTATCGCCAGAGTGAACTTGCAGAATCTTACCACCATAAATGTAGTAACCGTTACATCTCCTTTCTTTCTCTTGACTCTGTCCAGGAAGAAAATCATAGCCAATGCCGTCAACCAGTAAAAAGTTGGAATCAAAGGATACCAATGAAAATAATGGTCCGGCCATATTGTATAAAGCAATCCTCCCAATGAAACACCCACAACAACGTTTATGAACGTCACGAGAGCCATCAGTTTCATTTTTAATCTGCCAGTCATATAATTTAAGTTTTTGAGTTTGTAAGTTTTTGAGTTTGTAAGTTTTTGAGTTTGTAAGTTTTTGAGTTTGTAAGTTCAACAGTTTTTTAACTTAACAAACCCAACGTTTCTTATGTTCCTTATATTTACAATTTACAACTCGTAACAGTCAGTAAGAACCAGCACCCGCTTCGACACAAACGCTAAGCAAGTCATCCTTGACCTCAACAAAACCACTTTCAATCATCATCTCCTGCATTTTCCCTTCAGATTCATAACGGATAACACCTGTCTGCAAAGCTGCTATCAATGGAGCGTGATGCGGCAGCACATCAAACACTCCACCAACACCAGGAAAAGTAACACTATTTGCCTCTCCCTCGAACAACACTCCTGCCGGTGATATGATTTCTAACTTCATAAGTTTCTTCAATAACTACAATTACAAGTTTTACTGTCTCACTCCTAAAAACATCAATTAGCCTGCTCAGCAAGTTTCTTAGCCTTTTCTAACACGTCGTCGATTGTTCCGACATTCAGGAACGCCTGCTCAGGTATATTGTCTGTTTCACCATCCATAATCATATTAAAGCCACGGATTGTGTCTTCAATTGATACCATTACACCTTTGATTCCGGTAAACTGCTCTGCAACGGAGAACGGCTGCGACAAGAAACGCTGCACCCTGCGCGCGCGGTTCACAGTAAGCCTGTCTTCTTCCGACAACTCTTCCATACCCAAAATAGATATGATATCCTGAAGCTCCTTGTTGCGCTGAAGAATCTGTTTGACTCTTTGGGCAGTCTCATAATGTTTTTTACCAACAACCAAAGGATCAAGGATTCTTGAAGTTGACTCAAGCGGGTCAACAGCCGGATAAATACCAAGCTCTGCAATCTTACGGCTAAGAACAGTGGTTGCGTCAAGATGCGTGAATGTTGTAGCCGGAGCCGGGTCAGTCAAGTCATCTGCCGGGACATATACTGCCTGGACAGAAGTAATAGACCCTTTCTTTGTTGAAGTGATTCTCTCCTGCATCGCACCCATCTCTGTAGCAAGCGTAGGTTGGTATCCCACAGCCGAAGGCATACGGCCAAGCAATGCCGAAACTTCAGAACCAGCCTGTGTGAATCGGAATATGTTATCAATAAAAAACAATATATCTTTTGATTCACCTTCTGCTGCCAGGTCACGGAAAGATTCAGCAATTGTCAAACCGGACAAAGCAACGGAAGAACGTGCTCCGGGAGGTTCGTTCATCTGCCCGAATATCAATGTCGCCTGTGACTTTGCCAGCTCTTCATGATCCACTTTTGACAAATCCCAGTTTCCATCCTCCATGCTCTTCTTGAATTCATCGCCATAACGGATAACACCAGATTCAAGCATCTCGCGAAGCAAATCATTACCTTCACGTGTACGCTCACCAACACCGGCAAAAACAGAAAAACCATTGTTTTTCTTTGCAATATTATTGATAAGCTCCATTATCAGAACCGTCTTGCCTACACCGGCACCACCAAACAAGCCAATTTTTCCACCTTTCATATAAGGTTCCAGCAAGTCGATAACCTTGATACCTGTATACAACACTTCCTTACTGGTTTTCAGTTCCTCAAATTTAGGAGGTTCACGGTGAATAGGGAAAGCCCCTTTTTTGTCTAACTCAGACATTCCGTCAATTGAATGTCCGGTAACGTTCATCAAGCGACCTTTAACCTGCTCTCCAACAGGCATCGTTATCGGTGAACCATAAGAAACCGCCTCCATTCCTCTCCTCAAACCGTCAGTCGTATCCATCGCAACAGTACGGACCGTATTCTCTCCAATATGCTGTTGCACCTCAACAACCAGAACCTTCCCATTAGGTCTGGTAATTTCCATGGCATCATGGATATGGGGCAAAGATATTTTCTGTCCGTTTTGTATTTTTTCGAAATGAATATCAACAACAGGACCAATAACCTGTGAAATATAACCTTTTATAACTTCCATTTCGTTTGCCTTTTATAAAACTACCTGAATTTACTGACAGCAATATTACTCAGTTTTGATAATGCTTTTCTGAAAATATTACTTTTTGTATCTTTTTTAAATTAGTTAAACCATTTACCAAACACACATTATATTAAATAAACCAATACCCTTTACAAAAAGACTAATTCCCAAACCAGCCCTCATTTACACAATATCCAGTATATCAGGAAAGTACAAACAACCTATTGACAAATGTCAATATTTGCCCTTGATTGTATCTTTATGTTAATCAACAAAAATATGTTTTTAAACACAATAAATAAATTTGCACAGTAAATATTATTCAATACTTTTGCATCAAACAAAATCAAAAATATTTTACCTCTTTAAATGAATATCATAACTTGCAAAAAGCAAGTTTTTTCATAGTTAAGGTTTTGGTTATGGATGAGGAGAGGCTGTGAAGTTTTTCCTCATTATTTTTATGCCTATACTTAAGTTTATTATTGCTGCTCAGCATTCAAACTGCAAACACTCTTCTCAACCCGTCAACTGAAAGTTACCCTTAGCAAACTTGAACAAATTAATATTTTATCTTGTTTCCTTTATAAACATAGTCCGTAAAATTTTTACGATTATATAACACGTCAAACTAAAATATCAATGTTTATGAGAAAATTATTTTTTGCAGTTGTTTCTTTCCTTACCCTGACATCAAATATCAATTCACAGGAAAAAGTTTCAGTCCGCGGAGTCGAAACCATCCTGAATGGAAATATACCGCAAGAAGGGACTGTTGCCCCTGACTTTACAGCAACAAAAGCCGACATGACCGACATTCAGCTATCGGATTATAAAGGTAAATATGTAATATTAAACATATTCCCAAGCCTCGACACACCTACTTGCGCAATGTCTGTAAGGCAGTTTAATGCGAAAGCTTCGTCACTTGACAACACTGTGGTCCTCTGCGTGTCTATGGATTTACCATTTGCCCAATCACGGTTCTGTAGTGTAGAAGGACTGGAGAACGTAATACCTTTATCTGTATTCCGCAGCCCTGATTTCAAAAAGAACTATGGTATCATATGTACAAACGGACCGTTAAAAGGGCTGACAGCAAGAGCCGTAATAGTGATAAACAGCGAAGGTGAAATAATCCATACAGAATTAGTTAAAAATGTATCAGAAGAGCCGGACTATCAGAAAGCTTTAGAAGCTTTGTCAAAATAAGCAGTACAAATATAGATACCATCACTCGTTCTCAGATATAAAAAATTTCATTACCTTTGTACCACTCAATTAAATAATAATAGTATTGCATGCACGAAAGACTTATTATTCTTGATTTCGGCTCGCAGACAACTCAGTTAATTGGCCGACGGGTCAGAGAGTTGAATATGTATTGCGAGATCGTTCCTTACAACAAATTTCCGCATGATGCAACGGATGTAAAGGGCGTAATCCTTTCAGGTAGTCCTTATTCCGTGTATGATGAAAATGCATTCAAAGCGGATTTAAGCGAAATTCGTGGTAAATATCCAGTATTAGGAATTTGCTACGGTGCACAGTTCCTTGCATACACATCAGGTGGAAAGGTTGAACCGGCAAACACACGTGAATACGGCCGAGCAAATCTTGCTAAAGTAGATGCAGAAGATCCTTTGTTCAAAGGTATTGAAACAGGCTCACAAATCTGGATGTCACACGGCGACACTATTACTCAGCTTCCTGAGAATTTCAAAATCATCGCCAGCACAAACGACGTTCAGAATGCAGCTTACCGCATCGAAGGGGAACAGACATGGGGCGTCCAGTTCCATCCTGAAGTTTTCCATTCTATCGACGGTACAAAATTGCTTGACAATTTCCTGAACATCTGCGGATGCGCAAAAGACTGGACTCCGGCTTCATTCATCGAATCTACTGTTGCCGAACTGAAAGAACAGCTTGGCGACGACAAAGTAATCCTTGCTTTGTCTGGTGGTGTTGATTCTTCTGTAACAGCAGTTCTATTGAACAAAGCCATCGGCAAGAACCTTACTTGTATCTTTGTTGATCATGGATTGTTGCGTAAAAATGAATTTGAAAACGTATTGAAAGATTATGAACACCTAGGATTGAACGTAATCGGTGTAAATGCGAAAAACAAATTCTATAGCGAACTTGCAGGAGTTTCTGATCCGGAAAAGAAACGTAAAATCATAGGTAAAGGCTTTATCGATGTATTTGATGAAGAAGCTCACAAGCTGAAAGACATCAAATGGCTTGGTCAAGGAACTATCTATCCAGACGTAATCGAGTCTTTGTCTATCACAGGAACAACAATCAAGAGCCATCATAATGTTGGAGGTCTTCCTGAGAAGATGAACCTTAAACTGGTTGAACCTTTGCGCCTATTGTTCAAGGACGAAGTTCGCCGCGTAGGTATCGAACTTGGAATGCAGGAACACCTTATCAAGCGTCATCCGTTCCCAGGACCAGGCTTGGGTATCCGTATCTTAGGTGACATTACTGAGGAAAAAGTTCGTATCCTCCAGGAAGCAGACGATATCTATATGTCGTTGATGCGCGAATGGGGATTGTATGACCAGATATGGCAGGCGGGAGCAATCTTGTTGCCAATACGTTCTGTTGGTGTTATGGGTGATGAACGTACATACGAAAACACTGTTGCTTTGCGCGCAGTTACATCTTCAGACGCAATGACTGCAGATTGGGCTCACCTTCCATATGAATTCCTTGCAAAAGTTTCAAATGAAATCATCAACAAGGTTAAAGGTGTTAACCGCGTAGTTTATGACATCAGCTCTAAACCACCAGCAACGATCGAGTGGGAATAATCTGAATCGATATTCAGATTAAACAAAACAATATCTCAAACACAGAGATACTGATTACACAGAATAGAATCTGATTGGTTATTTTCTGTAACATCCGTATCTCTGTGTTTTTTATTAATACATGAAAAACATATGGACAGACTTAAACTTTGCGGCAAAGCAATATATGATTTTCTATATTATCCATTAAACAAATTTTCCACCCCCAAATGGCAAACAGGCATAACAACCGGACTAATTATGTTCTGCTCAACTTTCCTGTACCTGTTCAGTCCTTTCAATATCACCGGATGGCTAAAGGAAGTGTCATCGTTCAATGTTAATCCGATGTTCAGCATTTGCCTGTCAGGAGGAACTTCCATTATATTTTCTCATTTACTCCTTTATTTGTATTGGAAAAAGAAAGAACAGTTATTCATCTACGACCTTATCATCTCCTGTATTTCTGACATTGTTTTCCTATCCCTGGTGGTTGCCGCATTATATAATTCTACCGAAAACTACTGGCAAGACTTGATAGAAACCATAAACCTGTCCGCACCCATACTTATCCTGGCATACATCCTTCTGGGTTTTATACTTATCATTTCAATAATGAAAGGACAGAAAGCTAAAGCCAAGGAAGATACACGGAAAGAACAGGAATTTAACGAGCCGATTTATATCCACGACTCCAACAAAGAAACAAGGCTGAAACTGGAAGCTTCAAATTTGCTTTACATCGAAGCCGCCGACAATTATATTACCGTATATTATCTGAAAAACGGACATCCTGCAAAAGAGATGATAAGAAACACCCTGAAAAATGCGGAAGCCGAACTGAAAAACAAAGGCATCATACGTTGTCACCGTTCTTTTCTTGTAAACAGTAAGGCTATAAGCGGATGGAAAAAGAACGGACGCAACTATGAACTTCTGATCAAAGGCTGTAATGCTTCCGTACCGGTCGCCCGCTCCTACATTGGCGAAGTGATCAAAGGAGAATCATCCGCCACAAATCCTGCCAATTCGCCACAAGAAACAGAATAATAACATTTTAAGCTCATATATTTGCAGTGTAACATTTAAAACACACGCATATATGAAAAAGACATTTTTTGCCTTATTTATGTCAGTTTTCGCCCTGACAGCACAGGCACAAGGAGAAAAAGAAGTATTTCAGGGTAAATGGGATTTCAATGCTCCAACTGCTCCTTACGGATACAACGAGGGAGAATTGACTTTCCAGCAGAAAAACGGAAAACTGACAGCCATAGTTGAGCTTCCAAACACAGACCTGAACATTCAGCAACTCAAAAAAGAAAACTTCGGATATTCATGCACAGAATATATCGATGGCAGCGAGGTGACAATAAAATTCATCAAAGTTCAGGAAAACGGTAAAACAAGTCTTAAAGTTGTTGCTGAAGCTGATGGGCAGGTTATGGATGTAAAACTAAAAAGGAAATAAAAAACATGAGGAACATAATTAACTTGTTTCTTTGCCTGTTGCTCTTTTCCTGTTCTGAGGGGAAAGAGCAACTTCCCTTTTTACAGGTAAGAAACGGAATTTTTATAGATGAAAACGGTCATCAGGTCATTCTCAACGGAATTAACCATGTGGTGAAGAATCCTGAATTGAAATATCTGCATAATAATGATGAACAACTGTTCAAGGATTTCCAAAAATATGGATTCAACTGTATAAGATACGGCATAATATGGGACGGACTTGAGCCTGAGCCCGGTGTCATCAACGAAAACTATCTGAAAGAAATAGACAAGCGGGTGAAGTGGGCCGAAGACAACGGAATATATCTCATTCTGGATATGCATCAGGATTTATATGGCAGAAAGTTCAGCGACGGCGCGCCGGAATGGGCAACTCTCACTGATAATCTTCCGCATCAGACCGGCGACGTGTGGAGCGACTCATATCTGATAAGCCCTGCCGTTCAGAGAGCATTCGACAATTTCTGGCAGAACAAACCGGCAAGCGACGGAACCGGCATTCAGGACCATTATATAAATGTATGGAAAACATTGGCTGCCCGATATGCCGACAGTCCATCTGTCGCAGGATTTGATATAATGAACGAACCTTTTATGGGAAGCCCGGCTCCCTCTATTTTCGGAAAATTGCTTGAAGGATACGCTATCGCTCTTACGCAAAAAGGCGAAAAAATTGATAATCCGGAAATGCTTGCTGCAACATTCAGCAACGAGCAAGAACGTATAAAAATCCTGGAAAAACTGGATGACAAAGAATTGTTCCGCCAAATACTCAAATCGGCAAGCGAACCGGTGAAAGATTTCGAAGAGAATATACTTTCTCCATTCTATCAGAAAACACGGGATGCTATCCGCAGCACAGGAAGCAGGCAGGTTCTTTTCCTCGAACATTGTTATTTCTGCAATATGGGTATTCCCAGCTATTTCAAAGTTCCTGTTCAGGAAGATGGAAAAGAAGATTCAAACTGTGCCTATGCTCCTCATGGTTATGATTTGGTTACGGATACTGAAGCTATGGACTCGCCGGGATATAACAGAACGGAAGTAATTTTCGAACAGATTTTCGAAAACGGTAAGGATAAAAATCTTCCTGTATGGATTGGAGAATGGGGAGCTTTCTATATGGGGAAAAGCTATATCGAGCCTGCTATGCATATCACCAATATGATAGAGAAAAGTCTTTCCGGCCAAACATACTGGTGCTGGTGGGAAAATATCGAAACCCAGGACTATTTCCACCATGCCCTGTCACGCGCTTATCCAATGAACTCCGGAGCAAGGATTGCAGAGTATAATAATAACAACAACTGTTTCTCCTGCAAATGGGAAACTGATAAGGAAAACTCTACCATCAAGTTTTATATACCTCAATTAAGAAAAATTGCAGACAATGATATAAAACTTTCCCCTGAATGCGAAACAGAAAGAATATATATTGATAAGGATTATGATTCCGGTTATCTTATTCTTAAGATAAAAAGGGGGAAAGGCGAATTGAATATCATATCTCATTATACTGACACCTTACCCCCCGGTGTTACTCAAAACCATATAAACTAGTAATCGAAACACTACTATGTACCCCCAAAAACATAGTAGTGTTTTAAGAAAAAGACTGCAGTGTTTTCCTGAAAACATTACCATGTTTTTTACAATAAGTACCAGATATTTCACGAAAAAAAAGTCCTCCGAGTCCTCCGAGTCCGCCAATACCGCCAATTTTTGGAGGAAAAATTCACTTCCATTCATCCATTTTTCTATATATCCCTATCACACAAGATATTACAAACTTAAAACCTCATCAAATACCATAAACACCTAGAAAAGAAATTAGCACTTCCGGACGGTGTCAATTAATACAAATTTGAGGCTTATTATAAGTCAAGAAAATACAATAAGTACCTCCCACGAAAAAATTATATATTCAATTTTACAAGTCCATATTTCAGAAGTTAAAGAAGTTATATGAAGTTATGAGAGTATTGCAAAACAAAAAAAAGCAAACACAATAGCACAAAGTTACAGATATAACGTATTTGGAATAACTAGAATAAAAAATCTCTGTGTTCTCTGCGCATCATTGATTAAATCAACCTTGTAACACCATCCGGAATATAAAAGCTAAAACAGACGTTACTTATTGTATATTTTAACAAAAGCAGAATCATAATAAAAACCTATTACAACCAATATTTTCAGTTCGTCCAGAAAGTTATTTATGAAAACAGAAAAACCCAAGCATAATCCTACATAAAGAATTAAAAATCAGCGATATAAAAACAAAACAAAGAAAAGTCCGCCGAAAATATGCGGTATTGGAGGACTCGGAGGACTCGGCGGACTTTTTTTAAGAAATGAATGGTAAAAAATTAGGGGATGCTGAAAAAGTTATTGTTATATTTAAGCAAGAAGAACACATAAATTATATTCTTCCCGCTTTAATTAATCCATCACTATTTTCATTCGAGAATGAATAAGGTGCATCATCATTATTAATACCCCTCTCAATATTAGGAACGTTACTCATCTTATAAAATATTTTAACACCATCCAATAATTGAGAATGAGTTATATACGTTTTATTATATTTTTTCCCATTGAGCTTCATATATTCAATATAAAAATTATCCTTACTGTTATTTTCCGATTCTATAACAACAGATTTCCCATTTTCTAAATTTAGTTTTACCTTATTGAATAATGGTGTGCCCAATACATACTGATCAGTTCCCGGACAAACAGTATAAAACCCTAATGCAGAAAATACATACCAAGCCGATGTCTGTCCATTATCTTCATCTCCACAATAGCCATCAGGAGCAGAAGTATATAATTTATTCATTATATTTCTAACATGATATTGTGTTTTCCAAGGTTGACCTGAATAGTTATACAAATAAGCCATATGTTGAATTGGTTGATTACCATGTGCATATTGTCCCATATTCATTACTTGCATTTCTCTCATTTCGTGTATAACATTACGGCTATCCATACCTTCACGACTTGGTATAATAAATACTGAATCAAGCATAGCATTAAACACTTCTTTTCCACCCATCAAATCCATTAGACCTTTTGGATCATGAAAAACACAAAAACTCCAATGCCAACTATTTCCTTCACAAAAATCTCTACTCCAATCTGTAGGTTTAAACTGAGGATTAAATGAACCATTGTCAGCACGACCAGACATTAGTTTGAATTTAGAGTTATAAACATTTTTATAGTTCATAGCCCTATTTTTATAAATTTCAATTTCACTATCCGGTTTACCCAATTTTTTCCCTAAAGTATAAATAGTCCAGTCATTATACGCATATTCTAATGTTCGAGCAACATTTTGACCTATCTTAATATTATTGGGAACATAACCATATTTATTATATTCTTCAAAAGCAAGACGACCAGATGCAGTTCCTTCTAAATATGAATTTGCTCCGTGCTTTAATGCCTCCCAAAGAATTTCTATATCATAACCACTCAATCCTTTAATATAAGCATCTGCTACAACAGAAGCTGAGTTATTACCAACCATACAATCCCTATGACCTGGACTAGCCCACTCTGGTAAAAAACCACTTTCCTTATATGCATTGACAAGACCTTCCTGCATTTTGGTTGCCATAGAAGGATACATTAAATTCAAGAAAGGGAACAAACTTCTAAAAGTATCCCAAAATCCTGTATCAGTAAACATATAACCAGGCAAAACCTCTCCATTGTATGGGCTATAGTGTACTACATCTCCACTTTCATTAATTTCGTAAAAGCAACGAGGAAACAACAAAGAGCGATAAAGACAAGAATAGAATGTTCTTACATTATCAATATTATCATCTTCTACATTAATTTTACCCAGCTCTTTATTCCATACCTCTTTTCCTTTTTCAGCCAATTGCTCTATCGAAAAATTTCCCAACTCTTTTAAGTTTAACTCTGCCTGCTCATAACTTATAAAAGAAGAAGCAACTCTAGCATGAATCTCTTCACCAAGTTTTGTATCAAATGTAACAATTGCTCCGCTGTGATTACTTTCGACTTCTTTTCCGTTCAAAAAAATATTTCCATCGTCTGCAATAGCACAAGATTTAAATGATTTATCAAATTTAATAACAAAATAATTTTTGAAGTTATCTGGAACACCACCACTGTTACGTGTGGTATACCCAATAATTTTATTTTCTTCTGCAATTATTTTCACATATGAACCTTTATCAAAAGCATCAATTATCACATTGGAATTATTTGATTCAGGAAAAACAAATCTAAACAAAGCAGCACGTTCAGTAGGCACCAACTCTGTAGTAATATCATGATCAGCAAGATATACTTTATAATAATAAGGCTTAGCTATCTCACCTTTATGTGAAAACCAACTAGCTCTTTTATCCTGGTCAAAAACAAGTTTACCAACAGTTGGCATAATTGCAAACTGTCCATAATCATTCATCCATGGACTAGGTTGATGTGTTTGCTTAAATCCTCGTATTTTATCAGCGTCATATCTATAAGTCCAGCCATCACCCATTAATCCAGTTTGAGGAGTCCAAAAATTCATTCCCCAAGGTAACGCTACTGCAGGATATGTATTACCTGTTGAAAGTTCAAATTTAGATTGAGTACCAACTAAAATACTGACATAATCCACAGGATTATTTATTGCAAGAATTTTAAAAGAAAATATCAAAGATACGGTCAATAAAAATATTGATTTATAAATAGTTTTCATAAGATTGCTTGTAGTATATTTCTTTAATTAAATTCCTTTAGATAAAAAGGCACAGAAACATTGTTATTTCTGTGCCTTAAAATTAAAACTATAAAATAGCTATTCTAGTACTATATATAGTTATAGATTATTGTCTTGCATAACCATCATTCTGAGTCAAATTTGGATTACGCTGGATTTCTTCAACAGGAATAGGCCAAGCCAAATCTGTTTCTTTAAATGTTGCGCCAGAACCATTAGTTGCACCAATCAAATTAACAAATTGTACTTTACCTTTTTCTGTAGTAGAAATAACTGGGAATTTGCCTGTACGTACACACATATCCCACATCTTCATTTCCAAAGGTAATTCACGCATACGTTCTTTCCAACATTCTTCAATGAAAGACTGCTTATCCAAACTCTGCAAATCTGAAGAAATTTCATTAACAGTTTTTCCATCCATATTTGCACGAGCTTTAATCTGTGCCAAATAATTAGCAGCTTCAGAAGTTACACCTTGAGACTGAGCTATAGCCTCTGCTGCAGACAACAAAGCTTCAGCATAACGATATATATTCCAATCTTTAGTTCCTACAGCTGTTTCAAGAACTGCCTTTTCGTCATACCAATACCAGTTACAAGCTACACTTTTTCCATCTTCTTCAAATTTCATAGATTCACCTGTTTCAGGGTTTGTATATTCCCAATGGAAGAACTGATTTGGCTGTATACGCAAATCCTCAGCTTCATAAACATTCAAAAATCTATTGCTAACATTGAACACATTTACCCACAATGAATATGTATCAAATAATTTTTCAGCATCACCATTAAATGCATGAGTTGGCAAGTTTCCATTTGATGAAATAGTAGCATCATATTCATAAGAATAAATTACTTCACCCAAATCATCAGTTGTACGCAATTTGTTAAATGCACTATTTAATGCCAAATCATCATTTTTTGTCAACGACGCACCACTATTCTTAACAACATCCTGCAATACTACAACTGCTTCAGAATAGTTGCCTAACATCATATAGACATCAGCCAAAACCATTTCTGCAACATATTTAGTAATTCTGTGTCCATTTCCTGAAAATGATTTTGCAGCCAACTTTTCAGAAGCTTCTTTCAAATCAGGAATAATTACATTCTCATAAATAGTTGCTTTTGCCGTACGTTCAGGATATTCAATAACACCTTCATAAGGTTCTGTAACCATTGGTACATCACCAAACATTTTAACTAAATAAAAATAGTTTAGTGCACGGAAAAATTTAGCTTCTGCTCTATACTGATCTTTAGAGTCCATCTTAACATTATCAATATACTTAATAATACTATTAGCAATATTGATAACTCTATAACTCATTGTCCAAACATCATTACTTTGTTTTGAACAAACAGCATGAGTATTACTTTGACGAATTAATTTATTAGCATAATCAAAATCAACTTCCTGACCTCCAAAATCATTTGAAAAATAACCCGTCAACATTTCTGATGCAGATACACTTGAACCACGATAAGCACCTGTCATATCTGACAAGAAAGATGGAGCTCCAGTTCTATATAGATAATTTGTATTTGCTATAATTTGAGCAGCAGTTTTATAGTATGCAACATCTGTTACTGAAGACTTAGGCTCTTCGTCCAAAAAGTCATTACAAGAAGTAAAAGTCATCATACCAGCACAAAATGCTGCTATTGTTAATATCTTTTTCATTATTTATTCCTTTCTTTACTGTTTATTAAAATGCAACATTAACACCCAAAGTAAATGTTCTTGCTCTAGGATATGAGAAGAATGTCATATTCTGACCAAATTGATTGTTTGCTGTAACACCATTAGAACTATCAATTTGAGATGTACTTTCAGGATCATATCCATGGAAATCCTTTGAAGTAATACAGAAAGCATTATTCACATTAGCAAAAATACGCAAACTACTGAAAGGTGTTTTCTTTAATTGAGAAGACTCAAATGTATAACCTAACTGAATCAAGTTTCCACGCAAATAAGAACCATTTGCAATCCAATTTGTATCACACATTGAATCCTGTCCAGCATGACCAGTATTAAATAAGTAAATCATAGACTGCATTGTTCCTGGATTAGTTCCATTATATGCATCATATAATATCTTACTTAAACCATTAGTCTGACCAAAACGGTCACTAGTTGAATGATAGAACTGCTGCATAGTTTGAACACCTGCAACAAACTGCAAATCAACTGTCAAATCCCAATTTTTATATCTGAAAGTATTTACAAAAGAACCAGTCCAATCAGGAGTACCTTTACCTATAATTTCTTTTTCTTCTGAACGCTTAGCTCGACCAATTTGTTTCTTTTCACATTTTCCAGCTTCGAAATCTTCTATTGTCCAAACTCCATCACGTCTAAATCCATAGAAACTACCAATACTTTCACCTACACGCAAAATAGGTGAAGCTTCAACCCATGTATAAGGAATGATATCCTCGTCATTTTCACCCAGAGAAAGGATCTTGTTCTTATTATAGTTCAAGTTGATTGTTGAAGTCCAAGAGAAATCATCTGTTTCAATATTACGAGTAGTCAACATCAAATCTAAACCTTGATTTTGGATAGAGCCAATATTACGATACATAGTTTTATAACCTGTAGTATGAGGAACTGGAGTATCCAATAGCAAGTCTGTAGTTTTCTTATAATAATAAGAAGCATCCAAAGAAATTCTATTCTGGAACAAGCCAATATTCATACCGAAATCAAACTGCGCAGTCTTTTCCCAACGTAAATCAGGGTTAGCCATAGAACTCAAATATGAATAAGGTACACGGGTATTGTTCATTAGCATAGTACCACTTGAAACTCTTGCTAAAGAACGATAAACTCCAATTTCGGAGTTACCAGTCAAACCATAACTTGTGTGAAGCTTCAAATTACTAATCGCTGTCAAGTCCTTCATAAAATCCTCCTGAGAAACATTCCATGCTAAACCTGCAGAAGGGAAGAATGCATATTTATTATTTTCACCAAACTTAGAAGAACCATCATAACGACCTGTTACTGTAGCAGAATAGCGATCCTTGTATGTATAAGCAAAACGCAAGAAGTAAGAGTTCATAGACCAGCGTTCCCAATAAGATTGAGGAGCATCAGGACGTGCACCTGCAGCCATATTAAAGTCTTCAAAGAAATCAGAGTCAAAAGTCTGAGTGTAACTACGATCATAATCATATCTACGCTCCTGCCAAGATAAACCAGCCATAGCGTTAATACGATGTTCATCTATAGTTTTATTATATGTAAGGTAAGTTTCTTCCTGCCAATACAATGTATTACCATGCCATCTTTCAGCACGTCCTTGCTGGTCTTTACCCAAGTTATTCAAATCACTAGGAGTATAACCTCTAAAAGATTTCATGTTTGCATCGATACCAAACTGAGTCTTCAAATCCAAACCTTCCAGCAAATGGAATGTCAACGCCGCATTACCAAAAATCTTTGTATTATAATTCATATTCTTTTGTGTTTTCAAAATATGAACAGGATTTGACATAGATTCAAAGTTCATTGGCATATTAGGAGTGTTTGAAGAAGTATATTCTCCATCATAAGAGACTGGCAACCATGGTAACATTTCTATCATAGTACGACGAGCATCCTGAGCACCACCACTTTCTGTTGTAGAATTACCCCAAGTATGATTTACTGACAAGTTAACGGCAGTAGACAACCATTCTGTTGGATTTGCATCATAAGCAATTTTTGCATTCAAACGTTTCTGATATGTATTAAGCATTATACCCTGTTGATCAGTAAAGTTCAAGAATGCACCCATTGATGATTTTTTACCACCTTGCTGAATATTAATCTGATGATTGTGAGATATTGCAGTTCTTGTAGCTTCTCTCTGCCAATCAGTATCATAAAGAGGATTACCGTTTTCATCAAAGAAACGACGATCAGTAAACCATGTTGCAGGATTTAAATCCCAATTAAAACCAGCATAAGTATTTTCATTCTTAAGACCAGTCATGAATGCTTCACACCACTCTTTAGAATTCATTACATCCATATATTTAGATGGTGTACTTAAGCTAACTGATCCTGAATAACTAATCTTTGTTCCTTCACTATCTTTATTACCACGTTTAGTTGTAACCATGATAACACCATTTGCACCACGTGCTCCATAAATTGCAGTTGCAGAAGCATCTTTCAAAACCTCCATTGATTCAATATCATTCGGGTTCATCAAATAGAAATTCTCCATAACAACTCCATCAACAACATACAATGGATCTGAAGAGGCATTAATAGTTGACATACCTCGAATTACAACGCGGCTACCATACGCACCTGGCTGGCTTGAGTTTGAGAAAATATTAACACCTGCAGCTTTACCACGCAAGTTATCCAATGCACTAAAGTTTTGTGCTTTCAACATCTCTTCTCCTTTAGCTACAGCAATAGAACCAGTCACGTCAGACTTACGCATTGTACCGTAACCAACAACTACAACTTCTTCCAAAGCCTGAGTATCTTCCTGCAAAGTAACATTGATTTTTGACTGGTTGCCTACTGTTACTTCAGCAGTCAAATAACCTATATAAGAAATTTCCAATACTGCATTTGCAGGAACATCCAATGAGAAGTTACCATCAAAGTCAGTGATTGTTCCGTTTGTTGTACCTTTTACAATTACGTTAGCACCAATTACAGGAATACCAGCAGCATCAATTACTGTACCTGTTACAGTTTTTGTCTGTAATGTTTCTTGAACTGATAAATTGTCACCTCCGTTAAGCTGAACATCAGCAGCATTTACAGGCAATGCAAATGCGCTGAAAGCAGAAGCCAACAAGAAAGATGAAATTTTCATGGAATTACGAAAATTCGGCTCTTTTTTCATTTTAATTCTTATTTTATATAAATGATAGTTGTTTTTTATGTCTTTTATACCTTAAAGTCAACATTTGATGTATGTAATCGCTATTAGATTTTATGTTTTGATTCTTAACCTTTAGATTTACGTTTATAGCAAATACAAATGACTTAGTGTTTTTGTTAACCGCGTGCAAAACTATAATAAAAAAATATATTACAAAAACATTTCCTTTAAAAAAAATTCACGTTGCAAGCAATTTTTTTTGAATTAACACTCGTCTTATACTTATCTAAAAAACAATAAGATAACAAAAACCTCAACATTTCTGTCATTATGATACCCAAACAAAACAAACATCAATATTTTCCTTGTAAAATAAAGTTTTTAACATCATCAATAAAAAAACAAAAAAAACATTCTTCGACAACTGTATTTTGCGATATTTTTTAGTTAAGCAATTGAAATTTTACCATTCCAACTGTCAGTGTTCCGGGATTTATAATATTGCCGGAGATAAACAACTATAATTTTGTCACATTTGACATATTGTCAAACAAACTACCCTGAGATTGCAATATTTAGAAGCAAATTACAGAAAACTCAAAACGATGGCACTCTCATGGAGTCAAGAAAATACATATTTGGTCAATTAAAGTAAGCAATACCAACAAAACAATGGCATTTTGAATTTTCAAGAAGAAAAAAAATAAGGAAACCTCGCGGCCTCCTTATTTCCAATTTATTGATCTTAATAAACAATATAGGGAATTACGCCCTATGAGTTTTGGTAATATTTTTTGTTTCCAAGTTTCTCTTAATCATCATAATAACCAACAAGGTTTTAGCTTATTAGCATAATAGCAAGAGGTACTAAAATTCAATTTTCACGAATTTATTTTCCCAAGGCTTAAACTGTAAAGTTCCATTTACTAAAGGCGAACCAACCACATCGCAAGCAGTTACTCTACGAATCTTAACCTTTTCAGAAGTTGCTTCAAATGTAGCAGACTTACCTCCTATTTCTCTTAGCTGCAACATTACAGCATTCTCCCCATCAACAGGTGTCATATTCACTAACAAAAGATTGTCCGGAATAATTTTCAACAATGAAGCCGGCTGAAGTCTGTTTTCAGATTTAGTGTTATCATCAGCCTGCAATACACGTGTAAGGAATGGAATACGATTTTCCCATGCAAAACGTGTAGCATAAGCTATGCTGTTATCTGAAGAAGAATTAATACAATAGCTCCACTGTATTTCACCCATCTGGTCAGCATTGAAGTTTGTCACCCAATAATTATTCATAGGCCATGAATACATATTTGTCGTCTGAGGAACAGCGCCAGCTTTGTAACGACCTGTATTTATCGCGCCAAATTGCATCAGAGGTATTTCCTGACTACACATCACAACCTGAGAGTTTTCGTTGCGTGCTGTTGCATAATTCTGAACTGTGTACCAGTCATTTGAAGAACCTGGTATCTGGTCAACTCCGGCTTCGATATTACCCCCGGGAACATCCAAATGAATCTTTCCGTTTTCAACCTGATAAGGGAATGATATATAAACCGCTTCTGGGTCAGTTACAGCCTTCTTACGCAAACGATATACAATCTCTATTTTCTTCTCTACGTTGTAAACGCGATATTCAACCATAAGATTATTCGGTTCGCGGCCGGCAACTGTTTCACCACGGAAACGATATGTATCCCATATATCACCTTTTTCATAGCATTCGAAACGAATACGTTCCGGACGACGGCGAAGGAACTGTGGAGCAGTGTAGCGTTCCATAGGATGACGACTGTCAATTATTTCATAAATGAACTCACCCAATTCCCATTCAGCGTTTTCAGTCAGCAGCTGTTTGCCTAATTCTTTATCAAACAAGCTCTTTATTGTTCCTTTTCCTTTATTGAACTCAATTATATACCAAGGATTCTCAACTTTGACATTCTCAAGATTTTCAGCCTGTAATGTTTCAGGACGTGCCTCATCTTTCACTTTTATATAATATTGAGCATAACCCAAAGCCGGGACATCTTTTACATAAATATTCCAATAAGTTCCATCTGAACGGCTTTCACCAGGCTGAGCAGGAATAATATTTCCTGAAGCATCGACAATTTCAAACGCCTTTTCCTTAGGAAGAATCTGATGGTCAATATACATTCGTGCAATGCCACTATAAGACCAGTTCAAAGTATTGAATACAGCAATAGAAGGGACTTCAGCCTTTGGTACAAAAGCCTGCAACAAGCCCATTGTTGTTTCACCTAGCAATCCTGTGTGGCGATATGCTTCCCATGCATAAGATTGTTTTAGCGAACGCTGTTCCCAAGTTTCCAATGCATAAGGACTACGAACACTTTCGCTATGACCGAATGTATGCTCGTCATAGAACAACAATGCATTGTTAACGCCCCAAATCTGTTCATTAACATCTGACGGTAATTTTGCGCCAAGCATTTTGGCAAAAGAAAGACCTGCCTGGTTAGCAATGATATTTGAATGCGTCACGCGAGATACGGCAGCTTCTCTGGCACCGGAAGCAAAACCGTCTGTCCACCAATCCGGCCAAGCACCACGTACCGTCTGAATTTTATCAGCATATTCTGTCTCAACTGTTTTGATAAATTCAGTTGCTACAGCAGTACGCAATTTAGGCCATTCATATTTTTCGTTCCAGCGTTTCACAAATTCACAGCTTTTGGTTGAAGGGGGTGCATTATCTGTGAAATAACCCGAATGCTGTGCCGCACAGATATCGTATGGATAATTCTTATCAGCAAGCTGATTCAAATAATCCAGCACTCGCATTTCAAAAGTTTGGAAATCATCAGTATGCACCCCGAAGAAGTTTCCTTGATTATAATGTTCTGCACGATAAGCTAATATTTTCTTTCCTGAATGAGATTCCCACCAGAAAACCGTTGGTTTGTCAAAACAAATCAAAGCACGGTGTCCGTGAGTTCCCATATTCAGATATTTGACTCCAGCATCAGCAAAGAATTCACTGAAGCACCATCCGATACCATTCACATCATCCTGCATAGCCAGTTCTGCACGCATACCTTCCTCGCGGAATTGTTTTATAGGCGCAAGAGATGCAGCCAATGTCTGTTCATCCGGAAGCTCGTCAAAATTAAGATACATTGTTGCAAGCTCTATCCGTCCTTCCTTGACACGTTGTTTCAATCGTGCTATCTGTTCAGCCGGACGGCATTTCAGATATTCACTGACAGCCCATGAAATTTCACAAGTCCAACGGAACTTGGCAGCTTCAGGATAATCATCAGTAGCATCACAATAATCCAAAGCATAATCAATATAGCGCAGATGTTCAGCCAAAATCTCCATCTGCGAACGAGTATATCCAATATCCGTATGAGTGTGCTGCACCAGATTCATCTGCCAATGGCGTGCAGGAGCAACTGTTATTTCTTCAGAAGCAATTTCATTCTTGCCGGAAACAACACTCAATGGCAATTTAACTGTAGTTTTAACTTCCGGCATTTCAAAGAAGAAACGGTTCTCTCCTTCTGCCAGTTTCACTTTCTGAGTCTGCTCGCCTAAACGCAATATTGCCGAAACAGGCTTTCCTTCGTGGCGAACTGTTACCCACACACGTTGTGTGAGACCTTTTTCCGACTTATAAACAGCAGGCCAGACTTTAGTCTCAACCTCCGGCTTATCTGCGGAAACAGACTGGGCAGACACTGTTCCTGACAACAGCATCGCTCCGACAAGAAGTAAGTTCTTTAGTTTCATAAATAGCTTTTGAGTTTTTAAGTTTTTGAGTTTTTAAGTTTTTGAGTTGACAAGTTGACAAGGCTACAGGAAATAAGATATTTCTACTTGACTACTTGACTTCTTAACTCCTAAAAAACGAGGTCAAGTTGACACTCTTGTCAACTCGTTTTCTTGTCAACTCGTTAACTGAATTTTATTTCACCTTTAAATATCCCAAATAAAGCATACATACCAGCAACGGTAACATTCCTGCTGTCTGGCCAAAAGTATCAGATAGTATTCCCATAAACGGCATAACTAAAGCCCCACCGGAAACACCCATAATCATAAGTGCTGATACTTCGTTTGCCTGTTCAGGTTTGTGTTGTAATGCATAGGAAAACAAGATAGAAAATACATTGGAACATGCCAGACCTACAACTACTATCAAAAATAGCAATATCCACAAATCACTGACTAGTAACATTGCAACAAATGCCACAACTGAAATAATCATAGAGATTCGCAAGAAACGGTTACCGGCTATACGAGCCAACAAAAATGCTCCGGCAAAAGCTCCTGCAGTTCTGGAAACAAAATACAAACTTGTTCCCAATCCTGCTTCACTAAGAGCAAGTCCTGTTTTTTCCATCAATAATTTTGGAATGCATGTATTCAAACCAACATCAATACCTACAACAGCCAAAATTCCGACAAAAAGCCATAATATTGTCTTATCAGAGAATAAGGACAATGCAGAGCTGAAAGTAGCAGGTTTTTCTTCTACAGAATGGTCTGCCTCAACAGACATCATAAGCCATAACGCAGACAAAACTGTTGTTACTGCATAAACTACGAATATCAACTTCCAACTACCGAAATATGACGCTGCTGCACCGGCAATAATCGGACCCAAGAAGGAAGATATTGCCTTAACAAACTGACCCATGGTAAGGATACTTGCTATTCTGTCTGCTGACACTACTTTTGCAACCATCGGATTCAAGGAAACTTGCAATATTGTATTTCCTATTCCCAATAACGCGAAGGAAAAAAGCAAACAAGCAAAACTATAATAAAGCAATGGCAAAATCATTGCCACAATAGTGATAGCCATAGACAGAAGAACAGTATTTCTTCTGCCTATCTTGCCCATAACAATCCCTGTTGGTATAGAAAAAACAGCAAACCAAAGGAAAACCATCATCGGGATAAGATTTGCCAATGTATCAGACAATGCAAAATCACTCTTGACATTGTTTGTCGCAATACCAACAACATCGACAAATCCCATCACAAAGAAACCGAACATTATAGGGAGCAGTTTCATTATGGAAATTGTATTTTTCATATCTATCAGATTATTAGACAAATTCCACTTAATAGTTGCATTTAGGTTCAGAACCCATAACTACTTCCAGATTTCCGCCTTTTACGACATCTGAGAATGGAATACGTACGCCATTCAATGTTTTTCCGTTCAATTTATATTCCTGAACATAATTGTTGGCATCAGTATTTCCTGCTGTAGTTATAACAAACTCTTTACCCGGATAATATTTTTCGTTCAAGCGAATAGTTATTTTATCAAACAATGGAGCTCCCAAACCGAATGAAGGATTTGAATCTGTCAGACCTTTCACGTCAAACAAACCCATTGATGATATAACATACCATGCGCCAAGCTGTCCCTGGTCTTCATCCTGACCATAACCATATCCATGAATTCCGTCAGTACCATAGAATTCATTCAGAATGGCACGAACCCATTTCTGTGTCAAATCCGGACGTCCTGCTTCATTGAACAACCATGAGATATGCAAGCAAGGCTGATTTCCCTGATTATATAATGTCTGCAAACCGGCAAAAGCACCAACTTCTGTTCCACCACTGAATATCTTTTTCTGAGAAACAGTGAATATACTATCAAGTCTAGCATTAAACTCGTCTGCACCGACTTTTGAAACAAGTCCTTCTACATCATGAGGAACATAGAATGTATATTGCCATGCGTTGCCTTCCTGGAATCCACGCCAAACTTGCAATGGATTGAAATTGTCAATGAATTTTCCATCTGCCTTTTTAGGACGGATAAAGTTGCATGATGTGTCATACAAGCGTTCCCATCCTTTTGACAAATCCATAAGTTTGTCATAATGTTCCTGGTCACCAAGTTCTTTTGCCCACTGGGCAACAGCCCATGCACTATAAGAATATTCCAAAGTATGTGATGCAGAGAACATGAAAGTTTCATGATGACCTTCACCCTGGTCAAGATGAGGAACATAACCATATTTTACAAACTCAGCAGTATTTACTTTTCCGGCTCCGAAAGGACGGTTTTCGCCGTCAAGTTCGTTCTTCAGACAAGCTTCATATGCAGTCTTTGTATCAAAGTCACGAATACCACACTGATATGCTCCGGCAATTATTGTGCTTAGAAGATTAGTGCCCACACCAGAAACATATCTGTTGTTTGCCAAACCGTCTGCAAGCCATCCCGCATCCTTGTATGCCTGCAAATGAGTGCTTACATATTCAGTCATATATTCCGGATAAGCTAGAGTCCACAACTGAGAAAGATTCCATTGCGCTCCCCATGCAGCATCTGTATTATAAACATTATACAAAGGCTTTCCGTTTTCCATCGGCAATTTTCCGACAGAACCATCATTACGTGGATAATCACCGTTCACATCGTTAGCCATACCACGGCCTAGCAAGGCGTGATACAATCCTGTGTAGAACTTGACTTTATCTTCTTTCTTTGAAGTCTCAACTGTAATACGGCTCAAATAATCTTCCCAAACACGATGAGATTCAGCTTTTGCATCATCAAAGGAAAGATTTGCGGCTTCAGTTTCAAGATTCAAACGGGCATTCTCAACTGAAGTATAAGAAAGACCGACTTTTGCAGTAACAGTTTCATCCTTGTCATTACTGAATGTGAAATACATTCCAGCTCCAACACCCTTGCTTTCACGTTCGCCTTCTTTCTGTGAGTTACCGTTATATGAACCGAAAGAAACCGGAGTTTTATCCATAACTGCAGAGAAATACAAAGGGACAGTTGCTCCCGGCTGATATTTTTTCACATATTCAGGCATAGTCACAACCCAGCCTTCCACATGTCCGTCAGCAGTATAAGTTACACAAGCATCTTTGACTGCGCCGCTCTCACCCTGACGGTTACCTATATTAAAGAGGATATGATTGGAATCGCCTTTAGGAAAAGTGAATCTTTGATAAGCTACACGCGGAGTTGCTGTAAGTTCAGCCTTGATATTATAATCATCGAGAATAACTGAATAATATCCTGCAGTTGCAATCTCATTGCTTCTGTCGAAATGTGAACGGTAGCCTGTCTTGATAGAATCAGTAGGCAATCCGGGAATTGTCACCAAATCTCCACTTGTAGGCATCAATACAATTCCACCCACCTGAAATTCATGCAGACAAGGGAAACCTTCAATTGTATTATCCCTATAATCATATCCTGTAGCTTCCCAACCGGATTTGTTTCCCAAACTTCCGTTCGTAGAAGGTGCAGGTTTTGCCAAACCGAAAGGCATTGCTCCAGGAGTGAAGTGGAACCAGCGGCAATGTGCCGTTCCAATTCTTGGCTCAACATATTGTGTCAAGTCTTCCTGCTTTGTTTCTTCTCCTTGCTTCTGAACAGAACATGAGAACAAAGAGAAACCCAAAGCTATGGTTAATATGATGGATTTATTTAGCATTATAAAATTTAAGTTTTTGAGTTTTTGAGTTTTTAAGTTTTTAGGTTTTTGAGTTTTATTATCCACAAAATATAAATGGACAATCAAATAGGGGAATTACTTTCTCTCCAGTTGATTAACAGCAAACCAATATGCGCCTAACGCTATAGAACGGCTTGCCCCATTATGTGACAATGCCACACCTGTTCGTCTGACTGTCTGGTAATCCACTTTATCTTCAGTTCCAGGAATGTTCACCTTACAAACTGTACTTTCCAGAAATTTATCAAGCTCTGTCTGATTATCCAGACAATACACCTCAGACTGTATACGATTGAAACGAACACCACTCATCATTCCGGTTTCTGACCTTAGCTCCTTCATAAGAGCCGGCATTATATATTTGGAAGCACCTGAAACACCACCTCCTATAACTACCAAGCCATCAATAAGAGTTACTGCGGCTGCAATAGTATGACCTGCCATTTCCCCTAGTTCTTCAAATGCAGTAATTGCTGCCTCCTTATTTCCAGGACGAAGACCTTCAGCTATGTCATAAATATCTTTTGGTGTATATTCCGTATTATCTCCGGATTTTTCCGAATAAACACGTTTGATAGCACGGATACTAACACTTTCTTCAGCAATCATACCTTCGTATTTCTTATTAGGCATACACCATAAATAACCACCTATCTGATTGTCGCCAAACAACAGTTGGTTATTGATGACAACTCCTCCTCCAAAACCTGTACCAAGAGTGACACCTATAAGATTCTTATATCGCTTAGGATTTCCATTAGCTTCCAGTTTGGCATTTATTTCCGGCAACAAACCAGCGATTGCTTCGCCATAAGCAAATAAGTTTCCATCATTATTTATAAAAACAGGTATTCCGAAGTGTTTCTCAAGAAACGGACCTAAAGCCACGCCACCACGAAATGCCGGGAAATTAGGTAGGTCACCAATTATTCCTGCTTCATAATCAGCCGGACCGGGAAAAGCAAAGCTAATTGCCGACGGAGATTCGGTAAGCTTTGAACATATAGTCTCAAAGCCTGTCTTCACTGTTTGAAGACAGGCATCCAAATCATCAGTAACAGTTGGAATTGTCACCGGAGAAACAATCTCCTCGCCATTCCTGATGGCTGAGAAAACGAGATTGGTTCCGCCGGCATCCAACGTCAAAACTATTTTTTCACAATTCTTCATCATTTTCTGAATCTAACGTAAGCCTTGATTGTTCCGCATTCTTTTCCTTCAGAAGCGCCATAAGGGCGTATTGTATATTCACCAACAGAAGCAGGAATGATGAATGTTTCAGCATAATGAACAACAAACGGTTCAAATGCACCGGTAGGACTTTCCACGATAGCTTCTTCTCCTTCAATAAGATTGAACACCTGAACTCCATCATCAGTATTATGAGTAACAGGAGCAGTAAACCAGTGACGGCGTGTTTCAATAAATTCGTTTTCGTGCAATCCTGTACGTTCTTCTCTCCAGCCTTCACCTTGTGCTATAGGCTGAATACAGTTCACAAGATTTTCACGCACGAAGTCGGTCTGACGTTCCCACTGTATTACATGAGAACCATGACCGATATTGATAGGGCGAGGCAGACCATCAAGTCCCAATCGACCCCAGTCCCAAAGTTTGAATGTAAATATACTTGGAGTAGCACTGATTTCCAACACCATTGCTCCTGCTCCGGAACAGTGGATAGTTCCGTTAGGAATCAAATAGTGGTCATGCTTTTTAGCCGGCCATTGATTTACATATTTTCCTGCGTCGAAAGGTTTTCCTGTTTCCTGAGATTCATTCAATGCATCAATCATTTCCTTAGGATTAACTCCGGTTTTCAAACCAAGGAACACTGTAGCACCTTCTTCCGCATCAAGCAAATAGTAGCTTTCATCCTGAGTATAATAGATACCGAATGTATCACGGATATACTGTGTAGTCGGGTGAACCTGCAAACTAAGGTTTCCGCCACCAATTGTATCAAGGAAATCGAATCGAATAGGGAAATCCTGGCCAAAACGAGATTCAACAGGACCGCCAAGTAAATCCCGTGTCTTAAAGAACACGAGATTATTAGACGGCATTTCAAATAATTCTCCCTCTATTTTAAAATATAAGCTATTTTCTTCAGGAACACAGTCGAAACACCATCCGTAATTGTCTTCTTTAGGATCAAGGCCACAGACTGATTTCATCCATTGTCCGCCCCAAGGAGCCGGGTCAAAGAAAGGAACTACACGGAATGGCTTATGTGCTGTGATGTCCAAACCTTCACGCAAAGTTTCACCTGTTATCATTTTAGGCTGACCTGCGATATGTGTATCCAACCAATAATCTGCTTTAGGCAACAATTGTTTCTTAAGTTTATCACATACAATCCAGTCAACAAAATAACCGCGTTTATAATGATATGATGCTCCTTCTGCACTATTCTCAACACCAAGACCATTTATTTCATGACGGCGAGAACGCATCTGGATTTCCCAACGTGCCATATCCACATAAACAATCAAATCAGCATCTGGTGCAACCAATGCAGCGCCATGACCATAAACTACTGTCAGAGCTTTTGATTCAGCAACCTGTTTCTTTGCTTCTGCTAATTTATCAGCATCAAGGAAATCTGCAAAAGAGAAATTTGCACGGAAACCGAACAAACGGTCGTCAGTTGTGTACGGATAAGTCATCTTCTCGATTTCCGAAACTGATTTGAACAAGTTTTGTGTGTCAATCCACAAATCAGCCTGCAAGCCGACAAAGCCCTTTTTCAATTCTTCGTGATAAACACCCTGATAGCATTCAATCACTACAACGAACTTCTCTTTGTTGCAAGCTTTTTTCAACTCAGAGCAAATTGATTCCCAACCTTTCCACAAAGAACCGGCTACGTTGGTTGCCGGAAATTTATCATAATTGCTTTTACGCATATATTTTTAGTTTTGAGTTTTTTAGTTTATAAGTTTTTAAGTTTACAAGGTGACGAAGAGAGAAGGTTACAGAAAGCGGGGAATTAATTCTTTACTCCTTGACTTCTTGACTCCTCAACTTCTATTCCTATTATTTCTGCTTTTCAGCCCAATCATTAAACATTTCAATTGCTTTGGCAAGCACACCGGCAGAACCTTTGAAATGACCGCTTCCGCTTGGTACGCCACCTTTACCATACCATTCGTAGAAACCATTGTTCTTTATTACGCGGTCAATCATAGGACGAACTTCGTCATAGGCTTCTTCAACCATTCCGTTTGCAATAAGCTGCTGAATCATTCTTCCACCGAACCAAGTCCAGTCCCCGCCATTCTGATAATTATAAGCCTCAGCCATTCCACCGCCAAAGAAACCTTCCGGATAAGTAGGATAAAGAGTAAGACCTATACTTGGCATTCCTGAAAGGCGGACATTTTCAAGCATCTGAGCATTTACAGCCTTTATTTCTTCTTTAGTAAGCAAACCGGCTTCTATTGCAACAGCTGTTCCTCCATGATAATGAACCTGGTTTTCATCGAAATCACCAAAATCAGGAGTTTTATCCAAATAAATATGAGGAATGAATTTCTTATGTTCGCTGTCCCACAAATATTTTCTTGAATTTTCAGCTATTCTGTCACGAAGATTCTTCCATTTTTCCAGCAAAACCTTTTCGTCAGTCATTTCCTGAAGATAATCCAATGCTATTATAAACATGGCATTGTCATAAACATCAATAGCCATATATGATTTGTCATTTATATCGCAAGCAAAACCAGTTCCTGGCTGAACATCACCCCAATCGGCAGTCATTGCGCCATAAATCAATCCATATTTCTCTGAATAACGTTCGCGCATAAGATAATCCACCATATCGTCCATACGCTCAAGCACTGTACGTCCGGCAACATTTTCACTCAAAATGGATTTATCTCCTGTTTTGCGGATATATTTTCCTACAATCTGTATCAATGATGTTTCCTGGTCTGTCTCAACTGTATTCTTGAAAGCAACATGATCTGGCGCTGCATCAGAATAATATGGAGTATCATCATACCATGTGAATTCCGGTTTCAAAACGTAACCGTCAATCATTTCATCATTTGGCTGCTGAAGAGCAAAGAACAATAATATAGCCTGGCGTAACACCTGATGATCAGTTTCCTCGCATGCCACTTCAATGAATGTATTCATATCCCTTGCCCAAATCTGAGAATAACCGCTTCCGGCATTCAGTCCCTGACCTATTACGGCACGTGCCATACTGTCAACCTGATGCAATGTAATATCTTTCTGAATCTTTTCTGCCAGCATTTTTTCTGCAGAAGGCTGTGAACACGACAGCAACATTAGAGACAAAGCTCCAGATACAAAATACTTCATTTTTCTCATATTATTATTTTTTACGGCAAAGGTATAGCTTCATTATCAAAGGAAATTATACCTTTGTTTTTATTTACTTACACAATCTTACGATTTAGCGATGGCAAAAATAAAAGAAGGATTCAAAGGGGAACGCTTTATTTCTTTGCCTGACGATTTGTTAGCAAAATATAGCAAAGATCCAATCATCGGGAATCTCTATATACGTAAAATAGGCTTCTTCCCGCATGTAAAATATCACTATGTCCAAAAAGAACAAGGATGTGATTACTCAATGCTTATATACTGTATTGATGGAGAAGGCTGGTATAAAATAAATGACAAAACATATCCGGTAAGAAAAAATGAATATATTATTATTCCGGAAGGTGTGCCATACTCATTCGGAGCAGACAATGATGAGCCTTGGAGCATATATTGGCTGCATTTCAAAGGCAGGCTAAGCAAATATTTTGCTCCGGCTTCAGCTAAGCCGAAAGAAATTACACCCTCCGACAACTCCAGAGTACAAGAAAGACTACAGATGTTTGAGGAAATTTACCGTTGTTTCTCCATGGGCTATATAAAGGAATACATGATGTATTCCTCACTGAATCTTTATGCTTTCTTATCATCTTTTGTCCTACTGGAGCAATACAGGTCATTTGCTTCATCTCCGGAACAGCATTTATCTTTCTCGGCAAAAGTGATTCATTATATGCAAGAGAATATACAGCATAATTTAAGCCTTGAACAATTGTCGTCTTATTTCAGATATTCTCCTTCGCACTTATCTATGCTTTTCCAGAAAGAAACTGGTGTTTCGCCGATAAGTTATTTCCTGCGCCTGAAAATACAGAAAGCTTGTCAGTATATTGAGCTTACGGACATGAAGCTAAATGAAATAGCAATGATTCTTGGTTTTGAAGAACCTGCCTATTTCTCCCGACTGTTCACAAAGATAATGGGCATGTCTCCTTCGGCATACAGGAAGAAGGAAATTGGTACGAGCTAATTGCTTAAAACAGAAAAAATACTTAATTTGCATTATAATAACAACCATACAAACTATCAGAAAAATGAGAAATATCCCAGAACTTGAGAAAATAGAAAAGACTTTCGGCTTCAAATATCCTGATTTGTTCAGACAATTATGTGCCGACGGTATGCTGTTTGCCGGCGAATATACAGAAGACTGGTTCGAAAACGAATATCCAAAAATCCGAAAGAATCCGCCATTACTCCTGTTTAACTGCGACTTCGAAATATTATATGCTGAAGATGTTGAAGCAGAAATGAAAAAGATGGCCGACCCTGATGATTACAGAAAAATTCCTTCAGAAATAAAACTTGTTCCGTTCGGCCAGAATGGTTCCGGCGATTTGTATTGTTTCTGCCTGAACGAAAAGAAAGGAAAAGACATTCCTGTTGTTCTGGCTCCGCATGATGAGATTGACGCTACTTATCTGGCAAAGAACCTGGACGATTTCATATTCATTTCATTGATGGAAGCAGTGGTAAATCCTTATATTCCTGAAGAAAGAGAAGAAAAAACAGAATATGAAGATTTGGTTGCACAGTTCAATTCCCACAAAAAGTATCTGAACAAGCACCGCCTGGAAATACTTGAAGATATATATAAACGCAAGCCTTTCACATACAGTTGTCCGGTAAACGATAAGGAAACTATGACATGTAAAGGTATGCTCACCCAGGATGAGTATTACAAGTTAATGAAAGCAGAAATCAAGTACAATAATTTATATAATACATTCCAGTATATGGGCGATGAAGAATAACTTAATTTCGCATGTGTTATAAGTTATGGAGTTACAGGAGTTAAAAAAGGACTTAGAGGAGTTAAAGGCCAATACTATTTGTATCTGAAATCTATCGGCTTTTAACTTCCGGCTATGCGAAGCATAGTCATAACTCCTTATAACTTCTTTAACTCCTGAAAGTTGAGCTTGCGAAACTTGAAAGAATAATCTAGGAAAGGAGAAAAAATATATATGAAACTATCAGACGTTTGGTTCACTGCTCTTTCCCAAAACGAGGAAGGACAGATTATAACTATCAGCGGAAGAGATGAACTTGACGAGTTTATCCAAAGCGGAAAATATAAAGAACGAGTTGAAATAACCTGGAAATACGATGGTGACGAAAAAGGCATGCCATCAGAATCGGTAGGCGAACTCATGGAATCTGTTGAAGAGACTTTGCGTAAAGCCATGGAGAAAAAAGACAAACTTGCCATCATGACCAGCATTTACACAGGTGGAAACGAAAAAGTATGGGTTTTCTACACCAGAACTGTCCGAGTATTTGGAGAAAGACTGAACGAAGCTCTTGCTTCATTTGAACTTCTGCCAATTTCCATTTATACGGAAATCGACAATGATTGGGAAGAATACAAAGACATGTATGAAATGAAAGAATGGGCTGTTGACTAAAAAAACACATCACCGGATATTTCTGTAGAAAATCCACGACATATCCGGTGAGCTTTTCCACAATTGAGAACTTTGTCCACAACAACACCTCAACTACTCCACTGTATATATCTTCAATACAATATTTGAATATCAGCATTTTACCAAAACAGGCAATAATTTGGCACAGCTATTGCACTATAGTTAGCAGAAGCAAGAGCTTCAAAAAACAAAAACAAAAAACACAAAATTAACCTATTAAAATTATCAAGTATGAAAAAGTTAGCATTTTTATCAGTGATGATGTTTACAGCTATGGCTTCTGCCAATCTGTTCGCAGTTGAAAACGTTATACCTACAGATAGTTGCTCAATTGTAACTATTCAACAGGAAGATTTCACAAAGATTGAAATAAAGGATTTACCAGCTGCTGTGACCGGAGCTGTAACTGAAAAATTTACAGAATCAGAAATTACTGAAGCTTTTGTTAAGGAAACAGAAGAAGGTAAAATCTATAAAGTAACCGTAAAAACTGTTGACAGTGGCGAAATCGTAGTTATTGTTAACGAGAACGGCGAATTTGCTGAAGAATAAACACAAATTAACCATACTCATTCATAACAAGTTTATCCTTATAAGTTAACAGCCACCCGCAAAGTCGTGAGACTATAGCGGGTGGCATTTTTTTATTTCATGAAATGTTTCTGGAAAAACAGTATCTGATAATCAATAGAATTATTCCAGTACTTCGAATTATGTTCGCCTGGGCGAGTGATGAAGTCATGCTCAATTCCTTGTTTCAGAAATGCTTCATGTAAGTTTTTATTAACTTCCAGGAAGAAATCACTTTCACCACAATCCATGATAATTGCCAGTCTGCCCGGTTTCATAGTAGGGACAAGATTTATAACCGTATGATTATCCCAAATTTCCTTGTTTTCCGACAATTCACCAAGCTGGATACTCATTTCCCAATTCTTAGGGAACGGACGAATATCCATTCCTCCACTGGTTGTTCCTGCTGCCGAAAACACATCTGTATGACGGATGGCATTCCACATCGCTCCATGTCCGCCCATACTCAATCCCGTAATTGCACGGCATTTTCTGTCTGCAATAGTATTATAATGTGAGTCAACATATGAAATAAGTTCATTTGAGATGAAAGTTTCATACCTCACATCCTTATTCTTCGGACTGTCCCAATACCAAGTGTTCTTGCCATCAGGACAAACAAAGATAATTCCTTTATCATCCGCTATTTCGGGCAATTCCGGCTTGATTCCAATCCATGTTTTAGCATTACCGCCGTATCCATGAAGCAAATACACTACAGGACATTTCTCATCCGCAGCTTTATCCGGAACAATAATCACTGTCTGTACATCTTTGTTCATCGTATTGCTTCTCACCATAACTGTATCCACTTTTGCCGCTTCGGAAGCAAAAGCCATAATGGCGAAGAAAGCAGAAAATAAAATTTTACGCATAGAAATATTTTTTTAGGAGTTAAGGAGTTAAGAAGTCAAGGAGTCAAGAAGGATAAAACAGCCCATAACTACTTAACTACTCTACTTCTTAACTACTTAACTACTTGACTTCTTAACTACTTAACTACTTAACTACTTGACTACTTAACTACTTAACTACTTGACTACTTGACTACTTGACTACTTAACTACTTGACTCCTCAATTCCTCAATTCAACACCTGCAATGTATGACAAGCCACCAGCGCCGCCGTCTCCGTGCGCAATCTACTCTTTCCTAAAGAAATCGGTTCAAAACCATTTTCAATAGCCAGTTTTATTTCCTCCGGACTGAAATCACCTTCAGGACCAATCAACACAAGAGCATTTTCGCCCGGCTTATATGTATCTTTAAGAAGGAGCTTCTCTCCTTCTTCGCAATGGGCAATAAACTTCCGACCGTCAAAAGGTTGCTGAACGAATTTCTTGAAATCAGTCATTCCGGTCAGCACCGGCAATGTAGCTTTTTGCGATTGCTTCATCGCACTTACCAGAATCTTTTCCAATCTAGCAGTCTTCACCTCTTTACGTTCGGAAAAGCGGCAGTTCAGACAAGTTATGGCGTCAATACCAATTTCCGTAGCTTTTTCGGCAAACCATTCCATGCGGTCCATATTCTTGGTTGGAGCCACAGCTATATGTAAATAGAAAGGCCACAAAGCTTCCTGCTTGATTGTTTCAATGATTTCAAACTCACAATGCTTTGGATGAGCATTTGTAATTGTCGCTTTATAGAAAAAGCCTTTTCCGTCTGTCAGAAGAATTTCATCTCCTTCCTTAAGTCGTAGCACACGGACACAATGGCCGGACTCTTCTTCTGTCAGTTCCTGCTTAATATCAATATCAGGAGTATAAAATATTTGCATCGTCTATATAATTTTACTGTTTAAATCATTATTAAAAGGGTATGGCATATGCCATAAACAAGATAGTTAACAAGCACAAATAACAACCTGTTAACTTGTTTTCCTGCAAAACTTGATTAGTATAATAATGTGAAACAATATTTACCTAAAGAATCATTCCGATAATTGTAGCTGAAAGTATTGCAACCATCATTCCTGCAATCATGGATTTCACACCCATCCGGCTGATAAGACCTTTCTTTTCCGGAGCCAAAACACCCAGACCACCAAGCAGGATTCCAATAGAAGAAATATTTGCAAAACCACAAAGCAGATATGTTGACATTATTACAGACTTTTCATAAACGAATATTCCAGCTTCACGCCATTGCTGCATCTGCATATAAGCTACAAATTCATTCAAAATTGTTTTCTGTCCCAACAGAGAACCAACAACCATCATGTCCTCATAAGGAACACCGATAAGCCACATCAAAGGAGCCGTTATTATACCCAGGATAAACTGGAATGTAAGACCATTTGCCCTGCCTTCGGTAAACTCAACTATCCAGTCATTCAAGCCCGTATATTTACCTATAATATCACACATAATGAAATTGACAAGAGCTACAAGAGCTATAAACACAAGAAGCATGGCTGCAATGTTAACCATAAGCTTCACACCTGTCTGCGTTCCTGATGCTATAACACTCAAGATATTGTCTGAAGAGTTTTGCTCGATAGATTTATTCTCACTGTCAATAACTTTTTCTGTCTGAGGACACATTATTTTGGCTATCGCTATAGAACCAGGAACAGCCATAACAGATGCAGAAAGCAAATGCTTGGCAAACAAAAGCTGAGCTACAGGATCGCCATTTCCCAAAAGGCTGACATACGAACCCATCACAGAACCTGCAATTGTTGACATTCCGGCAACCATAACAAGGAAAATCTCAGACTTATTCATCGAAGGCAAATAGTTCTTAATTAAGACTGGTGATTCAGTCATACCCAAAAATATATTTCCTGAAACTACAAGTCCTTCTGCCCCGGAAATATTCATAAACTTCCTGAGACACCAAGCCATTGCACCAACAATACGCTGTATGATTCCCCAATGATAGAACAAAGAAACCAAAGCAGAAAAGAATATAACAATCGGCAATGAATGAAGAAGGAAGCTGAATCCGTTAGCTTTTGAGGCATACGGGCCCAACAGAAAAGACAAGCCGTCGCCAGTGAAATCCATCAACTTGATGAATGCTTTTCCCAAATACTGGAAAAATACCCCGATAAAAGGTACGTGCAATATAGCCAAAGCAAAGGCAAACTGAAGAAACAATCCTCCTCCCACCAGTTTCCAGTCGATTCGCTTCCTGTCCGAACTGAACAGATAGGCAATCAAGACTACAAAAAATATCCCGACAATTCCTCTAAGTATTTCCATAATATCATAATTTTCTGCGGTTCAACTCTTCCTGATACATTTTGGCATATTCATAGTTTTCCGTTTCAACGGCAAGTTCGAGACGCTCTTGCAAGTCTTCTACCGAAAGCAACGAAAGCCATTGCTTAAGTAAAGCCGGATCGTCTATTTCCTCTGGCTCAAGGTCGATTATATTCTTTGAGTCATCATCATCTTCTTTCTCGTACACATTATTATTAAGATTTTCCAGTTCCACTCCGCATTCATCCATTATATCCTCATAAATATAAATATCACAATCCATACGAAGAGCAATAGCTATTGCATCGGAAGTCCTGGAATCAATATAAACTTTGTGTTCTCCGTTAGTAAACAGCAATTGTGAATAAAACACACCGTCAAGGAATCTATATATAAGCACTTCCTTAAGTTCTACATCAAAAGCATTAGAAAATCTGACAAAAAGGTCGTGAGTGAGCGGACGCGGTGTCAATATACGCTCGATTGCTATTGCTATGGACTGAGCTTCAGCGGTTCCAACAATTACCGGAATGCGACGATTTCCGTTTTCTTCTGCAAGTACCAATGCATAGGCACTGGAATGAATCTGACTATTGGTGAGTCCTTGCACCCTTAATTTTATCTTTTTTTTCACGGCTTCTAATTTTTAATAAATAAAATAAGGAAATTCATGACTTTGTTAGCTATGTCATAAACTTATTTCCTGAACAAATCTAATAAAAATACACTTTCCATATAGCAAAAAATCTTTTTTTTCAGAAAATTCGTTTTAAAATGTTGGAATATTAAAATAAAATTTACAAATTTGGGGGTGTAACTATAATATTAACCGAATATACTGTCATGGAAGAATCTGAAAGAAAAGTTCATGTTGAAAATGGCGATAAAGAAATAATATATTCTAAAGCCATAAAAGCCGGGAAGAGGATTTATTACCTGGACGTAAAAAAGAATCTGAAAAACGACCTTTTTCTTGCTATAACTGAAAGCAAGAAAATCCAACCTAAAAACGGGAATGGGAATGGTTCGATTTCTTTCGAAAAACATAAAATTTTCTTATACAAAGAAGATTTTGTAAAATTTATGGATGGGATGGAAGAAGTCATAAACTACATTAGAGCCAACAATCCTTATAAACGGACAAAGGATTTTTATGAGAATGAAAAGGGGAAAAAAGAAAACACTTCCAATAATCCGATAAAACTGGATATAGATTTTTAAGAATGTCAGAATTTCAAAACTTAAGAACGGATTCTTATTTGCTAAAGGCAATGTGTCATAATAAAATTTGATGCATTGTCTTTTTGTGTATTAGGCAAACACCTTATTGCTCCAAATAAGTTTATCTTGCAAAACTTAAGTAAAAACAATACCTTTGTTAACCAACAAGAATTATAAATCCATGAACATACAACAACTGGAATATATCCTAGCAGTAGAGAATTATAAACATTTTGCCAAGGCTGCAGAGCATTGCAGAGTGACTCAGCCTACTTTGAGCACTATGATTCAGAAGCTGGAGGACGAGCTTGAAGTGAAAATATTTGACCGTTCATCACAGCCAATCAAGCCAACGCCAACCGGGAAAAAGGTTTTGCAGCAGGCAAGAACAGTTTTGCAACAGGTTTCCAAGATAAAAGATATAGTAAAAGAAGAGGAAGAACAAATTAGCGGAACATTCCGCCTTGCAGTGTTGCCTACTATTGCCCCTTACCTGCTTCCCCGCATAATGCATAAAATACAACAACAATATCCGGAACTGGATCTTCGAATTCTGGAAATGCAAACAGCTCCAACTATGGAGGCCTTAAAGCAAGGAGAAATCGACGCTGCAATAATTGCCAACCAACCGGATAATCCTACTCTCGACGGGACTACTCTATATTTCGAGGAATTTTTCGGATATATTTCAAGAGAAGAGCCAATATTTGAACAGCAAATTATAAAGACAGCAGATATCAACGACGAAAGACTATGGCTCCTCGACGAAGGACATTGCTTCCGCGATCAGCTTGTAAGATTCTGCCAGCGTGAAAAAGTAAAAATCAATCAGGCTGCTTACAGACTAGGAAGCCTAGAAACTTTCATGCGAATGGTCGAAAACGGAAATGGCATGACTTTTATTCCCCAACTTGCAGTGGCACAGCTTAGCGAGAAGCAGAAGGAATTGGTCAGACCATTTGCTATTCCAAAGCCTACTCGTGAAATTGTATTCATAAACAGGAAAGACTTTGTGCGCTTCAGCATTGCACGTATTCTGGTGGAAAACATACGCAATTCCGTACCAAAAGAAATGCTTTCGTTACAGGCCGGACAAAAGGCAGTGTAACTTTTTCCTATCTTTTTTCGTAAAAACATTTGGTTTTAAAAAAATATCGTTACATTTGCAACGGAATAAAAAACAATTAGACAAAATGAATCGATTTAGCTTTACATATTACTTTTATTACTTTTACTTTTTCAGCAAGGTAAAGGCAGGAGTTTGTATGTAAAGAATTGATACTTGATGTTGAATGTATAATCAATTATGAATATGAAGTCCTGCCAGTTTTGGTGGGACTTTTTTATTTTAAAACTATAAAATCAATGAAAAGGAAAGTTGCAATACAGGGAATAGCGGGATCGTATCACGATATAGCAGCACGACAATATTTTGAAGGTGATGAAGTGGAAACAATTCCATGTAATACCTTCCGCGATGTGATTTCCACAATCAAGAAAGACCCGAAAATTTTAGGTCTGATGGCTATAGAAAACACAATTGCCGGAAGTCTTCTGCAAAATCATGAGCTGATAAGAGAAAGTGATTTCGCTATAATCGGTGAATACAAACTCAGAATATCGCACTCTCTGGTTGCTCTTCCGGGAACAAAGATTAGTGATGTGACTGAAGTAAACTCTCACCCAATTGCCTTGATGCAATGTTCCGATTTTCTTGACACTATTCCACAGGCCAAGGTGGTTGAGAAAGAAGATACGGCAGGAAGTGCACAGTGGATATCCCAAAATAAGCTTAAAGGTCACGCTGCCATTTGCGGAAAACTGGCTGCTGAAATCTATGGAATGGAAGTTTTGGCAGAAGGTATAGAAACCAACAAAAGAAACTTCACACGTTTCCTGGCTATCTCTGACAGATGGACAGCAGATGAAATGCAACGAAACACCGTAAAAAACAAAGCCTCTCTTGTATTTGCCCTGCCACACACTGCCGGAAGCCTTTCCAAAGTTCTGTCTGTTTTGTCATTTTATGATATGAATCTTTCAAAAATCCAATCTTTACCTATTATCGGAAGAGAATGGGAATATCTGTTCTATATCAACCTGACATTTTCAGACTATACAAGATACAGACAAGCATTGGACGCTATACGTCCGTTAACAAAAGACTTAAAAATATTAGGAGAATATGCAGAAGGAAAACAAAGTATGTAACATAGTTCCGGCAGAACGTGTCAACAGCGTTCAGGAATACTACTTCTCAAAAAAACTGAAAGAAGTGGCAGAGATGAATGCTGCCGGAAAGAATGTGATTAATCTTGGTATCGGAAGTCCGGACATGCCGCCTTCTGAACAGACAATCGAAACTCTGTGTGAACATGCACGAAATGCCAACGAGCACGGCTATCAGCCTTATGTTGGTATTCCTGAACTGAGAAAAGGTTATGCAGAATGGTACAAAACATGGTATAATGTTGATTTGGACCCTAAATCAGAAATCCAGCCGCTCATCGGTTCAAAGGAAGGTATTTTGCACATTTCTCTTGCTTTTCTTAATCCTGGAGATGGAGTTCTGGTTCCAAATCCTGGGTATCCGACATACAGTTCTGTCAGTAAACTGGTCGGCGCAAATCTTATCAACTATGATTTGAAAGAAGACAACAACTGGCAGCCGGATTTCGAAGAATTGGAGAAAATGGACCTTTCGTCCGTAAAACTTATGTGGACCAATTATCCGAATATGCCGACCGGAGCAAATGCCAGCATGGAATTATATGCAAAACTGGTTGAGTTTGGAAAGAAACATAATATTATAATATGTAACGACAATCCGTATAGTTTTATTCTTAATGACAATCCAATCAGTATCCTCAGCATTCCCGGCGCAAAGGATATATGCATTGAAATGAACTCAATGAGTAAGGCTCACAATATGCCGGGATGGAGAATGGCAATGCTTGCGTCTAACTCTCAGTTCGTACAGTGGATTCTGAAAGTAAAGAGCAATATCGACTCCGGACAGTTCAAGCCAATGCAGTATGCTGCTGTTGAAGCTTTGTCTGCAAAGAAAGATTGGTATGACGGAATGAACAAAATCTACAGAAGCCGCCGTGCTCTTGCTGGTGAGATAATGAAAACCATAGGTTGTACATACGACGAAAATCAAGTCGGAATGTTCCTTTGGGGAAAAATCCCAGCTGATGCCGCAGGCAGCGAAGCAGTTGCCGACAAGGTGCTTTACGAAGCAAATGTTTTCATAACTCCGGGATTCATATTCGGCAGCCGTGGCGAAAGATATATCAGAATTTCCCTGTGTTGCAAGAATGAAGCTCTGGCTGAAGCATTGGATAGAATTAAGAAAGTTATGGAAAAATGAGGAATTAAGAAGCCAAGGAGATAGAGATTCTTTCCTGTAGCCTTGTCCACTTGTTAACTTCTCAGCTAACAAATAAAAAACAAAGAAAAAAAACATACAAATATGGAAACAATGAACTTAGAATCAATTTTGCTTCCAGGCATTGATTCACATCGTCCTATAGTAATTGCCGGCCCATGTAGCGCCGAAAACGAAGAGCAGGTTATGACAACTGCCAAAGAATTGTCTTCAAAAGGAATTAAGATTTTACGTGCCGGTATTTGGAAACCTCGTACAAAACCAGGAGGATTCGAAGGAATAGGCGTTCAAGGCTTGAAATGGCTGAAACGTGTAAAAGAAGAAACTGGAATGTATGTTGCCACTGAGGTTGCCAACAAAGACCATGTATTCGAAGCATTGAAAGCCGGAATTGATATTCTTTGGATTGGAGCACGCACAACAGTTAACCCTTTTGCAGTACAGGAAATTGCTGATGCTCTGAAAGGTGTTGATATTCCTGTTTTGATTAAGAACCCTGTAAACCCAGACTTGGAATTGTGGATTGGCGCATTCCAGCGTCTTTACGGTGCAGGAATCCGCAAGCTTGGGGCAATTCACCGTGGTTTCAGTTCATACGATAAGAAGATTTACCGTAATCTTCCTTTATGGCATATTCCAATTGAATTGCGTCGCCGCATGCCTAATTTGCCTATTTTCTGCGACCCAAGCCATATTGGAGGCAAGCGTGAACTTATAGCTCCTCTTTGCCAGCAAGCAATGGACTTAAGCTTCGATGGTTTGATTATCGAATCTCACTGCAATCCGGATTGCGCTTTGAGCGATGCAGCACAGCAAATCACTCCGGACGTTTTGGATTATGTTCTCAACTTGCTTGTAATACGTGAGTCAAACCAGACCACAGAAAACTTAAGCGCTCTACGCCGCCAGATTGATGCAATCGACGAGCAGCTGCTTGAACTTTTGGCTAAACGTATGCGTATTTCAAAAGAAATCGGAACATACAAGAAAGAACATAATATGCCAATCCTTCAGTCTCCGCGCTACAGCGAAATCCTTGAAAATCGTTCAAGCATGGGCGAGCAAATGGATTTGAGTACTGAATTTGTAAAGAATATCTTGCGCGAAATTCACGAAGAATCTGTACGTCAGCAGATGATAATAATGAATAATGATAAATAATTTAAGTTCAGTTGACGAGGCTTCAGAGACAAGTTGACAAGGAATATTAATTGAATATTTACTCATTGTTTTTAATAAAAAGAGACATTAGCTATAATGCCTTGTCAACTCGTCAACTATAAGTAAGTTTACGAAACTTAAAACAAAACATACTGAAAAATGAAGATACTTATTTTAGGTGCAGGAAAAATGGGTTCTTTTTTCACAGACCTTCTTAGCTTCGAACACGAAGTTGCAGTCCTGGAAAAAGATCCGAAAAGAATGCGTTTTATCTACAACGCACTGCGCCTCAGCAATGAAGAGGAAATAGCAGAATTCAAACCGGAACTTGTCATAAACTGCGTCACATTGAATCACACAATTGACGCTTTCCGCTCAGTTTTGCCATATTTGCCTCCTTATTGTATTATCTCTGATATTGCATCTGTAAAAACCAATCTTAAGGAATTCTATGAAACATGCGGTTTTCCTTATGTTTCAACTCACCCTATGTTCGGACCGACATTTGCAAATCTGAGCAATCTTGAAAAAGAGAACACCATCATAATCTCTGAAGGTGACCATTTGGGTAAAATATTCTTCAAAGATTTATATGGCAAACTACATCTGCATATCTGCGAATATTCTTTTGAGGAACACGATAAAGTTGTTGCTTATTCTCTTGGCATTCCATTCGCTTCAACAATGGTTTTCGCTGCGACAATGAAGCATCAGGATGCTCCGGGAACAACTTTCAAGCGTCACATGAAAATTGCCCGTGGTCTTCTCTCTGAAGATGATTATCTCCTGACTGAAATACTTTTCAATCCTCGTACTCCAAAACAAATCGAACGTATCCAAAATGAATTGGAGATTCTTCAGGAAATGATAAAGAATAAAGATTCAGAAGGCATAAAAGGATATCTTGCCAAAATAAGAAAGAATATTGAGTAACATAGAGGAAGGAGACAAGGAGAAGAGTTGACAAGTTGACAAGTTGACGAGTTGACAAGGCTACAGAATATAAGCATAATCTCCTTGACTTCTTAACTCCTTAACTCCTTGACTTCTTAACTCCTTGACTTCTTAACTCCTTGACTCCTTGACCCCTTTATTCCCCAATTCCTTCCCTCCCACACAATATTTCCCCTACCCCTGCGTTATATAATAAAAACAACGCATAATCATGAAACAGTCATTCATTCTGCTGCTCACACTGATATTCTCAATATCAGCCTGGCAATTATATAACAAAATCAATAAAGACACAGCCACAGAGAAACATAATGACGGAGTTCTGTCGGACATTGCCGAAGAAGTTGTAGCCATACCTTTGCAAACACCTTCGGGAATGGAGCCGATAAAATATGCACGTAACATAAACAAACAAGGTGACAATCTATTTCTTGTCAGCCGGAATACTTTGTTCCTTTTCAACCGTAAAGGCGAATTTATCAGACAAATAACAAATCCAGACGAAATAAGCGTTGCCGGATATATGATAAATGAAGGTAAAAAAGAAATAATAGTCCTGGGCAACAAAGACGATATCCACTACTACAACTTCAACGGCAAACTGCTTAAGAAAAAGAAACTGAAAAGTGACTTGCCTCAACAGAACGTGATGTCAGCAGTTCTCTATAACAACAGAATTTATACTTCTGAAAGAAAACAAATAAAAGATTCTATTTCAAGCTGCACAAAAATTGTTGACTGCGTTGTGGAATACGATACTTCATTCAATAAAATTGGCGAGAAAAAACTTTGCGATGCAGAAAACGGCAGAAAACATATTGCACCGAACTATCACCGTGCAAATCTTATGGTAAACAAAGATTCCGGAATGATATATGCCTATAAGGAAACGTCAGAAGCAGAAAGCCTGCTCCGTGACTCTCTGTATATTTTCAATAACGACGGACACACAAAATCAGATGAAAATATCATCACCTCTTTTCCCGTGCAATTGGGAACAAGATATTGGATTTCATCTCTAACCAGCAATTCCTGCCCGGAAAAAAACAACACATTCTGCCTTGATATACAACACAACGAAGCATGGCAGATAAAAGACGGTTTCAAGGATGACTTCTTCCTGTCTGGCAGAGTTTCAAACCTTTATCCTTCAGATATCTATTGCCATACTTATTCTTTCTTCAAAAGTGGAGATGCCTTGAAAGATTGCTTTCCGGAAAATGCTGAAAGCGACAATGCTGTGATATTTATCGTAAAAATGAAATCTTGAATATTACTGATTCAAATCGATATTTTTCAATAATTCCCCACCAAGCGAATACACACTTATCACTCCGGAATCATACACAACGAATGTCGGCAAATTGCCTTGCTTAGGGAAAGTGATGGAACCGGAATTACATATAATCATTCCGTCACTATTCTCCAGTTTCCACAAATGAGTATGACCATAAAACAGAACATTCCAATCTCCTTTTGGCATGTTCTCTTCATTATAAATATGTCCATGAGTGAAAAACAATTTCTTACCATTATCAACTACAAGTGCATAATCTGCCATACAAGGGAAATCAAGAAGCATCTGGTCCACCTCGGCATCACAGTTTCCACGAACGGCTATAATCCTTCCGGCAAGAGGATTAAGCATTTCCACAACTTCCTTTGGATTAAGGCCTTCAGGAATAGAATTACGAGGGCCATAGTTCAGAATATCACCCATAATAACAAGGAATTCACATTCCATAGCCTTAAACTGCTCCAAAGCTTTTTTCAACGTCAAAGCCGAACCATGTATATCTGATATTATAAAGTATTTCATATTTATATTGTTTAAGTTTCTCAACTCTTGTCAACCTATTATATACTTTGCTCCCGGCAATTTGCTCACAAAATAAACAAATGTCCATGAACAAGCAAATGTAAACAAGGCAGAAACCGGAACAACAACCGGAATTGGCACACCCAGCCAAAGTGTGAACACATAGCACGGACCGATAAAGAAATAATGCACGCAATATATTCCAAAACCGCATTTAGTAAGATTTGCCAACGCCAAGCGAAGTTTCTCCGAACCTACTTTCGCATATCTGGCTATAAGGAACACAGGTATTGTCATCATCACCACATTAGGAGAGCAATATGTAAAGAAAAGCTCCATACCTTCCAGACTCACATTCGGATCGGAAGTCATATAACGGAAACCGAAGAATGTAATCAAATATCCGACAACAAACAAAGGAATTCCCCAGAAAACCACCTTAGCAAAAGATGGCTTTTCAATCCTGCCAAGATAGTGTCCCAAAAGTAAATAGCCATTGAAACCGGCAAAATAATAGAACAGTCCAAATGAGTTCCACGAACAAGTTCCAAACAAATATTGAGATACAAAAACCATCAAATATGGAATAAACAGACTGACAGCCCAAACTCCAAGGAACCACAATTTTGCCTTATCCGAAGCCTTCTCAACCCAAGCAGAAAACACAGGCATATAAAGATACAAACCTATCAATGTATATATATACCACATTGGTGTTGCATACACGGTGAAATTAATCGGTATCATAGCTATCGTCTTCAATGCGTCAGCAAGCGATGCCGAAGGATTTGGTTCCCAAGGGAAAAACTGTACTACAAGCTCCTTTGAACCACCAACAAACTGTATAAACCAAGGGGAAAGGTCGAACAATACCGACCACACCAGAAACGGAAACAGCACTCTCGGAATCCTTTTCCTGTAAAATGCCGAAGCTTCCTGCCTTACCGGAAGGAGCAGAAAACCAGTCATCATGACAAACAACGGCACACAAGGCCTCAACATTGAGCCATAAGCCGAACCCCAAAAATTTATCTCAGGATTTGCCCTGGCTTCAGGCGAAGCATTAAACGGGTCTGTGCAGTGGCAGGCTATTACCAATAAAATAGCTACCAGTCTTACAACGTCAAGCCAGACAATCCTTTCGTTTGAATTTGCTATTGAGTGTTTCATAACATTAGTTTATTCAAGTTTCGCAAGCTCAACTTCCAGATAACAAGTTGACTAGAAGACAAGTTAACAAGATTTTTGGATATTAATTCGTGAAATTACATATGCTCTGACCTTGTCTACTTGTATCTGAAGCCTTGTAAACTTTTAAGTTGAGCATGCGAAACTTAAATTAGTTTATCAATTTTTGCTAATTACTTAACTTCAAAGTTGACAAAGCATCATGAACAAGCAAGCAGGATAACTACTTGACTTCTTGATTCATTTACCGTCCAACCCATATTCTCCACAAATATACTGAAACCAATTTACACCAAAAAGTAACTATATTACAAAATTGTAAGTTCTTGACTCAAAAGATATTATAATTTATCTTTGCAAACACAAAAACAAAACATCATTCATCTTACTAAAAAAGAAAACAAAATGAAAGCATTATTAGTCAACGGAAGCCCACGTGAAAACGGAAACACATACATAGCCCTTAAGGAAGTTGCCGACAGGCTGGAGGAAAACGGAATTGAGACTGAAATATTCTGGATAGGACACAAAGCCGTTCAAGGTTGTATTTCCTGCAACGGATGTGTGAAAAAAGGATTTTGCGTGCTGGGAGATGAATTATATATGAATTTTCTGGAAAAATTGAGAGAATCAGACGCCCTGATTGTCGGCTCACCGACATATTTCGGCGGACCAACAGGAAGCTTGTGCGCCCTTCTCGACCGCGTGTTCTATTCCTGCGCAAAAGACTTGCAGAACAAAGTATGGGCTTCAGTGATTGTTTGCCGCCGCGGCAGAGCCAGCTGTGCTTTCCAGCGTCTGAATATGTATGCAGATATGAGAAATATGATTCATGCCACTTCGCAATATTGGAATATCGCTTATGGATGGAAGAAAGGAGAAACAGCCGAAGACAAAGAAGGACTCCAGACAATGCGAACCCTTGCCGACAATGTTTCATGGCTTATGAAATGTGTGGAAAACCGCAAAGGCGAATTGCGTGAACGTGAGAAATGGGAATTATATAATTATATTAGAAAGCAGTAATGGCTGAGAATCCTAACAACATAAAATTTTCATTCCAGGGAAAAGAGTTTTTCTGTTCCCTGGAGCTGACCATGGATATTATCGGCGGGAAATGGAAAACCATGATGATTTATCATCTCCGAAAAGGTCCGATGCGTTCTTCAGAGTTGATGAGAAAACTTAACGGTATCTCCAACAAAATGTTTTCGCAAACAGCGAGGGAGCTTGAGCATATGGGCATTATCGAAAGAAAAATCTATCCTGTTGTTCCGCCTAAGGTTGAATATAAACTTACTCCTCTCGGTGAATCTTCACTACACTTTATCCTCGATATGGCGAAATGGGGGAAATATGTGAGTGATTTGAAATTGTAATGATTGCATCAGCCACGGTATGACCATCAATTGAATCAAAATTTATACGGCGGACAACACCAAAAATACTTGTCGGCATGGCGCTTTAATGGCTTATTTTGCCATATCAAAATTCCATAAGAACAAGCAGATTAATAACTTTTTGCAGGATATTGCTTGTTTTTGCTAACCCGTGATTTGTGCAAAAACAAACAAAAACTCAAGTTTGAACATGTATTTTTTTTCATTCCGGAAAATGATTGCAATGATTTCGGGAAATCATTGCGATCGTTCATCCATGTCATTGCAATCATTTTCCTGACTCTTCACAATCATTTTCCCAAATCATTGCAATCATTTTTTTAACACACCGCATTTGTCTTCCAAATGTGCCTGTCAACATGGAAAATCAACCCTGAAAACCGTATTTTTTCATCAAAACGCTCAAAATCCACGTTCGTTTTTTAAGTGTTATTTTGTCAGGCTTCTTCTCCGTGTTTCTTACATTTTTTACTCTGTTTTCTGAAACCATCGCAATGAAATTTCTTTTAAGAAAGCAAATTCTCGTTTTTCCTGCCACTTTGTATTTCCTTAACTCCGCGAGAGTGCCAACGATTTCCGTTTCCAGCATTTTGTCCCGAAATATCGGATTCTCATAAGGGTTGGAATGACAGAATGATAGTTTGACATTTTGTCAGAAACATATCTGATCCGGAACAGACGAGAACCATGCTTGCAGGTGGAATAATCAACTCTCCGCAACCATCCGAACCTACGCCAATTTCGGTCCGTATATATTCTCGCGTGGGGCCGTATATATTCTCTCGCGGGTTCGGACCTGTGAAAATTTTCTTCGGGTATTTTTTTCAATCTCTTCGCAGAAAAAATGGAGCAGATATTGCTAGTCCTTTTTTTGACAGGTATTCCGGTTTCATACCCGTATCTTATAGGAATGTACCGTTTGAGTGTATTAAGTGAAAGCATAAAAGAAAAGGGAGAATATCCTATTACCAGTTGGGAGTTAAGATACTTTATCTAGTGGGTAAAGACATTCCACTCGGATTTCGACAGGTTGCTAGCCCTGCTCGAAAAGTTGTTGGAAAAACTGCAACCGTCTGCCTATGGCGATGAACTGCTGACGGACAAGGAAGTGGCATACCTGCTGAAAGTGAGCCGGAGCACCTTGCAGGACTACCGCAACAACGGAATTCAGCATTACACACAGGTAGGCGGTAAGATTATCTACCGTGCTTCTGACTTAGAAAAGACACTGATGAAAGGGTACAAGGAAGTGTACCGACTTAATGAATAAAATCGGTATCACTCTATTGGAATCTGTATCACTTATCAGACAGGTGGGTGATGCAGATTCTATTTGTTTTATGGTTCTTCGTCAATTTAGGTGGAGGTTTCGCGGACTTTTAAAGATATAATTCGTTGAAACAAAAAGAGATTCGCTGCAATTTTGCAGTGTTGTTTTTATGATAGATATTACAACGAATCAATTAATCATTAAATATTGTGGCGTAGAATTTTACACACTCTCAATCTGAAAAAAGTTTCACCTAAATTGACGAAGAACCTGTTTTATTGCAAAAGGTAGGGAGAAAAGCAAATAAAGTAGGGAGAAAAATTATTGCTCTGCTATCTCAAAACAATTCACTAAGTGCAGCTGCCCTTGCCGGGCTGATAGGCATAACCCCTAAAGCTGTGGAAAAGCATATTGCCAAGATGAAGGCAGAAGGAATACTCAAGCGTATCGGACCGGATAAAGGCGGACACTGGCTGGTCGTAGAAAAAACGAATTGATTTTTCTGGAGGGAGCGCAGTTTACTGCCTGCCCATTTTATTGTGTTTCTAAAAAATATCCTTCTTTAAGTGATGAAAACGGCGTATATAACCTGATGAAATTTTAATTTTCAGAAGAATTTACGGCTTATTATCAGTATGAAAGAATGATTTGCAAAATATTGACAACCCATAAAAAAGGTCGTAATTCTGTAGAGATTTCTGCTCCACCTTTTATCTCCACCTCAAACGGTAATATTTTGCCGTTTTTTGCGTGCTGCGGGAAAACAAAAAATCCCGACTTCAAATTGAAATCGGGATTTCTTTAAGTGGTGCCACCAGGAATCGAATGTTTTAATTCAAAGTCCTAATTTGCAGCACTTTAATATCTTTGGAAAAATCCCCGAACCACTGAATCAGCCATATGCCAAATTCACCAATTTTCGATAGATTCTCGTTAATCATCCTTTGACTTTACAAAGGTAAGTGTTCGGTTCTATTCCTCCAAATATTTATATGATTATTTAGGGGTAGCTACAAGCTATTTTATAAAGTTTATCTTTTGATTATTAGTGGTTTAAGAAATGTCATTCAAATGCCAAAACTTTGTTTCTTTCCAATATATCTATAATGTCCTGTTCCTTATACAGAATCTTTCCTCCTATTTTGTAATATGGCAATTTGCCATTCATTCTATATTCAATGAGTGTTCTTTTTGTAATTTTGAGAGCCTTTGATAACTCTTGTTCTGTTACATAGCGGTTCCCGTCCAATATAGGTCTGTAGATTAAAGAGTTTGCATCCAACATTTTGGATATACCTTCCATGGCTTCAATAAATCTCTTGACCTCATTACTATCCTTATTCAATACCTGCTGTCCCATTTCCATTATTTGTATATGTTTTAAGGTTATTCCTTACATAGCTTAGAATATC
>JAXDRC010000071.1:0-53823 GCA_034091205.1 Parabacteroides sp. | reverse complement strand
AAAAGAGATTCACTAGATTTTTTGTAGTGTTGTTTCTATGAAAGATATTACAAGGAATCAAATAACCATTAAATATTGTGGTGTAGAATTTTACACACTCTCAATCAGAAAAAGTTTCACCTAAATTGACGAAGAACCAGGAAGTCTCTGAAGAGATGTTTCACAATTCTGCTATCCTATTAATAGGCAGAGAAATAATGTGATTTTACAACTTTTTTTAACAAATATTCCTACCAGCCGCTATTTGCTATTTTATGATATAGGATTTACACAGAGAAATGACGAAATATAAAATAAGAAAAACAAAGTAGTTAAATAATGTTTAAGATTCACGGGATTTCATTGGCAATGAGAGACATAGTCAAATTGTGAAACTTATGCTTGAAAACTTCCTATGTTTTGTAAAAAAGCTGCCTATGTTTTTTCAGAAACATAGGCAGATTTTTCCGGGAATTTCCCATGTTTTATCTTAATAAACTGTTTCGCTTTAAAGTTTATGGAGTTACATGAATTGGTATGCATAACCTAAAACCTTAAATTATGCGGTCTAAATAACTGTTTTAGATTTAGCCAACCATCTCCTCAACGGCTCATCATACAGTTTCAAACACACATAAGCCAAAACTATATTCCAGCAGACTACAGGAATTGCAACATACCACGTTTCGGCAAAAGTGAAGAGCTGATTCTTTATAAGCCATGCATAGAACAAATACATGAAAGGATAGTGAACGATATATAAAGGATAAGACAAATCTCCTAGGAATTTGCAAATCATAGTTGAGCGTTTGTCTGTTGTTTTTCCGGAAGCGCCCAAAAGAATAAGAACAGGGAAAACAAGAATCACACAAAACATCTCATAAGCTCCGTTCCATAAAACAGGTTCATTGCCCTCAACAAAAGGAACAATAAACAAAAGGAGAAGAACTAAAGAACATATCCAAAAGGCTCCTCTGACAGGTATTTCCCTGAAGTTGCGCATCAGAAACATTCCCATAGTAAACGGGAAAAGCATACGAAGCAGACCTCCGAAGAAATTTGTCACGTCCAATGTCCAGCCAACACCTATGCTTTGATAGCCGGACGCATCGGTCAACGCAAATGTGCTCCACGCAACTCCAAGAAGCAGAACAAGCACACCCAAACCTTTGTTGGACAATCTACGTATAAACAATGCATATAAAATGTTGCCTATATACTCGAAGAACAAAGACCAGCTTGGTCCGTTGAGAGGAAACATTTCCCCATTGCCACGCACCTCATATCCTGCTCCCGGATATGCTGGAATAAACAACATGGAACAAAGCAAGGAAAGCATAACCATAGAAAACGCTACATGTTCCCCACTCCATTGAACGCTTCCCTGTATCAGATATGTTATGAAACCAAGAACAGCGCCCATGACCACCATCGGATGCAAACGTATCAGACGACGTTTGAAGAAACTCTTCAAGGTCAGTGTTCTGTTCCAACGCTCATCGTAGGCATAAGCAATGACAAAACCCGAAAGCATAAAGAAGAAATCAACGGCAAGGTATCCGTGATTGATGCTTTCAATCATTGTTCCACCGGCAAAGGCATAACCTTCAAAAATGTGATAGCAAACTACGAGAAGGGCGGCAACACCTCTGAGACCGTCCAACAGCTCGTAATGTTGTTTAGTGTCTGCAAATGATGCAGAGGATATTTTTTGCATGATATTTAAAATGGTTTAAGTTGTTTGTAATAAGCCACCGGTGATGTTGCAAAAGTAAGTAAAAGCATATCTAATTCTTTTGTTCTAAGTCAAAATCAGTTTTGTTTCCGTATCACTTTTGCGAACGAATCCGGCTGAGGGTTGAAGGAGTAATTCCCAAATATGACGCTATATATCCTAAATTGGCACGACGGCATACTTCCGGAAATTGACGCTGGAACTCTTCATAACGTTCCTTTGCCGGTAAAGTGAGACGTTCCTTATGAGAACGGTGTAAACGGCGATATTCATCCTGATGTATTATACGTCCCCAGTTAGCCAGTTCTATATTTGTATGAAACAGCTCGAGCAAATCACTCAAAGCTATACGATAAGCGACAGTGTCTTCCAGTGTTTCTACAAATTCCTCACTTGGCTTGTTGTAGTAAAGCTCGTCCATGCTGAACACAATTCCTCCCTCTGTGGAAAAAGAAGTGGTTATTTCTTCTCCGTTTACAAGCCAGAACGAACGTGTCATACCTTCTTCAAGAAAATAAGCAGATTTACAGAATGTATTTTCCTTGACCAACTGGTAGCGTTTTGGGAAATGGCATAATGTCAGTTTTTCTTTTAAAGCCTGCAATGTCTCATCCGAAACAGGACATATGGAAGTCATTTTTTCAATTATATTATTCATCTTTGGTTCTGTGCTTTTTCTATAAAGACAAAAATACACAGAAATAAGGAATATTATAATTGATAAATCTATATATGATAACATTGCCAACCAGCAGCTCTATCTGCTCATCACCAAAACTGAGCTTACACAACTTGAATTTATGACTTTCCATTCCCTTATATTAAGAATGTTTATGTACTTTTGCAGCATTACTCCTCATTCTTACAAAAGAATAACATAAAAAACGACATATAAAAGTTATGGATTACAATTTCAGAGAAATTGAAAAGAAATGGCGCGAATACTGGATCGCCAACAAGGTTTATAAAGTTGAGAAAAACGATAAACCGAAGTATTATGTGCTGGATATGTTCCCTTATCCATCAGGAGCAGGTTTGCATGTAGGACATCCGCTGGGATATATCGCTTCGGATATTTATTCACGCTACAAACGTCTTCAGGGATATAACGTGTTGCATCCTATGGGTTACGATGCTTACGGTTTGCCTGCAGAACAGTATGCTATTCAGACAGGTCAGCATCCGGCTATTACAACTGTAAACAATATCAACCGTTATCGCGAGCAGTTGGACAAGATTGGTTTCAGCTTTGACTGGGACCGCGAAGTCCGCACTTGCGACCCTAAATATTATCACTGGACTCAGTGGGCTTTCCAGAAGATGTTCAACAGCTTCTATTGCAATTCTTGCCAGAAAGCTCAGCCTATCAGCATGCTTATTGAGCATTTCGAACAGAAAGGTACTGAAGGGTTGGATGTAGCTTGCAGCGAAGAACTTTCTTTCACTGCTGATGAATGGAAAGCTAAGAGCGAAAAGGAACAGCAGGAAATATTGATGAACTATCGTATCGCTTACCTTGGCGAAACAATGGTGAACTGGTGTCCGGCTTTGGGAACAGTGTTGGCTAACGACGAAGTTGTTGACGGTGTTTCTGAGCGTGGTGGTCATCCTGTAGTGCAGAAGAAGATGCGCCAGTGGTGTTTGCGTGTTTCTGCTTACGCACAGCGTTTGTTGGATGGTTTGGACAATGTGGACTGGACAGATTCATTGAAAGAAACTCAGCGTAACTGGATTGGACGTTCTGAAGGTACTGAAGTTCGTTTCTGTGTGAAAGACAGCGACATCGAATTTACTATCTTTACTACTCGTGCGGATACTATGTTCGGTGTAACATTCATGGTGTTGGCTCCGGAAAGCGAATTGGTTCCGATGCTTACTACTGAAGAACAGAAGGCTGAAGTGGAAGCTTATCTGGACCGTACAAAGAAACGTACAGAACGCGAACGTATTGCTGACCGACGTGTAACCGGTGTATTCAGTGGTTCGTATGCAATTAATCCATTTACAGGAGATGCTGTTCCTGTATGGATTAGTGATTACGTATTGGCAGGTTACGGAACAGGAGCTATTATGGCAGTTCCTGCACACGACAGCCGTGACTATGCTTTCGCAAAACATTTCAATTTGCCTATTGTTCCGCTTGTTGAAGGTTGCGACGTAAGCGAAGAAAGCTTTGACGCAAAAGAAGGTATTGTTTGCAACTCACCGAAAGCAGGCGTTACTCCATATTGCGATTTGTCTTTGAACGGACTGACTATCAAAGAAGCTATTGCTGCAACAAAGAAATATGTAAAAGAGCATCAGCTTGGACGAGTAAAAGTAAACTACCGTTTGCGTGATGCTATTTTCTCTCGCCAGCGTTATTGGGGCGAACCGTTCCCTGTATATTACAAAGACGGTATGCCTTATATGATTGACGAAAGCAAATTGCCTTTGGAATTGCCTGAGGTAGCTAAGTTCTTGCCTACTGAAAGCGGCGAGCCTCCATTGGGACATGCAACAAAATGGGCTTGGAATATTGAAACCGGCGAAGTTGTTGAAAATTCTTTGATTGACAACAAGACTGTTTTCCCTCTTGAGCTGAACACTATGCCGGGCTTTGCAGGTTCAAGTGCTTATTACTTGCGCTACATGGATCCGCACAACGACGAAGCTTTGGTTTCAAAGGAAGCTGATGAATACTGGCAGAATGTTGACTTGTATGTGGGCGGTACAGAACACGCTACAGGTCACTTGATTTACTCTCGTTTCTGGAACAAATTCCTTCACGATCTTGGAATCAGCGTGAAAGAAGAACCATTCCAGAAATTGGTTAACCAAGGTATGATTCAGGGACGTTCAAACTTCGTTTATCGTATAAAAGATACTAATACTTTTGTTTCTCTCGGATTAAAAGACCAGTATGATGTTACTCCGCTTCATGTTGACGTTAACATCGTATCAAACGACATTCTTGATGTTGAAGCATTCAAGAACTGGCGTCCGGAATATAACAACGCAGAATTCATTCTTGAAGATGGCAAATACGTTTGCGGATGGGCTGTTGAAAAGATGTCAAAATCAATGTTCAACGTGGTTAACCCTGATGTAATCGTTGAGCGTTATGGCGCTGACACTTTGCGTTTGTATGAAATGTTCCTTGGTCCGATTGAACAGTCTAAGCCTTGGGATACAAATGGTATCGACGGTGTTCACCGCTTCTTGAAGAAATTGTGGTCATTGTTCTACAACCGTACAGACTGGCAGGTAACAGACGCAGAGCCAACTGCTGAAGAATTGAAATCATTGCATAAGCTAATCAAGAAAGTAACAACAGATATAGAAAACTTCTCATACAACACTTCAATCAGTGCGTTTATGATTTGTATAAACGAACTTACTTCAATGAAGTGCAGCAAGAAGAGCATTCTCGAACCGTTGATGGTTATTCTTGCTCCGTTTGCACCACATATCGCAGAAGAATTGTGGCATAAACTGGGCAACGAAACAACTGTTTGCGATGCAAATTGGCCTAAATTTGAAGAAAAATATCTGATTGAGAATACAGCTGTGTATGCAATTTCTTTCAACGGTAAAGCTCGCTTCAACCTTGAATTGCCGGCTGATATGTCGAAAGAAGATATCGAGAAGGCTGCTTTGGAACACGAAAATTCTGCTAAATGGCTCGAAGGAAAGAGCGTGAAGAAGATTATCGTTGTTCCGAAGAAGATTGTAAACATCGTGGTGGGATAAAATTATAATAAAGCAGAAATTACAGGAAGGCTTGTCAAAATAAATATGATGAAACACAGAGGCACAAAGTCACAGAGGATATTTTTGTAGAATGAATAAAATAATAACTCTGTTTCTCCGTGACTCTGTGTTTAAATCTATCTTGACACACCCCTTGAATTCTGTATTTTATTACGCTTGCAAAACTTAAAAATATCAACAATTATAGAAAGGAGGCAGTTATGCAATTCTTAAAATCAAGTCTAGACAAATATGATCTGCGTGATTATCTGATGATTATTGTCGGCACATTAATCTATGGTTTCGGCTTCAACGGTTTTATCTTGTCTAATGAAATTATCACAGGTGGTCTCAGCGGTCTTTGCGCCCTGATATATTTTGCAACTGGGCAAATGATTCCGGTTTCTGTTTCCTATTTTGTAATAAATATCCTGCTGCTTGCAATAGCACTGAAAATTCTCGGACTGAAGTTTTTGATAAAAACTATTTTCGGAGTTTTCTCACTTTCCGCATCACTTACTCTGTTTGAGAATATATTCACTGAACCTATTATCAAGAATGAGCCGTTTATGTGTATCATCATTGGTGGTTTGCTTTGCGGTGCAGGTCTGGGACTTATATTTGCATCAAACGGAAGTACAGGTGGTACTGATATAATTGGCGCAATCATAACGAAATATAAGAATATATCTATCGGAAGAGCAATGCTTATGCTCGATTTCGTAATCATCGGTTCATCATATATCTTGTTCCATGATGTTGAAAAGATTGTTTTCGGTTTCGTTGAAATGGTTGTCAGCAATTATATGATTGACCAAGTAGTCAATGGTTCACGTGAATCCGTGCAATTCTTCATTTTCTCGCAAAAGCACGACGAAATTGCCGAACGTATAATCAACGACCTTGGACGAGGTTGTACAATTCTGGACGGAACTGGCGGATATTCCAAAAAACCTGTAAAAGTGGTTATGGTTGTTGCCCGCAAATCTGAATCTGTTACAGTGTTCAGACTGGTGAAACGAATCGATCACAATGCCTTTATTTCGCAGAGTCCGACAAGAGGTGTGTTTGGCGAAGGATTTGATCCGATTAAGGCGTGATACTGTTGACAAGTTAACAAGTTGACAAGTAGACAAGGCTACAGATTATTTTCCTCGTCAACTAATAAGCTTAAGAATTTATCCTTTGTATTTCTATCTGAATATACTCAAAGTATAATCAATATAATCAGAACTGATTCCTGCTGCATCCAATATGGAGTGAAAGAGGTAATCGGTTCTGATTCTTTTTTTACTGTTATCTTCAGCCTTCGCCCTGTAATCAGGAAAAGTTTCACTGTAAGAATCCGACATCCATACAAAGCCGGCAGCATAATGAGCCGCTTCTGTTTCGGAGGCGTGAAGCCATATTCCGTCTTCGCCTAATGCTTCTCCGTGGTCGGACTGGAATATCATTACAGCCTTTTCATCCCTCAATCGGTTTATGACTTCCGAAAGGAAATAATCTGTATATACGACAGTATTGTCGTATGAATTTATCATTTCTTCAGGAGTACAAGAAGAAATAACTCGGCTTTTCACTATCGGCTTGAACATTGCTGTTTCTTCATCGAAATGCGAATTATACCACCAATGCGAACCTATTGTGTGAAGGATTATAAGTTTTCTTTCATGAGATGAGGACAGAGCTTTGTCCAGCAATGGCAACAAATCTTCGTCAAGCCACTTGTCATAAACGTATGATGATTTGTTTATATTGGCATATTCCAGATTGTCGCATTCATTCATAAAAGATACGAATGTCTTTGCCGGCTCCTGATTTGCCAGCCAGAAAGATTCAAATCCACAATGATTGAATATATGGACAAATGATTTCTCGGTGTAGGCTCTGTTGAAATCAGAGCTGTCCGCTCGAGTCAGCAAATGCGGAATACTGCGCATTGTGTATGTCTGATGAGTATATACAGACGGGAAAGATATAATATTCTCAGCCTGCAACTTTGGTGTTGTATTTCTTTCATAACCGTTTATTCCCAAATGGTCCGGGCGCAGCGATTCACCGATTACTAGAACAACAGTAAGAGAATCCTCTTTGCATAAAGCTCCTTCACTTAAATCTATCCTTTCACTGCTCAAAGCCTCTTTTTCTTCTAAATATCTGCTGACAGTATAATAAATATTGAAAGGAATACGTTCTGATATCGGACGGCTCAGTTTGTCGATACCGGTCAGGATAAACAATCCTGCCAATCCGACGATTACCGAGACCAAAGGTTTCTCATTGCTTATATGTTTCCATCTGTATCTGCACCAGAAGAATGATATGATTCCGGCAAACAGAAGAAGCATAATAAGACCGGGAGAAACAAGGTCGGCAGATGTCTGTATGTCATTGTCGAGCGCCGCATCCAATATCATAGGAGTAAGCACGGCATTCATGGTGTAACGGAAATAGGCAAGTGTGGCACTGAGAACCGTAATAACAGGAAAAGAAACAGCAAACAGCAATCTTGCCGAAGCTATCACCAGCATCAGGGCAAAAAGAGCAGTGAGCATAACGCCCCATTGCATTCCGACTATCACAACGTCTTTCAAAGACTGAACAGGCATTGAAACGAAATCGGATGATGTAAAAAGCAAGGCTATCAGTAATGCTGATATAAAACTGAAACAAATATATCGAAGACCGTTTCTTTTCATTTTATTTATCAACTTGTCTCTGGTGCCTCGTCAACTTTAAATCAAGCAGAGCCAACGAGACCAGAATTAATATTATATCTATATAACGTAAAACAATTGTAAAACCGTATTTTTGTACAAAAATAAAAACATAATCATAAAGACAATGAAAACTTTAGTATTTGCAACCAACAATGCACACAAACTGGAAGAAGTAAGAGCCATCCTTGGCAATGATTTCCAAATTGCCAGTCTGAAGGAAATAGGCTGCCACGATGATATTCCGGAAACTGCCGACACTCTGGAAGGCAACGCAATGCAGAAAGCACAATATATAAAAGATAAATTCGGTATGGATTGCTTTGCCGACGACACAGGTCTTGAGGTTGAAGCACTCAACAACGCTCCCGGTGTTTTCTCCGCCCGCTATGCCGGTCCGGGGCACGATTCAGAGGCAAATATGAAGAAATTACTCCATGAAATGGAAGGCAAGGAAAACAGAAAAGCCCATTTCCGCACTGTTATCGCATTGTTGCTCGACGGAAAAGAATATACATTCGAAGGCATAGTAAAAGGTAATATAATCGAGGAGAAACGTGGAGGCAGCGGATTCGGTTACGACCCGATTTTCGTTCCGGAAGGTTATGACCTTACTTTTGCAGAATTAGGCAACGATATAAAGAACAAAATCAGCCATCGTGCCGAAGCAGTCAAGAAGCTTAGCGCTTTTTTAAAGAAATAAAAACATATCAAATGTCTGAATAATGAGGAAAATTCTCAACATATTATTATGCCTTTCATTTTGTCTGGCAATCAATGCGCAATACGGAAGATGGCAGTCATATCTTTCGTATAACAACACGACTAAGATTGCCCAGGCAAATCAGGAAGTTTTTGCCGTTGCCAATGGTGCTTTGTATTCGTTCAAGCAGGAAGACAATAGCCTCAACACTTACTCCAGGTTGAATTCTCTGAGTGATGTTGACATAACTCAGATAGGTTATAATTCCGAGGCTGATGCTTTACTGATTGTATATAAAAATGGTAATATCGACATAATTGCTGAAGGGACAACTTATAATCTTCCTTTCCTGAAAGAAAATACAACAATCCAGAACAAAACAGTCAACACTGTTTCTTTCAACAAGGAATATGCATATATATCTTCACAATTCGGAATAATGGTTGTCAATCTGAAGAAAAGAGAAGTGACCGACACTTACATGATTGGCAATGTATATGCAAGTGCTGTGCTAAACAATTATGTATATGCCGTGACCGACGAAGGAGTGAAGAAAGGAAACGTAAACGACAATCTTTTGGACAGCAACAACTGGAGCAGCCACAGTGTGAACTCTTCGGCTTTTGAGGCAAAAAGCATCAGAAACATTGCAAGTTTCCAGAATGTCCTTTGTTTCTATGTTCCATCTAACGGTGTGTTCTATCAGACGGCAGACGGAACAGTGAATACATTATTTAAAGATGCCGGAATAAAAGGCTTCAAGTTGGAAAACGGAAAACTGATGAGTTTTACCAACGGAAAAGTTTATATTTCAAACAGCCTTACTTCAACAGAGCAGATTACCGGGCTTAGTACAATTCAGGATATTACGACTCTTAAGGGAAATACTTATTGGATTGCCAATTCCACCTCCGGAATTCTTGGTGTCCAGAAAGAAGGAAATTCTTCTTCATTCAAGAAAATTGTGGAACAACCGGCAATCAACAGTCCGAAAAGGAATCTTCCGTATTTTATGTCGCATGAATTCGGGCAATTGCTTGTGACAGGCGGAGCAAGATGGGCTGAAAGAGAAAACCAGCCTGCTACTTTCATGAGATATAAAGACAACAATTGGATTAATTTCGATGAATCACAACTGACCAAACAAACCGGATTGGATTTTTGCCGTGATATCCTCTGCGCCGTAACCGACCCTGCCGATACAAGCAGATTCTTCATTGCCTCATATGGCGAAGGTTTGTTTGAGATAAAAGACGGACAGGTTCAGAATCATTACACTGTTGGAAACAGTCCGCTTCAATCTGCAGCAGGAACGTCAAAGCATTATGTTCGTATCAGCGGACTAACATTTGATGAAAATGGGAATCTTTGGATTGTAAGTAGTGGTAGCCAAGTAAATGCCACAATAAATGTACTACTAAAAGACGGGAATTGGGTTACATTCAACAAAACTCCTATTAATAATTCCGAAACAACGGACAAAGTTATTATCACCAAAAACAAAATAAAATTGATAAATAATATTCGTGCAAATAATGCCGGTATTTTTGCTATGGATGATAAAGGCACACTGGACGACACTTCGGATGATATATATAAACTATACACATCTCTGGTAAGCTCACAAGGCGAAACTTTGTCGGCTAGCCTTTTCTATTGTATGGCTGAAGACAAGAACGGAGCAATCTGGGTTGGAACAAATATCGGACCGGTTGTATGTTATATGCCTTCAAACATTGAAGACTTGCGTTTCAACCGTATTGTTTTGGCTGACGAATCTGACTATCTTCTGAATGGAGAGCAGATAAATGCTATTGCCGTTGATGGCGGAAACCGAAAATGGCTTGCGACGGAAAGCTCCGGTGTGTTCCTTGTAAACGAAGACGGAACTGAAGTGATTGAGAATTTCACTACGGATAATTCTCCGTTGTTCTCAAATCGTGTTCAAAGCATAGCTATCGACCCGAAAACGGGAGAAGTATTCTTCGGAACAGACAAAGGAATAATATCATATATTGGTGACGCAACCGAAGGAAGTGAGGATTTCTCATCCGTACACGCTTATCCGAATCCAGTTCGTCCGGATTTCGACCAGAAAGTGATTATCACCGGACTTATGGACCAGAGCAGTGTAAAAATTACCGACGTTGCCGGCAATCTGATTTATCAGGGCAAATGCACTGGCGGACAATTCTCTTGGGATTGCAGAAATATCAGTGGTCGCCGCGTTGCTACAGGTGTTTATCTCGTATTATCTGCCACAGAAAAGGCAAAAGAGAGCGTTGTGACCAAGATTATGGTTATAAAATAGCCATTTTAAATCAATTTAAAACGACTTTAACAACTATTAGCCGAAAAAGACTTGACAAACCACGGGAAAAGGCTACCTTTGCACCGTGGTTTTTTCATAATAGTATTAGATTTAAGGTTAACAAAGTTTGATTAGGGGTTGTCGTGAGACAGCCTTTAATTGTTTATAGGGGTTTGTGTTTCCCAACCTTCATCTCAAACTTCACATAATCCGTACTAAATCCTTTTCTTTCTTTCAGCGAAACAGAGAAAACTACCTTGCCACGTTTCAGCTTAGGTGATGTTTTCATTCGCACTTTATATGTTATTTTTCCACGAGCCGGAATATCACCGACGGGAACAATTTCCTGTAATTCCACCTTCGAAGCATTTTTGACAACCTTTATATCCGGCACAACATCAAGAGCTGCATAATTCCCGTTATTGACAATGTCAAATTTCAATTCATAATCTTTTCCACCATATAAAGGTTCGTTTGCCGAAACATCATCACCGACATAACAATTCTCTATTTTCAACAGAGGAATAGCCATCAATGATGCCGGGCGCTTATAATCGTTTGATGTAGCCAGCTTGGCAGCATCTTCCCTTTCAGCCTTATTATAAGCTATTGTCGAACCAGTGGCACCTCCAGCCATTGCTCCTACTAATCCGCCTATTTCCTCACCATTGTCGGAATCTATCGCACTTCCTACTCCTCTTCCAAATAATTCTCCAACCCAAGAACCGATTATAGCTCCCACTCCCGCTTTCTCACTTTTATTCATTTTTCTTGAAGAGCCACATCCGCTCATCAACACTAAAATCAAAAATAATGGTAAAAACCTATTCACTCCCATAAAAACTCAATTATATTTATAGTTTACAAGAAGACAAAAGTACAAGTTTACAAGGTTTTTCAAAGACTTTGAAAACTTATTTTCTTATCTGCCAAAAAATGAATGTAATCGTTCCAGCATTCCATAATATATGAAACTTTTTTCCATATATTGTGAAAATCTTTTTTCATCCTAATGAAAATTCTTTTTCATAATATATGAAAAACTTTTTCCAAGCCTTAAAAAAGACTGAAAATGTAATTTACTGGAATGCAATAATATACCAAATGCCATAAATTATGGATATATTATGATAAACACACGTAATATATTTTCCCCCTATCGCATACCGGTACTTTTATGAAATATTAGTATTTTCAACCCGTATATTGAAATTATATAATTGAAGTTTCGCAAGTTCAACTTGTATCTGAAGCCTTGTTTACTTTTAAGTTGAGTAACTTGCGAAACTTATAAATAATAAGACAAAGACTTAATCATAATTAATACAATATATATTATCGAAAAATAAATCCATGAAACTAAAGTTGTTAACTGTTCTTTTCGTTTTGTCCTCCATTTCATTGTGGGCTGGGAACGAGAAAAAAAGTAAAGTTGAGTATGTAAATCCATTTATCGGAGCAAGTACGAATATCAAAGATGCGGGAGCTGCCCACGGATTGGGCAAAACTATTCCCGGAGCAACTTCACCTTTTGGTCTGGTGCAAGTAAGTCCGAATACAATTACCGGTGGAGATAATGGTCCGGGCTACAGCGACGAACACCGAAGTATCGAAGGCTTTGCCTTCACCCAAATGAGCGGAATCGGCTGGTATGGAGATTTGGGGAATTTCCTGGTTATGCCTACAACAGGCAAAATGCACACTAACTCCGGCCATTTGGACAATCCCGATGCCGGATACAGGTCGCGCTACGCAAAAGACAGCGAATATGCCGAAGCCGGATATTATCGTGTATTGCTCAGTGACTATAATATCACAACCGAAGCCACAGTTTCACAGCGTTGTGGTTTCCTTAAATTCACATATCCGGAAAATAAAGAATCTAGAATACAAATTGACCTTGCACGCCGCGTCGGCGGAACTTCAACTTGGCAGGAAGTGCGCGTAGTAAATGAAAATACAATCACCGGAAAAATGGTTTGTACACCCGACGGTGGCGGTTGGGGAAATGGCGACGGAAAGGGAGATTACACTGTTTATTTTTATGCCCAATTCTCAAAGCCTCTGAAAAATTACGGTGTATGGTCGGTGGCAATTCCCGAAGGACAATCTCGCAAACGTGAGTTTATAGAATCCGAAGCATTCCAACAACTTACGTCAAAGGCTGAAATTCACAGACAAGTAAAGGAATATTCCGGTAAACATATCGGTTTCTTCACCGAATTCGAAACTGGAAAAGATGAAGAAGTTTTTCTGAAAGCTGGTATTTCTTTCGTAAGTGAAGAGGGTGCAAAAAAGAATCTTGAAGCGGAAATTCCTCACTGGAATTTCAAACAGACACTGAGCGAAAGCCAGGATAAATGGGAAAAGGCTCTGTCGAAGATTTCTGTTGAGACAGACAACGAAGATGATAAAGTTATTTTCTATACTGCATTATATCGCACAATGCTCGACCCGCGTCTGTATTCCGATGTTGACGGCAAATATATCGGAGGCGACAAGAAAGTGCACGAAACAAAAGACTTCAACAAACGTACGATATTCAGCGGTTGGGATGTTTTCCGCAGCCAGATGCCATTGCTCACCATCATCCGTCCGGATGTAATCCACGATATTCTCAACTCACTGATTACATTGGCTGAGGAAAGTGGTCAGAATTATCTGGAAAGATGGGAATTTCTGAATGCATACAGCGGTTGTATGGTGGGAAATCCGGCAATTTCGGTTCTGGCAGATGCTTATAAGAAAGGCATAAGAGGTTATGATATAGAAAAGGCATGGCGTTTCGCAGACCTTACATCAAAGAAGTTCGGTAATGCTCCACTTGGTTATACTCCAAACTCCATTTCTCAGACATTGGAATATGCCTATACGGAATGGTGTATGGCTGAATTGGCAAAAGAGTTAGGGAAAAACGAAGAAGAGAAGCGATACAGAGAATTGTCGCAGTCATACAAAAACATCTTTGACGCAAGCCACAACAGTTTCTGCCCGAAAGACAAAGAAGGTAATTTCCTTCCTTGGCCGGAAAAAGGACGATTGACAGAAGGTTTCGGCAGCGTAGAGTCAAATCCTTTCCAGCAAGGTTGGTTTGTTCCTCACAACATTGAAGGTCTTATTAAGCTTAAAGGAGGAAGAGAGCTGACTGTCCGCGACTTGGATTATATGTTCGACAACACTCCGTCGGACTTCCTTTGGAACCAGTTTTATAATCATGCAAACGAGCCGGTTCATCACGTTCCTTTCCTCTACAACAGATTAGGCGAACCTTGGAAAACCCAATATTGGTCCGGTTATATTTGCCACAATGCATATAAGAATGGTGTGAAAGGTTTGGTTGGAAATGAAGACGTAGGACAAATGTCTGCCTGGTATGTTCTTGCCTCAGCAGGAATACATCCTATTTGTCCGGGTGACACACGTATGGAATTGACATCTCCGATATTCGATGAAGTAAATATTGAAGTCGGTCCTTCAAAACATTTCAAGATAATAGTGAAAAAAGAATCTCCTAAGAGTGTATATATCCAATCCGCAAAACTGAACGGAAAAGTATATAATCATTGTTATCTGGATTATGCCGATATTATGAAAGGCGGAACACTGGAATTGACTTTAGGCGACGAGCCAAATAAAAAATGGGGTGTGGAATAAACACACCCCAAATCTTATATTGCAGCAAAACGCCGTATATTCTTGTCCCAATCCGGTAAAGAAAGCACAAGCTCCACAGCTTCTTCCGGAGTTTCGGCAACAGCCCATATTGCACTGTGCTGCTCACGCATAAAATTCTCATCCACCGCACGACGGAGCATCTCCTGCAAAGGATTGAAAAAGCCGTTTACATTCAATATTACTATCGGATGAAGATACAGCCCAAGCTGTTTCCATGTGATAATCTCCAGAAGTTCCTCCATAGTTCCGCAACCTCCGGGCAAAGCAATTACGGCATCAGACAGACGAGCCATCGTCTGTTTCCTTTCGTGCATATCAGGAACTTCGATAAGTTCCGTAAGTCCTGTATGATTCCAACCCTGCTCAACCATAAAATGAGGAATCACTCCGGTTACTTTTCCTCCGGCAGCAAGCGCCGAATCTGAAATCTCGCCCATAAGACCGATATTTCCCGCTCCGTTAATTATACGTATCCCCTTTTCCGCAAGAATTTTTCCCAAACGGTTTGCAGCATCGAAATATACTTGATTTATTTTGGTGCTTGAAGCACAATATACACAGACTGAATTTATTTTCTTCATAATACCTTATATAATTAAATAAGTAAATAGGTGTTCAAAATTATTTTTATAAATCCTGTAACTACATAATTTTTCAACTAACGAAACAATTTATAAAAAACATGGGAAGTTTCCAAGAAAAACTGCTTACTTTTCTTAGAAAACATAGGCAGTTTTTTCCCAAAACATAGGGTTTTCCAAATGTATGTTTCACAACCTATTTATATTTCTGATTATCAAAAACATCCCGTGACTTTAAAACATTTTTTAACAGCTATATTTTTATCCATTGGTATTTCATTATTCCTCCGCAAAAAATTACTTATCGCAGAATCACGAAACATGGATGATTGGAATATGTGTTAAAAACTGTTGTTAATTCACATTATTTTCCTAGTTATCAAAGATATAGAAAAATTGTGAAACTTATCTTCGGTAACTTCCTGTATATAGAGTGTGTCAATAAATAATACTGAGAAAATATCTGAAATTGAGACAAAAAATTACTCTTATGAACTGCCAAGTTTTAAGTTATAAACATAATAGAGAACACTTTCACATTTTAATAAGTCAATATGATACAACAATATGCAAAAATAGTATTATTGAGCAATTCCAATATTATTTAGTTTTGTAAAAAACATAATGTTGAATTTTATGAAGTATTATATTCTGCCGATATTTCTTCTGACAACATTAATAAACAGTTGTCAGCAAAAAGAAAGTAATAATAACACAGAAGCCCAAAAACCAAATGTACTTTTTATATGTGTTGACGACTTGCGAAGAGAATTGGGATGCTACGGTTCAAGCGTAAAAACACCCAATATCGACCATTTGGCAGAAAACGGAAGTTTGTTTTTCAATCACTATGTTCAAGTGCCGACAAGTGGTGCTTCCAGAGCAAGTATGCTTACAGGACATTTACCCAAGGAAAAGTCACACCTATCCAATGAGGCATGCAGAACCAGACTATCAGACTTACCGGAAAGAGAAACTCCGGAAACAATGTTTCATCATTTAAGGAGAAATGGATATTACACTGTTGGCATTGGGAAAATAAGCCATTATGCTGATGGTTGCCTGTATGGTTATGAAGAAAACAAATCTGACACACCCGAATTACCTTATAGCTGGGATGAAATGCTTTTTGATGCAGGAAAATGGGGAAACGGATGGAACGCTTTCTTTGGATATTCCGACGGAAGTAACAGACAAAGCAGAAAAAAGCAAGTCAAACCCTACGAATGTGCCGAAGTTGATGACGAAGGTCTTCCTGATGGACTTACTGCAAATCTTGCTATCAGAAAAATAAAAGAACTGACAGCAAAAAAGCAGCCATTTTGTCTGGCTGTAGGCTTTTTCAAACCTCATCTGCCTTTTACAGCTCCTAAGAAATATTGGGATTTATATAACGAAAAAGATATTCTTCTTTCTACAGCAAAGGATATTCCTACAGGATGCGATATATCCACATTACATAATAGTGGAGAATTTAACGGCTATCAGCTCGGTGATGAAAAAGCCTCGCTTGAAAAGAATCTATCAGATGATTATGCACGCAAACTGCGTCACGCATATTTTGCTTGTATAAGCTATGTTGACACTCAAATTGGAAAAGTTTTGCAAGCTCTGGAAGATAGTGGTGAAGCAGACAATACCATCATAGTTCTTTGGGGTGATCATGGATGGCATTTGGGCGACTTACGTGTGTGGGGGAAACATACTTTGCACGAGACTTCATTAAGCAGCCCACTGATTGTAAAAGCTCCGGGACATAAAGGTGGTATAAAGAACAGGCGTATTGTCAGTTCTATTGATATATATCCAACTCTGATGGAACTATGTGGAATAGAATCACCAAAAGGTCTTGACGGAAACAGTTTTGCCAACCTGCTGGATAATCCGGAAAACAGAAAATGGAATGATGTTGCCTACAGTTATTTCAATAATGGAATAACAATGAGGACTCCGGAGTACAGGTTATCTTTATACTGCAAGGACAACATGACTTTTACTGAATTATATAAATATAATAACGACAGGTTGGAAAGGGTAAATATATCAGATAAATTTCCCAATGTGGTTGAAAACCTTTTACCGGAACTCAAGAAAGTTAAATTTCCTCTTTAGAGTTTAGGACTCTGTCCACAATTATTTTTACAACACAAACTGGGCTTGCTTCCGAAACATATGTAAGTTTTATTTCAGGAATTCTTTCCTATAGTCTGTTGGAGTAAGCCCCGTATGACGTTTGAACACCCTATTGAAATGAGCTATCGTATTGAATCCACACTCCAAACTGACTTGTGAAATATCTATTATATCTTCAATAAGTAATTTGCAGGCAAAACCAATCCTTAGCGAAAGCATATATTCGGTAAATGTTTTTCCTGTTTTTTCCTTGAAATAACGGCTGAACGAAGAGCTATTCATCGCTGCCAGCGATGCAACTTTATCTAAATCTATATCCTCTTTGAAATGTTCTGAAATATAAGCAAGAGTCTTTTCCATTCTCTGGTCCATAGTCATAGACATTGTATTACAGAAACGTACACTTCCCAAATATCTTTTACTTTCAAATCCAGCCATAAGGTCAAGTAGATGCAGTAAATTTATTATCCTCATAAACCCCTTACTCTGAGGCAACTGTTCTATGCAATTGATAATTTCCTTATTGGCTGGATAAGGGAAATTAATTCCTCTACGCGACTCATCAAGGAGCTTCTTTATATGAGCTAAATCCGCATAATTATTTATTGCATGTGACATGAATTCTTCCTCAAACTGAATGATTGTCCCACTAACCCGCCTATGTTCCTTATCATTTTCATATTCCTCATCACTTTTCATATAATGAGGAACTCCATGCCCAACTAATGTAACATCATTTGCACCAAAGGACTCTACACTATCAGCAACAAATCTCTCTCCTGTACTTTCTTTCACATATATAATTTCAAATTCTTTATGCACATGCCAAGGATAAGTAAATTTTCTATAATTATAATTTCTGGCTATAATGGGCGAGCCGGAATATATTGACAAGTGTTCATACATTAGTTTGTTTGCCATGGGATGAAGAATTATACTAACAAATATACAGAACATATATAATATAATATTACCTGATTATATATAATTGTCAAATTACGACAAATATCTGCAAAAATAATACAATCTTAACCTCAAGATATTCGATATTTTTGCGGAACAAATGCAGACTTTTAATTTAATATAATCATAATGGGAATGAAGCCACCCTTTATATTATGTGTATATATATTATAAAAAGACAAGCCGGCTACAAATATTTGAGTTAACCTTATTAACATTATTAAAGTATTAGCAACTATGTAATCTTATAATTAATCTCTGATCTATAATGATGAAAAAACAGGAAAAAACTTACTATTTTAGAATTAGTCTATTTTCAATTCTATGTTTAATCACATTATCATCTTTCGCTCAAAAAAAGATGATAACCGGTATGGTAAAAGACCAGTCTGGCGAAGTTTTAATAGGTGTAAATGTCTCAGAAAAAGGAACAAAAAATGGTACTATAACTGATATGAACGGTCAGTATAGTATCGAAGTAGAGAATGGGCAATCAGTCTTATTATTCTCTTATATTGGTTATTTAAGCCAGCAAATTTCTGTATCTGATCGAAATGAGATAATAATAACAATGGAAGAAGACACAGAAGAACTTGAAGAAGTTGTTGTTATCGGTTATGGTACAGCTAAGAAAAAAGACCTTACAGGTGCCATATCTTCCATAAAGACAGAACAACTTGCAGCAGAATCTCCTAATTCAATACAGGATTTGATGAGAGCCAACTCTCCTGGATTGAATATAGGCTTATCAACCGGAGCTATGGACGAATCAAGTCTTCAAGTTAGAGGTAAGAATACATTGAAAGCGGGTTCTGCCCCTTTGTTGGTGTTGGACGGTGTTATATATGAAGGTGAACTATCAGATATTAACCCTTCGGATATTGAGGCGATAGATGTTTTGAAAGATGCCAGCTCTGCAGCAGTATATGGTGCGAAGGCTGCCAATGGTGTTGTCGTTATTACTACAAAGAAAGGGAAAGCCGGTAAGCCTGTTATCAACTTTAATACTAATATAGGTTTTGTGCAGGTTGCGAATCAAAGGGAAATTCTTGATGCAGACGGTTTTGTCAAATATCGTCAGGATTATGAAATGACCAGAAACTCAACTGAATATCTGAATAAATATCCTGAGATATTTACTGATCCCAGAAAGCTTCAGAATGTTGACCAGTTGACATGGTATAATTATACACAAAATACTCCTGTAGAAAGTGTTACTGAAGAACAATTACTCAGAGCATGGCTTGCCAGACTTGATTTTAAAGCTCCGGAAATAGATAATTATCTTGCAGGAAATATAACAAATTGGGATGATCTTGTTTTCCAGACTGGTTTGCAGCAGAATTATACAGCCAGCATATCCAACAGAACTGATGATATGTCTTATTATTGGTCTTTGGGTTATAATGACAATGAAGGTATTGTTACCGGTGACCGTTTTACTAATTTCAGAACAAGACTTAATCTGGAATCTAAGATAACAAAGTTCCTGACTGTTGGTTTGAATTCAAGTTTTTCTTCAAGAAATCAGGGATTCCAGGCTTGTGATTGGGGACAGATGGTTAGAATATCTCCATTCGGTTCAAATAATATTGATGATCTGGATAGCCCTTATCGAAGACTTCCGACAGGAGACCGTACTCCGGTTAACCCATTTTATGACAATTTGTATCGTGATAAAAAGAAAATGTATCACAATTTGAATGCCAATATATATGCAAAGGTTTCATTGCCATTCGGTATTGAGTATCAGCTTAATTTTATACCTTATTATCAATGGTATGAAGATTTCTTGCACGAGTCTTCCGAAAGTGAAGAATGGGCAAACAAGGGAGGTCATTCTGTAAGAACAACCCAGAAGATTTTCAACTGGCAGTTGGATAATATTTTCAGATGGAGAAAAGAGTTTGCAAACAAACATACATTGGAAGCTACTTTCCTGATAAATGCAGAGAAAGGTCAAAGATGGAAACAGACAGCTGAAGCGTCCAATTATTCACCAAGTGATGTTTTGGGTTATCATAGATTACAGGCAGGTACTGTTCCTTTAGTGTCAAGTGAAGATACATATAAGACAGGTGATGCATTGATGGGACGATTGTTCTATTCTTACAAGAACAAATATATGATTACAGGTTCTGTCAGACGAGACGGTTATTCTGCTTTTGGACAGATGCATCCTCGTGCTGTATTTCCTGCAGTGGCTGCCGGTTGGACATTCTCATCCGAAAAGTTTATGGAAAAAGCAAGCAGTTGGTTGAATTATGGTAAATTGAGATTGTCTTGGGGACAGAATGGTAATAGGGATATCGGCCAGTATGAAGCATTATCGGATTTGACTTCTGGTTTACATCCTTATATTGATGAAAATGGTAATGTTTATACATCTTCCCAACTTTATGTAAACAGAATGGCTAATGCTGCTTTAAGATGGGAAAGAACATCGTCATTTAATGTCGGTTTGGATTATTCTGTATTTAATGATATTATAAGCGGTTCTTTTGAGTTCTACAAATCAAAGACAAATGACCTGCTTGTTGATAGAGTATTACCTACAGTTACTGGTTTTAATAGTGTTGCAGCAAATTTGGGTGAAATACAGAATAAAGGATTCGAGCTGTCTATCAATGCCAATATAATCAGAAAAGAAGATTTTTCATGGAGGGCTTCCGGTAATTTCTCTTTGAACAGACGAAAGATAACTCATCTTTATGGCGAAATGGTAGATGTGGTTGATGAAAACGGCAATGTAATAGGACAGAGAGAAGCAGACGATATAAAGAACAAATGGTTTATCGGTCATGACTCGGAACAGATTTGGGATTATGTAAGAGATGGCGTATGGCAGGAAAATGAAGCAGAAGAAGCTGCAAAATATGGTTGTCAGCCGGGTGATTTCAAGTATCTGGATTTGAATAAGGATGGTGTTATGACTGACGATGATAAAGTTTTCCAGAAAAACAAAACACCTCGTTTCTATTGGACATTGAGAAATGAATTTACATTCTGGAAGAATCTTTCTCTTTCATTTATGCTATATTCACAGTGGGGACATTATGGAACATTTAACAATGCGGCAAATGCGGCAAACTTCCCTGACCGTTGTTCAGATTATGTGCAGCCATATTGGACTCCGGATAATCCAATAAATGACTTTGCCCGTATCGGTTCAAAGAATATCGGTAATTATTATCTGAACAAATCATTTATAAGATTGGATAATATTACAGTATCTTATAATGTTCCGAAGAATTTCCTAAAGAAATATTCAATACAGGGAATGCGTTTGTCTATGAGTATTAGAAACGTTGCGGTATTCTCTCCAGACTGGAAATATTGGGATCCGGAAACAGGAAAGCCGACTCCGAGAACTTTCAATTTGGGAATTAATTTCACTCTGTAACCTTTTAAATTAAATATATTATGAAAAATAGAAAAAATATATTGTTATTGGCTGGTTCTGTCTTGATGCTGACACAAATCTCTTCTTGTAGTGATTCCTGGCTTGAACCTAAACCTCTATCATTCTATACTCCGGAAAATTCATATATAAATGCGGAAGGCCTTTATGGAGCTTTGACTTCGTGTGAAAGAAATATGCGGCATGAATATTTTGGAGATGCTGCGCCTATTTTAACAGAGATGATACAGTCTGACTTATGTGTAGAGGGAACTACAGATAAAGCCGGTCCTCAGATGGATATGGATAACTGTCTTCTTCCTGATATGGATTTAAATCATACAGATAAAACTAAAGTAGGTTGGTATTGGTATGAATGTTATAAAGCGATAAAATATGCCAATGTAGTTATTTCCCGTATTGATGATGCGACATTTAGAAATGAGGAAGAGAGAAATGCGGTTTTGGGAGCAGCTTATTTCCAAAGAGCATATCGTTATTTTAAGTTGACACATCAGTTTGGAGATGTTCCTTTTTTGGAAAGCGAATTGATAGAACCGAAATTTGATTTTTATTCCTTTGACAGATGGAGTATTCTTGAAAGAATGAAAACAGATTTGGAATTTGCCTACAAATGGGTTCCTGAAAAAGTTGACAGAGGAAGAACATCTAAAGCTGCATGCGGTGTACTGTTAATGAAGGTTTATATGGCTTTGTGTGAATTTGACAAAGCTATATCTGTAGGTAAGGAAATCACTGCTAAATATCCCTTGATGACCCAACGTTTTACTGCAAACAAGAATAAACCGAATACCAATCTTATGCACGATTTGCATAGTGTTGAGGCAAAACTTGATATGTCGAATACAGAAGGCCTGATGTATGTGGTTGCATATCCGGAAGTTGAAGGCTCTGCTAAAATAGAATCAATGAGAAATGGTGTTCCTTTCTGGAATAGCGGAGCAATTAAAACTCCGGAAGGTGATATGGGAACAAGTGTAAATATATCTCCTGATGAGACGGATAAACAAATGGATTTGAACAGGACTTATGGACGAGGTATTGGTAGAGCAAGACCTACTAATTATTTCCAATATGATATATGGACTACCAAAGAGAAAAATGACCTCCGAAGCCCGAATAATCATGACAGTTGGAAAAGAATGGAGGATCTTAAATACAATAATCCAAGTCTTAAAGGAAAAAGCAAATGGTATGGCAAGAATTTCGTAAAGAATCCGGCAATGTCTGTAGAAGATTCTATACGCTGCTGGTATATGTGGCCTCATTATAAATTGTTTGTTCCTGATCCATTGAGTACAGAATGGAGAGGTGGTGAAACACCCTGGTATATATACAGAAGCGCAGAAGTATATCTAATGCTGGCAGAATGTTATTACTGGAAAGACCAGTTACAGTTGGCTGCAGATATGATAAATGTTGTTCGTGAGCGTGCAGGAGCCGATGCATTGAATGCTTCTGAAATAAACATTGAGGCTATTCTGGACGAGAGAGCAAGAGAATTGTATTATGAGGAGGCAAGACATATAGAGTTGGTACGTATATCATATACTTATGCCAAGTTAGGTAAGCCTTGTGAATCTTTGGGAGGAAGGGTCTATAGTCTTGATAAGATAAGCGGTCCCGGTGGAACAGGCTCTAATGTCAAGGAGGTTGGATATAATTTCTGGTATGATTGGGTAGTTGCAAAGAATAACTTCTATAATAAAGGCGTAAAGCATAAATGGGCTGAATATAAGATAAGTGTTCACCATATTTTGTGGCCTGTACCTGCAGAAGCTATTAATACAAATTATGGAGGTGTTATAAACCAGAATATCGGATATCCGGGAGCAGAAAACAATAAAGAACCGCAGAAAGTAGACAATAGTAATGTAGTCTATTAATATCTGATATTTCACTGACAGTGTTTCATGCTAAATTTTTATTATAAAAAGTCAACATGAAACACTGCCCTTTTCTCAAAATAATGCAAGCTTTTGCAAAAAAAGGATATATGTATATATCCTTATATTAATAATTTTGTAAAAACAATTTTAAATCTAAGTTTATGAATATAACTCGTAGAAATTTTATAAAGAAATCATTAGGAGCAGGTTTAGGTTTATTTATTGCTCCAACTATAGTTCCGGCATCTGTTTTTGGTCCGAATGCTCCATCAAACAGAATTAATATTGGAGCGATAGGAACGGGACGAATATCTCGCGACCATGATATGCCGGGTGTGTGGAAATACGACGATGTCAGAATAATTGCTGCAGCAGATGCTGATTTGAACAGAGTGGCAGACGCAAAGAAACTTGTTGAGAGTTATTATTCAAAGAAACTAGGCAAACCTTACAGTTGTGTGAAGACTTATCAGGATTATCGTGAATTGCTGGCTAATAAAGATGTGGATGCTGTTTTGATAAGTACTCCGGACCATTGGCACGCAAAAATGGCAATAGATGCTGTAAATGCCGGCAAAGATGTTTATCTACAGAAGCCTACTTCACTGACTATTGAGGAAGGACGTAAAATGAGTAATGCAGTGAATGCTACAGGACGGATTCTGCAAATTGGCAGCCAACAGCGTTCAATGGAACAGTTCAGATATGCTTGCGAACTGGTAAGAAACGGACGTATAGGTCAGCTTAAAGAAATCGAAGTCAGACTTCCTGGTGATCCTGCCGGTGGAAATCCGGAAGAAATGCCTATTCCTAAGAATCTGAACTATGATATGTGGCTTGGACAAACACCATATGTTCCTTACACTGTGGACAGAGTTCACCCTCAATCCGGATACGGAAGGCCGGGCTGGCTAAGATGCGAACAGTTTGGAGCCGGAATGATTACAGGCTGGGGCGCTCATCATTTCGATATTGCACACTGGGCTATGGATAAGGAATATTCCGGACCAATCGAAATCTCCGGTCATGCAAGTTTTGCAACCGGCGGACTTTGGGATGTTCACGGAGATGACTTTGAAACTGAAATGCTTTATGACAATGGTGTCATCGTACGCGGTGTGACTAACACTAATGAAAAGCCTAACGGAGTATTGTTTACTGGAACAGAAGGATGGATTTTCGTTTCACGTGGAAATTATACTGCTTCAGCAAACGACCCGACTACAGCAGGAGCTTCAAAAGCTCTACAAGCTTCGGATCCTGCAATTCTTACTTCCAAAATCGGGGAAAATGAAATACATCTTTATAAGAGTACCGATCATCATGGCAACTGGCTCGAAAGCGTAAGAACCAGAAAGATGAATATAACTCCGGCTGAGGTTGCCCACCGTTCATGTTCAGCTTGTCTGTTGCAGCACATTGCAATGAAGCTGAACAGAAAACTGTATTGGGATCCAATCCGTGAAAGATTCAAAAATGACGATGAGGCAAATTCTATGATTTCAAGACCTCAAAGACCGCCATATAATATTTAAACCAACAAGCTTAAAAACAAGAAACATGAAATACACATGGACTGCTATTTTATGCTTCAGCTTTATAAGTCTGTATGCAGAAAATAAAATAAAACTGTCGGTAAACAGCGGAGACTTTCAGAGGAAAGACTGCGTTGTTACCGCAGACCTGTCACAATTGCAGCTTTCCGATAATTCCGGTGTTGTGATGAAAGAAACAACTAACGGAGTTTCAAAAAAGGTGGATTGCCAGATTATTCGTGAAGAAGGAGAATCACCCAAACTATATTGGATTCTGAATGGTATTACTCCAGCAGGAAGCACAAGAGAGTTTGTTGTAGAAAAAACAGCAAAAGACAGCAAACGTGGCAAAATGAAAGTTGAAGACACTCAACTTGCCCTTGTAATCAAAAAGAACGGCGATGAAGTGATGCAATATAATTATACTATAACAATGCCTCCAAAAGGCGTGGATATTGCATATATGAGAAGCGGATATATTCATCCGGCCTATTCTCCTTCGGGAAATATTCTTACAACTATCCAGCCTAAAGACCATTATCATCATTATGGTATATGGAATCCTTGGACCAGACTGGAATATGACGGTAAAATTTATGATTTGTGGAATCTCAAAGATAGAAAAGGAACTGTCAGAGCAAACAAGATAAATACTATTTACGAAGGAAAGGTTTGCGCGGGCTACAACGCTTCTCTCGACCATATCATCTTTACTCCTAAAGGAGAAAAGAAAATTATGGACGAAACATGGAATATCAAAACATGGAACACTCCAGAAGGTTTTCTTTGGGATTTCGAATCGGGACTATATCCTAACACTTCTCTGCCTGTAAAAATAAAAGAATACAGATATGCTGGATTCGGATGGAGAGCAACGGAGGAATGGACAAAAGACAACTGTGAGATGCTGACTTCAGAAGGTAAAACCAGAAAAGACATTGACGGTACAACAGGCAGATGGATTTGCCTTACCGGACAATGCGGGAATAATGGTAAATCCGGCATGTTGTTCATGAGTCATCCTGAGAATTATAATCATCCGGAACCTTTAAGAATCTGGAATGAACAGGCTAACGGAGGAAGAGGCGATGCCTTCGTAAATTTTGCCCCGACAAAAAACAAAGACTGGAATCTTGAAGCCGGGAAAAAATATAAACTCAAATACAGAGTTTATGCTTATGACGGAGAAATGACAGCCGACGAAGCAAACCGTTTATGGAACGACTTTGCTTATCCTCCGGTTGTGACAGTTGAAGTTGAGAAGTAAACAAATAATCATACGAAACTTAAACTATCTTATTACTTATGAAGAAGATATTTATAGCATTAGCAATAATATGTTCCCTAGGTTCTGTTTGTGCTCAAAAACAGAACGTTTCGGCTGTTAAAGTCGGAAATCATATTGATATAACTATCGGTAACCAGTTCTTCACAAGCTATCAGTTTGATGATAGTGAGAAATATCCTTTATTCTTTCCTGTGAATGGTCCTGTATCCGGAGGAAGTGTTACCTCGATGAGAAACGGACAATATCCTCATCACAGCTCGCTGTTCTTCGGTTGCGACAGAGTGAACGGTGGAAACTACTGGCAAGAGGGTTTGGAGAGAGGAAGAATTGTTTCAATAGGCGCACGAATTATTGAGGCTAAAGGTGAGCGTGTGGTTATCGAAGATGAATGCATATGGAAACGTCCGGATGCACAATCTCCGATTATCGACAGAAGAAAAATAACAATCTCCTCTCCTTCCAAAGATTTATATCAATTGGATTTCGATATTGAAATGGAAGCATTGATGGATGTTACTATCCTAAAGACGAATCATTCTTTGTTCAGCGCACGTATTGATGCAGACCTGACAGTCAAGCAAGGAGGGACTATGGTAAATGCAGAAGGTGGCAAAGGTGAAAAAGGCACTTTCGGCGTTCCTTCTCCATGGATAGATTGCTATGGCGAAAGAAAAAGCGGAGTGGAAGGTATTGTTATCATGCAACATCCGTCAAACAAATGGTATCCTTCTCCATGGTTCACCAGAGATTATGGTTTTATGTCGCCAACTCCAATGTTCTGGCCGGAAAACGACAAGGAAACTAAAATGAAGAAAGGTGAGATTATCAAACTAAGATACCGTGTATATGTTCATGCAGGCAATACTGAGGAAGCGAAAATTGCCGAATTGTTTGAGCAGTATAAGGGAGAATAAAAACTGAAAGTTTACAACAGAATTATAATCTAAAAACTTAATGACATCAACTAAACTGAAAATACTGCCAATTGCCGCAATATTGATTGGCACATCGTGCAGCTCATCCCCAAAGGAAAGCAACGAAGGCTTTTCCGGAAAAGCTGGCGAAGTAAAACTTATCACTCTTGACCCCGGCCATTTCCATGCAGCTCTTGTCCAGAAGAATTCTTATTCGCAGGTTGACAACAAAGTGTATGTATATGCACCGGAAGGAAAAGAACTTGAGGACCATCTTGCCAAAATTGAGAGCTATAACAATAGAGCTGAAAACCCTACTCATTGGGAGGAAATTGTTTATAAAGGGAACGACTTTATTGATAAAATGATTTCCGAGAAAAAAGGCAATGTGATGGTAACAGCCGGCAACAACAGAAAGAAAACTGAATATATCAAGAAAACTCTTGAAGCCGGAATAAATATTCTTGCAGACAAGCCTATGGCAATAAACAGCACAAATTTCAATATGCTGCTCGAATGTTTCGAAATTGCCAAACAAAAGAATGTCATGCTTTATGATATTATGACAGAAAGGCACGAAATAACAACCATTCTGCAGAAAGAATTATCCGAACTGCCTGATATCTATGGTGAACAACTAAAAGGAAGTGCTGACGATCCGGCAATCATAAAGGAAAGTGTTCATATGTTCCTGAAAGAAGTTTCGGGCAGCCCGCTAATCAGACCGGCATGGTTCTTCGATGTCGAGCAGCAAGGTGAAGGAATTGCCGACGTAATGACTCATCTTGTGGATTTGGTGCAATGGGAAGCTTTCCCGGAACAAATCCTCGATTATAAGAAAGATATAAATATCATCGAAGCGAAGCGTTGGACTACACCTATTTCTCGCGAAGATTTCAAGAAAGTGACGGCATTGGACAATTATCCTGATTTCCTTCAGAAAGATGTAGAAAACGACACTCTCAAAGTATATGCCAACGGCAGTATTGTTTATAAGCTGAAAGACATTACTGCAAAGGTTTCTGTTCTTTGGCATTATAAATCTGCTGAAGGTGGCGGAGATTCTCATTTCTCGGTTATGAAAGGTAGCAAGGCCAATCTTGTTATCCGTCAGGGCAAAGAACAGAATTTCATCCCTCAACTATACATTGAAGCTGTTGAAGGTTTGGATATGAAAGAATATGAAAAGGCTCTCAGCAATTCAATGAAAACTATTTCATCTTCTTTCCCCGGTGTTAACTTGACCAAACAGAACGATGGTGTCTGGTTGGTGAATATTCCGGATAAATACAGAGTCGGACACGAAGCCCACTTCGGGCAGGTTACGGAGAATTTCCTCGAATATCTAAAAGACGGAAAACTGCCCGACTGGGAAGTTCCAAATATGATTGCTAAATATTATACTACAACAAAGGCTCTCGATTTGGCAAAAGAAGAATAAGATTAGCATAATGGGTAACACTGTAAGAAGTTTCGCAAGCTTTATTACTCGCTTGCGGAACTTCTGTTATATTTCCCTGTCAAATCATAAAACTCAATACCCAAACCTCGACACATCCACCTTCTTATGTTCCTTCGACTTGAAACCGCCGAACTTGTAGGTGAACGAAACTGAGAAATATCTGCTGTCCGCATGCTGGATAGTTTCGAAGTTCTGACCTTTGTAATTGATTGTTGCATCAGGTGTGGCACTGTTGAATATATCGTTCGCCATAAGGCGGAGTTCAGCATTTTTGTCAGCAAAAGTCCATTTCAGTCCGGCATCAACTTTCCATATAGATGTAAGATCATAAATTCCCTGAATGGATGGAGAAACATACAAACCATTCAACTCAAGGCTTAATGATGGTTTTGATGAAATATTAAATGTATTGTTCATCATTGCCACACCTCGCCAAACGGAATTGTCAAAGCTTATATCATGAAACTTGCGGCATACGTCTCTGAAATACGAACCGTCAAGTGTGATTCGTGAACTCCAGAAATTTCCAACCGTAAACGGAATTACTGCCGATATGCCATAGTTCTGTTCATAATCGAAATTTACAGTCTGGTATAACATCGACAGTTCATCAGGATTCTGATAAGCCAGCTGAGCAAACAAATCTTTTTCATGGGTATAATAAATATTGAATATATATTTACTCATCAAAACGTATGTGAGATTTGCTGTATATTCGGACGACGGGCGCAGCAACGGATTTCCTTTAACCTTTGAATATCCGTTGATATATCCTGTAACATCCTGCATTTCCCAATAATCCGGATATTTCTTATCTGATGAAAATGACAATTGGAAAATATGCGAAGCTGATGGTATGAAACTCAATTGCATTGACGGATATACAGCCCATTTGTCATAATCTGCCAGTTTATAATATTCACCGGCAACAGACAGAGAAAGAGAAAGGCGCTCATTGAATGCTTTCTCAAATCCGCCATAGAAATTATATGTTTTCTCTCCCAGTTCAGTGTCTGTATTCAATGAAGACATATCTTTTCCGTCCTTAGGTTTATAAACCTGTGAGCTCTTTTCATTGGCAAAAGAGAAATTGATCCCATAGTTTATATTCCAACCGGCAGCCAAAGAATGATTCTGTCCGGCATATACATTCCAACGGTTGATGTTCTGATTGCTGTTCATAAGGAAATTATCCTTACTGCCATCGGCTGCAACATTCTTGAAGTCCTGTAGTCTGGGATAAGAATAATATGTATAATCAAGGCCAACATTCATTCCCCAATTGGAAGTATAATCAACATTCACATTATGCATCTGCTCATCGCCTGTAGTTATATTTGATGATTCGGACAAACTTCCTTTTGAGTTGTCCACGCTCTTGGCATTCGGACTTATGGCTGCTGTATATGCCATATTAATATTGTCATTCTCCGCTATCTGATAGTCTAAAGAAGTACGGATATTATGAGCCATGCTTCTTTTTGAGCCGTCATTATATTGCTCCACATCATATAATTTCCCATTTACCGTATGGTGAGATATGAAATCATAAGCTGTTTTCACTTTCGAATAATCAGCAGAATACAAAACATCTGCAGTTAATTTTTCTCCTACAAAAGAAAGATTCAAATCGCTTTTGCCACGTGAATATTTTCCTTGTGTAAAAGTTCCTCCAACTTCGCCACGGACAAAGGAATTTTCAGATTTCTGTCTTTTAAGTTCTACATTTATTACAGCGCCTCTCACTCTGTATTTTGCCGGTGCGCTATACATCACCTCTGCTTTTTCCACATTCGACACCGGAGTATTTCTGAGCAGATTCGTCAGTTGTTCTCCAGTCATAGAAGAAGGTTTTCCGTTAAGAATAACTGTAACCTCACCTGCTCCCAACAGATTCAAAGCTCCATTCTGTTCCATTATGCCGGGCAAGCGGGTAATTGCATCATAAGCATTGCTGACTGCCGACTTTTCTGCTATAACAGCAACGTCATAAGTCAGTGAACCATTTACTGCTTTCACCAGCGGACGTTCACCTTTTACAACTACCTCGTTCAGTGTATAATCCTTTTCCTTCATAATAATTACACCGGTACTATCTTCCTTAAATTCTTCCGACACTGTTTCATAAAGAAGATGTTGGAAAATCAGACGATAATGTTCAATATCATGATTGAATATGAAATCTCCGTTCACATCTGTTATCGCGGCATCCACATATACGGAATCTGCGGACTGCATGACAACAGTTACCGCTTCAATTGGTTTATTCTCGTTATCAACAACTTTGCCTCTGATATTCTGTGCCATCAGATGAACAGAACAGGTAGCAACACCCAGAATAAAAAGTAAGAATCTCTTCATAATATGCTTGTTTTAATTTCTGCGGCAAAGTAACCGGTTTATCTCCCGATAATAGGTTATCCTCATGTTATGGCTTTGTTAATTAATTGTTATATCTTTTTCTGACAGATAACCTCAAAAGATGTTTTCACTACTTTTACAGGCAAAACAAGATATATGATTGGGAAATACATTAAAATAATTACATTCCTCGGACTGATAATCATATTGGTTTTGCAATCCGTATGGTTGGCAAACACATACCAATTGCTGGAGCATCAGTTGTATCAAACCGGGAACCGTCTTTTTCCAAAAGCTGTATTGAATGAAACTATTGAACGGTTAAGCGAAATTTCCGGAGTAGACACGACATTGAATCTTTCCTCAAATATGAACTACGACGAGAATCTAAATGACCAAAGACTAAAGGAACATATTATATCTTTCCTCAATCATTATGCAGATTCTTTGTATCAATCGCAAACATCACTTCCGTTGCTTGACTCTATATTCAAAAGTTCATTAGAGGAAGAAGGTTATAAGGCTGAGTTGTATTGCATAAAGGTTGATTCTCTTGGAAATTCACTGGAAACAGACAACGAATCTCATCCAAACGGATTCTTCAGAACAGTGAAAACATCAGCAGTCTCACTAAATTGGGAAAGGACGGAGTATGTTCAGGCTGTAATAGTCAATCCTTATATTATCGTTTTCCGTAAAATGAGTTTTCTGCTTATAGCAACAGCTTTGCTCCTCTGCTTCGTTGTCTGGTGTATAGTTTATCAGGTAAGAATTATTATCCGACAAAACAAAATAGCTCTAATCAGGCAAGATTTCACTTATGCCATGATTCACGATATGAAAACGCCTATCAACACAATTACCATGGCAAGCCATGCTTTGGAAAGCGGAATGATGGACAACAAACCGGAATTGAAAAAGCAATATTTCTCTATTATAAATGAGGAAAGTTCTCATCTTCTGAATCTCTCGGAAAAAATATTGACAATAGCCAAACTGGAACAATCCAGACTTAAGTTTACTTCTGAAGAAGTTGATTTGTCGGTATTATTTGAAGAACTTGTGATGAAATATAATGTCAAGACAGAAAAGAATGTTACTTTTCTGCAAGATTGCCCACAGCCGTTAAGTATGGCAACAGACAAAGAATATCTGAAAGAAGTTATCAGCAATCTGATTGACAATTCTCTGAAATATTCCAATAAAGATGTTACCATAAAATTATCAGCAGAGCTGCAGAGCAATTCGGTTGTAATAAAAGTATGGGATAATGGTTGGGGAATTCCGTTGAAAGAGCAGAAACACATATTCGACAAATTTCACCGTGGCGGACTGGAATACAGGAAAGACAGGAAAGTTGCCGGCTTCGGTCTTGGCTTGAATTATGTATATAAAGTCGTTACAGCAATGAACGGCAACGTATCGCTGAACAGTGTGGAAGGAAAATACAGCGAATTTGTAATAACATTGCCAATAAAAAAATAACAGAATATGATACGTGTATTATTGGTTGAAGATGACAAGAACCTTAGTTTTATCCTTAAAAGCAGTCTGGAGCAAATTATCGGAGGCTATGAGGTCGAATCTGTAGTCAACGGAAAAGACGGTCTGGATGCTTTGGCAAAAAATACGTTTGATGTTATTGTTTCGGATGTTGAAATGCCGGTAATGGATGGAATGACAATGGTTCAGCATATAAGGGAACATTATCCTTCGATTGCCGTGATTTTCATTACCGGACTCACCAATGCCCGCGATGTAATAAACGGTTATCAGGCAGGAGCCGACTTTTATATCAAAAAGCCTTTTCTTCCCGAAGAACTTGATGCGCATATCAGAGCCGTATTGAAAATAAAACAAAATATTTCTGCTACGAAAGCAGAGGACAAGGCGGAAGAAATCATCTACCAAATTGGTAAATACACCTTTACTCCTTCACAAAATCTCCTTTGCCACGACGAAGAGAAACAGTCTCTTACAGCAAAGGAGGCGAAAATTCTTGAAATGCTCTGCAAGGAAAAAGGCAAGGTCGTAAGCAGAGAACATATCCTCAACACTATCTGGGGCGTTTCTGATTTCTACTCTTCCAGAAGTCTTGATGTCTTTATTACAAAACTCCGAAAATATTTGTCCAAAGACTCCGACATTTCATTGAATGTGTTGAAAGGGGTTGGGATTTGTTTGGAGGATTGAGATAATCTATTTCCGAACCTTTCATATACAATATCAAAAAAAGGCCTAAAGATTAAACCTTAGGTCTTTTTGCTTTTATGAAGAATCTTCTTTTATCTCCTGAATTTTAAAGTCCTTTTAGCAACTTTTTCTCCTTGAGTATTTTTCCCTGCCGAGAACTCATATCCTATAGTCAAACCAACATTTATTGACTGATTAAAAAAGGATAAATGTTTTATGACGTTTGTGAACGATGGTTGATAAACTACAACAAGTCCGACATCTGTCGCTTTACCAAAACGCTTCTTTACACCAAGCTCGCAACGCATTCCAAAAACTACAGGAGATAATTCTATTAAATAAGAATCATCAAATTCTGAATGTCCGTATTTTGAATCAAAACCTGAACCTAATAGTACATCCAATTTAGGACCTGCCCCCAAATAAAAAGTATAACCATCAGATGATGTTTTCTTGATATCAAAAATGGTATTCAGAGTCAGGAAAGTGCCTGAACTTGTAATACCAATAATATTACCTGCTTCATTAGTCACATCATATACTATTCCATGTCTTAATATACCGATATTACTTGACAAATTAAACCAACCTTTATCCAAATATTCTGTACCAACATTAAAGTAAACGGAATTTATTTTCCCCCACTCTTTGGTTTTATCAATATGAATACCACTTTCCAGTTTCCATAAATTCTGTGCAGATAGAGGAACTACACAAGATAAAAGACATAGCACATACAACAATACCCTTCTCATAAAATAGCATTATATATTAAAATTAAACTTTAGAGATATAACGATAACATCACAAAATATATTGTATAAGTAACTATTTAGTATTAATCTTGTATTTTAAACATGAATTACTGGATTTTAATTTCAGATACAGCAAAGCTGAGCAGTAACCACCTAAATCACAACAGTTCCTAAAAACAAAGGCATTTTATGGAAAAATCACCGATTTAGCACTACCTTTGCATTTAGAACTAAAAAAAACGAACAAACTATGTCACAATTATTTTCTTCAGACCTGCCTTATAAGGTGGCAGATATGAATTTGGCTGATTTCGGTCGTAAAGAAATAGAAATTTCTGAACACGAAATGCCTGGATTGATGGCTTTGCGCCAAAAGTATGGAAAAGAAAAGCCATTGAAGGGAGCACGTATCACTGGCTCACTGCATATGACTATTCAGACAGCCATATTGATTGAAACATTGGTTGAATTAGGTGCTGATGTACGTTGGGCAAGCTGTAATATTTTCTCAACTCAGGACCATGCTGCTGCCGCAATTGCTGCTGCCGGAGTTCCGGTATTTGCTTGGAAAGGCGAAAGTTTGGAAGAATACTGGTGGTGCACTGAAATGGCATTGCGTTTCCCTGGCGGAAAAGGTCCTCATTTGATTGTTGATGACGGTGGCGATGCTTCATTGCTTGTTCACATGGGTTATCGTGCTGAAGACGATGCTGAAACTATTAACCGCAAAGGCAGCAATCACGAAGAACAGTGCATTCTGGATACATTGAACCGCATATTGAAAGAAGATCCGACTCGTTGGCATCGCACTGTTGCCGAAATGAAAGGTGTTTCTGAAGAAACAACTACTGGCGTTCACCGTTTGTATCAGATGATGGAAAAAGGTGAATTGCTTGTTCCGGCAATCAACGTCAATGACTCTGTAACCAAATCAAAATTCGACAATCTTTACGGTTGCCGTGAATCTTTGGCTGATGGTATCAAACGTGCAACAGATGTTATGATTGCAGGTAAAGTTGTTGTTGTTGCCGGTTATGGTGATGTGGGTAAAGGTTGCTCTCACTCAATGCGTTCATACGGAGCACGTGTTTTGGTAACTGAAATCGACCCAATCTGCGCATTGCAGGCTGCAATGGAAGGCTTTGAAGTTACAACAATGGAAGAAGCTGTAAAGGAAGGTAATATTTTCGTTACTACAACCGGTAACTGTGATATTATCACAATCGAACACATGGCTGCAATGAAAGACCAAGCAATCGTCTGCAACATCGGCCATTTCGACAACGAAATCCAGGTTGACAAGCTTGTTAATTACCCGGGCATTAAGCATTTGAACATCAAACCTCAGGTTGACAAATATACTTTCCCTGACGGTCACTCAATCTTCTTGCTTGCTGAAGGCCGTTTGGTGAACCTTGGTTGTGCTACCGGTCACCCATCATTCGTGATGAGTAACTCATTCACAAACCAGGTTTTGGCTCAGATGGATTTATGGCAGAAGCCATACGAAGTTGGCGTTTACCGCTTGCCTAAGTATCTTGACGAAGAAGTGGCTCGCCTTCACTTGGAACGTATCGGTGTCAAGTTGTCAAAACTTACACAGAAACAGGCTGATTATATAGGAGTTCCGGTTGAGGGACCTTATAAGGCTGAGCATTATAGATATTAATTAAAGAGACAAGGGAACAAGTTGACAAGAGTATTAGATTAAAAAAATCCTTTCTTGTCAACTTGTCAACTCGTCAACTTGTTACCTGATTTGCATCTTTACTTTCAAACCTTTCTCATAATGAAATACGCAATCCTCTCCCCTTTCTACCCCTATCGTGGCGGTATTGCCCAATTCAGCGCAATGCTATACAAAACTTTGGAAAAAGACGGACACGAAGTGAAGGCTTTTAACTTCAGCAGACTTTATCCGGATACTTTGTTCCCGGGCAAAACACAATATGTGGAAAAAGGTGATAATGCGATTGTGATAGAAAGCGAGCGTGTGCTCGACAGCGTAAATCCTCTTTCTTATTTCAAGGCAGTTGAGGCTATAAAGAGATTCAATCCGGATGTTCTGATTATTAGTTATTGGATGTCATTCTTTGTTCCCGGATATGCTCATATAGCAAACAGAATGAAAAAGCATTGCAAGGTTGTTGCCCTCATCCATAATGCTATACCTCACGAACCTAGATTCTTTGACAAACCAATGGCAAAACTTCTGTTCAGTCAGTGCCACAGTTTTATTGTTCTCAGCGAAGCTGTTGCTGACGATTTGAAGAGTTTATGTCCTAATGCAAAATATATATTGAATCCTCATCCGCTATATAATCATTTCGGAGAGAAAATCAGTAAAGACGAGGCTTGCGAAAAGCTTAATATAAGTAAGGAAAAGAAAACTTTGCTGTTCTTCGGATTGATACGCGATTATAAAGGTCTGGACCTTCTGATTGAAGCTATGCACAATCTTGGAGATGACTTCCAGCTTGTAATCGCAGGAGAATGCTATGGCAGTTTCGAGAAATATCAGAAAATGATAGACAATTCACCGGCAAAAGAAAGGATTCATGTTTATAACCAATATATTGCTGATGATGATATTCCCCAGTTCTTTTCAGCTGCTGATGCTCTGATATTGCCTTATCGTTCGGCAACTCAAAGTGGAGTTGTATCTATTGCATATCATTATAATATTCCTATGATTAGTACACCGGTTGGAGATTTTGGTCAAAGTATCGGGAAACCGCAAACAGGAATAGTTGTCACTGATATTAACTCTGATTCTATAAGGAAAGGTATTGAAGAATTATTCAGTAATGATAAATACAATCTTTGTCTTGAGAATATAGGGAAAGAAAAAGTTTCTCTATCTTGGGAAAAGCTTACGGAGAAGATTGAGGAAATGGTTAGGTAAGAAGAACAGAAGTCAAGGAGTCAAGGAGTCAAGAAGCTTTTTATTAATCTACTTGACTACTTAACTACTCCACTACTTGACTACTCTACTCCTTATTTACTTTTCTTCAACTCCATATAAACCGAATACACCGCAGCCGCAATCACCATAATCAATATCAGGAAGCTACTGTAAGCCTCGACATTTGCAGCAACAATATATCCTTCAGGACGGAATTCAAAAACAATTTCGTGTTTTCCAGCAGGAATACGCATCGCGCGCAGAATCCAGTCTGCACGGAAATGTTCTGCAGGTTTACCGTCAATTGTAGCTTTCCAACCTGGCTGATAATATATTTCAGAGAAAACAGCAAGCTGTTCTTTTTCGGCAGAAGTCAAATATGTAAGCTTATTAGGGCGATAAGATTCCAGCTCAATCATCGCTGTTGAATCAGATTGTGGAGTAAAACCTTCGAGAGCAGAAGCAAATCTCTTATCCACAATTGCTGTTGTATAAGGCTGATATTCATCCAATGCTGTTATTTCCTCATCTGCATTCTCAACCATCTTTACAGAAGAAACAAACCATGCATTTCCATACGAGAAATTATTAACCAAAGGCGGCTGCTGAGGATTATAGATTATATATTTAGTATTCAGCATATTCAAGACCTTACATTTTGCGAATGTAGGATTGAAATCCGCCATTGTCTTTACATGCTGGAATGCACCAATAACAGAATCTATTTCCGACTGCAGTCTGTGGTCAATCAATTCCTGATAACGGCGCAACTTGGCTGCGTGATAACCTCCGATTGAATGATGATAATATGATGTAGAGGTTTCGAGGAACGGATTGTTAAGATTCAAAACTCTATAATTAGTATTATCTTCCAGAATAGCCTTATCGGCAGCCGACATTGCAAAGTGTTCCTTAATCTGCTGAGGATTTACATAATTTGAATCGTTCAGATAACGGCGGTCAACAGTCCATAAGTCAACCAACACCAAAACAGCTATAAGAGCAGAAACAACAAAGCCTACAGTCTTCTTATTTGCTGCTTTATTATACCAGAACAACAAGGCAGCTGCTGCCACAATAAACAACAGCGAACGCAATGCATCGGCAGAAGCAAGCGAAGCTCTGTCTGCAATCAAGGCATAAAGGAATTGCTCCGGCAATTTATACAGAGAATCATAATCCGACTGGAAATCCAACAGCGCTGTAGGAACAAGCCACAATATAAGTGACAAACCACCGGTAATAGCCAATGCGCCTATCATTCCTTTCTTGAACAATTTATCCTCAACTTTTCCGTCCATTATCTCCTTCAATCCCCAGAAAGCAATCAAAGGAGCAACAAGTCCAGGAATAACCAATGCCATTTCTACAGTTCTGAACTTATTATACATCGGCAGATGATGGAACATAAAGTCATTGAACCAATCCAGATTTCTACCCAAAGCCAGTAAAGTCAGGAAGAATGCTCCGGCAAACATCCACCATTTCATAGGATTGCAGATAACAAACATTCCAAGAACGAAAAGGAAACATACGATAGCACCGAAATAAACAGGTCCGGAAGTGAATGATTTGTCTCCCCAATATGTTGGAGCCTGTATTTCTTTTCCTACTTGTGCGCCCGCTGCTTTTGCTGCCTGATAGAATTCTGAATCCTGTCCTAATTTTCCGCCAGAACCACCGCCGTAAGCATTAGGAACAAGAAGTGTAAGCAACTCGCCTTTTCCATAACTCCAGGCAAATGCATAATCTTTATCCAAACCTGAAGAGGCTTTTCCTTCTTTCTTTGTGTTGTCTGAATTTATTGTAAGTTCTGAAGCTCCACGTATTGAATGTTTACTCAAATCCCACATTGCATACATATTCTTGGCTCCAGGAAGGACTGCAAGAATTGAGCAGGCAATAAATATTGCCGTTACTTTTCCCAATTCTGCCAATTCCTTGCTTTTCACCTTTGCCACAACAAAGCCTGCATAAATAAATACACAAAGAAGCATCAGATAATATGTAATCTGTGGATGTGAATTATTTACTGACAAAGCAACGCCCAACAGGAATAATACAGAACCCCAAAGATATTTACGTTTGAAAAGAAGTGCCATACCGGCTAGAGTAACCGGCATATAAGCTATTACATAAGCCTTTGTTATATGACCGGCTTCAATGATAATAATGTTATATGAAGCCAATGCAAATGCAATAGCTCCGGCAAGCGAAAGCCACCAGCTTGCTCCCATAACACACATCAGAAGATAGAAACTAAGCAAACCAACGAAAACCATGCTGGCATCAAAATAGCCCAACGATTTCAATGGCGCTTCCAAAGATTTATACTTAGGAAGATCCGGAGCCGGATTTCCATATCCTGAGACATACGGCATTCCGCCAAACATTGCATCAGACCAAGCAGAGAATTCTCCAGGTGATGCTGTTTTCTCATATTGTTCCATTTGGCTGTTTCCCATTCCGTCTGCCTTCAGCATATCACCTTGCTGAATAACTTTTCCGTCAAGGACAGCCGGAGAAAAATAAACAACTGTCAACACTAGCAATACAAGGATGGCAGCCAGATGTTTTCCCCAAGTCTTTAGTAATTGTTGCATATTGTTTGTTTTTAATTAATTGCTTTTTATGAGAAGTTAAGGAGTTAAGGAGTCAAGAAGTCAAGTAGAAACATTCAGACTTCTTAACTACTTAACTACTTAACTACTCTACTACTTGACTACTCTACTACTTGACTACTTTCTCTCAAACCCTCTTCGTCACCCATTTCGCATAATAGAAACGAACGGCAAACCAAAGATGCATAAGCATGGTTGCAAATGTACCATAATAATTACACATAATTGCATAACGTTCTTTCAAAGAAGCTTTTCTTTGCTGACTGCTTAGTCCGGCTTCCAGGAAATTACTTAAAGTAAGACGAGTGTTGAACACTCGTTTCGAAGATTTCAACACGCGGATACACCAGTCATAATCGGCGCAAAGCGGATAAGACAGGTTATATGAATCCGTAACTGCCTTTCTTGCTATAAAAGATTGATGGCAAACCAGCATTCCCCAACGGAACTTCTGCCAGGTAAGACGTCTCGGAGCCTTCAAACGGCGCATTCCTATTATTTTCCCGTCTTTATCAGCTATTGCAGTCTCTCCATATATTACATCAGGCAGATTCTTCAACTTAGACATTTTCTGTACCATAAGCTGGATTATGTCAGCACTAGGCAGAGTGTCGCCGGCATTCAGAAACCATACATAATCACCTGTGGCATTTTGTAAGCCTTTATTCATGGCGTCATACAAACCTTTATCCGGTTCGGATATCCAATAGGTAATTCCAGATTCATATTGACGGATAATATCCAATGTCTTATCCTTGGATTTTCCATCTATAATGATGTATTCAATATTTGGATACGACTGGCTGAGAACACTCAATATAGTTCTCTCAAGCCATTGCTCTGCATTATATGTTACTGTAATTATGGAAAACTTTGGTGATATATTATTCATAATATTCAATTATACAAAAGTTTGAGTGGCGAAGATAATCAAAATTACTCTTCCATATCAGGCAAGGAAGGCAGTTTTATTCCGCAATTCTGACAATAATGAGCTTCTATATCATGACCGACACGGCCGCAGCCGGGACATTTCCTGTTCCGTAGCTTTTTCTGTTGGCTCACCATTGTTGCCGATACAATTCCTGTCGGTACAGCGATAATCGTATAACCAATAAGCATTATAATAGCAGAAATAAAACGTCCTATTGGTGTTACAGGTGTTATATCTCCATATCCAACAGTTGTCATCGTTACTATTGCCCAATAAATACTGTTCGGAATATTATTAAACTGCGAATTTGGTTCTGTTCCTTCAAATATATACATAATCGTTCCCATGGATGTCACAAGAATGAGCACGAAGAAAAAGAAGACTGAAATCTTCGGTGCACTAATCCACAAAGAGCGTAAAAGCAGATTTCCCTCATTTATAAAGTTAAACAGCTTGAATATTCGGAATATTCTTATCAGTCGGAAAGCACGTATAATCAACAGATATTGCGTACCGGTAAATATCAAGCTTAAATAAACCGGTAAAATCGATAGTAAATCCACTATCCCGAAAAAACTGAGGATATATTTCCTAGGTTTGGGCGAACAATATATTCGTACAAGATATTCGAAAGTAAAAAAAGCTGTAAACAAATATTCCAAGGCACGCAAAATCCAAAACGAAGTGGAAGTGAACCAGTTCATACTGTCCAATATAACCACAAGGACACTGGCTATAATAAAACATACAAGAACCAGGTCGAATATCCGTCCTTTCTTGGTATCAGACTGGAATATTATTGTATATAATTTCTTCTTTAATGCCTGATCTCCTAAAAATCCCAAGCACTTAGCTTTACATTTCGAAATAAAACCAAACATAAATTGCGAACCTTAAAATATTTATCGTTTGCCTGCAAGCAAACGCTCATACAAAGCTATATATTTCTGCGCGACAATATCTTCAGAATAACAAGAATTTACCTTATCAACACAAGCCGTAGATATTCCTTCTCTGTCCGGATTATCCAAAACCCAAATTATACCTTCAGCCAAATCCTCTGCAGATTTATACTTCGCCACATATCCGCTCTTCTTATGGTCTATCATTTCAGGAATTCCTCCAATCTCAAAACCTACACATGGAGTTCCGCATGCCATGGATTCCATGATGGTGTTGGGGAGATTTTCCTCCAACGATGAAGTTACAAACAAATCAACAGCATTATATAAATCTGCAATTACCGTTTCTTCGGTTAAATATCCCATAGGATGAATTGGTACAGGTATTAACTGCTTAATCTCAGACTTTATATTACCAAATACCACCAACTCTAAATCATCTTTATGAATAAGAGATAAAGCTTTCAACAAATAATCTACACCTTTTCTGGAATCAGTAATATTCAATGCTCCAAACAAAAGTAATTTCTTGTCTAAAGGCAAATTAAACTTACGTCTGGATTCATATTTATCCTTTCTCCTGAAAATACTTTGATCCACAGTATTTGGTATATCCAATACATTCTTATTGATTAACAATGCACTTTCTTTTGCTCTCCCAGTAAGCCACTTACTACAACCAACAAAAGTGATATCCGCATCCTTATATGTTTCTGCTTTATTCAAGAATATTTTAGTTGACAAATCATTACCTGATTTATTACCTAAATAAAAACAAGAATTGCATTTCTTATGATACTTATTACAGTCACGTGCATGATGACAAATACCAGTGCAAGGCCACATATCATGCATTGTCCAAACTATAGGTTTACCTAATGCTGATAATTTTCTTATATCTGACAAAGAAAGAAATCCCTGATTTATCCAATGTAAATGAATAATATCAGCATTTCTCACTTCCTCCATCTTACTGATATCTGTTCCTGTATTTGCTATTGAAACACGAAACAAATCAGCTCTATTTAACTTATTGAACAGAAATATTATAATTCGCTCAAAACAAAAACGGAATTTGTTTATTTTCCGCCTAAGCCACGTATTATTTACCGTAATATATTTATCATCTCCCTCAGATTTGTCTCTTACAAGCATAGATGTGTCTATACCATTCCTGATAAGGGATGATCTTAGACGATCGGCGGCAACGGCGGCTCCGCCGGTGCGGGATGAGGTGTTAAGGAGTAAAACTTTCATGATTCATTTATTTAATAAATACCTCACCAACCTCTTATAAGAAAAGAAGTTATTTTTAACTGCCTTATTATTAATCTCTTTATTATTCAGAATATATTCCGGATGATTCAAAGGAAACTTCATTTCCTCAGATTCCACGTACAACTTATCAGCCTTTTTGGTTGTGTGTGTTGCATTAGGATCACCCAATCCTATATTCGTCACCATATTAACAGACGGATATATTGAAAGTTGGTTTTGTAATCTCAAACTATAATAATAGAAAACTCCCCAAGGGTTCAAACCTCCTTTATGAGACAATGCATCAGGTATAAAGCTTGAGAAATATATCTCTTCTAATTTATTAGAGAAGAGTGATGAATGTCTTTTAGGATACTTGTTCCAAAATGGAAAATCAACATTTACATTTTTCCAAACCCTGCGCCAAGTCGCCCATCCCCAAATATGAGTTATATTACAAAAGTCATAACTATATCCATCTTTTACTATTCCTGGTAAAAAACAGTTACCTCCTATATGCCCAATCCTTTCATCGTCTTTATATTTTATCAAAAGTTCCTCACAAAAATGGAAAAACGATAAATCAGGCAAACAGTCATCCTCCAATATAACACCATATTCTTCTTGCTCAAAAAACCATGTAATAGCAGAAGATATAGCCTTTTTACATCCTAAATTTTCTTCCCTAAACAATGTCTTAACCTCACAAGGCCAATCCACAGAATTAATTATGCTCCTTGACTGACGACATAATTCTGCCTCTTTGTCTTTACCTTGCCTAGGAGCATCAGCCGCAACATATAACCGGGAAGGTTTTATTTCCCTTATTCGCTCAAATACGACTTTTGTTGTATCCGGGCGGTTGAATATTAGGAATAATATTGGAGTGTTGTATAACATTATTTATTTCCTTTCAATAGTAACATTAGTTTCTCAATAAACTTTGGCCATGTTCTTTCATTCAAAAACTCATTATATGAACTTAATGAAACTTTAGGCTCTCTATTTTCTCTTACTATAGATAGTATATCATCATACTTATCAAAAGTATAAACTTCGATATTCTTTTCTTTTGTATAATCATTGAAAGAACCAGCATTTGGTCCTATTACTCTAGCACCGAATGACAACGAATCCATTAACATACCAGAACTTAGAACAGATTCAGGATAATAAGGAGCTAAAACAAAATATGAAGAATTTATATATTCTCCAAGTTCTTCAAAAGAAGGACTGTCATTTATAACTGTCACATTATATCCAACTTTTTCCTTAACATTATTATATAACTCCTCTGAAGAAAATCTACCTATAATGCAAACAGAAATATCCGTTATAGAATTATCAACCAAATAGTCTATAAATTCTGTTATTCCCTTGTATTGAGCAACATTACCCCATATTAACAAATCATAGGATTTCAAACTTTCTTCTTTTATATTTGCCAGTCTATTCTTTGTGGGATGATCCAAATAATGAGATTTATTTAAAACATATGGATAATTATTTCTTACAATATCTAAACCTTCTAATGAATGAGTTATAATTAAGTCAGACTTTTTTGCAATTAAAGACATTAATTTCTTCTTTAACCACATTTTCTTTTTTGCATGTGGCAATTTATTATGAAGCATCCATATTATTTTAGCTCCCGATAGTTTTAAAACATGTAAGTACACAATTGCTGTAACAGATTGTAACAATCCGTATTTAAAGTCTGGAATATTCTCAAACCAATTAAAAATAAATATATTTCCCCACTTTTTAGGAGACAATATACTTAATAAGGGATTTTTATGAGGAGAATTCACCACTTCATTACCAGAAATTTCCTCTATAGCTGAGATATAATCTTGAATATAAGGATTTCTTCTTCCTACTTTAGGAGGCAATATATTAGGGAATACCGTAAATCTCATATATTTAATGTATTATAAAATTGGTACTATCTCTAAGGAAATACAAAGGAACAAAAAATGATCTTTGCAAAGATAAAATTAAATTTATCTGTGGATACAACTTTTTTCTATGTTTCATGCAATAAAAACATGCTTCAATTAAAGCAAAAATCATTCCTTTAGCCATATAAGAAATAATCCTTTGAATTTCTTTATCTTCTATTTGAATATTGTTTTGTATTAATGTAAAATATCGGCTTGATATCTTTCTCTTATTATTAATAAACAAAGAATTAACTGCCTTAATCATGCCAGTAATTGAGCCATATTTTGAGCTTGAATTATAAGAAGTTGCACCTTGATATCTTCTCCAAAAGACTAAACCTTCATTAATATATTTAACCTTTCCTGTCAAAGATGCAACTACTAACAACAATGAATCATATGAAACATTATGTTCCATTTCAACTATTTGAGAATATAATGGTATTATATTCTTATTAAAAAAACATTGGTGACCTGGAACAAATGGTTTAAGCAACAGATACAAACTATTATATATAACATTATTTCCATTCTTCATTCCTATTGGCTTACTTGCATCTGAATAAAATACATGAGAATCATGAAATAATAAGGAATTATCCCCTATATTTTTCAACAACACCTCTATCTTATCTAAGCGCCATATATCATCCTGATCCGTAGAAGCAATATAATCTCCCATTGCTCTAGTAAATGCTTTAGAAAAATTATAATTAAAACCTAATGACTTAGGGTTACAAAATAATTTTACTCTTTCATCTTTCATTTGATATTCCCTAACAATCTCCACAGTCCTATCTGTTGAACAATCATCCTGGATTATCAATTCATATATTGGATATGTTTGAGATAAAATTGAATCTATCTGTTCTCTTAAATACTTCTCCCCGTTATATGTGCACATTACAACGGAAACTCTTTTTATATCATTAGTCATATTTATTCCTCCTATTCAACAAATACCCCAAACATTCCTTAAACGTCACAGAACGGCTAAGCCACATTACCATAACATACAACAAAGAAGCTACTAGTATTTTGGCAGTGATTAATATATATATGTTTTCTATTGCCTTCGTCACATACCAAGTTGCCAACATAACAAAAAAAGCAATGACGGCAAAAGCTCCTATATCCTTTAGTGCATGAATCAACGGTAATCGTATTTCCTTAAATAAAAAATAATGCCAAACCAGAAGCCATAGAACATTTAACGCAACATAGGCTTTTATCATTACAGCTATTCCATATGGATAAAGCAGTAAAATCAAAGCAAGCTGTAATAACCCTAAAACAACTGTATTCCATAAATAAATATCTGATTTACCTTTACTCATCAACAAATTGGAATACAAACTGACTATCGGCAGGAAAGCTCCTCCAATAGCCAATACCTGCAATATCAATGCAGAAGGCAGCCATTTGTCAGTAATCATTATTGTTATCATCTCCGGAGCAATCAAGGCTAGGCCAAACATAGCCGGGAAAGAGATAAAAGATGTGAATCGAAGCATTTTGCGAAAAGCTCGTCTTTGACGCTCTGTATCATCAGATATTTGCGAGAACATCGGTAATGCAACACTTCCAACCATCCCTGAAATCAGTGAATGTCCCATATAATTCCATTTGTTTGCCTGATTATATTGTCCGACTTCATTCTCTGTATAATATCGACCAAGCACAATAGAAAATATATTATTGTTCAGATGAATAAAGATATTTGTAAACAACAATTTACTACTGAATCCTATCATTTCTTTTATCGGAGAGAAATCAATATTAAAAGATGGCCTCCAAGGACATAGGAACCAATATATGATAGTCAAAGTCAATATATAAACGATACTCTGAGTTGCGATTCCCCAATATGAAAACCCATTATATGCCAATATTATACCAACCGTTCCAGATACGGCTAAAGCAACAAACGTTGCCAATGCTTTCTGCTTAACCTGCATATTTCGGAACATATAGGCACTGGGCACCATACTTAAACTTGAAATAAAAAAGCCTATAAACAAATATCTTGACAATGGTATAAGTTCTGGTGTTTTATAAAAATCAGCTATTAAAGGAGCTGAGAAAAATAATATCCAATACATGCAAAAACTCAACCCTGAGCTGAACCAAAATACAGCATTATAATCTTTTGATGTAACCTCAGCTTTTTTAGCCAAAGCTACCGTAAACCCACTCTCCTGCAGCGACGCCGCTATCAGCGAAAATATAGTCAGCATCCCAACCATCCCATAATCAGAAGGTTCAAGCAATCGGGCAAGAAATATACCGAAAAGGAGATTCAACAACTGTTGTGTGCCGTTATTGATAAGTCCCCAAAACAATCCTTGAGCGGTCTTATTTTTTAATGAATCTCCCATTTATACGATATAATGTCTTTTGAATATTATCAAAATTAATTTGTAGTTGAATAAAGACTAGTTTAGTCACAGCCGTGACCTAATCAGGTCACAGCCGTGGTTTAATTTCGCCACAGCTGTGACTTAAATAAACCACAACTGTGGCGAAACTAGTATATAAAGATATAATTATTGTCTATTATATTATTTACCAATACAATGGTATTCGAAACCATATTCTTTCATCTCCTCTGCGTCATAAATATTGCGTCCGTCAATGACAAGAGGGTTTGCCATAAGCTTATGTATTGCAGTCCAAGACGGAAGGCGGAACACTTTCCATTCAGTAAGCATCAATAAGGCATCAGCCTCAACAACTGCATCATACATATCTTTGGCATATTGTATGGAATCGCCCAATCGTCTTTGAGCTTCAGGAATAGCAACAGGGTCGAACGCCGTAACAGTGCATCCGGCTTCCAATAGCTTTTCAATTACGACTAATGAAGGAGCTTCGCGCATATCATCTGTTTCCGGCTTGAAAGCCAATCCCCATAGTGCAATCTTTTTACCTTTAAGATTTCCGCCAAGCTGTTTCTGCAATTTCTTGAACAAAATAGATTTCTGCTCATTATTAACATCTTCAACGGCTTGAAGGATTCTCATCGGATAGCCATTATCTCTTGCTGTTTTCACCAATGCTTTCACATCCTTAGGGAAACATGAACCGCCGTAACCGCAGCCGGGATAAAGGAAACGCGAACCGATTCGGATATCCGAACCTATTCCCTTTCGGACCATATTTACGTCAGCGCCAACAATCTCACAAAGATTGGCAATATCATTCATAAAGCTGATTCGTGTTGCCAACATTGCATTTGCTGCATATTTTGTCATTTCGGCTGAAGGGACGTCCATAAATATGACACGGAAATTGTTAAGCAGGAACGGGCGATAAAGTCGGCTCATCAAATCTTTTGCCTTTTCAGACTCAACACCGACCACGATTCTGTCCGGACTCATAAAGTCCTTTATCGCAGCTCCTTCCTTAAGGAATTCAGGATTTGAAGCTACATCGAAAGTCAAGTCAGAACCACGTTTATCCAATTCCTCTTGTATTGCTGCGCGAACTTTCTTTGCAGTCCCAACTGGAACTGTACTCTTGGTCACAACCAGCAAATGTTTGTTCATGTGGCGGCCAACAGTGCGTGCCACTTCCAGAACATATCTCAAATCGGCACTGCCATCTTCATCCGGAGGAGTGCCAACTGCACTAAAAACTACTTCAACCTCATTCAGGCAAGACGATAAATCAGTCAGGAAATGCAGACGTCCGGCTTCCTTGTTGCGCAGCACCATTTCTTCCAATCCCGGTTCGTATATTGGCAAAATACCTTTATTCAGATTATTTATTTTCTCTGAATTTACATCAACACAAAATACTTCCGTTCCCATCTCGGCAAAACATGTGCCGCTGACCAAACCAACATATCCTGTTCCTACTATCGCTATTTTCATTTTCAGTATTTATTTTAGTTGACGAGTTGACAAGATAACTAGTTGACAAGGTGTTTTGATATTATTTCCTGATGTCTTGTCAACTCGTCCCCTCGTATCTGTTATCAATTTTCATTTTTACTCGCCTCATACATGCGAGTAATGATATCCACAACCTTCATTCCTTCAAGAACATTGGTTGTTATAGGCTCGTTATTTCCTTCCGAAAGGACTTCCACCACATTGCGGATAACGAAATTATGATTCTGAGCCGAGCCTTTGTAAGGTCCGTAATCATTTCCCGGATTGGTTGGAGCCAGTTCCGGCATTTCATAATCCTTGATATGGCAATATTCCACTTCGTTCATATACTGACCGCCAATTTTCACGCTACCGTTTTCGGCAACAATCAGAATACTGCTTTCCATATTCTTGCCCCAAACAGATGTTGAGAAGCAAAGATTTCCCATTCCTCCGTTTACGAAATCGAACGATACAATACCTGAATCCTCAAAATCCGTAGTCTCAGAATGATTGAAGTCTCTCATTCTAGACTTGATATTAGTGATATCACCGAAGAGCCAGTACATTATGTCAATGAAATGAGAGAATTGGGTGAACAATGTTCCTCCGTCCAAATCCTTCGTTCCATGCCAGCTTTCAGGTTTGTAATAGCGTTCGTCGCGGTTCCAGTAGCAATTAAGCTGAACCATATATATTTTACCAAGCTTTCCGCTTTCTATCATATTCTTTATCCACACAGAAGGAGGAGAATATCTGTTCTGCATGACACAGAAAGCTTTCTTGTTATATTTTAGAGAAGTAAATATAATCTGCTCAGCATCTTCCTTGTTTAAAGCCATAGGTTTTTCAATCACCACATGATAACCTGCCGACATTGCCTTTATTGCCATCTGTGCATGATATCCGTTAGGCGTACAGATATTTATAACATCAATATCCGGACGCGCTTCAATCAGCGAATCAAAAGAAGAATAGAAATCTGCATTATAAGCCTCTATTCCTAAAGATTCTTCCGGCTTGATATCACATAAAGCTATCAGCTCAGCACCGGAATCGCGGGTAATCATTTCAGCATGGCGTTTACCGATGTGACCGCAGCCAACAACAGCAAAACGTACCTTGTTGCTAATTCTGTCCATAACTACAAATAGTTTCAATAATATAATCCACCTCATCGTCTGTCATTTCCGTATGAACAGGCAATGACAACACCTGCTGTGTAAGCTTGTCTGCAATCTGCAGAGAGCTGCCTTTTCTGGCAAATCCATAAAAAGCTTCTTGTTTCTGCAACGGCAGAGGATAATAAATCATAGAAGGAATACCTTTCGATTTAAGATAATCCTGCAATCCGTCTCTCATCCCTTCTTTAACTTTCAATGTATATTGATGATATACATGGGTTGAGTACGAACTTACTGACGGTATTTCCCACATCGGATTTCCGCCCAATGATGCGTTGTAACGCTTCGCCACTGAAATTCGAGCTTCATTAAACTCATCAAGATGCGGCAATTTTGTTCTTAACACAGCAGCCTGCAATGTATCTAAACGAGAATTGCAACCTAATATTTTATGATGATACTTTATTTGTTGTCCGTGCGATGCAATCATCCTCATTCTCTCAGCCAAACGGTCGTCCGAAGTCATCATCGCTCCACCGTCTCCGTAACAAGCCAAAGGCTTTGACGGGAAGAATGATGTTGTTCCGATATGCCCTATTGTTCCTGCCATTTTCCTTGTCCCATCAGGGAACGTATAGAAAGAACCCATTGACTGGGCATTATCTTCAACCACATATAGTCCATACTGTTCTGCAACTGCCATGATAGGTTTCATGTCGCAACACTGGCCAAACAGGTGAACAGCAACTATAGCCTTAGTTCGAGGAGAAATAGCTCCTTCAATAAGATTTGGATTAATATTGAATGTTTCCGGATTTACGTCCACCCAAACAGGAATAAGCCCAAGCAAAGCTACAACTTCTGCTGCTGCCACATAAGTAAAAGCCGGAACAATAACCTCATCACCAGGACGTAAGTCGAGAGCCATCAATGCTATCTGCAAGGCATCCGTTCCGTTTCCACACGGCACGACATGCTTCACACTCATATAATCAGCCAGTTCCGCAGAAAAATCCTTTACTTCCGGGCCGTTTATGAATGCACTGCTGTCAATTACCTTTTGCATTGCTCCGTCAATTTCAGATTTTAATCTGAGATATTGGCGGTGCAAATCAACCATTCGTATTTCCATAATTATAAGGGGAATTAAGGAGTCAAAGAGTTAATAAGGCAGAAAAGTTAGAGGAAGTCATAGGGAATTAGAAAGAAGTCTGAAGCCAATTGAATTTAGAAACAAATGATTTAGCTAACTAACTGTATTGGCTTTTAACTTCATATAACTCCTTATTAACTTCCTCTACCTCCTTTTCACTTAACTACTTGACTCCTTCCTGCCTAAGTGATTTATATTATTTCACTTCACTACCCGGTTTAACTTCTTTTTCCGGAGTGATAACAGCAAGTTTACCATCAAAGTTTTCTGCTGAAAGAATCATACCTTCAGATACAATACCTTTCAACTTACGAGGCGCAAGGTTGGCAATGAAACAAACCTGTTTACCAACCAATTCTTCCGGTTTATAATGCTGGGCAATACCTGAAACGATTGTACGTTTTTCCAATCCGTCGTCAATGCGGAACTGCAACAATTTGTCTGCCTTCGGAACTTTTGTACATTCCAAAACTGTTCCCACACGGATATCCAATTTCAAGAAATCATCAAACTCAATGTTTTCACGAATCGGTTTTGCCTTATAGTTTGCTTCTTCGTTTGCTTTCTTAGTATCGAGCAATTTCTGAACCTGAGCTTCGATTACGCTATCTTCAATCTTTTCAAACAAAAGTTCAGCTTTTCCCAACTGATGTCCGGCTGGAAGCAAGTCTGTTGAACCAAGTCTGTCCCAACCAAGAGGCTCAACATTAAGCATCTTGTTCAGTTTCTCCATGCTGAAAGGCAAGAACGGTTCGAATGCAATAGCAAGATTTGCTGTAATCTGCAATGCAATATTCATGATAGTTGCCACACGAGCCATATCTGTCTTGGCAAGCTTCCAAGGTTCTGTATCTGCAAGATATTTGTTACCGATACGCGCAAGGTTCATAGCTTCCTTCTGTGCGTCACGGAAGTGATATGTATCAAGCAAACGCTCAACATTAGCCTTAACATCTTCGAAATCTTTCAAAGTCTGACGGTCGTAGTCAGTAAGTTCGCCAACTTCAGGAACTTTACCTTCGAAATATTTACCAGTCAACACCAATGCACGGTTTACAAAGTTACCAAGGATAGCAACAAGTTCGTTGTTGTTGCGAGCCTGGAAATCTTTCCATGTAAAGTCATTATCTTTTGTTTCAGGAGCATTTGCTGTAAGAACATAACGCAAAACATCCTGCTTGCCCGGCATATCAACAAGATATTCATTCAACCACACAGCCCAGTTGCGTGAAGTTGAAATCTTGTCTCCTTCAAGGTTAAGGAATTCGTTTGCCGGAACATTTTCCGGAAGATTATATGAGCCTTCAGCCTTAAGCATTGAAGGGAACACAATACAGTGGAACACAATATTATCTTTACCGATGAAGTGAACCATCTTAGTTTCTTCATCTTTCCACCATTTTTCCCAGCTGTCTGGCAAAAGTTCTTTTGTATTTGAGATATAACCGATAGGAGCATCAAACCATACATAAAGCACTTTACCTTCTGCGCCTTCTACCGGAACAGGAATACCCCAATCCAAGTCACGGCTCACCGCACGTGGCTGCAATCCCATATCCAGCCAGCTCTTGCACTGACCGTAAACATTAGGCTTCCATTCCTTATGATTTTCAAGAATCCATTCACGCAAGAACGGTTCCCATTTATCCAAAGGCAAATACCAGTGTTTTGTTTCTTTCATCACCGGTTTGCTTCCGCTGATAGCAGATTTCGGGTCTTTCAGGTCTGTCGGACTCAAAGAAGTACCGCAAGCTTCACACTGGTCGCCATAAGCCTTTTCGTTTCCGCAATGAGGGCAAGTACCGGTGATATAACGGTCTGCAAGGAACTGTTTTGCTTCTTCGTCATAATACTGTTCGCTTGTTTTCTCAATGAATTCTCCCTTGTCATACAATGTGCGGAAGAAATCAGAAGCCATCTGGCGGTGAGTTTCAGAAGTCGTACGGGAATAGATATCGAAAGAGATACCGAATTCCTCAAAAGACTTTTTGATTATATTGTGATAACGGTCAACTACGTCCTGCGGAGTGATGCCTTCCTTCTTTGCACGCAAAGTGATAGGCACACCGTGTTCATCCGAACCGCCAATCATCAACACTTCCTCTCCTTTCAAACGGAGATAACGGGCATAAATATCGGCGGGCACATAAACACCTGCCAAGTGACCGATATGAACCGGTCCGTTAGCATACGGCAAAGCCGTAGTTATCAATGTTCTCTTAAATTGTTTTTCCATGTGTTATGTTATCTATTTAGTTTACAAAGGTAAGGATTTTCCAGTAAAACATTGCAGTGTTCCAGAAAAATAACTTCTCGTTTCTCAAACATCTTACTCAATAATCCTTACTCACAAAATAGTGTTTTTATCAATTTTATATACGATAAACTTCTCGCTTCTCCGTTTTAGGACTGCTCATATCATAACATACCTGAACAAGACGCAATATGCGAGTTCCTTCACGAAGCACAAAATCAACTTCCTTATCGTTCCGTGAACGATAATAGAATATGCTGTTATTATTCAAAAAACATCCCATACTGCACAAAATACATACTATTTTATGCAGTATAAGAATATTATTGAATAAAATCATAAGTAACTGATCAATATTAATTTTATTTTTAGCTGTATAACTTATGGAGTTAGAGGAGTTAAAAGGAGTAATAGAAGTTAAAGGCAAATACTATTAGTATCTGAAATCTATCGGCTTTTAACTTCCTGCGAAGCATTAACTTCCTGTAACTCCTTGTAACTCCTGTAA
>JAXDRC010000070.1:0-37588 GCA_034091205.1 Parabacteroides sp. | reverse complement strand
GTGGGGGACCTTCCTCTCAGAACCCCTATCCATCGTCGGTTTGGTGGGCCGTTACCCCGCCAACTGCCTAATGGAACGCATGCCTATCTATCAGCGATGAATCTTTAACAAATATTCCCATGCGGGACCCCTGTTTTATGCGGTATTAATTCATCTTTCGATGAGCTATCCCCCTCTGATAGGTAAGTTGCATACGCGTTACTCACCCGTGCGCCGGTCGCCGGCAATAGTTGGCAAGCCAACTATCCCGCTGCCCCTCGACTTGCATGTGTTAAGCCTGTCGCTAGCGTTCATCCTGAGCCAGGATCAAACTCTTCGTTGTTATAAATTGTTTATGTCTTATGCTCAAGATTCCGTTTCTTTCGATTTATCAAGTATTGACGGTATTTATTCTCAAAATACTTGTACTACTTGTTGATATATGTAATATTTTCAAAGAACTTAGCCGCTATCGTTATTTTTGATTGCGGTTGCAAAGGTAAGAACTTTTATTTTAATCTTCCAATTTTTTCGGAAGTTTTTTTTATTTTTTTTCTTCAGCTTTCGGAATTTCGCTTGGATTTACCAACCTCACCTATCTCTGACAGAATTACTTTCCTTCACCTCTTCATCATGTTAACTACCGCATCTCTCTCGATTGCGGGTGCAAAAGTAGAACAGATTTTTGAATCTGCAAAATATTTTGGGAAGAATTTTTGAATTATTTTTGACATAAGCTGATTATCAGAGATATAAAAATTAAACACGGAGACACGGAGGCTCCCTTAGTTTGCAGTAATAAAATCTGAGGTTAATTATTTACATTTGTTGTATGAATGTAAAAGGAATTAACCGACCGGCAAAGGTAAACTAAACAGAGACATAGCTCAAATAAAAGCTACTCTCCGAAATAGACCTTTCCCGGTCTGACTGAGGGATACCAAATAGAATGTTAGGCTTGAACCTATTAAGGGTATGAGTACACATCAGTCATCGGTCAATTCCAGTAAGAAAACAGTTCAAAAATATGAAGAATTTATTTATTGGAATCGATTTTTCGAAAAGAAAATTTGACGTTTCTGTGTTTCAAGCAGATAATCTTAAAACAGTACATCACGATGTCTTCTCGAATGATACTGACGGTTATATTTCAATGCTGAATTGGATCTCTTCTTTGACAGAAATTCCTGAAGGTGAATGGCTGTTCTGTGGAGAAAACACAGGCGTTTATAGTATTGAACTGACAAGATTTTTAATTTCCAGGGAGCTGTTTATGTGGCTGGAGAACCCTTACCAGATAAAATGCTCCACAGGAATAAAGCGTGAGAAGAACGACAAGGTTGATTCTTATGAAATCGCCATGTATGCGTATCGTTTCCGGGACAGGGCTCGTGCTTATAGAATAAAAGGACGCACAATAGAAAGTCTTGGACTGCTGTTAACATACAGGCAGAAGCTCGTCAAAGAAAAGACCTCATTGCTTGTTTCAGTTTCTGAATTACGCAGAAGCGGGGCAAATGAAGGTACGATATCGTTCATTTACGAGGACTGTAAAAAACAGATTGAGGAGCTGCAAAAGAGCATAAAAGCCGTTGAAAAAAAGATGTTGGAGATGATAAAAGACAATGAGACTGTTTGTCGAAATTACCAACTTGCTTTGTCTGTCAAGGGAATAGCATTGGTCAATATCGTTGCATTGCTGGTGATTACTGATAACTTTACCCGTTTTCAGACAGCAAGGGAATTAGCCTGTTATTGTGGTGTTGTTCCTTTTGAAAAATCATCGGGTTCTTCTTTTGACAAGGGAAAGCATATTAGCCATATTGCTGACAAGCAGATGAAAGCCTTGCTGACACAAGCTGCAAGATGTGCTATTATATACGACAAGAATTTAAAAGAGTATTACCAACGTAAAAAGAAGGAGGGTAAAAAAGAAAGGGTCGTTATCAATAATGTTAGAAACAAGCTCCTCCATATCGTCTTTGCTGTCGTTATGAAGGAGCAAGTTTATGATGAGAATTACTCTTCTGATCTAAAAGAAGCTTCTTGATAATTTTATTTTATTAACAATATAAAATTGGAGTTGAACATAGAATTCGGAGGATAATATGGAGAATTTATCATTTGTATAACTTATATAATTCAAGTCCACCTAATTTTTTAGGAGTTATAAGGAGTTACAGGAAGTTATGGCTCTGCTTCGCAGCACCTGGAAGTTAAAAGCCAATATAATTAAGATACAAATAGTATCATAGTATTAACATTTAAATTCTATTATTCCTTTTAACTCCTCCTGTAACTCCATAAGTTATACAACTGGAAAAACTCAAAATTTTAAATTATATTGAGCTCTTACTTATTATTTTCTCTTAAAAACAATCAACAATTCATTTGTACCATTTGTAAAACTATCAAATTGTTTTTCTAAACTAATTGATAAACTAGGATATTTATCCGCTTTCACATTCTGTTGCAAATCATACCATTCAATGGTATCTATATAATAATCTCCAGTATGGAAACGAGGCCAAACAGATTGACAACCTAAAATATCATCTTTCAGTTTATCTTTTGACGAAAAACAACATCCTGTTCCTTTATCATAAATCAAATATCGCCAATCATCATCATTTGACTCATAAGGATTCTTACTAATTGTATTCCTACGCAAAGCCAATAAAAAAATATTAGAATCATCTTCAATCACAGAAGGAATACCCCAATAAGAGCTAGCATATTTCTCATAGTCTATATTTGAAAACCAAGCTTCATAATGTAAAGGTAGTTTGTATTTCCCCATATCAAAAATAATATGAGGCGAACGTATAGTACCGGATAAACAAAATACCGTATCATTGTTAGGACGATTTTTAAGATAAAGATTACCATTATAACGATAAAATTCCTTTTCAAACCGAGAATGCGAAAAATATACCCCGTCTTGATTTTTGACTTCCATCTTATAATATGGATTTGGAACAAAAGATAATGTATCATTGTATTTATTAAATGCATACATTTGATATTGTTCGTGAGGTAATCCTAAACTTGCAGTCCATAAGACAGAATCTGTGATACCTATATTATAAAAATAATCATTTGTTATCTTTATATGACGAAGAAAATTGCCATTTAAGTCATAAAATAAAATTTTTTGACTGTCCACCAATAGTATTTCATTATTAGTAGAATCAAAATCCATTCCTCGAATTTGAAGATATTCGCCCGGACCTTGTCCCTTTCTCCCTATTTGTCTAACAAAAACTCCATCATTGGTAAACAAACATATACCAGCAAGTGAGCGAACAATCCAATAATCATTAGCACGAATAACATCTCCAATTCGACTTATTACAATATCTTTCGGAGTCTTTAATTCCAAATATATAAGCGTATCTGTTAATTCTGATAAAAACACTTCTTTATCAGAATTTATAGCTTTTTCAAAATCAACGACTATCACTTCTCTTTGGTTCTTATCCTTATTACAAGCTGATAAAAAAAGAACAACAATAATATATATAACTATTTTCATAAGCATTTATAGAAATTAGACTCTAACGTAACTATTAAAAATTAATTTTATACATACTTTCTTCTTACCTATGCAAAAAGAAACACTAAAGCAGTTTCAATTAAGCTGGTCAAACGTACCTTCATAATATGAGCTTTTATTATTACACATTAATATTGAATATTTATATTTCGCAATTGCCCAACATTAATGTTGACAAAGTTTAAAAACAAATAAACACGGTAATTTATATAGATTTACTCTTTAATTTTAAAAATCATAATAACCGGATTGTCTTCTTCTGTAAGATTATCTACCATATCTTTATACAATATATATTTAGAATAAATGCTTATTCTTCAAAGATTTAATAAACTCAAATGAATGAGCATAAGAGTAAAGCTCATTACCATTCACACATGATAAAAAAGAGCTTCCAACTATTCCAGGCGAACCATACAAATCATTTTCAACCGCCCACTTATTTTCCTTAAAATCTCCCATAAATGTATTATTCTTCTTTTTATCATAAATTAAATTTCCTTTGTTTGAGCATATCATAATATAACGATTTGTCTCTGACATGCGACTGATATCAAGCACCATTCTATCTCGTGCTTCCTCTTTACCCGTTATTAAAGCTGTATGATCATATTTACGATCCTCAAAATGCCCTTTATCTATAACAGCATAAGATTTCAAATTAAAAGGATCCTTCATCTTATAAACTGTATCACACCAAAAATCTTTTAAATATAAATTATTTGAATACATATATGATATAGGGAAACAAAGAGCCAGTTTTGGTATATCTTTTTCATAATCACAACTCATCTTAGAAATAACTTTTTTATTCTTTTCTGAATAATACATAAAACTGAAACGTTCACCTTTTGGAGCATATTGATAAAAACTTGACTCGATTACGAATTCAAAAGGCTTATAAAGAGTATTAAAACTACCCATACCATCTATTTTTAATTCTTCCAAAGAATTCCCTTCAAAATCATATTTCATAAAACGACCAGACCAATTATCAGAGAAATACCCCCAACTATTCAATGTATCTACTACTATAGACATAGGTTTAGTATATTCTCCAGGACCGTTTCCCTTTTTCCCTATCTTATTTAGAAATTTTCCTTTACGATCAAAACGACAACAACCTTCATAATCGAAAATCACTATATTACTTTTTGTTATAACAATATTACGTATAGATTCACCTATCAAACATTCATCTGTCGTTTCCAACGGAATAAATTCGATGTCATCTACAAATTGGCTACTATACAATACCGGAGCCTTATTGTTATAGGCAGAATAAAAATCAATATGAATTTTATTACCTGACTCTACCTTTTTCATCACAGGAACTTTCTGCCCATAAGCAGTATTTACAAACGAAAACAAGGACAATAAATAAAAAACTGTCCTAAAAGCAAAAGCCACAAATCGGCTCTCTAAAAATTCAATAACTAGTCTTTTCATAAATCTCACTTTTATTTTTAATAAAAATAATACTCAAAACCGCACCACAATCTACCATTCAGTCACAAATATACTAATATTTCGTAAGAACTAAATAAACAATAAATTATTTTTACTTTTCTTATTATATATTCATCACAAAGGCACATCATTTTTATTACAATTATTTGATTACTTCTACGAAATAATAATATCAGCTCACCTAGGTGAGTTAATCGGCTCACCTTGGTGGATTGATTGGCTCACCTAGGTGAGTTGATTGAACCACCTAGGTGAATCGATATTTTGATTAGCATTGATGTAAGAAATAATAACAATAAAAGGCAATAATCATTATAATAAAATCCTTACATCTTTGATAGTAAATGTTTGACTGATGTCATATAACTCAAGTTAAGAATACTAAACTTTCTGTTTACGAATTGGCATGAATACATGTTGGTAAAAGTTTGTGATAAGGTTTGTCAAACAGTATTCACAATTCATTATAATAAAATGAATATCTTTACCGTTATATAACTATTATTTACAGAGGTTTCGTATGAAACATATAATCATCCATACATTATACATATTTACAATCGCCTCATTATTATTCTCGTGTAAATCAGCAAAACTAAGTGATGCTGAAGAAAAACACAGAATTGGAGAATATTATGAAGCAGCAGCAATTTACAGAAGAGTTTACACCAAGACATCTCCTAAGAAAAGAGATTTGCGTGGTTATATAGCATTCAGAATGGCGGAATGCAACAGACTGATAAACAGTACACCTAAAGCACTTAGCGGATATATGAACGCATTAAGATATGACTATCCGGACAGCATTGTATATTTAAGGATAGGACAAATGCAGCATAAAAGCGGGAAATATGCCGAAGCCATAAAAAATTATGATTTATACCTGATGCACGATCCGGGAAGCGAACTAGCTATGAACGGAGTTGAAGGAGCACAAAAAGCTCTGGAATGGAAAAAGAATCCAACACGTTATGAAGTGAAGCGAATGGATAAATTCAATTCCAGACGTGGAGAGTTCAGCCCGATGCTTGCCGGTACAGACTATGACCAGTTGTATTTCGCCTCATCAAGAAGCAAAGATAAAGAAGCTAAAATCAGTGCAATAACCGGACAGAACAATAACAATTTCTATCTGGTAAAAAAAGATGAACAAGGGAACTGGCTTGTTCCTGAAGAACTTGAAGACGAAGTAAACACAGAATTTGACGAAGGAACACCATCTTTCTCTCCTGACGGAAATACAATGTATTATACTTATTGCTCACAGGCTCCGGATGGAGACAGAACTGCAGAAATATACCAATCGTCCCGAAGCAGTGCCAAATGGGGAAAAGGGAACAGAGTCGCTTTGGTGAAAGACTCAGTGACTCCGCTTGCTCATCCGGCAATGTCTCCTGATGGTAAATATATATATTTCACTTCTGACGTAGTGGGCGGACAAGGAGGAAAAGATTTATACAGAGCAAGGGTGAAAGGTAATGACTTCGGACCCATGGAAAACTTAGGCGAGGAAATAAATACTCCAGGAGATGAAATGTTTCCTTATGTGCGTGATTCCGTAACACTATATTTTGCATCAAACGGACATCCGGGAATGGGCGGTCTGGATTTATTCAAAGCTACACTAGACAGCACAAATCATTGGAAAGTGGAAAATATGGGATGGCCTATAAATTCTTTTTCCGATGACTTTGGAATAACTTTTGAAGGAAAGAAAGAAAAAGGATTTTTCTCGTCAAACAGAAACGATGCCCGCGGTTACGACCACATATATTCTTTTGAATTGCCGACTATTACGGTTAAAATTGAGGGTATTGTATTCGATGTTGATGAAGTTCCAATTGAGAATGCAACAGTGAGAATTGTGGGCCGTGACGGTATGAATGCAAAAGTCCAGACTTTGAAAAGCGGAAACTATTCCGTTGAGTTGGAACGAGACATTCGCTATGTGATGATGGCAAGCGCACGCGGATATCTTAATCAGAATTTCGAACTGAAAACAGATGCGGAGGAAAAGAGCGAAACATATATAGTGGATTTCTACCTTTCGCCTATCAGCAAACCTGTCGTAATAGAAAACATATTCTATGATTTCGACAAGGCAACTCTACGTCCGGAATCAAAGAAAGCTCTCGATGAGATGATAAAGATGCTCAACGACAATCCTAACGTAACAATTGAACTTGGAGCACATACCGACCGCAAAGGTTCAGACAAATATAACGAGAAACTTGCACAGCGACGTGCACAGTCTGTCGTTGACTATCTGATTGAAGGCGGTATTGCAGCAGACCGTCTGGAAGCTAAAGGCTATGGAGAAAGTGTTCCTAAAACTATAAACAAGAAAATGGCTAAGGAATTTGACTTCCTGAAAGAGGGTGATGTGCTTACAGAAGAGTTCATTCTGAAACTTACACCGGAGCAGCAAGAAGCAGCAGACCAAATCAACAGAAGAACAGAATTCAAGGTTTTGAGAACTAATTATAATTTGTTCTAGAACCAGTTTAAAGTTAACTATAAATGAAGAAATACAAAATGATTATGATATCACTCCTTTTTGCAGGAATGATATCATGCAAAGAAGAAGCCAGACAGGCAGAACAAGTGAATTATGAGATAGCAGTTGCAGACTCGATGTTGCAGAATATATTGGATAAATATAATGTAGAAAAATATGGACTGCTGTCTGAAACTTATCCGGTAAATCCGGAAAACAAAGTGACTTATCTTGCAGAAGGAACAGAACAGTTAAGAAACCAGGAGGTTTCGTTCCTTTGGCCCTACTCAGGGATTTTGTCCGGATGTATATCTCTTTACAGAACAACCGGAGATAAAAAGTATCTGAAAATACTTGAAGAAAGAATAATACCGGGAGTGGAACTTTATTGGGATGGCGACAGACTTCCAGCCTGTTATCAAAGCTATCCGAAATTCAATGGAAACAGTGATCGTTTTTATGACGACAACGATTGGATTGCAATAGATTTCTGCGACTTATACGAACTGACTGAAAACAAAGCTTATCTGGAGAAAGCCAAACAACTCTACGATTATATTTTCAGTGGCTGGGATGAGAAGCTTGGTGGCGGAATATATTGGTGTGAACAGAAAAAGACATCCAAGAATACTTGCTCAAACGCACCGGCAACTGTCCTTTGCATGAAACTATATAATATCACCAAAGACAAAACATATCTTGACCAAGCTTATAAAGTCTACAATTGGACAAAAAACAATCTGCGTGACAGTGAAGATTTTGTATATTGGGACAATATCACTCTTGACGGAGAAGTAAATAAAGCAAAATATACTTACAACAGCGGGCAAATGATTCTTGCCGGAGTGATGCTTTATCAGGAATCTAGAGACAAACAATATCTAGAAGATGCACAGAAGACAGCAAAAGGTGCTTATGAAAGATTTACCAGTATAAACGATAAAACGAAATCAAGGTTTTATACTGCTAGTCCATGGTTCAATGTAATATTGCTTAGAGGCCTGACAGCATTATACAAAATTGACGGAAATTATGAATACATAAAAACAATGGCAGATAATGCTACTTACGCATGGAAAAACAATCGCGACAAAAACGGTTTCCTCGGCAATGACTGGAGTGGAGAAAAAATTCAGGAATATAAATGGCTGCTTGATAACGCCTGTATGGTGGAACTGTTTTCAGAAATAGGAGAAACAAAACTCTGATAAAAAAGTATAACAGTTAAAAAGGCATGTGAGAAAGAACGAATAAGATTCTTGTCACATGCCTTTATTTTATGAATGAATATTTGTCCGGATATTACTTAACCAAGAACTTATAGATACAACGGCTGTAATATTTCTGTCCCGGTTCAAGAATAGTAGAAGGGAAATCAGGATGATTTGGAGAATCAGGATAATGCTGTGATTCCAGACAAATAGCACCACGGCGAGGATAAGTTGCACCTTTCTTACCTGTTTCTTCTTTCATCATGTTACCACAATAAATCTGCAATCCCGGTTCGTTTGTGTAAACTTCCATCAAAATACCGCTAACAGGAGAATATACAGTTGCAGCAACAGCTTTTTCATCACCTTTAGTATTAAGTACCCAGTTATGGTCATAACCACCAGCTTTAGTCAACTGATCGAAATCATCATCAATATGAGCAGAAATAACCTGAGCTTTACGCAAATCAAGAGGAGTTCCGTCTACCTTAGCTATTCCAGTTGGGATAAGTTTGTCATCAACCGGAGTATACTGGTCTGCATTTACATATAATTCATGATCCATGATAGTTGAACCAGGAACACCAGACAAGTTGAAATAACTGTGGTTAGTCAGGTTGACTACAGTTTTCTGATCAGTAGTTGCTTCATATTTGATATCGATGGCATTGTCGTCAGTCAAAGTATAAGTTACCTTTATATTAAGATTGCCTGGGAAACCAGCTTCACCATCTTTAGATAAATAAGTAAGTTCAACAGACTGAGGAGAAACCTGATTTGCATCCCACATCTGACGGTCGTATCCGTTAGGTCCGCCATGCAGACAGTTAGTTCCGTCGTTCTGAGGCAAAGTGTATTCTTTTCCGTCAATTTTGAATTTACCTTCAGCAATACGGTTGCCATAACGGCCAATCAAAGCACCGAAGTTTCCTGAACTAGCCAAATAAGCCTGAATGCTGTCATAACCAAGCACAACATCTGTCATTTTTCCATTCTTATCCGGAACCATAACAGAAACCAAACGTCCACCCCAGTTTGTAACACAAGCCTCAGCACCTTTTGCATTTTTAAGAACATATAGTTCTGTCTGCTTGTTTTCAACTGTGGTAACAAAATCTGATTTATACAAACCTGATAAAGTGGCTTCTTCCTGTGGAGCCTGCTGCTGTTGTTGTTTGCCTCCGCAAGACATCAACATTGTCATTGCCATTACGGCCATACATAGTTTATTCATATATTTTAGTTTTTAAGTTTGTTAGTTTTTGAGTTAACAAGTTGACGAGTTGACAAGTGAACAAGGTTAACTGTAGTGACTGAATAGTATCGGCATTTAACTCCTTCTACCTTCCAATAACTCCTCCTTAACTTCTTGACTCCTTAACTCCTTGACTTCTAAATCCCTTAACTCCTCAACTCCTTCCTTCTATATTCTTCTTTCAAAAAAATCCCCCAAATATATCGAGTTTTTTGTTATTTTTGTGGGAAAATGTAGAAAAATGAAACAATATATTGATTTGCTTAATCGTGTGATGAACGAAGGCACTTTTAAGGAAGATCGTACAGGAACAGGCACGATTAGTGTTTTCGGTCATCAGATGCGTTTCAATCTTGAAGACGGATTTCCTCTTCTCACGACCAAAAAACTTCATTTAAAATCTATTATTCATGAGTTGTTATGGTTTCTGAAAGGTGACACAAACGTGAAATATCTTCAGGAAAATGGTGTGAGAATATGGAATGAGTGGGCTGATGCTGATGGTAATCTTGGTCATATCTACGGTTACCAGTGGCGTTCGTGGCCGGATTACAAAGGTGGTTCCATCGACCAGATAAGCGAGGCTGTGGAAACTATAAAGAATAATCCTGATTCAAGACGTATAATAGTAAGTGCTTGGAATGTTGGCGACCTGGACAATATGAATCTTCCTCCGTGTCATGCATTCTTCCAGTTTTACGTTGCAAACGGAAGACTTAGTCTTCAGATGTATCAGCGAAGTGCTGATATATTCCTTGGTGTTCCGTTCAATATCGCATCATATGCTTTGCTGCTGCAAATGATGGCGCAAGTAACCGGATTGAAAGCTGGAGATTTTATCCATACTCTGGGTGACGCACATATTTACAGCAATCATATCGAACAGGTAAAACTTCAGTTGACTCGCGAACCTCGCCAGTTGCCTAAGATGGAAATTAATCCGGAAGTTAAAAGTATATTTGATTTCAAATATGAGGACTTTACGCTTACAGGATATGATCCGCATCCGCATATCAAAGGGGTGGTTGCGGTGTGAGAGAGGAAGGAGTAAAGGAGTCAAGTAGTTAAGGAGTTAAGAAGGAGTTATTGGGAGGTAGAAGGAGTTAGAAGCCAATTGTTCTTAGTTCTATAATCAACCTTGTCAACTCGTCAACTTGTTACCTTGTCAACTCAAAAACTTAAAAACTAAAAAACTAAAAAACTCAAAAACTATTCAAATGCCGCAGATTACAATAATAGCCGCAGTAGCAGAAAATGGTGCTATCGGCAAAAATCAGCAGTTATTATGTCATTTGCCTAATGACATGAAAAGATTTAAAGAACTTACAACAGGTCATGCAGTAGTAATGGGACGCAAAACATTCGAATCTCTTCCAAACGGTGCACTACCAAACCGAAAGAATGTTGTGCTTACAACAATGCCGGAAGCAGATTTCGTAAATTGTTTCCCTTGCGATTCAATGAGCGATGCACTTGAACTTTGTGAAAACGAAAAAGAAATATTCATTATTGGTGGTGCATTGGTTTACCGTCAGGCTTTGAGTAAGGCCGATAAAATGTATATAACAAAAATACATGCAGAATTCCCTGATGCTGACGCATTCTTCCCTGTTGTTGACTGGAGCCAATGGGAAGAAACAGAACGCCAGGATTTCCCTGCCGACGAAAAGCATCAGTATGCATATAGCTTTATTACATATGTAAGAAAGGGATAAAAAGCTGTATTTATGCTTTATTAACCCTAATCTTACAACTTTTTGCTCTTGAAATCAATCTAATAGTAAAGAAAGAAGTGGAGGAGTCAAGGAGTTAAGGAGTTAAGAAGTAGTTATTGGAAGTTAGAAGGAGTTAAAAGCCAATAGTTTTCAGTCATTACTATCAACCTTGTAAACTTGTTCACTCGTCAACTACTAAAAACATTGCCTATGATTTCAAGAGCATTTTTTATATCTTCACTTTTGGCAATAGGAATTGCCGGAAGCAGCACATTCATTTATGGTAATTATAAGAATTACGAAAAGAATGAAATTAGTGAGATTATCCAAAACAAGGATACGGAGAAACTGATAAAAGAACTTGTTAAGAGAATAGATGAAAATCTGGAAAAAGATACTGACAAGTTTCCGGAAATTATCGTAGAAACAGAGCAGTATATAAAAGATATGGAAGAATCCGCATCGACTGCATTTCTGCATTCACTTTTAGCGGAAATGTATTCCATATATTATAATGCCAACAGATGGACCATCGACCAACGCACTTCCCTACAGGATTTTGTCCCGGAAGATATAAGAGAATGGAGTGCGAATATTTTCGATAAGAAAATTCGGGAAGAACTAAAGGCTTCCCTCTCTCCAGCCGAGATATTGCAAAACACCAAAACAGTATCACTGGGAGATGTTATCAAGAAAGGCAAAGATTCAGAAACTCTACGCCCGACATTATTCGACTTTCTTGCTTTCCGAGCCATAGATATCAAGGCTGATAACGAATGGTTTGAAATGCTAAAATCTTTTCATCTGAAAGATGGCAATAAAGATGCTTTGATTAATGTGGAACTGGAATATTTGGATTTCCGCAGAAGAAATAAGCCTTATCTCAACGATACCGAATACAAAACTGCACTGGATAGTCTTGCCAACTCTGCAGGAAACAGTCATCTTGCAATTGAGATTGCCATTAAGCAGTTTAATTTATATGAACAGTCTGTTTACGCAAAAATTAGTGACCGCAATTCAAGAACTTCTGCCATTTACAGCAAATGTAAGGAATACATAAATATATATAAGGATAATCCAAGAGTAGCAATCTTCGAGAACAGACTTGCGGAAATGGAACAGTCTTTTATAAGTTGTTCCGGTAATAGAAATGTATATCCGGGTAAAGATTTGGAGCTGAAATTAGAATACAAAAATCTTGATAATGTAAAGGTTTGTATTTATCAGAACACAAATCTGCCGGTAAATGCCACCAGAGATGAAGATAAACACAAAGGCAAGAAAGTTGCAGAAAAGAGTTTTGCATTGAATCATCCGGATAAGTTCAGCCAAATGGATACGACATTACATATCCAAATGGATAAGCCCGGATTATATATTTATGAAATAAGCGACAGCAAAGGAAAGCTGAAGACTAACGGTACGTTCAGTGTCAGCCGCCTTGCTATGGTTACACGTCAGCTGGAAGACGGGGCAACTGAAGCTATAGTTACAGACTTCATGAGCGGTAAACCGATTGAAGGTGCAACTGTCATTACTTATAATGTAAGCAGGAAATGGATTTCCAAAAAATTGGAAAGTTATAAGACGGATAAAAACGGAAAAGCTGTTCTTCCCGCAAAATTCAGAAAAGAGCGTGAAGTTGCAAGAGCTGTTTATGGCAACGACACTTGCTCTCTGAACAATGTATTACCATATTATTATGTCAACAATCCGACAAAAGGAGATAATATGGAAGTTGAACTGTTCACGGACCGAAAGATTTACCGTCCGGGACAGACTGTTTCCTTCAAAGGCGTTTGTTATGTAAGGGATTATGAAAAGCCTTATGTTCTGGAGAATAAGAATATTTCTGTGATTTTCCGTGACGGAAACCATAAAGAAATTGCACGTAAATCATTCCGGACAAACAGTTTCGGCTCATTCAACGGTTCATTTGAAATCCCGGAAACTACAAAGAACGGGAATTTCACTTTGTCTGTGGATGAGAGATATTTCAACAATATTATGGTTGAAGAATATAAGCGCCCTTCATTTCTTGCCGAGTTCGAACCGATTGAAGGAGAAGTGTTCTTCGGAGATGAAATGTCTCTGAATTGCGTTGTCAGGACATATTCAGGAGTGAATCTGCAAGATGGAAATGTTAAATGGAAAATTGAAAGACATCCTATATGGATATTTGCAAGATATTCATACTATGACAGCAGCAGCCGTCAAGTGGCTGAAGGAAATGCTGTAATCAATAGCGAAGGTAAGTTCTCAATACATTTCACTCCGAAAAAAGATAATGACTTCAATGGTAATAATGACATACAATACAGATATATTGCCTATGCGCAAATAACAGACAGCAAGGGTGAGACTCAGGATTGTGAGGTTTCTTTCTGCGTCGGTAACAAAGGTTTGAATATTGGTATCAGTGCAGCAAGCACATTAGATAAAGATAATTCTGATATTATAATCTACACTCACACTGTAAACAGCAAGATTGTAGATAAAGAAGGTATGCTCAAACTTTATGAGGTTGACAACAATGGCAAGGAAGGAAAAGAAGTGGCAAAATGCAATTTCATTTCAGGAAAAGCTGTTGACGGGAAATTTATATCTTCCGTTCCTTCCGGAAAATATTTACTAAAGGCAGAAACAACGGATTCAAAAGGACAAATTTGTTCTGAAGAGAGAGAGATTATAATATATGGAAAGACGGACAAACGTCCGCCGGTGTTCAGACACACTTGGCTGATAAAAGATAATAAGGAATATTTGCCGGGCGAAAATGTAGAATTTACTTTCGGCACATCTGATACATCTGCCTACGTCCTGTATGAACTGTTCGATTCCGAAGGCAAGCGTTTCTATTCTGACAGATTTGTCCTAAGCAATGAGAATAAGAAATTCAACATGCCTTTTGAAGAAAAACATGGAAAAGGATTTACTGCAGCCTTTATGTTTATAAAGAATGGAAAGCTATTTCAGGATTATTTACAGGTAAAACGTAAGCAAGAAGACAGAAAGATTAATTTCCACATAAATACATTCCGTGACAAATTGTTGCCGGGAAGTAATGAACATTGGAGTTTCAGACTGACAGACAAAGATTCTCTTCCTGTTAAAGCTGAAATTCTTGCCGGAATGTATGACATGTCACTTGATGATATTGTAAAGTTCAACTGGAATTTTAATCCTAATACACTTACGTTCCTTAAATATAACACCTTCAACAGTGGTTGGGCTTTTGACAGTTATAGTGAATATGACAGCGAAACAATCAAAGGAAAAGAAGTGAAAGAGTATTCGTTTGATATAATGTATGAAAACTGGTATAATGCTCTTAATAATATCAGATACGGACGAAACTTCACTTTACGCGGTATGGGATTGAGCAAATCTGTAGCTGCTGCACCGATGGCAAACGATGCAATCGAAGTTAGAGAAGATGCCGCAGTTTTGGAAGAAAGTGTGGTGACAAGTGATGAAAAAGCCTTCTATTCCGTAGAGCAATCCGCCGTGACTGGAAATACAGGAAGCCAAATGTCAATAAGAAAGAATTTCCAAGAAAATGCATTCTTCTATCCAGTGTTGGTAAGCGATGAAAATGGAGATTTTTCGTTCGACTTTACTATGCCGGAAAGCAACACGACATGGAAACTGCAAATGCTTGCCTGGACAGACAGCCTGAAATATGGTTATATCCAAAAAGAAATAGTAACATCCAAGCCGCTTATGGTCCAGCCTTCACTGCCGAGATTCTTCCGTGTGGGCGACATTGTACATATTTCATCACAGATTATAAACCAAAGTGGAGAAGAAGCAAAAGGACGTGCCCGCCTTGAATTATTCAATCCGGAAAACGGAGAGCCGGTAGTTTGCCTAACAAAGTCACAGAAAGTATTCGAACTTGCTGCAGGAGAAATTACAACTGTCAGCTGGTCGTTCCAGGTTCCGGAAGTAAAAGATGGTGTAATCGGCTGCCGAATTATTGCGGAAGGAGATAAATTCAGTGACGGTGAGCAAACACTTGTCCCGGTTCTGTCAGACAAAATCATGCTGACTGTAAGCAATCCTTTCTTTATAAATAAAGAAGGTAAAAAAGTGATTTCACCAAAAGAAGAACAGGATGGCAAAGTTATTCGCAGCATTGTTGAAATATCTGCAAATCCTGTATGGTACGCCATTCAGTCGTTACCGTCTTTAAGTGAAGCACGTAACGAAAGCAGCCTTTCTTGGTTCGCTGTATATTACAGTAATATTCTTGCAAATCATATTGCCAACAGCAATCCGGAAATCAGTAAAGCGATAGAAATATGGAAGGCTAAAGGAAATTCAGACCTTATCTCAAATTTAGAGAAAAACAAAGATGTCAAGAATATTCTTCTTGAAGAAACTCCTTGGGTCAGAGATGCAGAAAACGAAACGGAAAGAATGCAGCGTCTGGATTTACTGTTGCAGGCAAACCGAGCATCACAAATGCGACAGACAGCTTTAGAAAAACTTATTTCCAAGCAAAATCCGGACGGCGGATGGAGCTGGTTCGAAGGAATGAGAGGAAACAGATTCATCACCTTGCAAATTCTCAAAGGAATGGGACAGCTTGTTGAAATGAATGCTGTAGAATATAAGCAAGAAGAAAAGGAAATGCAAATCAAAGCTCTCCGTTTCCTTGACAACGAAATAAGGAAAGAATATGAAAGACTGACAGAATCAGGAAATAACATCAAAGATTACATTCCATACGACGAACAGATTGAATATTTGTTCGTAAGAAGTATGTATCGTGATATTCCTGAAGGTGACGCTCGCGATGCCTCACGTTTCTATACTGAGCAAGCCAAGAAATATTGGAAAAAGCTCTCAATCCATAACCGCGCTGCATTGGCAGTTCTTCTGTGGAGAAATGGAGATAAGGAAACGGCTCAGGATATATTGAAATGGTTCCGGAAAACTGCAACTGTTTCTGATGATAAAGGTATGTTTTGGGCAAACAACAGAAGTACATCTTACAGCAAATTTTCTGTAATCGATACTCATTGCCTTATTATGCAGGCGTTCCGTGAAAGCAAATCTGATAATGCTGAAATAGACTTGATGAAGCAATGGCTGCTTGCCCAGAAACGCACTCAGCAGTGGGAATCAGAACCGGCAACAATGAATGCAATCCATTCATTGCTAACTGACGGTACAAACTGGCTCAGCGAAGGAAACGAATGTGTTATTTCGTGGAATGGGGAAACTTATTCAACGAAAAATGAAGACAACATTATTGGATACAGCAAAATTGTAAAGGAAAATGAAGTTTCCGGTAATGTATCTTCAGACATTGTTGTGGAAAAGAAAGGTAACGCACCTGCATGGGGCGCTGTATATCAGCAATATTTCGTACCTCTCGATAAGGTAAGAAAGAACAAAACAGACCTCAACATCGAAAAGAAAGTTTTCGTTGAAGTAAATAACGGAAAGGAAATCCAACTGAAAGAAGTTACAAAGGATAATCCTTTGAAAGTCGGCGACAAAGCTATAGTCCGCCTGACTGTCCGCAGCGGAATGGATATGGACTTTGTATGTATAAAAGATTTACGTGCCGGATGCTTCGAACCAGTTTCACAAGTTTCAAAACAGGAATACCGTGAAGGAATTTCATTCTTCCGAAGCCCTAAAGATGCATCAGAAAATTTCTTCATTGATTTCCTTCCTGCCGGAACTTTTGTTATTGAATATCCGGTTTATGTAAGTCGTGAAGGTGAATACTCCGGTGGAATTTGTACAATCCAATGTTTGTATGCTCCGGAATTTGTTTCTAATACGGAAGGTTACGAAATTGAATCCACCGGCAATTAAGTTCTGAAAAAAAGATGCCGATGTTTTTTCAGAAAAGTGCCGACGTTTTTTCTTGAACACTGCAGTGTTTCTACAGAAACGTCGGCACTTATTTTATATAATATATAATAGCCAGAAATTCAAAGACTTTCAAATTTCAATCATTTTTCTCGAATTCCCGGAAAACATCATTATCATAGAAACAAATATGATTCAAAGGAGAAATCCATGCCTCAACAGAAACACTATCTGTATTTAAATATAATGTTGGATGCTTGTATAAATATTTTCCGTTTGTAAGAATAACAGAATCCCGGGTTGTCTGCAAATCCTTATCATAAACTGTAGTTTTAGTTGTAATAGTAAAACTATCTCCAGTAAAAGAAATCGTCTGATTTTTAGGATACTCTATTGGAGACAAAGATTTATCACTACTATAATACTCTGAAATGCTTACCCATTCAGTATCATTTAAAACCTGTTCTTCACCATATTTCATGTCCTGTTCATCATTTGTACAGGCAAAGAAGCAACATGAAAGAATTAAGAATAATAATTGTCGCATAGCTTAATATATTAATATGTTAATATGTTATTTATCAATATCATTTAAATTATTTTTTATGATATAAACAGCTCGTTCCAAAAGCTCATCACGATTCTCTTTTATACCATTAATAGATGGTTCAACTTTTATATCCGGTATAATTCCAACACGTTGAGTTTCACCTCCGTCAGGATAATAAACGCCATTACCAGAAAAATAAGTTATCAATCCTCCAGGAAGAATTATTTTAGAAATATTTCCATCATATCCTGCAGTATTACTACCAATAATACTAACTTTATCACCTGCTCTAAATGCCATAGCTGAATACTCAGCATTGCAACCAGTATCTTCATTTATTATGACAACAAGGTCTCCTCTATATTGTTCATTGGCTTTTGGTATTTTATAAATTGGTGATAAAATAAATTCTCCAGGATTATTTGGATTTGCCCAAGTTTGCCTAGCAAATTCTTTTGTTTCACTAACAAAGAAAGGTGCTAACAAATGAAATATATCAGGTGGAAATATCCGAAGATCTATAATAATACCATCTGTATTGGCAAATTTACGTTTAATAATAGGAATATCATATTTATTAATTGCACTCAGATTAATATAACCAATATTATCATCTATTATCTTATAATTAACAGTGTTTTTATTTGCACTCTGTAAATTTTTAAGCCAATAATTTCTGTTTTCAGTGCTTATATTCTTTTGTTGAATTATTCCATTTGATACATATTTCAGCAAAAGTGTATTATTATGCGTACGTAAAATATCATTAGCGATATTATTTTTCTTCTGTAAAATATTCGATGCAGGATAATAATGTTTTAAACTATCTATAATATTATCAATATCCTTTCCTTCAATATTAGTAATAATATCTCCAACTTTTAGTTCTGAACAATTTGTATAAATAACCACCAGTTGCTCCTCTATAAACTTTACATAAACAGGAATTTGGTTTATACCTTTAAGAGCTTCCATTTGTTCCCACCCTTCTTGAAGTATTGCATGCGAATCACAAATCTCACATAAAAGACGAGCAGTTACTTGTTCATATCTTAATCGTGTATCAGCAGTTACAAAAGGTGATATATATTCGTGTAATATATTATCCCATTTTTTATCTGTTAAGTATTTATAAGGGTAAAAATAATTAATAATATTCCAATATCTAAATAATGCCAGTAATCTATAACCTACATCAGGAAGATGATCTTTTCCCATATAAGATTCTTCATTTTTAAATATCGGATTATTTATATATGGACTCATTTCTATATAATGATTATATCCTTGATTTCTATTATTATATATATTTATTAGAAGTTCTTTTAATTGATCATTAACATTTAAATTTTTAATCCAAGACAAATCTGCTTTTATAAATATGTTAGTAGAGCTATCTTTTATTTGAGACTTTTGATTTATTTCTCCATATTCTTTTATCCAGTTTATTATATTTAAATCTCTTTGTTCTTGACTGTTAGATTCTAATATTATCGACAATAATTTAAATAATTCACGATCCCAATCATAATTTCCTTTAGCAATCAATGGGTGATGATATTTCAAAAATCCCCATACTCTTCCTGCAAGTTCTAAGTTATATATATTGTCATTGGATAGATTTTCGATAATAATATTTGAATGAATATTTGTTTCACTTGAAGCTATTTTAGTCTTTTGTATATCACTTTTTGATAAAACTGTTTTATCAATCTCCTTACCATCAATTAAAATGCTAAGATTGTCCAACCACATTTTGCCTTTACCGCTTAACAATGCACCTATTTCAACAAATCCGTTATTGCTTTTAGGAATATCTAAACTTATCTCGTGTTTTTTCCAATCATTTGTTCCAACCACACCATATTGTTCCATAAAGGAAATTTCAAATGGTTTCCATAAAGGATCAGAATCAGTCATTAACCAAAGACCTGCAAAACCTTCAATTACGTCTTCTGTTTTTATATATCCAGAAAGAGTTATTCTTTCACCATGATTAACTGGCAACTTATATATAAATCCTCGATAATCAACTATATCACCAGTAAATTCCATTACAATAGAATATTTGCCGGATTTAACAGTATTAGAATCTAATGCTACAGTAAAATCAGTTTGATTTCCACATATAGTCCAATTCTTGGGAAATCCTTCTTCAAAATCAAAATCTAATTTATTCTTGGATACACAATTTGTTAACAACAATAATAACAAGCTTATTGAAGATATTCTATATATAAAATTCATCTTATTTCATTCTGATTTTTGATTTTCTAATATAGCACCTAATAACATCTATTTGCATATTAAAGTGTTAAATTAAACAAAATACATGTATAATGTAAAATGATATAATTATTAATTAATAATTATATCAAGAATATAATCAATAGATAGTATTCCTAAATATATACGGATGCAGTTAAAAATATATACGGCCGTATTTCAAAATATATACGGAAGGACGTAAACGTGGGTTCGACCCTAGAAATTTTATGTCCGTACCAAAACAAAACTTGATACGGACATATTTTGGCTGACTTATTTCAAAATATTTTTTATTTCCTCTTCAGTCAATTCAGTAATTTCTGCAATATCCTCAATTGGGTATCCTTTTTCAAGCATTCTCCTGGCATTGTTGATTTTTTCTTTTTTCTGACCTTTTTCAATTCCTTCAGCCAGACCTTCAGCCAATCCTTCTTCTTTACCTTCCTTCAAAGCCTGTTCCTTCATATAGTTCCAGGTATTATAATTGTCACGATACACTTTTAGGCATGCCTCATATTCGTCCCGCTCTTTCTTGTTCATATTGACAATACGGGCTAGCTCTTCCAGACGCTGGAAAAGTGCCTTCTGTCCCTTGAACTCTAAAGATTCCAATTTTTCCATGTGCTTCAAATTATATAGCCAATAATCCAATGGCGTTTCACATTCCTTTTCTGTTTTATTGAATAGTGGGAATTCTAGTCGCCTATCCGGTCCTGTCCGGCTATTACCCTACAAATATAATAAAGACCACGTTCATAAATATACGGCTGGTTGCAATTTTGCATTTCCACAAGGAAAATATATTTACGAAACAATATAAAATTTGAAAAGTTTTGTTTCTCAGTCAGTTTTATAGCTTTTAGTTATATTAACTATAAATATTAGTTTACAAACTATATTTTCTCGTTATTTGCAAAAAACGAAAGAAGTTATGAAAAGATTAACAGCCAAAGAAGAAGAAATAATGGAATTTTTCTGGGGAAAAGGTCCATTGTTTGTAAAAGAGATACAAAAATTCTATGATGAGCCCAAACCTCATTTCAATACTCTATCAACGATAGTAAGGGGGTTGGAGGAGAAAGGATTTCTGGCACATGAAGCTTTCGGAAACACTTATCGTTATTATGCTAATGTCAGTAAAGAAGAATTCAGCGCAAAAACACTGAAAGGAGTTATAAGCAAATATTTTAATAATTCATATCTGAGTGCTGTTTCAACATTGGTAAAAAAAGAAGAAATATCAATTGATGAACTGAAAAAACTGATTCGTGAAGTTGAGGATGCTCACAGCAAGGACGAATAAATAAAAACACATCACTATGGGAGTCTTCATTGCATATATCTTTAAATCAAGCTTTTGCCTCATTGTATTTTATTTATTATACAAATGGATGATGGCAAATGAAACTTTTTTCAGGCTTAACCGTACTGTTATTTTAGTTTTTTGGCTATTGGCATTTCTGTTGCCCGTAATAAATACGGGTGAATTACAGAGTTCCAACCTGCTAATGGATACAACAATCGACAGTAGCGGCATGGCGAATTCTGCAGCACCGGATAAGAATTCAGATAAAATACAAACCGACCACCAATCTTATATTATATATTCACTGATATGTGTGGTGTATTTTATCGGATTGTTGATAATCACAATAAAACAGATAATAATATGGTCACAACTTTTCAGGCTTATCAGAAAAGGGAAACATATATACCACGATTCTTATTGTCTGGTTATAGTTGAAGGAGAACAATATCCGTTCAGTTGGATGAAATATATCATAATATCAGAAAAAGACTATAAAGAAAACCATGTTGAGATTATTGCTCATGAAAAAGCACATATACAACACAAACATTCTTTGGAATTACTGATAGTAGATGTATTGCTTCTGCTGCAATGGTTCAATCCTGCAGCATGGTTGTTGAAACAGGAAATACAGTCGGTACATGAATATGAAGCAGATAATGATGTGCTCTCTGCAGGTATAGACGCTAAATCTTATCAACTATTATTAATAAAAAAAGCTGTCGGCACCAGTCGCTACACAATGGCCAACAGCTTTAATCACAGTTCACTTAAAAAACGTATCACTATGATGTTAAAAGAAAAATCAAATCCGTGGGCTCGTGCAAAGTACATTCTAGTACTTCCACTGGCAGCCTTATCTGTGGTGAGTTTTGCTCACCCAAAAGTTTTGGAAGTTTCAAAAACTTTCAGTGAGTCCAAAATTAGTGAATTATGGACAGACCCACAAGAAAAAACGCCTGATGTGAAGGCAAAATTTCCCGGCGATGAAAAAGAGGCTTACCGTTTCATTGCCAAGAATATCAAATATCCTGCCCTTGCACAAGAAGCAGGAGTTGAAGGTCGTGTTGAATGTCTAGTAACTATCGGTACAGACGGAAGCATAAAAAATGTCCGGATTACCAAACCAGTAAACAAATATCTGGATAAAGAAGTTATCCGCATTATGAATGAAATGCCTAAATGGGAACCGGCACAAATTGATGGTAAGGCAGTTGAAAGTACAATTCCTTTTGGAGTAGTATTCAAATTTGATGGAAGTAATATAGAATCTGAATCGGATACGGATATTATTGTGGTTGGATATGGTCCGAAAAAGCAGTAGTATGAATTAATCTATGTTATGAGAGGTCAAAGGAAAGTCCTCTCATAACTTCCTTTCTGTCCTCTGAAGCCTTTTCCCTTCGTTTTATAAATTATCAACCCGATTTTATAACCAGTAAATATCATGAGATTTGTAATTTTGTGATTGATTTAAGTTTCTCAAGCTCAAATATCATGTGTTAAGTAAGTTAAATAACATTGGAATTTAACTTCTGTAACTCCATAAATTATGACACTTGTGAAACTTAAAAGCTATAGTTAAACTGATAAACTTAACAACAGAAAAATGTCCAATTTATATGTTCCAGGGTGTGCCCTAATGTCATATAAGCCTGATTTAGCTTATAAATTAAAAGAAGTGATAGAAAACAAATACGGGAAAATGGATACTCTTCTCACATGTTGCTTCAGGAAACCAGAATTGGATTCCGGAACTCGTATATTTACTCCTTGCGCTACCTGTGCTTCCAGGTATGAAAAGCTTTATCCTGATTGTACTTCCATTTTCTTCCTTAAAGAAATGGCAGAAAGCGATGACTTTATTTTTCCTGATTATAATGGTATTGAGATGAGCATACAGGACCCATGCTCTGCCAGAACAGAACCGGAATACCTTTCTTCAGTCCGTAAATTGCTTGAGCGGATGAATATAAAAATCGTGGAAGCTCAAAGAAGCGGAAGTAAATCCAAATGCTGCGGACAAACTTTTTATGGGAAAACAGACAATGATAAAATAAGGTCCCTGATGGTATCAAGAGCAAATGAAATGCCTTGCGAAAATGTTGTGGTATATTGCGCTTCATGTATAATGAGCATGACTGTTGGAGGAAGAAAACCACGATATATCCTTGACCTCCTTTTTGGAGAAGAAACACAAATGCCGGATGCAGATATAAAGGTATGGAACGAAAAACTCCGTATGTTCAGGGTGAGTCAGATCTGAATTATACAAAAAAACACAAAGTTCACAGAAAAATTTTTATCTATTTCTATGAACTTTGTGTTATTATTATTGAGTTACGACCTAGTCTGTAAAACTACAGACATAGACACAATTCATATAAAACACAAGTAACTCAGTAATCCACATCCTTTAATTACTACAGTTCATTCTGCACCATAGAAGGATTAGCATCCATTTCTTTCTGGGAAATTACAAATTCCCATCGTTTGTCACCTGCAGGAACGGACATAGTCTGGCTGACAGCTTCGTCGTGATTAGAATTTGTTCTGTCAAGAGCAAGGTTCAAACGTTTCAAGTCAGTGAAACGGAAACCTTCACCCCAAAGTTCAATACGGCGCTGTGTAAGGATTTCCTCAATCAGAGCCGCACCTGTATTGGCTGAAAGTTTATACTGAGGGTCACGAGTCTGAACAAATTCCAGCAAAGTATTTTTAGCAGCGCCTTCATTTCCCGAACGAGCCTCAGCTTCAGCCTTCATCAGATACATTTCGGCAAGGCGCATATAAACGACATCCGAAACCGGAGTTGATAAAGAAACAGATGTAAATTTTCTGTTTTGGTATTTTGCAGCCGTAAAGTTAGAGCCAGGCATAGCTGCTTCACCTGTAGGATCCCACCACTGGCGGCGCACGTCTGTTTCAGGAATCATATTATACAAACGGTCAATAATACATTTAGGATTCTGTCGGATATTTGTTGAATTAAAATTCCAAGACATGAATGCCATAAATGAATAGAAATATATAGTCTGATCAGACTGTACCAATGAAGCCCACATCCATTCAGGATTCTTTATAGCTTCGGCAAATCCATTCATAAGCTCATCGCCACTCATCAGACGACGACCATTCGCCAAAGCCGTTTCTATCGCCAAGCCTGAATATTTTGCAGCATCAGCCCAATTCTGCTGAGCCAAGGCAACTCTGGCTTTCAAGCCGTACGCTACTTCCAAAGAGAAATGGTTCAAATCTTCAGCTTTGTAATTCTTCATAAGTTCGATAGCTGCATCCAAATCCTCGTTTGCAAACTTATAAACCTCTTCAACTGTGTTACGTGGAGAATCTTGCATTTCGGACTGTTTCTTATAAGGAACACCAAGCTGGTCGTTTGCCTTTCCTGCTTCATAACGTTTCCCATAAAGCTGCACTAACTGGAAATGTGACCAGGCACGGAAACAAAGAGCTTCAGCCTTCACTCCGGTCCTGCGGTTTTCATCCTCTCCTGATGCATTATCAATTGATTCGAGGAAGAAATTCGCATTAAGAATCAGCTTATAATAAAATTCAAATGGATAATAAGCCAAATAAGAAGTCGGATTTCTGTGGTCAATCCAGCGGGCATTACTGATATACCAACCGTTTCCAGTTGAAGAGTTAATCAAATCCTCACCCAACATGTCACGTTTTATATTCATCGAAGCTTCACCTCCCTGGTCCTGACGGCTATATTGTATGTACATAGCACGATGAGTTCCATTAAGTGCAGTGTAAAGATTGTCCACCGTTTCCTTAATAAGAGCATCTGGCACTTTATCTGTTGGAGCAGTATCCATAAAATCAGAAGAGCAAGAGCCGAGAGCTGCAGCGCCAATCAAAGCTGCAGCAATTGTTGTATATTTTATTGCTTTCATATTATATTCAATTTTAATTTAAGTTGGCAAGTTGACGAGTCAACGAGCTGACAAGAGAACAAATCCCCCCTGAAGCCTTGTCACCGAATCCTCATCCACTTCAATTTACAATGTTATATTCAAAGCAAACGTAAATGTTCTTGAAGGTAAGTAAGCATTATTACTTATACCATTGAATGCCTGAAGAGGGTTCATACCAGATTTAGATGTAAACATGAAAATATTTTCACCACTTACCGACAAACGAGCATTCTGAATAGTAAACCTGCTCAAGAATGATTTCGGAAGATTATAACCAAAAGACAAAGACTTGATGTTGAAATAGTCCGAACTCATAAGCCAACGATCCGACTGAGCATTGAAATTAGTTTCCTGTCCGGCATCAAGACGAGGTACATCTGTAACATCACCAGGTTTCTGCCAACGGTTAAGAATGTCGGTATGCATAGCTCCACCAAAATTGTTCACGCCCATCAAACCTGCATAACTTGAATTATACATTTTACCACCAAGCTGATAAGAGAATACGGCAGCAAACTCGAATGCTTTGAAACGAAGAGTAGTATTTATACCACCATACACCTTTGGAATGGCACTGCCGGCATAATGATACTGAGCCAAAGCCTGGTCAGTTGTCAGACGTTTTCCGTCTCTTTCGAAACATGTTTCATCATTCCATTTAATATTAGGATCATTGTCGGCAAATGTATATAGGACTGAACCTGTCTGAGGATCTACACCAACATAATCCTTAAGCCAGAACTCATATATTGAGTGTCCAACTTCCAGTTTCTTAGTTCCGTCGATAATAGATTCGCTTGGCAAACTCTTGATTGTATTCTTGAGGAAGGTTGCATTAGCTCCAACATTCCATGTCCAATTATCATTTTTCAATATACGATAATCCAAAGTTATTTCAACACCGGAGTTACTAACCTTTCCGATATTCTTCCAAATACTTGTTACACCATTGGAAAGAGGTGTCGGTACTTCAAACAACAAATCATCAGACTGTTTGTTGAAATACTCAACAGTTCCTGTCAAACGGTCGAATAGTCCGAATTCGACAGCAACATCAGAGCTTACCTGTTTTTCCCAAATCAAATCAGGATTACCAAACTTGCCAAACAATACACCAGCCTGTGAACCATTAGCATACCCCAACTGATAAAGAGTATAATAAGGATAATAGTCGTTCAGGTCGCTTTCATTAAGAATAGCATCATTACCGGTCTGGCCATATGAAGCACGAAGTTTCAAACTGTTGATCCATTTTATATCCTTCATAAAATCTTCCTGGTCAATTCTCCAGGAAAGACCGGCAGACCAGAAATTACCCCAACGGTTATCTTTTGCAAAACGAGATGAACCATCACGCCTGTATGACATGGAAAGATAATATTTGTCAGCATAATTATAGTTTACACGAGCAAAATAACCTTCCTTACGATATTTGTCGGTATAAGAGCTGAGAGTGTTAATTGTATTGAAATTATCAAACTCAAGCAAATTATCCAAAGTCTGGCCCTGACGCATACCATATGAATACTCATACTGATATGAATAACTTTCATGACCAAGCATAGCTTCCAAATTGTGCAAGCCGAATGATTTGTTGTACTGCAACAACTGGTTGAAAGTTACAGTAGTCATTCTTGTCTGAGTCTTTGACAAACGTCCTGAACCCTGACCGTCGCCAACCAATTTATTCTCGAAGCTTGTAAATTTATAATTAGAGTTTTCCAATGAAGCATTTACTGTTGCTGTAAAGCCGTCAAACAAATAGAAATCCGCATAAGTACGGGCATTAACAGCATCACGAGTCGAACTTCTGTCGTTGAACTCTGTTTCAGCAACAATATGTCTTCCAGAAGAAGCACCTGTTCCACGAGTTCCCATATAGTCATAAACCTTATTCCCGTTTGAATCAAGGATATATTCACCAGTAGTCATGTCATGTTCATGAATAGGATAAACAGGACCTATATTCCTTGAAAAGAAGAATGGGTTGTTATAACCGGCACTATTATCCTGAGTATTAGCAGTCGTTGAAGAAGAACGAGTTGCAGCGACATTGAACCCTGTCTTCAACCATTTTGTCGGTTTTACATTAACATTCGCACGACCAGAGAAACGTTCGAAATCAGATTTGATAACATAACCATTGTCTTTCAAATATCCTAAAGAAACATAGCTGTCACTGTTTTCAGAACTTGTGCTATATGAAACATTGTATTCACCACGATATCCCAAACGGCTGATAGCATCTTCCCAGTCCAAGTCGTCACCATAAAGAAGAGTGGTTGCTGCCGGGTTAAGCTGTCCGTCAGGCATTAGAATCTGGTCATTAGGAACACCTTTGAACGGATTATACTTCACCAAGTTGAAAGCATCTGTCACAGCCTGAGCTCCAGCAAATTCCGGAGTTTTACCAGAAGTAATATACTGGTTATATTTTTGTTCCCACATCAAAGGATAATAATCCCATACATTTACACGGTCGTATTCTTTAATTGCACGGCCGCTAAACCCCTGACTTATATTAAGCGAGATGGAAGGTTTGCCACTTTTTCCTTTTTTTGTTGTGATAAGAATAACACCGTTTCCGGCACTCGAACCATAAAGAGAAGTTGAAGCTGCATCTTTCAACACAGTCATTGATTCGATATCTGAAGGGTTGATATCTGCAATTGAACCATTATATATACTACCATCCACAACATAAAGAGGCTCAGATGATGCATTTACAGTACCGAAACCTCTAATACGAATTTCAGGAGACGATCCTGGCTGGCCATTACTAGACATTATCTGCAAGCCTGGGGCTGTTCCTTCAAGAGCCTGAGCTGCATTATTTATAGGTCGTATATCCAAATCTTTTGCCCCTAATGAAGTTGCAGATCCAGTAAAAGATGATTTTGTTGCTGTTCCATATGCTACAACAATAACATCATCCAGTTCCTGCGCATCAGATTTAAGCATAACACGCAAATTTGACTTTGCTGCGATATTCTGTGTCTGCATACCTACATAAGATATTTGCAGCTGTGCATTCTTGTCCACATCAAGGGTGAACGCCCCATCCAAATCTGTAACGGTTCCAATAGTCGTACCTTTAACAACTACAGATGCACCAATCACCGGAAGGCCATCTTCTTCGCTAACCACAACTCCGGTCACTTTCATCTGCTGTGCAACAATGCACTGCATTCCCAAAAAGGAAGAGAGTAATACTAGGGGTAATTTGTGTTTCATAAACTTGCTTCTTTTTAACTGTTAAACACATATTATCTTTTTCCCAAACGGAAGGGATTTATTTTTCTCTGTTTTTATATTTATACCCTCATTTTATATAATAATTTGTTATCAAATAAAATTTCAAGGGATAATTTCAGGTAACAAAGCTTAAATTATTGATGTTCGCAAGATAATTATTTCCATCAATATTACAAATCAAAATATCAAAATATATTCAATTTTAACATTTTTCATCCAAATAGTTACTATACGACATTGACAACACCTTTATTAAGGATAATATCATAAACAATTGTCATATCAACACAAACAACCAGCAACAACATACACTTAATTCAAACAATTATTAAAACCATAACCAGCTTTTTTACTTCCGAATGTAAATGGAATTACATACGGAACTAAATCCAATTACTTCCGTATATATTGAATTACACTCGGATATATTTTGGGGCACAAATTCAGGTATTTGATAATATAGAATACGGACAGGCATACGAAAATCAAAAACAAGTTTTTTATTTTGCCCTGCTCTCGCCTTTCCGTATATTTGTTGGCACGAATATAGGATGCGGTCCGGCATAACCAAATAAGAAAACGATGTTTTCTATTTGTCTCTGCTCTTACCTTTCACTATATTTGCGAGACGAACTAAAAAATATATAGAAATGAAACAAGTTATTTTTATTCTAATGGCAATGCTTATGACAATAGGTGTTGTATCAGCACAAACAGATAAACAAGCTGTTATATCTGTGAAAGAGAACATATATGATTTTGGAACGATAAAAGAAGATGGAGGTAATGTTTCACATACCTTTACGGTCAACAATGAAGGAGGAGCACCTTTGGTTATTACACGTGTCATCGCTTCATGCGGATGTACCACACCGGAATGGACAAAAGAGCCTATCGCTCCGGGCAAAAAAGGAGAAGTAAAAGTTACTTTTAATCCGAAAGGCCGCCCTGGAATGTTTGCCAAAACTATTTCTGTATATAGCAACGGTAAAAAAGGCAGCTATATATTGACTATCAGAGGTAAAGTTGAAAATTAAGTTTTCAGTAACAAATCATGTTGATGACTTTCAGACTAAAAACGGTTATACTGGTTTGTGTTATGGCTGTATGCACAGTATCAGCAGCCATAGCACAAGGCATTGCCAAGATAAGTCCGGACAAACAAGTGTTTAATTTCGGGACTATTGCTGAAGAAAAGGGTCCGGCAAGCCACGAATTCATTATCACAAACACAGGAGACGCACCTCTTGTTATAAACAGAATTACTGCTTCCTGCGGTTGCACCAGACCGTCATGGGACAAATCCCCTATCGCTCCGGGGAAATCAACTTCAATCAAAATCACTTATAACCCTCAAGGAAGACCTGGTCCATTTTACAAAACAATCACTATAATTTCAAACAGTGACAAGAAAAGATTCAATCTGGCAATTAAAGGGAACGTAACACCAAAGCCCAAAGAGCCGAAATATGAGTATCTGTACAGTATTGGAGATTTAAAGTTGCATAAAATTGATGTTTTGTTCAGTCAGATAACCAGGACCGAAACAAAAGGAGAGAAAATACATATCAAGAATACAGGTAAGACATCTGCCGTTGTGAATATCGGAAAATATCCGCACTATCTGACAATAAACAGCAGACCGGATACTATTCATCCTGGTAAGACTGGAGAAATAACGCTGCTGTTCGATGCTATGGCAGCAAAGCATAAAGGTAGAAAATATTGCGAAATTCCAGTTGTAGTATCTATGGCTGGACAAAAATCCGCAAGTGGAATTATTAATGTAGCAGCAAATGTTATTGATGATTTCAGCAAACTGACTTCGGAAGAAAGGAAAAACGCTCCGGTTGCCAAGATTTCCGGCAGTATTTTAGATTTCGGTGAAATTAAAGGTGAAACAAAGTCTGTATACGGGACTGTGGAACTAACCAACAGTGGCAAACAGGATTTGCATATTTACAGTGTAAGCTCAGAAAACAAGTCCATAAAAATATCAGGTGGCAAGAAAACAATCAAGCCGGGAAAAACTGTTATTTATAAAATAAAAGTAAAATCAAAAGATATGCCTGTGAAACTTAATGCTTCGGTAAATTGGGTTTGCGATTCTCCGGATAACCCTGTTATCACATTAAAGGTTTTGGCTAAGAAAAAATAAAGAAATAAGTATAACTTTATAACAAATACAACTATGGAACATCCAGAAAATGATGATTTATATAAAGGATTAAAAGTAAACAAAGGTGTTTCTGACGTGCCAACTGTTAATCCGTATATGAAAAAGCGAGTTCAAAGACGTCAATATACTACTTCTGAATTTGTTGAAGGTATTCTAAAAGGTAATATAACTATTCTCAGCCAGGCTGTAACATTGGTTGAAAGCTCAAAGCATGAACACCAACAGGTTGCACAGGAAATTATTGAGAAATGTTTACCTCATGCCGGAAATTCTGTAAGAATCGGCATTACAGGCGTACCTGGAGCCGGAAAGAGTACTTCTATCGATTCATTTGGTATGCATCTGATAAAAGAAGGACGAAAACTTGCCGTGTTGGCAATCGACCCTAGTAGTGAACGTTCAAAGGGAAGTATTCTTGGAGACAAAACTCGTATGGAATTATTGTCAAGAGAGAAAAATGCATTCATTCGCCCTTCTCCATCAGCAGGCTCACTTGGTGGTGTGGCACGTAAAACCAGAGAAACAATTGTTCTTTGCGAGGCTGCAGGATTCGACACTGTGTTTGTTGAAACTGTAGGTGTAGGACAAAGTGAAACAGCTGTTCATTCAATGGTGGATTTCTTCCTGTTGATTCAGCTTGCAGGTACCGGAGATGAATTGCAAGGTATCAAACGCGGAATTATGGAGATGGCTGATGGAATTATCATCAATAAAGCAGACGGAGACAATGTGGACAAAGCCAAACTTGCAGCTGCCCAGTTCCGCAATGCTCTTCATCTGTTTCCGCCTACCGAATCAGGCTGGTTTCCTAAAGTTCTAACATATTCCGGATATTACAACCTTGGCATAAAGGAAATTTGGGATATGGTGGGCGAATATATGGAATTCACTAAGAAAAACGGATATTTCGAACATAAGAGAAACGAGCAGGCTAAATATTGGATGTATGAAAGTATAAATGATACATTACGCGATACATTCTATCATAATCCTGCTGTTGAGGAAATGTTATCATATACAGAAAAACAGGTTTTGCACAATGAAATCAGCTCATTCGTTGCTGCTAAGAGGATGATGGATTTGTTCCTTGCAAATATTAGAAAATAATAACTGAATAAGGTTTCGCAAGTTGATAAACTAAAACTTGCGAAACCTTAATTTTTTATGCTTAATCTTCCAATGCGTAGTTAACAGTCGTTACGACTCTCACTCGTTTCAGATACGGAGTTGTTGCATCTTCATCAACAATTGAAAACTGCCCTTGATTAGCCTGCATTATCTTTCCTAGTTTACTGTCTGAATCCTTAGCAAATTTTTCAGCTGCCTGACGGGCATTTTTAGTAGCTTCTTCAATCATCTGAGGTTTAATGTCATTAAGACTTGTATATTCATAACGGACCACATGCTGATAATCTCCGCTCACAATGGCTATACCTTTTTTCAGGAATTCACCTTGTTCGGTAATTAACTTACGGACAACATCAACTTTTGAAGAAGTTACTGTTACTATTGTTGTTACATTATAACGGTATTGCGACGGAGTACTAGAATATCTCTCAGCCTTCATATCAATGATTTCAGGAGCATTCAAATTTATTTCTGAATCTTCGATACCTTTACTTTTCAGATATTCTACAATAATTTCATTGGAGTTCTTTATATCATTATATAAAGCAGACAAATCATTTCCAATATTCTTATAAACAAGTGGCCAAGTAACTTTATCAGCAGTTACAACCTTTTCAGAAAGCCCTTTGACATTTACAGTTCTATTTTTATCTGCAAATGAACTCAATCCTTTATCTACAAAATAGCCAGAAGCAACTATACCCAAAGCTATAATAAACGACTCTTTAATAAAATTTGCCATAGAAACACCCTCCCTTCTATTTAAGTATAAAAACTACAATTAAAAGACTGAATAAAAAACATTTATATTCAAGTTTGATTTTATAGCAATATTAGAACATTTAAATATATAAAACAACAAAAGCACCTAATTTTGTATTTAGTTAATACAAAACCGGTGCTTTTTATTTTTTTATTAAAGCTTATACGACTTCGGCAACAGATTAAATTGAAGAAATACGCAAGGCATTCAACAAATCCCTGTTGATAGGTTTATCATTTTTAATCGCCTTTGAGAATGGGACATTTACAATCTGATCATTCTGGATACCAATCATTACATTACGCTGACCGTCGAGCAGTGCGTCTATTGCAGCAACACCCATTCTTGTTGCTAAAATTCTGTCCTGAGCTGTAGGAGAACCACCACGCTGCAAGTGACCAAGGATTGAAACGCGTACATCAAACTGAGGATATTCATTCTTAACACGCTCAGCAACCCCCATAGCACCACCAGTAACTTCACTTTCAGCAACAAGAACAATACTACTATTCTTGGATTTTCTGAAACCAGTTTCAATCATTTCTGCCAACTGGTCTTTTTCCAACGAAATTTCAGGGATAATAGCAGCTTCAGCCCCTGAAGCAATAGCACCATTCAGAGCAAGGAAACCAGCATCACGACCCATTACTTCGATAAAGAACAAGCGCTCATGTGAAGTAGCAGTATCACGTATTTTATCCACACACTCCATGATTGTATTCAAAGCAGTGTCATACCCTATTGTTATATCTGTTCCATACAAATCATTATCTATTGTTCCCGGAAGTCCAACAATAGGCATATTATATTCTTCAGCAAAAATACGGGCACCGGTTAAAGAACCATCACCTCCAATAACAACCAAAGAATCTATTCCATGTTCTACAAGCTTATCGTATGCCTGTTTACGTCCTTCAGGAGTTTTAAACTCAGCACAACGAGCAGTTTTCAGAATAGTACCTCCACGCTGTATTATATTACTTACGTTCTGTGTTTTAAATTCTTCAATTTCATCAGTGATCATTCCTTTATAACCACGATAAATTCCCTTTACACGCAAACCGTTAAAAATTGCAGCACGCGTCACGGCGCGAATCGCAGCATTCATACCTGGAGCATCACCTCCTGATGTTAAAATTCCGACACATTTAATAGCCATGATACTATTTTTTTTAATTTAACCGAAGCAAAAATACAAATAATTCAAATAGATATAATCATAATGAACAAAATTCACATAAAATTAATCTTGTTGAATCACGCCTCCGTTCAATCCTATAACTTTATTAGCAACTTCTTCCATTAACCATTTCGGAGTGGAAGTAGCACCGCACACACCAACAGCCTCTATATTTTGAGGAAGAGGTTCCGTTATCTCACTTGCATCAGAAATAAACACACTATTAAGATTAGCCTTCCTGCACTCATCAAAAAGCATTTTGCCATTGGAGCTTTTTTTGCCGGCAACAAAATATATCCAATCATGGGCCTTTGCAAATTTCTGAATATTAGGCAAACGATTTGCCACCTGACGACAAATAGTATCATAATACTTAAACGAAACGCCCGGATTTATCCGTTTTTCAATTTCTGAAACAATATTACGAAAGCCATCCAATGATTTTGTTGTCTGCGAAAACAAAGCTATTGATTTGGAAAAATCAAGTTTATCCAAATCTTCTGCTTTTTCTACAACAATAGCATTTCCATCAGTCTGACCTACCAGTCCGTTGACTTCGGCATGTCCTTTTTTACCATATATAACAAGTTGTACGCCTGCAGGACCAGATTCCTGATAACAGCGATGTATTCTTTTCTGGAGCTGCAACACAACAGGACAAGTTGCATCTACTATTGTAATATTATTCTTCTGAGCAATTTCGTATGTTGACGGAGGTTCCCCATGAGCACGGAGCAGAACTTTCTTGCCTTCCAATCTGGCAAATTCATCATGTTCTATGGTGCGTAATCCCATTGATTCCAGACGTTCTACCTCAAGGCTGTTATGTACGATATCACCAAGGCAATATAGTATGTCCGTATTTTTAAGTTCACGTTCAGCGCTGCCAATTGCATTTACAACACCAAAACAGAATCCCGAACCTTTGTCAATCTCTACTTTCACCTTATTAGTCATTTATTTTATTTTTCACTTGTTGCAATAGCCAAGCTTTTTGTTCCGCTATTGTCATATTGGAATTATCAAGGACTATTGCGTCCGGAGCCTGGCGTAACGGACTCTCCGCACGTGTTGAATCAAGATAGTCTCTTTTCTTCACATTTTCCAAAACTTCTTCATAAGAAGCATTCTCTCCTTTGGCAACAAGCTCGTCAACTCTTCTGCGGGCTCTTACCTCTGGAGAAGCTGTTACAAAAAGTTTCAGTTCAGCATTTGGGAACACAACTGTACCGATATCCCTGCCATCCATAACTATTCCTTTCTCCTTCCCCATCTCTTGCTGTTGTGCAACCATTGCTTTACGGACAAAACTCAATGCAGCTATCAGACTTACATTATCAGCCACCTGCATGCCTCTGATTTCCCGTTCCACATTAACACCGTTAAGATATGTATCCGGACGACCTGTCTCTGCATTAAACTTAAAAGTTATATGGATTTTGTCCATATCAGAAGCTAACGATTTTTCGTCGATAACTCCATCTTTAATAAAGCCATGCTGCAAAGAATAATATGTTACAGCACGATACATTGCACCGGTATCTATATAAATATAACCAATCTCACGTGCCAAGTCTTTAGCCATTGTACTTTTTCCGCTGGAAGAATGACCGTCAATTGCTATAACTATCTTTTTCATGTAATATGATTTTTAATTTATTTCATTTCCCGACTTTTGATATATTATTCAAGTTTTGCAAGCTCAACTTTCAGGAATTAAAGGAGTTATATGGAGTTATGGCTATGTTTCGCATAGCCCGGAAGTTAAAAGCCGATAGATTTTAGATACAAATAGTATTGGCCTATAACTCCTATAACTCCTTTTTAACTCCTGTTACTCCATAATTTATAACACATGCAAAACTTAAGTATATTAAAGTAAAAGCAGCAATAATAAATCATCATTGCCATTCACCTAAAGTTACATTCAATGTTACCATCAATGACAAAGCTGATGGATGGTATTGCGCAACAGATGCTCCGACATCAAATCTTTTTATACGCACTCCGGCACCTGCAGAAAAACCAGACAATCCAGAACCGCCTCCTCTCAACTTCATATCAATCCTGGTTTTTGGATTAAAACCTATACCAACCCAAAAATTATCTGAAGGAACATAATCGACACCAAAAACCAAGTGTTTAAACAAATTCTGCGCAAAACCTGATTTCTCATCTTCTGCAGCATTAGTATTAACAGCATCAATCTTCCATTTGTTCAAATACATTGCCGTTAGTGAAAAACGAAGAGGGATATTACGCATTTGTTTAGATATACCAGCTTGAATATCCCAAGGCATACGCTGGCGCTCGTCATTATAAGGCTTAAGCTGTGCTCCAATATTTTTTAGTACGAAACCAAAAGAAAACAAGTCATCAGAATTATAATAGCTTAATCCGGCATCTACACCAATGCCTAATGAAGTATAGTCTGCCATTGTTGAATACAAAAACTTCAACGACAAACCGCCACGCCAACGTTCACTCAAGTCATAGGAAAACAACCCGTGAATACTGATATCCTTTGCCGATACAGAACCAAGAGAAACATTCCCCAAATCATACTCATCTATTTTTCCATAACTGAAAAAACTTGCGCCTACGGCCCATGCTCCTTTGTCCTTAAACGCTTTAGAAAACATTGCACTACCGACATTGATATCTGAAATATAATTCATATAATTCAGATTAATCATTCCATCCATTTCACCACCGAGCAATCCCGGATTATGAAAAGCCAAAGACGGATCGCGTTCAATCAAGGATACAGTATTGCCACCCAAAGCATTTGCCCTGGAAGATGTAGGAATTCTGAGAAACGAATAAGCTTCGTTTCCTGTTTGAGAATATGCACTATTCACAAACACTAAACCTATCAAACAGATTATAAAAATATATCTACTTAGTCTCATACAATAATAAACGGAACAAAGATACTTATATTTTATGGGTTTGTGAATTTAGAAATAGGGATTATAATCTAAATTTACACCAAAACATTCATTAATATGCATTGAACGGGATATTAAGAAAAACATGGGAAGTTTCCAGGAAAAGCTGCCTATGTTTCCGAAAAAACATCGGCAGTTTTTTTTCAAAACATAGGAAGTTTCAAAGCGTATGTTTCACAATTCATTTATGTTTCTGATTGCCAAATAAATCTGGTGAAATTTAAAGATTAATTAACACAATCAGCATTTCTCATTAATTTTTCATTGTTTCGCCGAATAAATCTTTTACCTCAAAAATCACTAATCCTTACAGATTTGGGCATTTGTTAAATATTGTCATTAAATCACATTGATTGACTGTTTATTAAAGAGTTAGCAATGCGGTGAAACTTCTCTCAGGAAAGTTCCTGGTTCTTCGTCAATTTAGGTGGAGATTCTTTTAGTTCGTAACAAAATAAAAGTATGATATAATGTTGTATATCAGTTTATTATTTCTTTAAAAAATTGCAAGTGTGGAATTTTATTAGTATCTTAATATGGTGAAAAACA
>JAXDRC010000069.1:0-83288 GCA_034091205.1 Parabacteroides sp. | reverse complement strand
AAAAGAGATTCACTAGATTTTTTGTAGTGTTGTTTCTATGAAAGATATTACAAGGAATCAAATAACCATTAAATATTGTGGTGTAGAATTTTACACACTCTCAATCAGAAAAAGTTTCACCTAAATTGACGAAGAACCAGGTACTTTGCTTTTACAAGTTTCACAACTTCTGTAAAGTATTAATATTCTGATAAATCATGTGATTTCGGAACATTTTTTAACCCTGTCATTTTACAAATAAATCATTGTTAAAATATATTCAAGATTCACATGAATCATCAGGCAATCAAGGATATAACAAAGTTGTGAAACATTGTTTCAGGAACTTCCAGGTTCTTCGTTAATTTAGGTGGAGATTTCACAGTCTTTTAAAGGCATAATTCTTTGAAACTAAAAGAAATCCTCTACAATTTTTGCAGTATTGTTTCTATGAAAGATATTACAACGAATCAAATAATCATTAAATATTGTGATGTGGAATTTTACACGCTTTCTATAAGAAAAAAGTTCCACCTAAATTGACGAAGAAACAACTTCTATAAAGTTTGACAAATACTTTACATTAAAAATAGGTCTGTAGTTTCTCACATTCGTTATAGATTAACTTTGCTAAAAATTAAAAACCTACAAATTCCATACATTGATAGTACAAGTTTTTCTATACTGTAACTTTCTAAGTTATACTACTTATGAAATTTGAACAAATACAGAAAAATGCCCTTATAGTTTTCCAAAAAAAATGCTCTAATAATCAAAATATTAGATAGAGCAATAGAGTTAACAAGTATTTTATTCATAATTAGACTTAGTGACGAGTATTTCATGTTGTAAAGTCACGACCGCAATTATTACAATGGCGAAGATTTCCTTCTAACTTATATTTTACACCATCTTCCATATATTCATGCCCTGTGTTTTTACTTCCACAGTGAGGGCAGCGTGAATAAAATAAACGGAATATTTCAGTGATTAATCCCCATGCAGCACCACCAATGGCACCATATTCCCATTTATCTAAAGCGAAATGGGTTATGATTGCTCCTAAAATACCCCAACCAATGGTTGCAAATATGAATCGCTCGAGGTACGAGAATAACATTCCTATACCAGTAAGCAATAATCCCAATAATTTGAAAACGATGACGATTGTGAAAATCGCTACAATAAATCCTATGATAATGTCCATGGTCAAATAAATTAAAATAAGACCTCTTTTTCATAAAGAGGTCTTACTGAAATAAATTACTCTTTAGAATCAATAAATTTTGAAAGTGTTTATATTAATTATCCACCTACAATTCCAGAGCAATTGGCACAAAATTCACATCCGATATTACAAATGTCAATCTCATTTTTTTCCAAAACTTCTTTGTTCTGATTTAAAAGCTCCTCGGCTTTTTCAATCAATAAAGCATTAATTTCCATGTGATACACTTATTATTATGTTAATACTCAAATGACATTTTACTAAAAAGTAAAATGTTTAATATCTTGATAGCAACGTAATGCTGCTTTTAGCATTAATAGTTCATCAATATTAAGTTCTTCTTTTTGCCGCTTTTGCATTAAATATTTAATTTGAAAAGAGCTAATTAATTTTGCTTCTACGAGTCGAAGTTTACACATAGATTTGTCTCTTTTCGAAATATCTCCTCTTTGAATATAGTTGTATCCATAGCATGTCTTACATACTTTTACTATTTTACATCGTTTACAATCCTCACTAATCAAATTTTCATCTTTAGTGAAATCCAATTTGTTTATTTCATTTTTAATATTAATGTTTCCATGTACAATAGGTAAGAATAAATGGCATGGATAACAATTACCATCTATATCGTACATTCCTATTGTTGTGCCACATCCACAATTTTTTTTAGGTAAAGATTGTATTCTTGGATTTAGGTACTCTTTGAATAGAAAATTAAATGGATGTTCTAGTTCAAAATTTGGATTTTCTAAAAAGAAGTTACAAATCTTATTCAATTCAACTTCATATATTTTATCATCATTTTCATTCCAATTAACTCCTTCAGCTAAAGAACTTGCGATTTTATAACCTGCTTGATATAATGAAATCAATCCAGTTGCATAATTAGGGAGCGTTTCAGAAGAAATAGTCATTTTGAAATAAGAGTTAGGCCATACTTCTTTTACAAATTTAATTCCTAGTTTTTCTAGAGAACAACCTCTATTTAGATATTGCATGTTTTCAGTCCCGTCAACAGACATTACAATACGAAAATCATTTTTGCGTTCGATGAACCACTGCTTGATTTTATCTGTAAATAGTGTACCATTAGTTGTTATTTGGAAAATATATGGGAATTTTATAGGTTGGGATTTTATCCAATTATAAATAGCTTCAATCAGTGGAAAATTTGTTAGAGGTTCACCACCAAATAACTCAATAGCTAATCTTCCTCCTGAAGAATTTTGTTTAAACATTTGTATCTCTTTGGAAAGTATTTTTTTTGCTGTATCAATAGACATTTTATCGTGAGGATTGTTTGATTTGAATTTCTCAAAGCAGTATATACAATTCAAATTACATACATGTGTTATCATCAAAGTACAGACTCTTGTCGTTTGAATTTTCATGTGGATAAATTTTTATGTTATTATTTCCATCGCAAATATAACACACGTACATATACGTGCAAAATATTTAAAGCTAATTCTTTAATTAGCTAATTAATTTTTTAATTGTGAATAAGAATATAGAGGAATATGTTATTGACGAGGTTAGAAAAAGGAGGGTTGAGATGGGTATTTCTCAAGCAGCCTTGGCTGATTATATAAATGTATCAAGAGGATTTATTGGAGATGTGGAAAATCCCAAAAGACGAGCTAAATATAATTTGCAACTAATCAACGAAATAGCAAAAGTCTTAAAATGTTCTCCTAGAGATTTTCTACCACCCGAACCTTTGGGGTAATTCCTTATAAAGAATATTTTATACATAAGTAACCTATTATTTTATTCAAATTGATATATAACTTTAATAAATTTTCTTTTAAAAACAAAAGGAAATTACTTCCGTATGTAAATAGATTTTCTCACGGAAGCAAATCGAAATATATACGGAAGTAATCCGAATTACATTCGGATGTATTTTCAGCATAAAAAACAGAAAGGCACAAAGCTCAGAGAATTTATTTTAACTCTGTGGCTTTGTGCCTTTTATACTCAAGTTTCCCTAAAATATACGAAACTTAAATCATAGATTATTTCTGCAATTTGCAATCTGAGCAACGAGACTGAATCTGTTTGAAGAAGTCGTTACCCTTATTATCCACAAGGATAAATGCCGGGAAGTTTTCAACTTCGATTTTCCAGATTGCTTCCATACCCAATTCCGGATATTCTACGCATTCGATGCTCTTGATATTATTCTGAGCCAAGATAGCAGCAGGACCACCGATTGAACCCAAATAGAAACCACCATATTTCTGGCAAGCATCTGTTACCTGCTGGCTGCGGTTACCTTTAGCCAACATAATCATGCTACCGCCATGGCTCTGGAACAAGTCAACGTATGAGTCCATACGGCCTGCTGTTGTCGGGCCCATAGAACCACAAGCCATACCTGCCGGAGTTTTTGCAGGACCTGCATAGTAAATAGGGTGATCTTTGATGTACTGTGGCAAATCTTCACCACGATCCAAACGTTCTTTCAGTTTAGCGTGAGCGATATCACGGCCAACGATGATTGTACCGTTCAAAGACAAACGAGTTGAAACCGGATATTTATCCAATTCTGCAAGGATTTCTTTCATCGGGCGGTTCAAGTCGATCTTAACAACGTCGCCTTCGCCAGCCTTACGCAATTCTTCAGGAATCAATTCGCCCGGATTTGAATCAAGTTTTTCAATCCAAATACCATCCTTGTTAATCTTACAACGGATGTTACGGTCTGCAGAGCAAGAAACGCCCAAACCTACAGGACAAGAAGCACCGTGACGAGGCAAACGGATGATACGTACGTCGTGAGCATAATATTTACCGCCGAACTGTGCGCCCAGACCAATCTTGTGAGCTTCCTCAAGAACCTGTTTTTCCAATTCGATGTCACGGAAAGCACGTCCGCCTTCATTACCTGTTGTAGGCAAATTGTCATAGAAACGAGTTGAAGCCAACTTAACTGTCAACAAGTTCTTTTCAGCAGAAGTACCACCAATAACGAAAGCAATATGGTAAGGAGGACAAGCTGCAGTTCCAAGAGTTTTCATCTTTTCAACCAAGAAAGGAACCAGAGTTGCAGGATTAAGGATAGCTTTTGTTTCCTGATACAAATATGTTTTGTTAGCAGAGCCACCACCTTTAGTTACGCAAAGGAAGTTATATTCCATACCTTCAGTTGCTTCGATGTCAATCTGAGCAGGCAAGTTGCATTTAGTGTTGACTTCTTCATACATTGTCAACGGAGCGTTCTGTGAATAGCGAAGATTTTCTTCAGTATATGTTTTGAAAACACCTTCTGACAAAGCTTCTTCATCGCAATATCCGGTCCAAACCTGCTGGCCTTTTTCACCGTGAATAATTGCAGTACCGGTATCCTGGCAGAAAGGAAGCAAACCTTTGCTTGCAACTTCAGCATTGCGCAAGAAAGTCAAAGCTACATATTTATCATTGTCGCTAGCTTCCGGATCGCTAAGGATTTTTGCTACCTGCTCATTGTGAGAACGGCGAAGCATGAAAGAAACATCACGGAAAGCCGCATTTGCCATCGCTGTAAGACCTTCTTTTGCGATCTTCAGGATTGGTTTTCCTTCGAATTCAGAAACAGACACATAGTCTTTAGTAAGCAAATAATACTCAGTTGTATCATGTCCGTGTTCGAACATCGGCTGATACTTGAATGAAGGTGTTGCCATATTCTTTATATTTTTATGATATATATTGGTTTAAATATAATGCTATTCAAGTTTAGCAAGCCCGGCTTTAAGTTAACAAGTTGACAAGAAAACAAGTTGACAAGTTTTTCTGATTATTTCCTTGTCGACTTGTCCCTGAAGCCTTGTCAGCTTTTCAGTTAAGTAACTTGCAAAACTAAAGCAACGTTATTTTCATGGCAAACTTAACGAAAAAAGCTGAGATAGACATAAAAAAAATGGGAAATCAATATACTTTCGCTATATTCGCAACATTATGGGAAAGTACAAATTTATATTGACTTTAAGTCTTGTTATCCTGTTTATCGGGAAAGTCTCTGCACAAGTCAGTCATGGAGGTTCGCCTCTTCCTTTGACTTCTTTGCGAAGTACTCAAAATATAGTTTACGAACAGATGCCATATTTTGATGTGGCAGAAGAACTCCGTATTGACTCGCTTAACGAGTCGGACCACAGGAGCGGATATCGTTTTGCCTATAAATTTATGACAGACTTCAACAGAAGTAATTCTGGAAGTTCGTTTATCCTGGAAGACGGGACAAAAGTTTGGCGGCTTGGCATTTATTCTCCCGGCGCATTGTCAATCAATGTTTTGTTCAGCGAATATGAATTACCTGCCGGCGCAAAACTTTTCCTATATGACGAAACCCAAACGCAAATACTTGGCTCATTTACCAATGAAAACAACTCCGAACTCGACATGTTGCCTGTTGCACCAATTAGCGGCGAAAGAATAATAATTGAGTATCAGGAACCGAGACTTGCCGAATTTCCGGGAAGACTGACAGTTGGAGAAGTTAATCACGGTTACCGAGATTTCAAAGGCAAAGAACCGGAAGAAGGGAAAGGATCACTTGATGAAATTCCTCCTCTTAGCTGTTATGCAGACAGTTCAAGCAGTTACAACGAACTAGGCAACAGTGTCGTTCTGATGATAATTGACGGAACGACAGGCTGTACAGGTACATTAATAAATAATACACAAAAAGACGGAAAGCCTTATTTGTTGACAGCATCGCATTGCCTGAACAAATCATTCACTGTTACTAATCCGGATTATGAGAAAGTTGCCAATTCCATCGTTTGTTTTTACAATTATAACAGTCCGCTGTGCAAAACCATACTCAGAGGAACAGAGGAAATGACAACAGCTTCGGCACATTACAGAGCTGTATCTGAAGGTTATGATATGGCTTTATTGGAGCTTTTGGAACTTCCCCCGGTTTACTATCAGCCTTATCTTGCCGGCTGGAATATAGAGGATGCAGGAAAATCTCCTTTCTTCTGCATACAGCATCCGTCATACTCGACAAAACGAATTAGCCTGACATATAATAATGTAGGATTAAAAACATTCATAAACAGCAATTTCCCGTTTTTCCCCCAATCACATTGGTATATCGAGAAGTGGGATGTAGGATACACAGCCGGAGGTTCATCCGGCTCTGCCCTATTCAACTCAAACAACAGGATAATTGGAGCACTGAGTGGAGGACAATCAAAAAAAGGTTCGCCATTCAATGACTATTTTTATTCGCTATCAAAGGTTTGGGAACAGCAAAAAGAAGAAAACAAACAATTAAAATACTGGCTAGATCCACAAAATTCCGGTGTAAAGGACTGTGAAGGGATGAATCCATATTCAAACACGTCATGTTTCAGGTTGAGCAATATTGGAGATTCGGGACAAAAAGAGAAAATAGAGTGTTCACCTTATTCTTCGACTGACATGAAACCTCTGTTTGGAAATAATTCTTCCGGGAATACCGAATATCTTGAGGAATATTCTATTTCAGGAGATGCAATCCTTCATGGCACTTATATTGTAACTCCTGAAATAGGTAAATCAACTGAAAACCTGAATGTGGAAATTGTTGTTTATGACAGTAACAACAACTCTCCCTATACATTATTATATAGTGAAACATTCAAGCCAAGTTATCTTAACTTGAGAAATGATTCATTTGTTGAAACAGACAAACCTCTCGGACGAGCACAAGAGCATTTTATCAGGTTTGAAACTCCAGTTAAGGTAAACGGGAAATTTTATGTCGGTTACAAAATCCAACAAGCATCTGACGAGGTATCTTTTGCAGCGTATAATCTTCCCCAAGGTTGTATAAGCGGAGCTACTACATGGATAAGAAACAAAGATGCATGGCAAACGTCAACAGAATATGCCGCAGCAGGTTTTGCCACATCATTATATTTGGATCCTCTGATAGAATACAAGACATTGGTTTCAAACGAAGGTATCATCACTCCTGCTCCAGAAGATATAATAATCTATGTTGAGAATCCAACAAAAGAAATACGGATAATTTTCCCGGATGAAGAGACGGCAAAAGAGTCTTATTTCAGAATTTATTCGATGAAAGGCGAACTGGTAGAATATTCCAGCAATCTTCAGAAGGAAAACATAATCAATCCTAAAGACATCAACCAAGGCATTTATATTATAAAAGTTGAAGGAAAAAATCAGTCTGTGACAAAGAAAGTAGTGTTATAGTATCTGTTTTCACCCTGATATTTACATAAAAAGCACTTTTCCTTAAATATTTTAAAGCAAGTTTGATACCAAATTAAAAAAATGCTGTACTTTTGTCACTTGGTTATGTGTAAGGTAGAAAAAGATTAAAAAATATATACAAACATTTTATTTAAACTTACAACAATTATGAACAGAAAGTTTTTATTGCCTTTCTTAGTATTGGCAGCTATTTTGACTTTTTCTTCTTGTTCTAACAAATTGAAACCGTTAGCAGAAGAATACGTTAAAGCAGAACCACAGCCGATGGAAGCTATCGGTGGTAAAGTTCCTGTTACTATCAACGCTACATTCCCAGCAAAATGGTTCAACAAAAAAGCAGTAGTAACTGTTACTCCGGTAATCCGTTATGAAGGCGGCGAAGCTTGGGGAACTTCTTACACTTACCAAGGTGAAAAAGTTCAGGGTAACAACCAGGTTATCGCTTACAAACAGGGCGGCAATGTTACAATGAAATCTAATTTCACTTACAAGCCAGAAATGAAAAAATCTGAATTGTATTTGACATTCGACGCTAAAATCAAAAACAAAACAGTTAAATTGCCTGATTTGAAAATCGGTGAAGGTGTAATCGCTACTTCAGAATTGGCAGACGCTGCTACAGCCAACGCTGCTATCGCTGCTGATAAATTCCAGCGCATCATCAAAGAAGCTCACGATGCAAACATCATGTTCTTGATCCAGCAGGCTGAACTTCGCTCTAAAGAGTTGAAGAAAGACGAAATCGCAGACTGGAAAGACTTGGTTAAGAATGCAGATGAAGCTCCTAACCAGAATGTAGCAATCGAAATCCAGGCTTACGCTTCTCCTGATGGTGGTTTGAAATTGAATGAAGGTTTGGCTGAAAGACGTGAAGGTAACACTTCTAAATATTTGGCTAAAGAATTGAAGAAGATGAAAGTTGACGTTCCAGTTGACGCTAAATATACTGCTCAGGACTGGGAAGGCTTCCAGGAATTGGTTTCTAAATCAAACATCCAGGATAAAGACTTGGTATTGCGTGTTCTTTCAATGTACAAAGATTCTGAACAGCGCGAACAGGAAATCAAAAACATTTCTTCTGTATTCAGCACTTTGGCTGAAGAAATCTTGCCTCAGTTGCGTCGTTCTCGCTTGATCGCTAACATTGAAATCATCGGTAAATCTGACGATGAAATCTCTGCTTTGGCTAAGAGCAATCCTAAAGAATTGAACGTTGAAGAAATCCTTTACGCTGCTACATTGACTAACAATGATGCAGAAAAAGCTACTATCTACAACAAAGCTTCTGAATTGTATCCTAACGACTACCGTACATGGAACAACGTTGGTATGATGGCATTCCGTGCAGGTGACTTGGCTAAGGCTGAACAGATGTTCAACAAAGCTAACTCAGTTAAGAACAATCCTGAATCTAACATGAACTTAGGTTTGATCGCTTTGACTAAGGGTGACCAGGCTAAAGCTCAGCAGTTGTTCGGTAGCGCTTCTGGCGTTGCAGAATTGAGCGAAGCTCTTGGTGTTCTTTATTTGGAACAGGGCGAATATGCTAAGGCTGTCAACTCATTCGGTTCAATCAAATCTAACAACGCTGCTTTGGCTCAGATCTTGACAAAAGATTACAGCAAAGCTTCTCAGACTTTGAACGGTGTTGCTAAAGCTGACGCTACAACTTCTTACTTGAAAGCTATCGTTGCTGCTCGCACTAACGATGCAAACGGCGTAATCAGCAACTTGAAAGACGCTATCGCTAAAGACAGCAACATGAAGAAAGAAGCTGCTATCGATTTGGAATTTGCTAAATATGCTACTAACTCAGATTTCACTGCATTGGTAAAATAATAAGATTCCAATAAGGTAAAAATAATAAACCCCGGCTGTCCATAACAGTCGGGGTTCTTTTTATTATATTTTTATTATTAAGCAGGTGTCCAAAATTATATTTACAAGAGAAATTTATCAGAACTCACACATATAGGAGTTATAAGGAGTTACAGGAAATTAAAGCTCCGCAGGAAGTTAAAACCAATAGATTTAAAATACAAATAGTATTGGCCTTTAACTCCTATTACTCCTTCTCACTCCTCTAACTCCTTAAGTTATAAAATCTGCAAAACCTAAAATATAAACAGTTACTTAAAATACTGCCACTTCCTGCACCTTATATACCATTTCCATCCATACCCAATATCTCAAGGCTTTGCCCAAAAACATTGAAATAGCAACAATCCATACATTACCACGAAGGAAACCAAGAGCAACAGCAATAAAATCACCAATGCCAGGTAAAAAAACGAAGAATGCCATCCATGAACCTTTTCCCTCAATCCAATTTTGCACTTTCTGCAATTTTACCTTATCCAATTTGAGGTATTTCTCAATCCACTCTACTTTTCCCAACATTCCCAACCAATAACAACTCATTCCGCCCAGGAAATTGCCTAATGTAGCAGAAATCATACATGGCCAATACGAAGCTCCGGCTAGAAGTACACCGGTCAGAACAACCTCACTACTGAATGGCAATACTGTCGCAGCAAGGAAAGATGCGATAAAAACACCTATATATCCAAAATCTATAAGAAATTCCATATACGAAGAATGAAAAATATAAAATAAGCTATTAATGACACATTGAACATCCAAAACACATATTTCCCTTTTACAACAGTAAAGAAATGGGCAATGAGAATAGAAGCCGGCAAACCTATAACCTGCAGGAACTCTTCTGAAGACTGTTCATAAAGGAAGAATAGGCTTAAAGACCATACAGTCATCAATATCAGGAACGACAGGAATTGGCGTGTTCGCAAATTATCTTCATGCTCATGTGTAATTATATTTATTGAAGCTATAGAAATAAGTATTGCCCCATACACTATACCTACCCAATCAGTCCATTGAGAATTGAATATCTGCAACGGTTGTATTTTGAACAGTGTATGATATGGTATAGTTAATGCGGAGTAATCGTTTTGCCAAACACACCATCCGAGTATAAACCAATATATTGTAAGAACTCCCATAACGGAGGCTACAAACGAACGCATATTAAGTGAACGGAACTTATACATCCCAAACCAGAATAATGGAAGAAAACACAATATATAAGTCCAAAGCAAACTTCCAACTCCTATAATAAAAGAAGCATTGAATGCCCTGTATGTATTGTAAGGATTGTGATATGAGACAAAAAGCTGATAAATCGCCAACACAAGGCAAAACACACCAAACGAAGCTGACTTAATTGGGAAAAAATCCGGATTCGTACTACTAAGGAGCATATAAAAGAGAACCGGCAACAGCGTTTTCTCTCTGATCAGCATTAGTGAATAATTTGCCCTATGAACCAAAAACGCTCCGCCAACCATAAGAAAGAAGCCTATCATAAATGTTATTCCTTTCTCAGGCATTATCTGGCAAATATAATTCCACAATGGAGGAGCTGATATTTCTCCATAAACAGGATAGCCTATCGAGAAAACATATCCGGCAATCCAACACAAAACACAAGCGATATTAATGAAAAGGAAAATCGAAAGCTTGCCGGTCGTATATCGGGAAGAAAACATAAAAACAAGAGAACTTTATGCAATAAATACTATAAAAAAGAGCTGGGGAAAGACTGGCCATAAGCCATATATTTCCTCCCCAACTCTTTATCCGGTTATTTCTTACAGGTCAAATCCGATATCACTGCGGAAATATTTCTTATCGAAATCAATCGCTTTTGCTCCAGCAAATGATTTGGCAAGAGCTTCTTCCTTATCTTTTCCGTATGAGCTGACAGCGATGACACGTCCGCCGTTTGTCAGAATCTTTCCATCTTCTTCTTTAGTTCCTGCATGGAAAAGAATACTGTCAGTAACGTTTTCCATTCCTGTCATTACTTTTCCTTTTTCATAAGCTTCAGGATAACCACCGCTAACCAACATCACTGTAACTGCAGCGCGTTCGTCCTCTACAAGAGTTTTAGATGCAAGATTTCCGGCAGCAACACCTTCGAGAAGCTCAACCAAATCACTCTTGATACGCAACATTACAACTTCTGTTTCCGGGTCACCCATACGGCAGTTGTATTCTATAACCATCGGTTCATTCTTGACATTGATAAGTCCAAGGAAAATAAAACCTTTATAATCCAAGCCTTCAGCCTTCAAGCCTTCAACTGTCGGACGGATAATTCTTTCGTCAACTTTCTGCATGAACACAGCATCAGCAAACGGAACAGGAGAAACTGCACCCATACCGCCAGTGTTAAGTCCTGTATTGCCTTCGCCGATACGTTTGTAGTCTTTTGCAACTGGCAATACTTTATAATCGTTTCCGTCAGTAATTACGAATACAGAACATTCGATACCATCAAGGAACTCTTCGATTACAACAGTCTTGCTGGCATCACCAAACATTCCGCCCAACATATCACCAAGTTCTTTCTTGGCTTCTTCCAAAGAATCTATAATCAATACACCCTTTCCTGCTGCCAAACCGTCTGCTTTAAGAACGTAAGGAGCTTCAAGCTGCTCAAGAAAAGCATATCCTTCTTCAAGATTCTCTGCAGAAATACTCTTATATCTTGCAGTAGGAATATTATGACGCATCATAAATGCTTTTGCAAAGTCCTTGCTACCTTCAAGCTGTGCACCGGCTTTGCTTGGGCCGATAACAGGAATTCCAGCAAGTTCAGCATCGTTCTTGAAGAAATCATATACACCTTTAACAAGTGGGTCTTCAGGACCGACTACAACCATATTCACGTCATTTGCCAAAGCAAATTCCTTGATTGCAGGAAAGTCGTCAGCTTTGATATTTACATTTGTTCCAGCCTGAGCTGTTCCTGCATTTCCCGGAGCAATAAATAATTTATCTACTTTCGGGCTTTGTGCTATTTTCCAAGCAATGGCGTGTTCTCTACCGCCTGAACCTAATAATAAGATGTTCATATTTTGAGTTTTTGAGTTTTTAAGTTTTTGAGTTTATAAGTTGACAAGGGAACAAAGAGTTTTTTATGAAGGGAGTTAAACAGGAAGTTAAAAGGAAGTTAAGAGAGGGGAAGTTAGAAGCCGATACTTTTAGTATCTAAAACTATTGGCCTCTGACTTCTTTTTAACTCCTTTCTAACTTCTTATAACTCCTTCTCCTTAACTTCTCAATCCCCTATCCTTATTTCAAATAATCATCGAAATAACGAGTTATTTTCTCATGCAAATGAGGTCTGTCCTTGCCTATCACATTGTGCTCATGCCCCGGATATACGAAATAATCAGGATAAGTATTTGCTTCAACACAAGCTTTCAGGAAGCCAAGGCTGTGCTGCCATACTACAACCGGGTCTATATCTCCATGAATCATCAGCAAATGGCCTTTCAGGTTTCCGGCTTTCAACTTAAGATTTGCGTTCTTGTAGCCTTCCGGATTATCCTGAGGACGGTCCATATATCTTTCACCATACATGATTTCATATTTGCTCCAGTCAATAACCGGACCACCGGCAACTCCAACCTTGAATATATCAGGATATGTAAGCATAAGGTTTGTTGTCATGAAACCACCATAGCTCCATCCATGAACTCCGATACGGTCAGCGTCAACATAAGATTTCGTTTTCAGGAATTCCACTCCTTTCACCTGGTCTGCCATTTCATTCACTCCAAGATTCCGGTAAATTACACTCTCAAAATCAAAACCTCTGTTTGCCGAACCACGGCTGTCAACTGTGAATATAACATATCCGCGATTAGCCATATAAATATCCCAACCGCTAACACCGCCCATCCAGTTTCCTGTTACCAGCTGAGCATGCGGACCGCCATATACATACACAATTGTCGGATATTTCTTTCCCGGAACCATATTTTCCGGTTTTACAATGAAATAATTCAAATCTGTTGTGCCATCGGCAGCCTTTATTGTGCCACGTTCCACTTCTGGCATTACATAACCTTCATAAGGATTCTTTGCCGTAAGGATATTCTTCAGAGTCTTACCTTTTTTAGTTTCGATAATATCAATGTTGCGAGGAACATTCCATGAAGAATAATTGTCAATAAGATATTTTCCGTTGTGGCTTAACATTGTGTTGTGAACACCAACTTTCTGTTCGCTTGGCGACATACACAACAATGTTCCTTTCTTAATATTAAGCTTCCATGTCTTTACAGACAAAGGATTGTTGGATTCAGGCAAATCGGCTGAAATAGGTTTAGTTGCCGATATAAACAAGTTGTCACCTTTTTCGTCGAATCCCAAGACATCACTTACAATCCATCTGCCTTCTGTCAGCTGACGGACAAGAGTTCCATCTGTCTTATAAAGGTACAAATGGTTGAAACCGTCACGCTGGCTCTGCCAAATGAATTGCTCAGGATTCTCAGGCAAGAACAATACCGGCTGTTGCGGCTCAACGTAATGTTCGTTTTTCTCTGTAAACAAATCTGCGTCCTTACTTCCTGTTTCTGCGGAATAACGGACCAAATGCATTTCATTCTGTTCACGGTTAAGCTCCGCAATATAGACGTATTTGCTATCCGGACTCCAAGCTACATTTGTAAGGAATTTCTCTTTAGGTGTTCCAGTCTTCAACCATGTTGTCTTTCCTGATTCAACATTATATATTCCGACTGTAACATGATGACTCTTCATCCCTGCCATCGGATAACGGCGAGGATTCACAGTGGCACATCTTGCTGTTATATCAACCAGCGGATAAGGTGTAACCATTGACTCGTCCATTCTGTAGAATGCAAGTTGTGAGCCATCTGGAGACCAGAACAATCCTTTATGAATACCAAATTCGTTCTGATGAACGGACTGACCACAGACAATACCTTCGCCTTTCTCATCAGTAACAACGCTTACTTTATTCTCAGGAGAAAGAACTCGTACATTGTTGCCTTCAGTAAAAGCGAAATAACCGGTAGCCGGACAATATTCGTAGTTTGCACCACCTTTGTCCATATTATAAGAACGTTCCACCTTGTTTTCCTTGTAATTATAATGTACAAGGACATTATGGGCACGAAAGCTCAGAATTTCCTCTTCTTCCTGATCCGGAACGGAAATCCTAGGCATATTGCCGATAGTTTTCAGACCGGCGTCTTCCAATGCCTTATTCATCGTCTGCAAAGTGGTGACACATTTCAAGGAATTCTTACCCTGGCGAACTGCGTCGCCCATAATTACAGAATCACCTTTGGTGTAAAGATAACTATCACCACACCATTGAAGCTGAGGAACAGATTTCGGCACAAAACGGCTATAATTCTTGCCGCCCGGAATCAAGTCCTGCAAGCCCAAATCCTTACTCTGAGCCACAGCTATCGAAGCACAAGCTATGGCACAGAGACAAACCAAACCACTTTTTCTTAGTTCCATCTTCTTTTCTTATCCTTTCTATCTTCTCTTTCCTTATATTTCATCTTGCCCGGTCCGGAATTTCCCATTCTCTTGACTCCAGGGCGTGAAGAACGGCGAACTTCTTCGTCTTCAGAATACAATGCAGCAAAACGACGTTCAGGACGGTCCGGCTTCTGGTTTCTGAAATTCGACGCACCTTTTGATTCTCTGCGATCCTTACGTCTGTCGTCATCATCAGAATTGCGATTACCTTTCTTAGCTTCATTTTCCGCCTTGTTTTTCTTGAACTCTTTGTTTGTTCCTTCAAACATTTCATAGCAGCGATATTCGCATTCCAACGAACCGTTCATAAGTTTGCAACGCTCAGACGGACGAAGTCCAATTTTGTCGAAACATTCATCCTTATATGAAAGAATCCATGCCTTATAGCCCATGAACACATGTTTCAGACGCTCGCCAATCATAGAATACAAACCAAGAAGGTCGCGGCTCGAAATACGTTCACCATAAGGAGGATTTGTCACCAAAATACCTGGCTGCGGAGCCGAAGTCATCTGCTGGAACGGCAAAGTTTTCAGGCAAACATATTTGGTAAGACCTGCACTGCGGACATTCTCCATTGCAATGTCGATAGCCTGCTGTGAAATATCAGAACCATAACACATGAAGTTGAATTCTCTTTCCTGAGAATCGTCGTTATAAATCCTGTCGAAAAGTTCACGGTCAAAGTCAACCCATTTTTCAAAAGCAAACTCTTTGCGGTGAACACCCGGAGCGATATTCAAAGCAATCATCGCAGCTTCAATAAGCAATGTTCCGGAACCACACATAGGGTCAACAAAGTTTGACTCGCCTCTCCATCCGGTTTTCAGAATCATACCGGCAGCCAAAACCTCGTTAAGAGGAGCTTCAGTCTGGTCAACTCTGTAGCCACGTTTGTGAAGACTCTCACCAGAACTGTCGATAGACAACGTACAATCATTGTGAGATATATGAATATTGATAAGCAAATCAGGATTATTGACTCTCACTGATGGTCTTTTCTGTCCGTTTTCAACGAAATAATCCACAATAGCATCCTTAGTTCTGTATGCTACGAATTTAGAGTGGTTGAAATCTTCGGAATAAATAACCGAATCGATAGCAAAAGTCTTGTCGTTGGTTATATAAGTTTCCCATTTGATTTTTTTCACCTCTTTATATACAGTGTCCGCGTCCTTCGCTTTAAACTTATATATCGGCATAAGTATTCTCAGAGCCGTGCGGCAATAGAAATTAGCCTTGTAAAGAAGTTCTTTGTCGCCATAGAAAGAGACCATGCGTCGGCCTGTCTGTACATCGGTTGCGCCAAGTTGAATCAACTCCTGTGCTAGCACATCTTCCAACCCGTAAAGGGTTTTAGCAACCATTTCAAATGAATTCATGTTTTGTTTTTGAATTTGTTAATATATATACTTAAGTCTATAATCTCAATTGCTTAGTTACCACATAAGAGCCACGCGGAATTCCATTGTCGGAGGATTCTGTTCAACAAAGAAATCACTGAATGTTGAATAGAAAGCTATTGAACCCGGAGAATAGTCGTAGGTGTAAGTTTCAGTCCAGAAAACTGGATTTCCCTGTTTATCCACAGCTTCCTGATGCAAGACATAAGGAAGCGGAGTCTGAGTTTCAATACCAACATTTGTGTACAGATATGCTGAAACCAATCCGTCTGTATAAATAAACTCATTAATTTCCGGGACTTCAAACTCATAAAAAAATCTTGGGTTGGAGCCATCCTCGTTCTGCATAATCTTCCAATCTTTGGAATCAACAGTGAAAGTCAAGATTTTCCAGTTGGTTCCCGGTCCGGCAGGGCCTTCAGGTCCCATCGGCCCTTCACATGATGCAAAAGTCATCAGAAGGGCAAACAAAAAGAATACTATTTTTTTCATATATATCAATAACTGTATGTATTATCTGCAAAGATAAAATTTTATCCCGTTATTTTATTTATAAACGGGATGCTTAAACCAAAAAATATCAACAACAAGCCCAAGCCACATTCATAAAACAGTTCTTATTCGCAAAATAAAGGAAACAGGAATTAAAACCTTTCCAGCAAGCACCATATAATCAAACATTTGCGTCTCCAGTATTTTCCAACTGTATGGAAAAGTCTTTTTCATAATATACGAAACAAAAATTTTACGGCATAAGGAATTTTTTTTCATAATATATGGATTTTTGAGAAACAAAAAACATCAGAATGCCAACTCTATATATCAAAAACTAACATAAAATAGAAAAACGACATTTATTACTGAAAAATTTCCTTAATAAGACATTTGCAAACGAAAAAAATATTACATTTGTGACGTGAAAAAAGGAAAGGTTAATAAATACCATTCACGCTATCTTTTACTCAGGTGGAAAAATAGAGAAATAAATAATAGTCAATCATTTTTTAATTATTAATCAAGATGGCAAATTTAGATTTAAGCAAGTACGGTATTACCGATGTGAAGGAAATCGTTCATAATCCTTCTTATGATGTACTGTTCGCTGAAGAAACAAAAGCAGAATTGGAAGGTTTCGAAAAAGGACAGGTTACAGAATTGGGTGCTGTTAACGTGATGACTGGTATCTACACAGGTCGTTCTCCTAAAGATAAATTCTTTGTAAAGAACGAAGCTAGCGAAGATACTGTATGGTGGACTTCAGAAGAATACAAAAACGATAACAAGCCTTGTTCAGAAGAAGCATGGGCTGATTTGAAAGCTAAAGCAGTAAAAGAATTGTCAGGCAAACGTTTGTTCGTTGTTGATACATTCTGCGGCGCAAACGAAGCAACTCGTTTGAAAGTTCGTTTCATCATGGAAGTAGCTTGGCAGGCACACTTCGTAACTAACATGTTCATCCGCCCAACAGCTGAAGAATTGGCTAACTACGGCGAACCTGATTTCGTTTCTTTCAACGCTGCTAAAGCAAAAGTTGAAAACTACAAAGAATTAGGTTTGAACTCTGAAACTGCTACAGTATTCAACTTGAAGACTAAAGAACAGGTTATCCTTAACACTTGGTACGGTGGTGAAATGAAGAAAGGTATCTTCTCTATCATGAACTACTTGAACCCATTGCGCGGTATCGCTTCAATGCACTGTTCTGCTAACACAGACAAAGAAGGTAAGAGCTCAGCTATCTTCTTCGGTTTGTCAGGTACAGGTAAGACAACTTTGTCAACAGATCCAAAACGTTTGTTGATCGGTGACGACGAACACGGATGGGACGACGAAGGTGTATTCAACTACGAAGGCGGTTGCTACGCTAAAGTTATCAACTTGGATAAAGAATCTGAACCAGATATCTACAACGCTATCAAACGTGACGCTTTGTTGGAAAACGTTACAGTTGACGCTGAAGGTAAGATTGACTTCGCTGATAAGAGCGTAACTGAAAACACTCGTGTTTCTTATCCAATCTACCACATCGAAAACATCGTTAAACCAGTTTCTAAAGGTCCTCACGCTAAACAAGTTATCTTCTTGTCAGCTGATGCATTCGGTGTATTGCCTCCAGTATCTATCTTGACTCCAGAACAGACTCAGTACTACTTCTTGTCTGGTTTCACAGCTAAATTGGCTGGTACAGAACGTGGTATCACTGAACCAACTCCAACATTCTCTGCTTGCTTCGGTGCTGCATTCTTGTCATTGCACCCAACAAAATACGGCGAAGAATTGGTTAAGAAGATGGAAATGACTGGTGCTAAGGCTTACTTGGTTAACACTGGTTGGAACGGTACAGGCAAACGTATCTCTATCCGCGATACTCGTGGTATCATCGATGCTATCCTTGACGGTTCTATCAACAGCGCTCCAACTAAGAAGATCCCTTACTTCGATTTCGAAGTTCCAACTGCATTGCCAGGTGTTGATCCAGCTATCTTGGATCCTCGCGACACTTATGCTGACGCTGCTCAGTGGGAAGAAAAAGCTAAGGATTTGGCTGGTCGCTTCATCAAGAACTTTACTAAGTTCACAGGTAACGAAGCTGGTAAAGCTTTGGTTGCTGCTGGTCCAAAATTGTAATTACAATAAACCAGAATATAAAAAGCGTAGGGTTTTACCTTACGCTTTTTTTATGCGCTATTTTTTATACCTAATTTAGATTTTTTATAAATATTAAGGTTGTTTCATTAATTCTTATTATATTTGCGACATAAAATATCTTAAACTGATAAAAACAGACTTGATGCTATATAGATTGTTTTTGATAATAAGCTTGATTTTCAGTTTGTCTTCTTGTGGAGACGACGTTGCTTATCGGATAAAAGGAGAATTCTCCAATCTTGATAATCAGACAATATATGCTGTTTTTGAAAATGACAAAGAAAATGTCGTTGACACAGTTGTTTGTGAAAAGCCTGGCACTTTTGAGATAGAACATAAATCCGGTGATTTTGACCGCGTAACACTCATGTGGGAAAATAAAAGTTATTGGATAACCGCATTTATTGAAAAAGGAGAAAAAATCGAGATTGAGGGAGATGCTTTATATCCAGCATTACTCAGGATCAAAGGTGGCAAACTGAATAATGAACTGACAAAAGTCAGGCAGGGAAATGCTGCCCTATGGCGTGAACAGGCTGATATAAAGCGTTCACTTAGAAATGCCGCAATAAGTTCAATCGACAAAGCGGATTTGATGGCTCGTCTCGCAAACGTGAATTTGCAGATAAACGAATCAGTGATGGAATATATCACTAAAAATCCCGATTCAGAGGCAGCACTTGTACTCGTACAATTCCTGTACATGAATCCGGAACATTTACGTTATTTGGACAAAGCCTTGTCTCTTATCCCGACAGAGCACAGGGAAAACCGTATTTACAAAGAACTTGAAGAATACAGCATACGCTCTAAAAGAGCTATGCCTGGCTCAACAGCCCCAAACTTCTCTGTTAAAAACATTCATGGAGAAATAGTATCTCTCGATTCCATCGAGAATAAATATACTATGCTTATTTTCACTGCACCTTGGATGGACATATATCTTTCCAAACAAGATTTATTGAAAGAACTTGCCAACCATTTTCCAAAAGAACAGCTTGAAGTTGTTATGATTAGTTTGGACAATGATGTCAAGAAATTAAGAGAGCTTCTTGAGCATAGCAATGTTCATTGGAATCTGGTAACCGACTCGGCAGGTCAGGCAACACAACTGTTGGACTTGTATAACATAAATTCTTTGCCTCGTTGTTTTCTTATCGATAAGCAACACAAAATACAGGTAAAGACAGATTCGGGTCCGGATATGCAGAAAGAATTGGAAAAGTTTATAAAATAATGATATTGAACCTTTAAGACATAAGAACTTACAAACCCTATGTCTATTTATTTATTTGTTAACTTGATTACTAACTAAAAACCGAGCTTAACTATGTTGGTAAAAACTTTTGCCGCTGCTCTGCAAGGTGTATCAGCTATTATCGTAACAATAGAAGTGAACTGCACAAAAGGTATTCAGTTCATGCTTGTAGGACTGCCGGATGTTGCAGTCCGTGAAAGTCACGAACGTATCATATCCGCACTTCAGGAAAGTGGATACAAATTTCCCAGACACAGAATAACCATAAATATGGCTCCGGCTGATATCAGAAAAGAGGGAACAGCCTATGACTTGCCTCTGGCAGTCGGTATTCTTGCTGCTGCCGAACAAATAGACTCCTCACGACTGGAACAATATATGCTGATGGGCGAGCTCTCTCTGGATGGCAGCCTTAAGCCAATAAAAGGCGCACTGCCTATAGCAATAAAAGCCCGCGAAGCCGGTTTCAAAGGGCTTATCCTTCCACACCAGAACGTAATGGAGGCAGCAGTGGTAAACAAACTTGAAGTTTATGGAGCACACAATGTTAAGGAAGTATTGGAATTTATGTCCGGCAACGATGTGCTGAAACCTACGATAATTGATACACGAAAAGTATTCTACGAACATCAACTTGTTTTTGAAAATGATTTCTCTGAGGTTCGTGGACAGGAAAACGTAAAACGAGCATTGGAAGTGGCTGCGGCAGGTGGTCACAATGTTATTATGATTGGACCGCCCGGAAGCGGAAAATCTATGCTTGCCAAGCGTCTGCCTTCAATCCTCCCTCCTTTCACTTTGGCTGAATCTTTGGAAACTACAAAGATTCACTCTGTTGCCGGGAAGTTGAGCCGTGAAACATCTCTGATGACTTCCCGACCGTTCCGCGCTCCTCATCACACAATTTCCAATGTGGCAATGGTTGGAGGCGGCACTTATCCCCAACCGGGAGAAATAAGTCTTGCCCACAATGGAATATTATTCCTCGATGAACTGCCGGAATTCAGCAGGAATGTTCTGGAAGTTATGCGTCAGCCTTTGGAGGATAGAATGATAAACATATCCAGAGCACGATTCTCTGTGGACTATCCGGCAAGCTTTATGCTTATAGCCTCCATGAATCCTTGTCCGTGCGGATATTATAATCACCCCACACGGCAATGTGTATGTTCACAAGGAGCAGTGCAGAAGTATATGAACCGCATTTCCGGTCCGTTGCTGGACAGAATCGATATCCAAGTAGAAATAGTTCCTGTGCCGTTCGAAAAAATATCAGAGCAGCAACCAGGAGAGCCAAGTTCGGCAATACGCGAAAGAGTGATGAAAGCTCGCGCAATACAGGAAGCCCGGTTTAAAGATTGTCCGAATGTGCATTGCAACGCACAAATGACAACAAAACATCTGCATGAATATGCTGTTCCTGATGCAGCAGGACTAAGCCTTCTTAAAAATGCAATGCAACGGCTCAATCTCTCAGCAAGAGCTTATGACAGAATTCTGAAAGTTTCCCGAACCATAGCCGACCTCGACGGATGTGAGAATATCGAATCAAGACATTTCGCCGAAGCTATTCACTACAGGAATCTGGACAGGGAAAGTTGGGGAATGTAGTATTAGTTGACGAGGTAACAAGGTGACAAGTTGACAAGATTTTAACTTATTTACTCATAAACTTGTATCTGTTGCCTCGTCAACTTGTCTCCTTATAATATTATTTAAGCAATTAAACCAAACTTATAACGTTCTGTATAAAGCTAAATGTTTACCTTTGCAATTTGAATTAAAAAACATAATATTAAACTCAAAGACACAGAGTTTTTGAAAATTGAAAATAATTTCTCTGTGTTCTCCGTGTCTCTGTGTTGAAAAACTTATAAACTCACAAACTTAAAAACTAAACAAACATTAATTACTTTATACAACGTATGAGAAACTATAAACTAATCAACAACGTGCTGGGCTGGATAGTCTGCTTGATAGCATCGGCCGTTTATTTGATGACGATGGAGCCGACAGCCAGCTTCTGGGACTGCGGCGAGTTTATCTCTTCAGCCTACAAACTGGAAGTAGGCCACCCGCCTGGAGCTCCGTTCTTTATGCTGACAGCAAACTTGTTCACACAATTTGCGTCTAGTCCATCAACAGTAGCAGTAATGGTTAACACAATGTCTGCTCTGTTCAGTGGTCTTACAATTCTGTTCCTGTTCTGGAGTATCACACACCTTGCCCGAAAGATTATTCTTCAGGGAAAAGAAGAAATGACAACAGCACAGATGATAACAATCTTAGGTTCAGGATTGGTTGGCGCATTGGCATACGCATTTACAGATACATTCTGGTTCAGTGCCGTTGAAGGTGAGGTTTATGCTTATTCTTCATTGTTCACTGCCGTTGTATTCTGGCTGATATTGAAATGGGAATCTGTTGCAGACCAGCCTCATGCCGACCGTTGGATTGTTCTTATAGCATATCTTATGGGATTGAGTATCGGTGTTCACTTGCTGAACTTGCTCTGTATTCCGGCAATAGTCCTTGTTTACTATTACAAGAAATATCCAAACCCTACAATGAAAGGAACCATCATTGCATTGCTTGTTTCATTTGCAATCATTGCTTTGATGATGTTCGGTGTTGTCCAGGGATTGGTTGAAATATGCGGTTATTTCGAACTTCTGTTCGTGAATGTTCTTGGTATGCCATATAACACTGGCGTATTTATCTATGCAATAGTTCTGGCAGCAGTTCTTATATGGGCAATCTACGAAACAATGCGTGACAAGGTTAATCCAATGGCATTGCGCATTTCATTCCTGTTGTCTGTTATACTTACCGGTATTCCGTTCATGGGTAGCGGTTACGTAATTGCTATTATCCTGATTGCAGCTCTTGCAGCTTTCTTGTTCATGAACAAGAATTTGAACCTGAAGATGATCAACACAGTGTTGGTTTGTCTGATGGTTGTTGTTGTTGGTTATTCTTCTTATGCACTAACTTTGATTCGTGCAACAGCTGATACACCAATGAACCAGAACGCGCCTCAGGATATTTTCACATTGCGTACATATCTTGCTCGTGAACAGTATGGAAAAGTGCCTCTTATTTATGGTCAGACTTATGTTTCTGAAGTAAAACGAGTAAATGAAGGAGGCAATTGCGCTCCTGTTTCAGAACAAGGTGTTCCAACATGGACCAGAGTTATAAAGAAAGATGCAAATGAGAAAGATAAGTATTATATTTCTCGCTACGAAACAGACTATAAATTCGTAGATGAGCTCAATATGCTTTTCCCTCGTATGCACAGCAGTGACCCAAATCATGTAAGCGCATATAAGGAATGGGCTCAGATAAAAGGTCAGCCTGTTAAGTTTACAAACTGCGGTGAGACCAAGACTGTGATGAAGCCGACATTTGCAGAAAATATCCGCTTCTTCCTTTCTTATCAGCTCAACTTTATGTATTGGCGTTATTTCATGTGGAATTTCTCCGGACGTCAGAATGATATCCAGGGACATGGCGAGATAACACACGGTAACTGGATTACTGGTATAAAATTCATTGACGAGGCTCTTGTTGGTCCGCAGGATAATATGCCATCATCTATTGCTGATAACAAAGGACACAATGTTTACTATATGCTTCCTTTGCTCCTTGGTTTGCTTGGTCTGCTTTATCAGGCATATTCGGGAGAAAAAGGTATACAAGGCTTCTGGATTACATTCTGCCTGTTCTTTATGACAGGTATAGCAATTGTGCTTTATCTGAATCAGACTCCATATCAGCCACGTGAACGTGATTATGCTTACGCAGGTTCGTTCTATGCATTCTGTATATGGATTGGTTTCGGTGTAGCAGCTTTGGCAAAAGCTTTGGAGAAATATGGAAAACTTCCGGCTATGGTTGCAGCTTCAGTTGCCACAGTTGCTTCATTGTTTGTTCCGTTGCAGATGGCTGCCCAAAACTGGGACGACCACGACCGTTCAGGCCGTACCGTAGCACGCGATTTCGGAGCGAACTATCTGGAATCTTGCGAGCCGAATGCTGTTATCTTCACTAATGGTGATAATGATACATTCCCTCTTTGGTATGCTCAGGAAGTTGAAGGTATCCGCACAGATGTCCGCGTATGTAACACAAGTTATCTGCAGACAGACTGGTATATCAACCAGATGAAGAAACAGGCATACGAATCTGACGCATTGCCTATATCATGGAATTATGAAGACTATGTTCAGGGAACTCGTGATGCTGCATACATTCTGCCTATCACCGACAAATCTGTAGATTTAGGAACAGCTCTTGGTTTCGTCCGCAGCAATGATCCTAAATTTAAGAAAGTTCCCGGAATCGATCAGGAATTGGATTACATTCCATCAAACACTTTGACATTGGACATCGACTCTGCTGCAGTTGCCAACAGCCCTGGTTTAAAGGATGCTGATATTCCTTCAATCCAGAAGCAGATGGTAATTGACCTTAAAGGCAAAGACTATCTTGGCAAACATGAGCTGATTATTCTTGACATGCTGCAGAACAATAACTGGCAACGCCCGATGTATTATGCAATCACAGTAAGTCCGGAACAGTTTGTCAAGATGGATCCATATTTCCAGCAGACAGGTTTGGCTTATCAGATTGTTCCTCAGAAGGTGAAAGGAACAAATAAAGCTCTGAACACAGAGAAAATGTATGATAACATCATGAACAAGTTCAAATGGGGCGGAGTTGACAAACCTGGTGTTTATTTGGATGAGAATGTTCTTCGTATGTGTAAAACTTACCGTACTGTTCTGTTCGGAAAACTTGCAGCGGCATTGATTAACGAAGGAAAAGACGATAAGGCTCTTAATGTTCTCGACAAATGTATGGAAGTTCTTCCTCCGGAGAATGTTCCTTTGGACTATTATGCTCTGTCTATTGCTGAATTCTATTATGTGCTCGATCAGAAAGAAAAAGGAGCAAATCTATATACAGGAATTGCAGACGAAGCTATGAGAAATCTGAACTGGTATTTCCGTTTGAAACCATCTCAGTTCGCTTCTGTTGCAAATGATGTATATGAAAATCTTGCCGTATTGCAGGAAGTTCTCCGTGTAAACGAGAAATATAATCCTGAATTCTGCAAGAAATATCAGGAAGAATTCGACAATTATAGAATGGCATTCCAGTCTTTACATCCGGAAGGAAATGAATAAAAGGAGTAGAGGAGTCAAGTAGTTAAGGAGTTAAGGAGTTAAGTAGTCAAGTAGTTAAGTTAAAAAAATCGATATTCTTTTTATTCTTAACTTCTTAACTTCTTAACTTCTTGACTCCTTAAAATCAATTTTCAATTTAACAAAATGTTCATCGAACAACCTCCATTTTTCTATCGTCTCTTGTTTCCCGGTGCTATATGGAGGAAACCAGGAAAAAAGAAATGTGTTTATCTCACATTTGACGACGGGCCAATTCCGGAAGTCACGCCTTGGGTTTTGGACATATTGGACAAATACAATGTAAAGGCAACCTTTTTTATGGTAGGCGATAATGTAAGAAAACATCCCGATATTTTCCGTATGGTTGTTGAGCGCGGGCACTCTGTCGGGAATCACACATTCAATCACATTCAAGGTCTACGTTATCTCACACGCAACTATCTTAAGAACGTCGAAAAAGCTTCAGAGTTGATTAATACATCTCTGTTCCGTCCACCTCACGGACATATGCGCATTCCTCAAACATTATTTTTGCAAAGAAAATACAAAATAATCATGTGGGATGTTGTAACGCGCGACTACAATTCAGAGCTTTCTCCGGAACAAGTTCTCAACAATGTGAAACGATATACACGCAACGGTTCAATAATAGTATTCCACGATTCTCTGAAAGCAGAAAAGAATATGCGTGAAGCTATGCCAAAGGCGATTGAATGGCTGAAAAGCGAAGGATATGAATTTTTGAGATTATAAGAAGTTAGAAAAAAGTTATAAAGGAGTTAGAGGCCGATACACTTTAGTGCCCATATCTATTGGCCATTAACTCCCTCCTAACTCCTTCTAACTTCTTATAACTCCTTCACTCCTTGACTACTTGACTCCTTCACTTCTTAACTCCTATAATTATGTCCCTACTACAACAAATAAAATCAAAAGCACTGGAATTAGGTTTCTCAGCCTGCGGTATTGCTCCATCTTATGAAGCAAGCAGCGAAGTAGAATATTTCGACAGATGGATTGCAGCCGGTAATAATGCAGGTATGGAATATATGAGAAATCATCGAGAAATACGCCTTAATCCGGACGGTCTTGTTCCCGGAGCCAAAAGCGTTATATCCGTCGCATTGAATTATTATCCTAAAACCAGACGACCGGAAGAAGAACCTCATATCGCATATTATGCCTACGGGAAAGATTATCATATTGTAGTTAAAGATATGCTTCGCCAGCTATGGAAAGAGATTCTCCCTCTTTATACGGGCGACAACACCCCAGAAGCTAGAGTATTCACTGATTCAGCCCCGATATTAGAAAGATATTGGGCATGGCGTGCAGGCCTCGGTTGGATTGGCAAGAATACAAATCTGATAATTCCGAGGAAAGGCTCTTTCTTCTTTCTCGGTGAAATCGTCACGACATGGGAAATTGATGAATACGACAGTCCAATCCCTTCCAAATGCGGGAGCTGCCGACGCTGCCTGGATGCATGCCCAACAAATGCATTAACTAAAGAACGAGTATTAAACGCTAATCGTTGCCTTTCTTATCTTACTATCGAACATCGGGGAGAATTTCCTTCTGAAATATCCAATTTACTTGGAAACCGAATTTACGGTTGTGACACTTGTCAGAAAGTTTGTCCGTGGAACCGCTTCGCTTCTCCAACCAACATTGATGATTTTTCCCCATCTGAAGAACTGCTATCATTATCAAAAGACAACCTTCAGTCATTTTCCAAAGAAGACTACAACAGAGTATTTGCAAAATCTGCTGTAAAAAGGGCGAAGTATGAGGGGTTGATGAGGACGATAGGGGTTTATTGGGGGAATTATAATGATAAAAATTCTTGAATATAAAATGTAATTTATATTCATTTTATAATATATCCACAAAGAAAACCAACAACCTTTCGCAAAAGAAGAATATAATTGTATATTTGCCAAGCTCGCATACAAGAGTAAAAACAACTTTATATAACTTGCGAACATATAAAATTATAATCTTATAAATTCAAAATTAATATCATGAAAAAAGTCCTTTCCATTTGGCTTTTAGCCTTCCTATGCGCGCTTACAGCCACAGCCAGCGACCTGAAAGGGAAACTTGAATCCCTGAAAGGAATAAGCGGTATTGAGAAACTTGAAACAGAGTTGTATCCGGAGAAATATCTTGTACGGATTGAGCAGCAAACAGACCATGATAATCCTTCTGCCGGAACTTTCAAACAGCGTGTCGTGGTTTTCCATGCCGGATTCGACAGACCAACAGTCCTTGTAACAGAAGGTTATGGCGGTGCTTATGCCTTGAATCCTAAATATCAGGAGGAACTTTCAAAGTTATTCAACACTAATGTTATCTTTGTTGAATATCGTTATTTCCTTGAATCAACTCCTGAACCTAAAAATTGGGATTATCTGACAGTTGAAAATTCTCTTTACGACCTTCATAACGTGGTAAATACTTTCAAGCAAATTTATAAAGGTAAATGGATTAGCACTGGTATCAGTAAAGGTGGACAAACAACTATGTTCTTCCGCACTTATTTCCCTGACGATGTTGACTTCTCCGTTCCTTATGTCGCTCCATTGAACAAGGCTGTTGAAGACGGACGCCACGAAATATTCCTTCAGAAAGTCGGAACTGCTGAAGAAAGAAAGAAAATAGAAGATTTCCAGATTGAAATCTTGAAACGTAGAGATAATATCGTTCCAATGCTTGAAGCATATACAAAAGAAAAGGGTTATGAATATAGAATGCCAATGGATGAAGTTCTGGATTTTGCTGTTCTGGAATATCCTTTCGCTTTGTGGCAATGGGGAACGCCCGTATCTACTATTCCTGACTTAAAATCAGATGACAATACATTATTCAACCATCTGATGAAAATAAGCGAACCTTCATATTTCGCCGAAGGACAATCAACCATTTCTTTCAATGTTCAGGCAGCTCGTGAACTTGGATATTATGGTTATGACATCGAACCGTTCAAAAAATACTTATCAATCAAGTCTGCCAAAGGATATCTGAATAGGATTATGCTTCCTAAAGAAGTTGTCGACAAAGTTGAATTCCGTCCGGAATTATATAACAAAGTATGCAAATTCCTCAAGGAGAATGACCCTAAAATGATTTATATCTACGGTGAGGTTGACCCTTGGAGCGCAACAAGAATTCCTGATTTTGAAGGCAAGAAGAACCTTCAGATTTACATCCAGCCAGGCGGAAGCCATCGCGCACGTATAAGCAATATGCCGGATGATATGAAAGAGAAAATAATGAACCAGATTGAGGAATGGCTGGCAGAATAAAATAACAAACAATGAATTTCCAAATTCATTTCATTTTCTTCTTACAGTTAACACAATAATTTAAGCCGAATATAGTAATCAAAATATCGGCTCACCTAGGTGGGTAAATCAGCTCACCCAGGTGAATTGATTAGCTCACCTAGGTGGATTGATTTACCCACCTGGGTGAGCTGATATTTTTATAAGGATTGTTCAAAGATATTATTATATTGAAAACATATTACGATACAGATAATAAGAATAAACAAAAATAATTCACTTTTAATCTTACCGACATATATTTAGAAGTTCTTTCAAAAACACAGTCTAATTCAGTTAAAGGCATGGTATTAAATCATTTGCATAAACACTTATATATTATACCATTAACGTTAACAATATAAATTCCATTTTGTGGGACAGATATTGACAAATCAGAACAAGCCCTTTGAATATACTGTATAATGTTTCCAGCTATATCATAAACATAGACTTCCATTATTTCATTATTACCTGGATGAATATTGATTTGTTTATCTCCAGATATAATATTAATAGAAGATACAATATTTTCAAGTCCTGTTGAAACTTCCTTTTCCCGAATATTGTTAAACATTCTCCAATTATTATCCGATTCATAAACAGATTTATAACCAACTTTTACAGTAAGCCATCCTTCTTCCATCAATTTGTAATCAAATGGTTCTACCATACTTGTCATACCAAAAGCATACCAATCTGCCGGAATCTCTCCTTCACAAACAACCTCAGACAAATTATTACAACGCCAAAATGCACCTTCTATCATTTCAAGTGAAGCCGGAAGTACAACTTTCTCCAAAAAACGACTTCCTTCAAAAGCTTGGTGCGTAATCCGCAGAGTTCCTTCTGGTATTGTGTATATAGCATCATTTTTACCTGCAGGATATTGCAACAAAAGAGTTAAATCTTTTGAGAACAACACACCCTCAATCGAAACAAAATTACTGTTTCCATCAGCAACTTTGATCATATCAAGAGATTCACAATTTGCAAATGCACCACTAATCGTTCCTCGATCATTAATATCACCTATACTACTAACAGACGCAGGTATAGTAATTTCCTTTAATTCCGAACATCCCCAAAATGCATCTGTACAAATACGTTCCAACCCCATAGGCAAATTGATTAATTCAATATGAGTCTTTGCAAAGGCTTCTGATGCAATACTTTTCAATGTCTTAGGCAATACTACATAAACCAGGCTTTCCATTCCACTCAAACTGTTATTATATCTGCTACGAAAACTAAAAGCATTGATTGGTATTTCATTTTCTGCATATTGAGTGGGGCTGTTCGTACCAAACAATCCTGGTTCATAAGTTCCAACTCCATAAAAAGCATCGATTTTAACCTCTGAAATATCCAAAGAATCCAATGCCATTTGTTTAAACAAACGAAAGTCTCCGGCATTAAGATGCCCGCTAACAGTAAGAGAATGTATTTCCGAAAGGTTTGTCAAACCTTTTTGTGAAAGTGAGTCGGACAAGCTTCCTGCTGTTTCACAGTGGAGTATAATATGCTGTGCAACTGATTCAGACACAGAAATTAAAATACTTGAAATTATAAGAATAAGCCATCTCTTCATATCTTATGATTTTTATAAAAAAAGAAGAGACATTGATACATAAACAACTGTCTCTTCTTATATGGTTTAAAATATTATGCTTCTTTTTCTTCTTTTAGGTTAACAGTGACGTTAACAGACGGCTGTGGTTGATATGGCTGGCGGTTTTTGGGATCATTTCCATAACGATTCGGTCCCACGGTTCCATCAGCAAATATCATATAAAGACCAAATGCAATATTTACAATAGGGATTAAGCCTATAAGCAAAAGCCAACCAGATTTATCCAAATCGTGCAAACGTTTCACTCCTTGCGCAAGACTGAACCAAACACCCCCTATCAATACAACAAAACCAATAAAAACACCCAATCCAAAACTTCCTGTTCCGGCTAATGCTGCAAATACACCCATCCAAAAAGCAATACCAGTAACAATTCCTCCAAAAAGGCAAGATAAAAAGTATTCGATTCTTCGAATACGTCCATTAAATGAAAATACTGATTTAAACATAATATAATTTTTTAATTAACATTAGTCCAAAAATATCTTTTTAAGGCGAGAATATTCTTAATCTGAATTAAGATTTATTTAAACATAATTTATACAAACGGGACTATAAACATCTAATTACTTTCTCAATATTCATAATCCTTATTTTCTAAAAAGCGAAGTGCATCAATATCATCCATATGTCTATTTTTAACAAATGTAGACTGCTTCTCGGTGTTCCAAAACCGACGACTGTATTCTTTTGTCTGTAGTTCTACCAATTTCCAAACACCCTCAAATCTATTGAAACGGAAAAAACATTCAAAAAGAGATTCTTTTTGTGCCTTATGAGGTGTATTCTTATTTATCTCATCATAGCGCTGTCCCGCCTTAGTCAAATTAGCAGGTGTCAAATAGACTGTTCCCTGAACAAGGCTTTCGTTCATGTAAAAATCTTCAAAATGGTCAACGATATAATTAAATGCCTTATATTCATAAGAATAGCGTGTTTTCCCAAGGAAATCTTCTTTCAGGTCCGGCTGTTCATCATCAAAACTACATGTACTATAAAGTGTTAATGCCGGAGATGTATTAAGGTATTCTCTTACTGCATCCTCGTCCATTTTCTCAGAATTAGCACACGAAGCCAAAAGAAAGACACATAACATCAGATAAATAATTCCAATGTTTTGTATTAGCAATTTTTTCCTATTCATATTTGATTTGTTTATTGTGATTAAGAAATTGTTTTGATTATTCTAAGTTTTAAGAAAGAATCTATTTAATAATAAACAATATTTCTTTTAATATTACAAAATTCAGAAACACAAGTTATCCAATTGTTTCTATCATCATATGTATATTTAATTTCTTTAGAAGATGATGTCGGTTCACCATCTTGTTTTCCTGGTATTATTCTTTGAGTATCCGGATCCCATGATTCTGTATAAAATGTTGTTTTCTCATTTAATAGGACTATATCTCCTTGCTTATTACGAGAAATATCCACTATGATTTTTGCTATATTTTCAGGATAACTATCAGTATATTGAAGTTGAGAACAAAGACCTTGTTGATCATAATTATATGTAATAGGATAAGTATTATTACAAATCAGCCAACCTTGCTCATTATACACATATTGTTCACTGTCAGTCTTTTTCAGTTCTTCCTTTTTCCCACTGGTTTCTTTGTAAATTTTTCTATCGGCAGGTGTATTTCCATTTGAAGAAAAGACAAACTTTTGTCCAGCCCAATCAATAGCAATCAGATAACCTTCTTCATTGAAATGATAAATATAACTTTCTTTTTGTCTATCAAAATGTTCTTCCAATGTTTTAACCTTTCCCCTCAAACCTAAAACCTTACAATCGTTTCTGGAAGATTGTGTGTATAACATAAAAGTTGGATAAACAGAATTGTAACCGCCAAAAATATTAATTAGCGGATCCAATAAAGGATGTCTCGAAACAAGTTCCATTCCTACCAATTCAGTCATTTCTGTAGGCTCCCCGTCAGATTCGACGGGGGCTACTATTTGACTAACTTCACTACGGCGCGTAATAGGGACATTATAAAATGTTATAGGATCATTAACATCCCTCATATATATTTGTAATCGTTTAAATTCCTGAACAGATTCTGAAACATCCTGAATTTCCAAACGAACTTTTATTGGAACATCTGTAGGGAAAAGTGTAGAATTAAAACCATATATATCCCAATCTTTTCCACCAACACTAATAGGTATTTGACGATAACTATATTGTTTCCCATTATCATCATAAGCAATTGTTGTATTATTCTTATAACCTTCTCCTCCCAAATATATTTGGGCATCATCACCATACCATGTCATAACCAAATCAATAACAACAGTAGAAGCGGATGCCGCACAACGTTTGAATTGAATATCCAAATCAGGATGGGGAGATACTATTTTGAAACCAGCAACCCGGCTACTTCTATCTGAACGCTGATTAGAGTTGCTATTACTGTTATCATCACCACCTAACAACTTGTCTGCTTCGTCAAGCACTTCGTTTGTTTTCTCTAATCCTTTCAGGACCTTGTCCAAAAATCCTTGAGCTGAAATGTTTCCCACGCTTCCTATAAGGAGACAAAGGGACATTACTAATGTTCTTAGTTTTACCATAATCATTCTGTTTATTTAGTTAATAAATTAAGTTTTTATTTATTTACTTCCACCACTTTCCATTCGCCATTTTCATCAGCAAGAGAGATTACATAATATTTATCTTTATTGCGTTTTGATACATTCTGATCCAAGTTTTCTTGTTTAACAACAACAATTATTAAATCATCCTTTTTAGAACAATCTACCATACTAACTTTATAACCCTTTTCATTATCAGTATTTTTCTTCCCTACTTTTATTGACTTTTCAAAATTAGTACCTGATTTTTTCTCTATAGCTAATATAATATCACTATGATACAATGATTTTATTGTTTCCACATCATTATTCAAATTTGCTTTGACCAAATTAACAGCCACAGCTTCAGGAGACCTGTCTTCTGATACTTCACAAGCAAAGAGAGATGAAAAGTACAGAATAGCAAAAAAGGCTTTTAGATATTTCCAATAATTAATTTTCATAATATTCTAATTAAATGAGTTAATATTATTCTGATAAAAGAATCAATTTCGGCTTCTTTCCAAGAAATTGTGGCATGCACTCACCAATACCTGCACCTAAATAAGTTGGGTCACACAAGGTATAAGTTTCATTTCCCCAATGATATTGAGTTTCTGCCTTCATCGACTTAGGGAAACAAACAGCTGCTGCTATATGGTTTGGGTAATTAACCAAAGCCACTTTCAAGCCAAGTAAAGCACGTACAAGATGACAAAAAAGAATTGCACGATCCTCACAGTCATTATATGGAAAATAGAGCATTTCGTCTGGGAAAAAGACTTTTTCCCTACCAAATTGCTGTCGATCTGATTGGTATTCAAATGTGTTTTGTACAAAGTCCAGTAAAAGTGCAGCTGCTTCATAATTATCTTTTCCATGTAGATGTTTTTTTAATTTATCCATCAAAGAATAGATTTGAGAAGAAAGTCCCACTTTGCCATAAACTGTAAATTCTGTATGAGGCATTGTTGCATAAAAGTCAATAAGATTTTTATTCACTGTTACCTTTATTATCGTGTCTTGCCATTGATTCGGCAAATACCTAGTCTGTATGTTTTCGCTCAATAAAGGTAATTGCGGCAATGCCATAGACAAACATTGTGTAGCTTTGGGAAAGGATTTAGCATAGGTCATTATTCGGATAGAGCCTCCGCTACAATTTTTACACAGAAGCGTATATGTTTTTCCCCCACAATTAATTTGAGGTATATCATACATTGTTTCTTGTATTTCCAGCAATAAGACCAATTTGTTATCCATTCGCCCCATACGAACAGATTGTGAAAGTTGGTTCATACAATATGCCGTCAAAAATATTGAGGCATGATTTTGCTGTCCGTTATAAATTGCTTCAGCAGCTTTCTGAACAAGAAGTAAAAATCCCCAATCATTAAGGTTCAACTGTTGTTTATGTTTTTTGAGCGTTTCAAACAAGTAACTGAAGTCAACATCCGCAGCTCTGTTCCAAGCGTTAGAGACATCATTTTCTGATGAACTTCTAACAAATATCTTATAATCTGGTAAACAAGGGATATCCACAATAGTTCCAAAATAATTGATTTCTATTACTTCCATATCAGGTAAAACAGGTTTAATATCAGCCCTTTTAATATCCTTTACCTGAGAAGTCTCTATTCTTGTTGGTATTCTTGTGACAGCAGAAGTTGATATTGAAGGTTTGCCCACTGGAATATCTGGGTCTTTTTGCAATGGCTCAAGATAATGTGCATCAAAAGGCTGCCACGCCTGTTTAAGGTATGACGCAAACTCCTTATTCATTTTCCGGACAGTTTGGTCATACTCTTGTAATTGTCGTTGGGTAAATATGGTAAATTCATCCAAAAGATTCTCCTGCCCATGGAGCGAATTGCCACCACAAGAGAATAATATAAATAAGAATATGTTGAGCCAAAACTTCATTACAAATAAAATTTTTGAGATACAATCTTATTACCAAAACGAAACCGAACTTCGATAAAATTCTCATCATCCGAATAACATCCGGAATCGTCATATTTTACAGAATAAGAATTACCATCCACATCATAAGACAAACGGTTCGCACAATTTGCCCGAAGTTGAGGTTTCTGTGTAGAGCAAATCGGATTGCCTTTTAGATATAAACAGAAACGGATACACTTCTCCTCTGAGCTATCCTCTCGTTGAATCCGGATGTAATTGTATAATTGCCTATAACTGTTTGACAACTGCTCTGTCTGTGACCGTCTTGAATCATCAACATCAAATTCAGTCAAAAAGGCTTTTAATTCATTCAACGTTCTGTCAATTTCTTCAACACTAGTTATTTGTTCCAACAGCTCCGAATACTCCACCAACCGTTCATTCAATTGTTTTTCCCTTTCATGAAATTGGTTGACCAAGTCTGCTAATTCAAAATCCGTGAAACGATATTTCACATGGTATTCATATTTATACTCTTTTGTTTTTTTATTGTAGAGCTTCACCCAATAAAAGTCATACGCTTTGGAAAGCGAAATTTCACTGACAAAAGGAATATGCGACACTTTCGATGTAATGACAGAGGTAGTATTTTCACTATAATCCCGACTTGTTCCACTTACAAGCTCTTGTCTTTGTTGAGTCGTTTGCGAAGTGATATGGGTAGCTATAGAAGAAACGATTTGCTCCTTTAGGCTTAACAAGAGTTTTTCCTTTGCCAACTCTATAGTTGGAGCTTCAACCGATACAATCAAGTAATTACGTTCTGCTCCTCCAACCCAGACAGGCTGCTCTTTCCTGCTTTTCTCAACAGCTTTCCATTGTGCTGATAAGAGTATAGGGCAAAGAGAAAAAATGATTATATATATGTAATGTCCCATTATTTTATAGTTTATAGTTAATGATTCCCTTGCGATAGTGGCAAATATTCTTCTATGAGCTTTTCTTTTCCTACTGAAATAAACTTTTTCAACCTTGGATTGCGAGCTTGCAGTTGTTTAATAGCACTGATAATAGCCTTATCGCGAGTCGAATCTATGCCCTTGAATTGAAAATCAACCTGTTGTATGGTTCTATCCTTGATTTTGTCTGTGATGGAACAGATGATTTCAATCTCTGCTATCACTTGGGTGGGGGTTGAAGGAGTTGATTGACAGGAAATAAGTAAAATTTCCGTTTCCAAAAGAAAAGGGCTGTTTCCCTTATCAATATCATTCAATACTACAGCTTGTTCCAACCTCTTTTGCAAAATTTGAACAGCATTACTGATATCCAAACCTTTAGGTTGTGTTACTTGTAAACCTATTGACGTCACATCACCTTGTCCATAAAGTTTGCAAACAGTAAACAAACAAATCAAAAAAATGAAAAGTATATATTTTTTCTCTTCCATAGCTCTCTTTTTTATTGTTCACCAATTATAAGCCATACCTCACCCAATCCTCTTTCATATATTTTGGAAGTTATATTAAAAGGTTCTTTTTTTAAAATATTATTAAGTCCAGAAATGAAACGTCTTGCGTCGATTGCCCGCTCTTTCCCTGCTAATGTTTGGTATAAAGGTATTCGGACTTGCTCATAACGTATTTCAGAATCACTCCCATTTATTCGTGAATAACGACCTTTTACACAATTGTCATCCATCCAAAAATCTATTATATCACTTAACATTAACGTTTCACCCAAATAATCAAACTCTTCTTCCAAATCGAAAGGTGCTCCTTCCCAAAGCAGGATATTGAGTTTTATTTCACGTCCGTTTTTTGCCATGTCATCAAAATATCCCATTAGTGACGCATTGAAAGCATCCATATAATTAAGGACAGCTTCTTCCAGCAAAATTCCTGTGGTAATACTGAAAGATGGTTTTCCCTCTCCGGAAACACTGGTGATAATTTTATTTGAGTAAGCATCGTTAGCTCTTAAATTAAATGTAATGTAGCGTTGAGGCCCGTGTTTTTTTATATCGAAATCCAAATCAAGTATAATATCTGCCTTTGCTGTCCGTTTTAACTTATCTGTAGGAGACTCTTGAATAAAACTTCCTGACGTTTTACTTTGTAACAATGAACGTTCTGCATCCTCTTGTTTAAGTGATTTCAGGTTCTGCTCCAAGTCTTTCAACGGGAATCCTCTTTCAGCCATAATTCGAGCCATTTCTGAAATGACTAGGCGTAAGTGGTCATTATAACTCACAGCCTTTTGATAATCGGGTACTTGAATCACTGTTCCAGTTTCATCAGAAAAACTAGTCATATAATGGTTTCTTTGACACCATGAATCACTCGGAACAACCATTAATGTAGGTTTTTTAGCCTGGCCTATAGCATCAGACATGAGACCCAAAACCATCATTATTATATACAAAGTCTTTTTCATAATTTATGATATTTAAAATAGGCTGTCTAACCTTTTAGCAATTCCTTCTTGTTCCATTTTTCGACGTAAATTGTCATAAAGGATTTGCACTTTGAGCCCTACTTTATAACCTTTCTTTATTTTAAGCCTATCCTGCCCGGAAGGTATACCATCAGTAGTGATATTAACATAATTCAGATAAGAACCGCCAACATCAAAAAACTGTTGGAAGTAATCACTATATTTTGTTTCTGCTTCTAAATCACAAATTGGAGGAGTTTCATTTGTTTGTTTACTCCCAGGTAATCCACGAAACAAGCAAGCTCTCACCGCCAATTGTTTTGCCCGCATAATGGCTTGCTCAACACTGGATCCATAGGTCCAGATTTTGAAAACTTTTGTTCCATCCTGACCTACGCCCAACATTTCAATCTCATAATTAGTAGAACTATCAAACAATTGTTTACGTTCTTTACGACTTTGTCCGTTTGCAAAAACAAAAATCATACATGATAAGATAAGTATAATATATTTAGACATACTGCTCGTTTTATGATTTTAAAAACACACCCTTATACCCCCATAAGCATTAAAACCTTGAATATTTCTTTTTTTTATACTTGAAAGTTGATTATATTCTTCATTCTTGTTGAACAGACAATCGTATTCGGCCGCTCCAAACAGTTGAATAGGATAATAAATATTCAGGTTAAAACGAATCCCTCCCTTAGCTATCCATCCAATATTCTTATTCAAATCAAGTTCCTTTTCCTCCTCATTTGTAAAATAACTATCAAGACCTATACCTATGTAAGGGTATATATCAAAGTTATTACATCTTGGTCCAAATCCATAATCAAAAGAAACAGTCGCGGCATCTTTCCAAATCGTTGACTCAAACATGACATTATGATTCATCACTCGAGATGCATAAAGAAACATACTTAGACCAGCATAGACACCCTCTAAATCTCCATAACGATAACCTAAATCAAAACTTGCACAAAAATTCCGTTTTTCTTTCAAAGTCATTCCTTCTTCAAGCTTACCTCCTGCTATCTGATAAAATTCCGTTGTACCAGAACTACCTGTTGAGACAGAACGGTTATCTGTAATATATTTTGTAGATCTTATAACACCTCGGCGAACACGCTTAATATTACCATCTGACTGCAAAATGTTTTCATATACATAATATAAATCATTAACATTAACACTTTCTTTTTTTCCTATTTTAGCTCTTAAAGGATCAGTTGCATACAGTGAATTAATAATATGAAATGTTTCATACTTATTTACAAGTTCTTCTCCAAGATAATCTGCTGCCTTAAATACAATATTAACAAAAGCGCTTTCACGTAATTGCTCATTACTGTATTTTCTCTTTTTCCCTTTCTCTACCTTACGATTCTGTTCCTCTATACCCGTTGATTCTCTGCAATCATAATAAACTTCACGAGACATAAATTTGATGGGAACAAAAATACGTTCAAAAGCTTTTCTTTTTTCATAAACTTCATCCTCTGGTGTCTCTGAATCTATCCAACAATCAAACAAACGATTCTGTAAATCCTCATTCCATTCAATCTTAAACAAATAAGCAGCCGGAGTCATGGACCAATAATAATCACCTTCATCTTTACTTGATGTTTTCTCATATTTGCATTGAATATTCGTAAAATCAAAAATGAAAATATAACTGTTATCAATCAATTTAAAACCTTCATCATAAATTTTATTTATGCCTCTTTTAGTTGCCATGCTTTCCAATACATTTTCATCAGAAGCATTATATGCCCCTCGTTTATGTAATCGTTCAGTATCCATATGACCAGTCTGGGGATTACGATTAAACAAAAAACTTATAACTTCCAAACCTATATTTTTTTCATTTAAATATTGTGTAAGTTGATTTGTTCTGTCAGGAGCTTCCATTTTCTCATATTTGTTTATATGGACACGTTTACCCTTAGCATAAATATGTTTGGTTGTTATGTTATTGATATCGTATCGATCCTCCAAACGCATTTTGTCAAATACTTGATTCAAGTCTGTTGCGTAATGGTCATCATAGCTTATTTGAATTAAGCTGATGGCATTTCGGTCACTTTTGTTTATCTGAGCAAAAGCAAAGTGCGTAATGAGTAAAGAAGCTGTTATTAAAAAGGAAGTAATAAGTCTCATAAAGTCAATAATATCGGCATGATTTTAATTTTCATTTCTTTCACGTAATTTGTTTATTTCATTATCCAATTCAACTTTCATCTTCTCTGCGTCCAAATTCAAATTGTTTACATTAGCCTGTCGAATTGCATCAGCAACATCTTTCTTCCAATCACTTTGTAACTCAATACAAACATGTGTTTCAATATTACCATTAGCCAATTCATAAGAAGATGTACATATAACAGTGGCAAATTGGACTGTTTGATCTATTACTTCTTTTACAGCCTGTGCTGATTTCTCAGAAAAATCAGCATCTTGACCAAGTGTATATTCTTGCCTGAAACGCGTCAACAAACTAGATACAGCAGTTTCTATAACACCACTTAATTCACGACGAGCAGACAATATAGCATTGTCTCTAGCAAATGATTTATTTTGGCTTGTAGCAATACCATAAGCTCTTAACTTTCCATTACTGTGATCCAATGCCATTTGTTCACATTTGTCTTCCTCCAAAGCCCTTCGACCTGCTTGTTTGCTACCTCCACATGAAGAACATGCAAAAATAATTATAGTACAAATAGATAAAATAATAGATTTTTTTCGTGAGTTCATATCGTTTTTGTTTAATGTTTGTTTGAAAGAAATTGTTTGAGATATATCCTTTGTGACAAAAATATCAGTCTTAAAAGAAATAAATCTTAATCTAGATTAAGATTTAACAACATCGAATAAAGGTGTTTGATGTTTTTTTGCTATATTTTACTTAAAAGCTATTTCTTTGTGTACAGAGTTAAAATGTAAAATATATAACTGTTATATAGAATGAAGACTATATTAACTGAAATCATAAAAAAAGAATGTGAACGTTATCGTTTAATTGAATTTGGTCTCATTCCTTCTGTTGAGGAAGGGGTTGAAAAACTATTACCACTTATATCGGAATTTAACGGTGATTTTAAAACTTTTTATTTATGGAGACAGCAAATTCTTAAATGCTTTTATAATGAACTTGAATATAATAGTTTTTTATGCAGAGCTAAAAGCAAATCTTATTTTCTTCAATTTATTTATTATATGCAAAAAAGATTATTAAACACAATTCATAAAAACTCCATAAAAGCTGAAATCGATAAAGATTTAGCATTATCAAATAGAACCATTGCCTTTAAAACATCTAAAGATTTGACAAAAGACACAATTTTTATGTGGGAGAAAGAGTTATCAGACATCGTTTCTCCAGAAGAGCTAGAATATATATGCCATAAATTTTGTAAAACATATTTTCCTTTGAATCTTGACAAATTATTAAATCGGTTACAAAAAAATGATTCCGACTTTTGGAGTGAACTTTTTTTATTTATAAAAAAACTAATTGTTAATATCGCAAATAAAAAAATATCAACAATATCTTATAAAAAAGAAATCATACAAGACACATGGGAAAAGAGCTCTTTTTTTATTCAAAAAAAAGTATTAGAAGGAAATCTTCCCGAATTAAAATCCTCTTTGCATTTCCGACATTATATATTAAATGTTTGTATAAATAAATGTCATGAAGCGTATCGCGAAAATATGAATGAAAAATTAGTGTTTACCAATGATGAAAATATACCTCTAGAAAATTACACTTTTGAAGAAAACGCAAATTATTGGTCTGGATCATTAGATGATGTGGATACAAATAGTGATTCGGAAGTTAGTAGAGCATTAGCCTATATTTTATGGGAACATCTTGAACCATATTATAGCCGTTTGATTTCAGGTATAGAGGAAAAAATGAAAATTTTTTTTCTCCATTATATTGAAGACAAGACTTATGAAGAAATTGTAAAAATGCATCACCCCAACATATCTGTTTTATTATCATATAAATTACAGGGTAAATACCGACAAGATATGGTTCGGGTTAGAAAATTATTAAAGAAAAGGTTAATAAGTATTCTTTCTGAAGAATAGATAATATATCCAGTAAGATCTTAAAATGCTTATTTTCAAGCCAAATATACCTTATTCCTAATAAACTCTAAATATATAGTAATATGAAAGATTGTAATAAATATAACCATAATGTACTTTGGGCTTATTTGAGAGATCAACTATCTGTCAAAGAAATGATTATGGTACAGTATCATCTATTCTCTTGTAATTCTTGCCAAAAACGTATTGAAAACATGAGAAAACTATCTTTAGCAATATCCTATAAACAAACAAACTGTAAAAGAACATTTAATAAACGTCTACGCTTTTATCTTGGATTTGCAGCTTCTTTTTTTATTTCTTTTCTGATTGGTGTTTCTTATTATATTATATCAACAAATAAAAACAAGGAGTTCCCAATTGAGATACGAGAATCACCAAATTACGAAGAGCTCGACTCTTTAAAGAAGGGGACAGACAGCTTAATTATTCTTCCTGATTCAATCTCAGAAAACAAATTTGATAAAAAGTTGTCACATTAAGTATTGTTGTGTCAATTATGAATACGGAACGGAAATGTTGATATTTTACTCGCTTTTTCTTACCTTTGTGTTAACCCTTCCAAATATAGAGTTATTTTGGGGAGGAGGACATAAAATTTGGAAAGCGTTAGGATATTATTCTCCATCAGAAAATCCCCAAGTATGAATCACGCGGGAATAAATAGCAACAAACGCTCACGTCATTGTTATATATCGTTGGATATGATATACTTTAATTGGCGTGGGCTTGTTGTTTGTTATTCGTGTGATGGGTATGGGGATACCTCTGATGGAATAACGACAGCAAGTTCCGCGCCTTTTTTAGTATTAACAAAACTGGTTGTGTGTGATGGTTTAGAGGGGTGGAACCAGTTCCAATAAAATAAGTAATAATGAAAAATGAATCTTTTATATCTCAAAATGAGGTTTATTTGATTTTACGTTCCTTTTTATGTGAAAATCATAATATTTCGATTCCTTGTTTTAATGAATTATGGCAACGAGCCACAATTAAAAATGTAAAAAAAGGAGGATTAGTTTTGTCAGAAGGACAACTTTGTGACCATATCTTTTTCATAGCTCAAGGTTTTTGCTTTACTTATTATGTATGGGAGGGAAAAGAACATGTTCTGGATTTTTTTAAAGAAGGCTCATTAGCTATTGTTTTCCATAGTTTTTTTAAACGACAGTCTTCATTTTTTAATATAAGAGTATCTGAAAATTCCACATTGGTCGGATTAAAATATTCTGATTTCATTGATTTATTAAATCGTTATAACGAATTTAGTGATATGATGTGTCGTCTATATATTGAATATTGGATAAAGAGAGAAACCAACCAACATGTTTTTCGTTGTTATACTGCTGAAGAACGTATTTTTTTCTTTTTGAAATCACATGAAATCCAAGATTTAATGAGACATGTTCCTCAATATCGTATAGCTTCTTGGTTAAATATGACTCCTGAAACATTTGCAAAAATATGGGGAAGTATTAACTTACCATAATGTACCCATCAATACAAATATTATATTAGAAAGGAGCCTATATTTCATATAAAATACAAGCTCCTTTCTAAAAACACTCTTAACACTTAAAACCAACCATCATAATACTTCTCCCCAGCCTCATCCCCAGCCTTCAACGGCTGAATGATAAAACTATATTTCCAAGCATGTGGAGTTATCGTATATTCCGAATGAACATGAGCGCCCCAAGTATTATCACCACCAACACCCATCTGTAAATGGTCGATATTGAGCCAAACCATATCTTGCTTGGTTACACTTCCACCATGATGTCTTTCAACATTAAACGGACGATATTCTATATCTGACTGCGGGAAATTCCATGCGCTTACATTAAGTAAATCAGAACCGGAAATCATAATTCCTTCACCGTCTTTATTTCTCAGGGAAACCCAGCGGACATCTGTTTTATTTCCGGTTTCCTGTGCACGGACATATGGATGATACTGCTCCCAGACTTTGGAAGAATATATTCCGACCAAAGCACTGCTCTTACGGTCCCAATAATTCTCATGCGGTCCTCTTCCATACCAAGTCATTTCTTCATATTCCGGAAGAAGAATCATACGCATACCAAGACGAGGCATTTCAGGCAATTCCTTATCTCCAGGAATAAAGCTGTTGGTAACTTTTATTACTCCTTCAGGACGGATTTCATATATCACCTTCATCTTTGAAGCCTGTTCTTCCAATGTATATAAAGCTGAAACTACGGCATTGCCGGATTCGTTCTTTTCCTGCAGAATCAAATCATCCAAACGTGCATTCTTTCCGGCATCTTTCCACGTGCGACAACGCTCTGGTGTTCCGTTTGCCACATCATTGTCCGTAAGTCCACGCCAAAAATTAGCCTGCAAACCTTCTTTTATAATGTTCTTACCATTATATTCCAACATTGTAATTTCACCATTTGCAGATGAAAAAGCAACCTTGAAATCTTTTCCGGAAACAATGACTCCGTCATTATTCTGCTGTGAAACCAGTTCTCCCACACTCGGCTTCACAACAGTAGTTCCTTCTTCATAAGGTAACTGCCACTGTTCGTAAGCAGCAAGATGATTTGCCGGTATCATCGGTTTGCTATTCTTATATTTAGCCTCTATTTTCAGGAAATATTCTTTGCCTTTCTCAGGTGTGAATTTGAACGGAATAAGAACTTCCTTACTTTGACGTGCTGCAATTTCCGGGAAATCCATAACTCCTTCATCTATACATTTTCCGTCAGACTCAACCGCCCATCTCATACTATAATCAGACAATCCGATAAAATCATGCCAGTTAGTTATCTTCACCTTATTGGCAGAGAAAGGAACAGGCTCGAAATGAATATACTGATATATTTTCTTCACTTCATAAATATGCGGATGAAGCGAGCGGTCAGAAGCAACAAGTCCATTGGCACAGAAATTGGAATCATTAGGCACGCCTACAAAACCCATATCTCCGCCAAATGCCCATATATCATTGCCTTTGTCATCTTTCTTGGCAAAGGTCTGGTCAACCCAGTCCCAGATAAATCCGCCTTGCAACTGGTCGTATTTATATATCAATTCCCAATAGTCATTCAAATTACCCACACTGTTGCCCATAGCATGCGCATATTCACACAATATCAAAGGACGGGCATCACGCTGGTTTATATGGCGGCGCAAAGCCCAGACACGTGCATACATCGGGCAATAGATATCAGACTTTCCTTCATATCCTCCGCCTTCGTATTGCACAGGACGAGTCGGGTCTGTCTTCTTAGTCCAGTCATATATAGTTTCGAAATGTTTTCCATATCCTGACTCATTGCCCAAGGACCAAGTCACAATTGAAGTAAAGTTTCTGTCACGATGAACCATACGACTCATTCTTTGCATAAACGCTCCTTCCCAATCCGGATAATTGGCAAGAGTTTTATCCTTATGGCTCATCATTCCGTGACTTTCAATATTGGCTTCGTCAACAAGATACAAACCATATTTGTCGCATAAGCTATACCACTGATAATTGTTGGGATAATGACAGTTGCGGACAGAGTTGATATTGAACTGCTTCATAAGTCTTATGTCTGTCAACATACTTTCCACATCTATCGTACGTCCTTTCACATTATTATGTTCATGTCTGTTCACTCCTTTAAACAGAACCGGAACACCATTTATCAATTGCTGGCCATTCTTCATTTCAACCTCACGGAAACCAAAAGGATGAGCGAAAGATTCAATCGGTTGTCCTGATTTGTCAAACATATTGACAATCAATGTGTACAGATATGGAGTCTCTGCTGTCCAAGCCGACACATTCTCCAATGTTTTACTTCCGCTAAAGACAGTGTCGTTCTCCGATTTTATATTCTTTTCTTCGGCAAACAGAACTTTACCTTTCTCGTCGAGAAGTTTCATTTCCACTTTCTGTCCGGACTGAGGATTGGCAATAAATATCTCAGTGTTGAAAACGCCATCCTTATATGCGTTTTCCAATCCTGCCGTAAGAATGAAGTCTTTAACTCTGCTCTCCGGACGAGCATATAAATAAACATTCCGTTCTATGCCGCTATATTTCCAATAGTCCTGGTCTTCCATATAAGAGCCATCGCTATATCTGAAAACCTTAACCGCTAATTTGTTCTTTCCTTTCTTCAGCAATTTACCGATATTGAAATGAGCCGGCAAACGGCTGTCCTCACTATATCCTGCAAGTTCACCGTTAATCCAGCAATAGAATGCAGATTCAACTCCTTCAAAATCGATGAATATATCCATGCCTTTCCAACTCTGGGGCACTTCAAATTCACGCACATAAGCACCAACAGGATTATAGTCGGCAGGGACAAACGGCGGATTCGTCGGGAAAGGATAAGATACATCTGTATAAATAGGAGCATCAAAGCCCTGAAGTTCCCAGCTTCCCGGAACTTCTATATTTTTCCACTTCTTTACATTATATCCGGGTTTATGGAAATCTTCCGGACAAGAAGCATTATTCCTCGAATAAAGGAATTTCCATGTGCCATTTAATGATATTCGCCTTTCAGTTGCCGTATTAACTTCAAATCGCTCAACATCGGGCAAACTTTGCTGAGCCAAAGCCGCCGCCTCGTTCACGAACGGGATGAAATGGGCATTAATAGGCTCACGGTTAATTGCATTGATTTTAGGATTTTGCCAAGGTTCGTTCTCCGCTAACAGATGGGAAGAAAAAACAGTTAACAAAGCCAGAATACTAATCTTCAGTTTATTCATAATCATATCGAAATAAGAATGTTTACATTTAGCTGACTATATATGTCTTACAAAGTTAAGTAATGGTTTTTAGCTTCGCAAGCGGCTCAACTTAAAAGTTGGCAAGGCTTCAGAAACAAGTTGACAGGATTTTTACCTTGTCAACTTGTTTTCTTGTTAACTCGTTAACTGAAAGTTGAGCCCTGCGAAACTTGAATAAATTATTTCTTTTCTTCAGCAGCTTCGTCTTTCACTTCCACAGCATCCATTTTTATCTTGCGGAAAGCTTCAACAAGTTTGTCAACAGTTGTTTTGTCCGCACGATAAGTCACTGTTGCGATATGAGTTTCCAAATCACACTGCAAATCAGTTACACCGCGTTCAAAAGCAATGTTTTTCTCGATTTTCTTAATACAATCATTACAATGCATAGCTTCAACAAAGAACTTTACAGTTTCTTTTTTCTTCTTGTTGTCTTTAGCATAACATACAGAAAAGCTCAATACTGAGCACAATAGGATAGCAATAAATTGTTTCATACTTTTTTAGTTTTTGAGTTTATTAGTTTTTAAGTTTATTAGTTTTCCAACACGGAGATACTACTTAGTCTCTGCTGAGATTAAATCTTATTCCCGCATATATTTTCCTTCCGTGAACCGGACCCCAAATCATTGTTCCGTCGAAATTGGAACTTCTTGGATTTACAGCGTCGATTATCGGATTTGCCTGAGTAAAGTCCAGAATATTTTCCGAACCTACATATATTGACCATCTGCGGAAATATTTAGTTATCTGAGCGCTTAGCAATGTATATGGATCGAATGTCGTTTCCCAAAGCGGATTTGCCTCATCCGGAGTTGGCATTCGTCCACCACCGTTAAACTGAGCAGTCACATCAAACTGCCATTTCTTCAAAGGAGTCTGATATGAGGCTGTCAGCAAACCTTTGTAATCGCTGACCAAAGGTTTCTTCAGACGGTAAATAACTCCTTCAGCATTCTTATAGTCTGTTTTTGAGTCGGTATATCTATATGCGGCTGTCAACGTAAATCCACGGAAGAAGGGGTAAGTTGCTTCTATCTGATAGCTATTGGAATATGCCTTTCCGTCAAGATTATAGAAACTTACCGCATGAGGATTTGAATCCATATCAACAACAACCTGGTTCAGGAAGTTAGTATAATACCATTCACCGTTAATATTCAATTCCTTTCCGAACAACGGAATATAGAAAGACACATTTACTCCCGTATTCCATGCTTCCTCCTGATTAAGATTGTCTGCAATAATCATCTTTCTGCTACTTGCCAGAAGGAAGTTATTTTCCGTCAGGATATTTGCTGTACGATAACCTTTTCCTGCCGAAGCTCTCAAATGTAGCCATTCAAAAGGATTGTATTTGATATGTACGCGTGGAGTTACAAAGAAATCATATCTTGTGCTGTAGTCCGCACGCAAACCGGCAAGCAATATGAATTTATCATTCAGATTATATGTATATTGGGCATAAACTCCCGGAACTGTTTCCGAACGGTTATATACATTACGGACTGTCTGATAAAGGTTCTCGTCAAATCCATCATAATTCAGACTCAATCCGGTGCTCAAGCTATGCATCGGAGAAAATTCCTTTTCATACATCAAACTGGCATAAAGATTCTTCTGATATACATTATATAATGTACGGTCATAGTTTGATTTCTGCTCGTGATACGAACCGGAAAGAATCAAGGCAACACTTTCCACCTTTTCAGGATTGATTATATAAGCCTGTTTGGTAAATGCTTCCACTCGGTTAGTATTCAGCTTCACCTGATATGGATTCTCAAAGTCGTGTTTCTTCGTTGCCTGGCCTCCAATACGGTTTTCGTGCAGATAACGGACTCCGTATTGTGAAACATAATTGCCTACTTTATGCTGCCAACGGTTCATCACATTCACCTGTTCTTTCAGCGGCTGGTCCAGAAAGCCATCATTGTTATCGTCGTGCTGCATCTTGTCGTTCGAATAATGAACAAGCAAGCCAGTGCTCAAATTCTCATTGATATGCCACGAAGCATCCGCATTTCCCTCATATCTTCCAGCATCGCTGGCAAACAGGTTTGCAGAAACAATATCAGCCGTCTGCGGCTTTTTATATTCTACGTTTATCTGTCCGGCAAGGGCTTCATATCCATTCTTTACAGACGATGTACCTTTTGACACCTGAATACTTTCCATCCAGGCTCCAGGAACATAATCCAGACCGTAGAGTGATGATGCTCCACGGAAATTAGGATAATTCTCCGTAAGCATCTGCACATAAGTTCCTGCAAGTCCCAAAAGTTTTATCTGACGTGCTCCGGTTGCCGCATCCGAATATGAAACGTCAACAGATGGATTCGTCACAAAGCTCTCGGCAAGATTACAGCATGCTGCCCGGCAAATCTCATCATAAGTGATTTTCTGAGTCTGAAGAACCGATGTGCGGGAAGAAATAGTTCCGGCACGGCGCTCGGAAATTACTACTTCCTGAAGTTCAACTTCGTCCGACATAACAACTTCGATGTTGTCTTCATCTTTCGAAACTTCTCTTATTACGAGTTTATATCCGATATAACTGAACACAAGGCGGTTATTTCCCTTAACTCTCGCTATTTCGAATTCACCGTTTTCATCAGAAGTTGTTCCTTTCTGAGTGTTTTCCCAGTAAATATTCGCACCAATGATTGATTCACCGGATTTGTCCACAATACGACCACTAAGTTTCTTGGCTGCAAGTGGCATAATAATACAAAGTAATAATATAATGTATAAGATTCTTTTAATCATCTTCATTAATCTGAGTTAGAATTATTTCAATACATACAACAAGGCATCCGAAACAATAAGTTACGGACACGACAAATTATGACGCATCAGAAAGGCTGACACACCACATCAGAATTCTAAATCAGAAGCAATGTAAGAAAAGACAGATAAATCCTCGGCAACATTGGCGGACTATTCTGCACAGGAAGCATTTCCGCACCCGAAGGAAGAGATGAGTCTATATTAAACAATGAAAGGATAAATTCCATGATAGGACAAACCATCGGCTGGAAAGAAAAAGAATCGTGTATAAACGTATTCCAGTCGAACTGAACACGCTGAATGCCGCAATGTCCCTCACTTTTGCATGGTAGTTCCGTATCCGCCAAATGAGTCTTGCAACAGCAGCAATCTTCCGAAGCCAGAACTTCAGTTCCAATATCTTCACAATGCTCGCAACAATACGACACCAAATTTACTCCCGCTCCTCCGTATCCAATCAGAAGAACAAGAAACATAAGAAGTAAAATGGACAGAAAGCGCTTCATCTATTGTATGCTGTGCATTTGGTTATTATGCACAAAGATACGTCTTTTTAATTGTCAAAAAAAGAGCCGCAAGAAAATTTGCGGCTCTACATTATATTAAGCTTGTTTGTTTGCTCGTTTACGTTCGTTCTCGTCAAGAATTATCTTACGCATACGCATATAATTCGGAGTTATCTCAACGTATTCGTCACCCTTGATATATTCAAGAGCATCTTCAAGACTGAATACTACCGGAGGAGCCAACGAAACTTTATCGTCAGAACCTGAAGCACGCATGTTTGTCAGTTTCTTTGATTTTGTTACGTTCACAACCAAGTCGTTGTCTTTTGTATGCTCGCCAACAACCTGACCTGCATAAACCTCGTCACCGGGAGCGATGAAGAAACGTCCGCGAGACTGAAGGTTATTCAATGCATAAGCAAAGGCTGTACCTGTTTCCATTGCAATGATTGAACCGTTCACACGGCGTTCGATTTCTCCCTTCCAAGGCTGATATTCCAAGAAACGATGTGCCATAATAGCCTCACCTGCAGAAGCAGTAAGAACGGCATTGTTCAAACCAATAATACCACGTGAAGGAATATTGAACTCAAGGTGCATACGTCCGTTCTTGCTTTCCATCATTGTCATCTCACCTTTACGTTTAGTAACCATATCGATGATACGGCTTGAACAATCTTCAGGCAAGTTCACTGTAAGCTGTTCAATAGGTTCGCACTTCTCTCCGTTGATTTCCTTGATGATTACCTGTGGCTGACCAACCTGCAACTCATATCCTTCGCGGCGCATAGTTTCAATCAGCACTGACAGGTGAAGCACACCACGGCCATAAACCAACCAGGAATCAGCTGAGTCTGTAGGAAGAACACGCAAAGCAAGGTTCTTGTCCAATTCTTTTGTCAGACGCTCAAAGATATGGCGTGAAGTCACAAACTTACCGTCTTTACCGAAGAACGGCGAGTTGTTGATTGTGAAGAGCATTGACATTGTAGGCTCATCAATTGCAATTGTAGGAAGAGCTTCAGGTTCTGCTGCATCAGCAATTGTTTCACCAATTTCAAAACCTTCGATACCGATTATGGCACAAATATCTCCAGATTTAACAGATTCAACTTTTGCACGTCCAAGACCCTCGAAAACATTCAATTCCTTAATCTTAGACTTAACCATCGAACCGTCGCGCTTGCAAAGCATAATGTCCTGTCCTTCGCGCAATTCACCACGATGAACACGGCCGATAGCAATACGGCCAACATATTTTGAAAAGTCCAAAGAAGTGATAAGCATCTGTGACGGACCTTCAATAACTTCAGGTTCAGGAATATATTCTATGATTGCATCCAAAAGAGCAGTGATATCTTCTTTCGGTTCTTTCCAGTCTGTTGACATCCATCCCTGTTTTGCCGAACCATATATTGTTGGGAAATCAAGCTGTTCCTCAGTAGCGTCCAAATTGAACATCAAGTCGAACACCATTTCCTGCACTTCGTCAGGACGGCAGTTCGGTTTGTCAACCTTGTTTATCACTACTATAGGCTTCAGACCAATCTGAATAGCTTTCTGCAACACAAAGCGTGTCTGCGGCATAGGACCTTCAAAAGCATCCACCAAAAGCAAACAGCCGTCGGCCATATTCAATACACGTTCCACCTCGCCACCGAAATCGGCGTGTCCCGGAGTATCAATGATATTGATTTTATAACCCTTATAATTGATAGACACATTTTTGGCAAGGATTGTAATACCTCTTTCTCGTTCCAAGTCATTGTTGTCAAGGAACTGGTCCGGTTCTGCCTGTCCTTCACGGAAAAGCTTTCCGGCTAATAACATCTTATCCACGAGTGTTGTTTTACCGTGGTCTACGTGTGCGATAATCGCGATGTTTCTTATCTTTTGCATTGAAGACTAATTTATTGACTACAAAGGTACGGATTTTTGACGAAATTCTGAAAAGTGTTTTGAAAAAAGAGTGATATACAACATATGAATTAGTTGAGTTTCGCTTACCTGGTCAACTTTAAAGTTAACAAGGCATCAGAGACAAGTTGACAAGGGAAAAAGCTATCAATCCACACCAAATCATATAAAACTACTGTCAACTTATTTTCTTGTTGACTTGTTAACTCGTTAAATAAAAATTGAGTTTGCGAAACTTGATAACTTTTGGATTCCATTCTCTATCCATTCCTTTATAAACGGAGCATTATAATATATTTCCTGTCCAATTAATATTTCCTAATAGTCAAATCCGGTTGTAGCTGACAAAGATACCATTTACCGATAACCGCAGTTTCATAACCAATTTTCTGCAACTGTTTAGGAAATACCTGTTGGCTTTCATTAAAAACCGCACTATTATCTGTGGAACCATTGGCATGTGTTGATTAGGAAGAAACAGCTAATGCTGTAATTGGGATTAATAGGTAGTTTGGGAATATGATATTTATGATTTAGGATTTGAGGGCAAATTTAGGGATATTCAATAAATATTTTGGTAATACATAAATAAATTAGTCCTGAAATGATATATTGAGATATCAAATCAGGACTAAATATTATTAATTAGAAATCATCTAACAGGAAATTCCGCTATTCTTAAAGTAGTACAACCATAAGGTATCAACTCAATATATTCCTCTCCTTCCGTATCATTTTGTATTTGAGTATAATAAGCAATAGGCCCAACCGAACCATTTATTAAACGCCAATTTTTCAACTTTTTAGCTTTCGTCCTAATAATAATAGGTGCATTACTAACATTCCACGGATAGGTAGATTTGTGTTCTTTTTTAAATATCTCAAAGTTTGAAGAAATATTCCTTAAAGAATTTTCAGGAAGTGCAAAATTCCATGGACTGTCACTTGTAACTTCATAATAAAATTCCCCAAAACGAGTTTTTTTATCAGATTCAAAAGATTTTTTCTCCCATCTTTCATTCATCTTCAATGCATAAATTAGAGGGCCACGTTCAACCACAGCACTTCCATCATACCATCGACTAACAGATATATTCATAGGAAACTCTATCGTCAATTTATCACCTTCTTTCCAATTACGGTTTATCCTAGAAATTTCTCCAGAATATGTATCAATTGATAATACTTTTCCATTTAATTTAACAATAGGTTTTAGACACCATTCTGGAGTTCTAAAATGAAATGGGAAAAATGCTTGTTTATTATCTGTTCCTATAAATGATATTTCAAAATTAATATTTTCATCAAAAGGATAAAAAGTATCTTCTTTAACTCTCACTTCAACATTATCAGCTACTTTAACAGATACTTCTGAAGGAGCATACACTAAAGCTGCTATACCATTATCAGCTGTTGCATACCACAAATTTTGCACCAACTTAGGCCACCCTTGATGTAAATTAGATGTACAACAAGGATAACCAGTAAGTGTTCCAAACAATAAATCTGTATCTTCGTGTGGAGTTGAAAACTCACGCCAATTTCGGGTAACACTAACTTGATTTAACTGTTGATAATATTGTCGTGCAGAATAATCATCTGCAACTTGAGTCGGTAACGCATTATAAGCTATACGTTCCAAATAATCGGCCCATTGTACATCTCCCGTTATTTCAAGCATTTCTTCAAGAGAAAACATCATTTCTACAGCTGTACATAATTCAGAACCTGCTGTTGGCTTACCAAAACGCAACAATTCATCTCCCCCCCACAAACCTGTTGGCAAACCAATTGTATTTCTTATCTGATTTACTGCACTCTTAACAGATTCAATATGTTGATAATCCTTACTCTGCTGATAATATATAACAGGTTCTTTAAAACCCTGCGCAAGATTTACACAATGTAAACTATGTTGGCGACTCAAATAATCTCTATTAAGAAAAACATTAGTCCAATCAAATGTTTGCTTATGAATAATCTCTCCCAGCTCAAGCAAAAAATCCTCCCCAGTAATATTATACAACCAATAAACAATCATTAGATTATCACCACCACGCTGTTCTCCCCAAAATGTCCAATGACCAAGAGGACTTTCCGGTAATGTTTTCAATTGATATTTGAAATAATTTGTTAAACATTTCAAAACTCGTTCATCACCTGTAGCTGAATAATATTGTTGTAGAATCTTCAACATTACCATTTTAGGCCACCAATCATGAGAATTATCCCGCTGAAGTCCTTCTTCAAATGGTCTATCAGTATCAGGACCAAAATATCCATTTTCCTTTTGAGAAGCTAAAGTCCATTCTATCCAAGGCTTAACTTTTTGTTTTAATTCCTCATCATCCAAAATATAAGCTAAAGGTAAAAGCCCATCTATCCAATATGGCCCTCTTTCCCAAACATCTCCATCACCACCTAACCAGCCATTACGTTTACCCATAACAGCTTCATAAATTTTATCTAAATTTCCAGTCATACCCTTTTTCATAATTAACAACTGGTCATAAATCCATCCTTTAGCCTTTATATTACCAAGAGGTAATTCTATATATTCTTTTTGTAATAAAGGATATCTATTATTTTGATAATTACCTGATAATTTGTTATCTACTGCTTCAACTGAAAAAGAAAATAAGACAGAAATAAATAAAGATGCAATTATTCTATAAAAAACACTCATACAATCTCAGTTTAATATCATTTCTTTTGAACATAATCAATCCAAACTTTCATTTTCCCAGGATTTCTATTATCCCAAGCATAATAAGGAATTAAAGTTAATATATTGTTACCTGATTTAATCTTAATTACTTTAATTCCTCCTAAGAGATTAGATTCATCCAAAACCTTAAATTCAGAATCCGAATCAAGTTTAAGAGAATCAAATTCCATAGGATTATCAACTTCCTCCATACAATAAACAAGCGGTCCTCTTTGAATAGCTCTTTTTCCAACATTTTCTTTTACACGATAATCAGCCTCTACTACTTTTACAGGCATTTCCATATCAAGTACAATTTCATCATCTGAAGACCATTCTTTTAATACAACATATCCCTTTTCTTTATAACAATTCTGTTTTTTACTATTTTTTGTTAGTGTATAATTTTCACACCAATCTGGGATACGAATACGTAATTCTTTATTCAATTGTTTTTCAGCCTTTACAGAAAACCGGACTTTTCCATCCCAAGGATATTCTGTTTTTTGTGATATTATAACTTTTTGATTATCAATATTCACAGTTGTTGTATTTCCTATAAACAAATTGATCCATAAAGCTTTATCTGACACTCCATAAATATAATTACCAATTGATGGAAGAAATCTGGATATTTGACTTGGACAACAAGCACAACCATACCATTCTTTTCGATGATGATCACCTTTTGATTCTAATGGGTTAACATAAAAGAAACGGTCTCCGCTTAAAGAAACACCTGCTAAAGCTCCATTATACATAGAGCGTTCCAAAACATCAATATATTTAGAATCTCCAGTAAACTGATTCATTCTTTGATTCCAATAAACCATTCCAACAGATGCACAGGTTTCACAATAAGCTTCAAGATTAGGTAAATCATAATCTTCAGTGAAACCTTCATTGTGTTTTGAAGATCCTATCCCACCTGTTACATACATATTTCTATAAACAACATCTTCCCATAATCGATTCATTGCTTTTACGTAACCAGTATCATGCTTCAATGCAGCAACATCAGCCATACCGCAATATAAATACATACAACGGACAGCATGCCCTGATATACTTTCCAAATCTCTAACCGGGAATGAATCTTGATAATATTCAGGATTCCATTTGCCCTCTCCTCCTTTTGTTCCATATCCATGACCTCTTTCTTCCAAAAGCCAATTAGAAAAATCAAGATACTTTACATCTCCTGTCACTTGATATAATTTAACCAATGCCAATTCTATTTCCTCATGACCAGGAACCCAATGCCGCTTACCAGGACCAAAAACATCTATCATATGATCTGCCATACGTATACTTACATCTAAAAGTTTACGTTTTCCTGTTGCTAAATAATAAGCAACTGCTGCCTCCATCATATGACCAGCACAATACATCTCGTGTTTGTCCATATTTTTCCATCGATTATCCAAACCTGTTAAAGTATAAAAAGTATTGATATAACCATCCGGTTGTTGAGCAGCAGCCATTTTATCAATCCATTCATCTGCTTTTTTCTCAAATTCAGGATTCGGATTGTTAACAAGACTATAAGCTATGCCCTCTAATGCTTTATATACATCAGAATCATCAAAGAAAATTCCAGAATGTTCACCTTCTCCTTTAGCAGCATTCTCAAAATTACGGATTCGTCCTGTCTGATTCTCTATCTGATCTATACAAACGGGCAATGTAGCTGTTGTATGCTTCGCAAGTCGAGGTGACCAAAATGAATCATCTATTTTAACATGAGAAAAATCAATTTGGTTTATAGTTTTTAACGGTGTCAGAGATGTAGCAACCTCTTTTTTATTACTACAGCAACACAGTGATAAACATGATAATATCATTATATATAAAAACATAACTATCTTTTTAAGATTCGACAAATAAACAACAATTAGTAATACGAATCAGGGATTAAAAACCTCTTCTGATTCACAGTTTAAAAGTTTATAATTTAGTTAACTATCTCATTATTTTTATCACAATCTCCTGGGTAATCAATATATTAGAAAAGTAATTACACTTGATTTCTAATTATGATTCCCAAGGAGAAAAAGTTAAAATTTATATGTCTATTTGTGATACCTATAAATCCTATTTATGTTCCACTGACAGAGATTCATCAACAACTCAAATACGGAGTTTACAGATAAAAAAGTTTCTATCGCTATTTATTAATAGGTTCTTTAGCATCATTATATACATTCGCCAAAAAGTATCTGTCATAGTGATTTCCATAAGCACTTTATTTCCTAATATTTATATACTCTCAAAAATTTTTAAAATTCTAACAAGATAATAATATATAACAAAACTCATAATTCTTCAAAGGGACGTTTTTGCCAATTATTTCGTCCATAATATGGATATTTATCCCACAAAATTTTTTTATTACTTTCTCTAGGATCATTAGTTTTTCTTAAATATTTAAATAATAAATTAGATAATTCTTTCTTTATATGTGTATAATTCTTATTATCAGCTAAATTAATAATTTGATAAGGATCATTTATACAATCATATAGTTCTTCTTTAGGTCTTTTTAAAAATGACAATTTATAGAATTTATACATTCCAGAATTCTTTCTATTATTCAAAATAAATAATTTAGAAGGAGATGCATCTACATCGCCGAAATGTCCTTCATTTGTCACAATATCAGGATCTCCTGCTGGCCATCTATCATCATCATAATTATATATATATAAATAATGGTGTGTTCTTATCATTCTTGAACCATAGCCAATACCATTTTTTCTACACCATGCATGTCTTTCTCTCCCCGACGTTACAAAAAATCTATCTTTTTCAATAAATCCAGAATCCTTTGACATTATAATATTTAACAAACTTTTACCTGTCATTTTTTTCGGAATATTCACTTTTGCAACATCTAAAAACGTCGGAGCTAAATCTATTAAACTAACAAAATCATCTATTTTTCTATCTTTAACAATTCTGTCACCCCAACATATTGCTAATGGGATTCTAACACCAAAATCATATAAAGTTGCTTTAGATCTAGGAAAAGGCATTCCATTATCACTTGTTGCAACGATCAATGTTTTATTAAAAATATCTTTTCTTTCTAATAGATTTAAAATATCGCCCAACTCCTTATCATAGCGTTTTATTTCATAATAATAATCAGCAATATCCGAACTTATTACAGTATCGTTTGGTAAAAAATCCGGAATAATAATATTATCAAGATTTATTCCCGATTTCACTCCACTATATTTCTCATACCCTCTATGAGGATCAAAACTTCCATACCAAAAACACCATGGTTTCCCATCTGGAACTGATTTTAAAAAATCCTCAAAACTATCAAAACTTTTACCTGCTGGGTTATAACTCCTATCTCCTTTTTTATAATCACCTGGTCCCCATCCTTTTTTCATATAACCTACAAAATACCCATTTTTTTCCAATAGCTCAACATAAGTTTCGAATTTACTAGGCAAACAACCAAAAAGTTGTGAACCCTCTTCTAATCTCCATATATTCTGTCCTGTTAATATAGAAGCTCTTGAAGGTGTACTAGATGGGGCAGCACTAAATGCATAATTAAATAAAAGTCCATTTTTGGCAATTTTATCAAAGTTTTCCGTATCAACAGTTTTATCACCATAAGCACTAGCATGACACCAAGACTGATCATCAGAAATAGCTAACAATATATTAGGACGATTATCAGTTATACTATTTTTTATGTTTTCTGCCTTACAGAAGTAGAAGATAAATAAAAATAGTATAGATACAAAATTTTTCTTTATTATACTCATATTTCTCATTTTTACATAAAAATACTATTTCACTCAAAGTAAAAACATATCATGAAATAAATATTTTTTCAATAGATTAAACATTTAGCAAAAAGCTCATAATAAAACCTTTAATTTACATATCTTTTCTGAAAAAGCTTTTATTTCACCATTTACAAAAATATAAAGTCCTTTTCCTTTATTGTATTTTTTTCCAGTTTTATCATATACTATTGATAATATTCTACCTTTATAAAAAACATTATCTAAACAAAAATAATCCCAAGTATTTTCAGATATTAATGGATTGACAACTAATATATTTGTTTCAGAAGGCCTCAAACCAACAATACCTGTTATTACTAAATCACAAAATAAAGAATGATTATAATCACGTCCTCTTTCCACAATTTTTTTATTCTTTCGCTGTGTAAGTATAGTCCTAGAAATCCAATCTCCCGTATAAGGATTCAAATTCTCATCAATCCATGGTATTAAAATACCATTTTCATTTTTTCTATATTGACTTTTTGCGTAAATAGAAAGTATTGTATAAAAGTCGTTATATGAAACATATTTCTGCTCATAATCATTTAACAAATTAATCAATCCAATCAACGTCATTGACGTTGCATATGGCCATGAAGGACCATTCCATTGACACTCATGCCCATCATATGATATCTTAAAATCCCTATGACTCTGTTCTGCTGTTGTTAAGCCATATGGAGCAAAAAAATGATTTGTATCCATTAAATACTTCCATGCGATAGAATACTTATCATCAGCTATATTAAACGCCCAGGGAGTATAACCATGTAATTCTCTAACATCACGCAATTTAGCATTACAATCACGAGGTAAAACTTTTAAAAAGTTAGCATCATTATCCCAAAGTACTTGAAATAAATTATTTTTTATATCATTTGCTTCTTTTAGCAAAATTCCAGCTATAGAATCATTATTTAAATATGCCAATTTAGCTAAAACTTTAACATCTGCTGCCATGTAAGAATTTATTGTAGCTCTATAACCATTTCCTCCAATAGAAACTTCCATACCATCCCTATCGTCAATTTGCCAAAATAAACCCACATTCGGTTCATACTTATCCTTTTTCCATAACTCATAATTATACAATAGATCTTTATAATAAGACATTAGTATATCATTATTTCCATAAACTAAAAAAAATTGATATAATGCATTAGTAATTGGAAAACTATAAGATCTTAAATCACCACCACCTTTTAACCAATAATCGGCATAATCCTTCAAATAAACACTATTATGCAACCAGCGTCCCTCTCTAAAGTGAAACCAAGCCGGACAGCATATACCATTATATTTTCCAGCCCATGGAACACTCGGTAAAAACTCTGTAATAATAAATCCCTCAGGAGTTTTCTTAATATGTTTACGAAATGTCCACCAACGAAAATAATATATTTCTTCAATAGTTTTATCAGGACATTCAAACAAAGGTATATTATTAGCTAAAAACATTTTAGCTTCACTATTTTCCACATACTGTTTATATAATTCATTATCATTAGAATTAAATTTATCAACATAAAAACTCAATAATGAGGTATCTAAAATTTGAGCAAAAGAAATCAATGTTTGTAAAACAAACACAACAACCAATAAGACTCTCATAATCATAAATAATTAGGATTTTGTTCTAAATTCGGATTTGATGTCAAAACTCTCTCTGGAATTGGGAATACACTTCTATACTCACCTTCAGGTTTATGAGAACACCAACTTTTCTTTGTATATACACCAAACCTTATAGCATCACGTCTTCTATGCATTTCCCAAGCAAATTCCCAACCTAATTCATCATACATACGACCAAATTGAATAGGTTCAGTATTTCCTTTCTCTACAATCTGATAGTTTTCTATATAACCATATTCATAACAAGAATTTTCTTTTAATTGGTTATCTGTAACAACAGCCAATTCCGGATTATTTTTAAACGCTCTTTGTCTAACTTTTGTTACTAATGCACCAGCACCAGGTTGTCCCAATCTCAGTAAACACTCTGCTTTCATTAATAAAATTTCAGCATATCTAAAAAGAGGAATATCAGTTGTCGAAGCATTATTTAAAGCACCTTTTTCAACCTCATATTTATTCATTCTAAATCCCTCCATTTCACTTGTATAATTCCCACTTGGTATATTCTTAGTATAAACTAAAGGTTCTCCAGCTTTGTCATAAGTTCCATATAATTTTGAACCATCAGAAGCAAGCTGTTCTCCCATTAACCAAGAATCAGGCAATCTAGAATCATCTTTATTATATGTATCTATAAACTGAGTTACTCCCATTGCTGAACCACATCCCCAAGGTGTTCCTTCTGTTTCAAATTTCTTTTTTAATTCTCCATGCCAAGAAAATTGATATATATAATTACCACTAGCTATATTTGAATCAAAAGGAATAGTAAAAATTATCTCTTTACAAGTTTCTGTTCCAAACGATCTAAATGGATCTTTATAATTATTAGATAATTCAAATTTAGAACTGTTTATTATATCATCACATTGTTCTATACACTCTTTCCAATGCTCTTCCCCAATATATACTTTTGAATTTAAATACAAATTAGCCAATAATGTTTTAGCGGACCATTTTGTCATTCTACCATACGTTTTTTCACCAACATCCTCAGTTAAATCAGGTATTACCTCTTTTAATTCTTTCTCAATAAAATCATATATTTCCCTTCGAGTATTTTTTGACGGCAACTCCATATTTGAAGATGTAACAAGTGGAGCATCTCCAAAATTATCACAAATCAGCCAATAATAATATGCTCGCATAGCCCTAACTTCTGCAACACCTATTTTTTTTTCTTTTTCATTTGGTGCTGGCAAAATATTATGTTCTAATTGCTCTAATACTTTGTTACACAACAACGCCCCCTTATAGAATGTATGCCACATATTAACTACATGATTTTGCTCTGAATTCCATAAATGATAATGCATTCTTCTATATACACCCCCATTATCCCATCCTGATGCATTTGGTGGCATTACAATTGCATCAGCACAAACTTCTTGAGCGACGAAATAATTATGTTGTGTAGGTAACTCCCTTAAATAACTATAAACAGAAGCTATTGTAGGAATAAAATCTTTCTCTGAATAGCCATAAGTTTGTTCAGTAACTCTATCATAAACAATTTCATCTAAATTATTACTACATGAAATAGGAATAATAAAAACAACAAGACTTAAAATAAATATATATACGGTTTTCATAATTGTTTTGTATTAAAAATTAATAGAAATTCCCAATGTATATGAACGCGCAGAAGGATAACGATTTTTATTATCAATACCAGGAGCTAATCCACCCATACTTACTTCCGGATCTATACCTGAATAACCTGTTATCGTTGCTAAATTTGATATAGTTCCATAAATTCTTAATTTCTTAACCCAAGTATCAAAATTAAAAGTATATCCTAACGTTAAATTATCTATCTTCCAATAATCTCCATTTTCTATATAATAACTTACATATTGTAACTCCTGGTCTAATGCTAATGGAACTTTTCCATATTTTAAATCAAAAGCTTCATTCAAAACATTTCCTCTAGCTAACATAACAGGTGCTCCATATTGTAGACGAGGCATATTTAAAATATCAAAACCAAAAGCACCACGCATTGTTACAGACAAATCAAAACCTTTCCAACTAAACGTATTATTCCAATTTAGAAAATGTTTCGGAAGACCATTTCCTATAACCTGTTTATCTGTAGGTTGTTGTTCTGATATAGGTTTGATTTCTCCATTACTACCTTCTATTAACCAATGACCATTATCATCTATTCCTACACTTTTATATCCCCAAAAATTACCAATTGGTTCCCCCTCTTGAATTCTATGAGTAGTCGTTTGTATAGGTTCACCTGTATGTCCCTGATCAGAATAACCACTAGAAACAAATTTATCATTAGATAATGATAATAATTCATTTTTATTAGTTGAATAATTAAAAGATGTTAGCCATTGGATATTATCTGTTTGAATAGGTATAATAGAAATGCCTACTTCAATTCCTGTATTTTTCATAGAACCAGCATTCGCTACCATATTAGAGAATAAATATGGAGGAGATGGAACATCATAATTCCATAATAAATCCTCTGTTTTTCTATTATAAAAATCAATGTTTCCAAAAATTCTATCATTAAAAAATCCAAAATCCAAACCTATATTCAATTCTTTTTTTCGTTCCCATCTTAAATCAGGATTAGCATTTGAATCCGGACGAATAGTCTTAATCCACGCATTATTATAAAAAACATATGTCCCCCAATTTAATGTATTTAATGACATATACGGATCTGTTGGAACAGTACCAGTAACTCCATAACCTGCACGAATTTTTAAATTTGATATTAAGTTAACATTTGACAAAAAATCTTCACCTTTTATATTCCAAGCTGCAGATACAGAAGGGAAATTTCCCCATTTATGATCTGCCCCAAACTTTGTAGAGCCTTCATGTCTTATACTCGCAGCAAACATATATTTACCTTTATAACTATAATTAAATCGAGTAAAATAACCTATTAAACGACTCTCATTTGCTGTTGAAAATTCTGTGGCTCTACCATCTTTAATCGCTTGACCGGCACCAATATTATTATATGTATAATCATCAGATGGGAAATCAAAATTTTGCATATAAAAATTTTGATAATGGTCTTTCTGCCAACTATATCCACCTAATAAAGTTATAGAATGTTCTTTTTTAAATGTTTTACGCCACTGTATTGTTAATTCAGATAAGTCCTGTGTAGTTCTTGTAGAACCTCTTGAAGCAAAACCATATCTATCATCTCTCCATGTTGACATATGCTTTTGTGTTTCATAATATCCTCTTATCTGATTATAAGTATTTGAAGAAATTAAATATTTTATATCCAACCCTTCAAAAGGTGTAAAAGTCACATTTGCAAACATTCTTAAATTACTAGCTTCATTTTTTCCTTCAACTTCATTTTGTAAGGCAACTGGATTAAAATATTCATTTTTTGTACTTTCAGAATACTCTCCATCATCCGTATAAATAGGTGTTGTTGGATTGTATATTAATGCATTTCTATAAATATTACTATTATAACTTCCTCCATCAGAACCAGAAAAATATGTTTGTTTATAACCACTTAAACTTGCATTTAACTTTAGTTTGTTATTAAACATTCTATGAGTTATTTCTACTCTAGGATAATACATTTGGTTGTTGGTTCTTTTCATTAATCCATTTAATCCTCTGTATTCAAAACTTGCAACATAATTAGTAGTTTTACTACCACCTCTTAAACTTATATTGTAAATCTGAGTCAATGGAGTTCTTGTGACTTCATCCAACCAATTTGTTGTTGCCCCATCGTCTTGAGCGCCAGGCACACCTTCTTTCACTCGCAAACGATATTCGTCTGCATTCATAAATGGTAATTTTTTAACAATTTGTTGCGTTGACACATAAGCATTAACATCAACTTCTGTTGGCATTTCTCCACGAGCATTCTTTGTTGTTATCAAAATAACACCATTTGTACCTCTGGTTCCATAAATAGCAGCAGCAGAACCATCTTTCAATACATCTATTTGTTCTATATCGTCAGGAGAAACTGAATTTAAATCACCAGGAATACCATCAATTAAAACTAAAGGACTACTACTGGATTTTAAGGTTGAAATACCTCTTAATGATATCTCAGATGTAGAAGTCGGATTTGCATCAGGTGTAATGATACTTAATCCCGGCACTTGACCTTTTATCAACTGAGCAGCATCAGTCGTTGGTGTTTTGATAAATTTTTCTGATTTTATAGAAGATATTGAGCTTGCTATTTCGCCTTTCTTCATCGTTCCATACCCAACCACAACAACCTCATCTAACTTCTGAGTATCCTCCTTCAAAGTAACAGAAACTTTATTACCTGTTACTTTTACAGATTGTGATAAATACCCAATATAAGAAATCTCTAACAATGCATCCTCAGAAACCTCCAGCACAAACTTACCATCCATATCCGTAATCGTCCCATTAGTAGTTCCTTTCACCATAACATTCGCACCGATAACAGGAATGCCAGTTGCATCAACCACTGTTCCGGTTATCTGACGTTTATCCTGTTGAGTTGAATCTGTTTGAGATTCTTTTTTCATCAACATTATATTACTACCTTCCATTGCATAGGAAACATCTGTACCACCAAAAACGGAAGAAAGAACATTGGCAACAGTCTGTCCTTCTGCTTTTACTGATACTTTTCTGTCAAGATTTATCTCATCTGCATCATAGATAAACAGATAATCTGTCTGACGTTCTATTTCAGACAGTACCTCTTGTGTCCTGACATTCTTCACATTGATATTGACACGCATGTTCTGAGAATGGACTGAAGCGAACATGCTTGTGGTGAAGAGAAATAGTAATATTAAAGTTAACTTCATGACCCGATATATTTTATCTTTTACATCAGTTTGGGGTATAAAACTCCCTTTACAAATTTTTTTCATACATTTGTAACGATTTTAATGTTGGTACTAAAAATAATTTAAGGCTGTTTTCAGTATCGGCTCACAACCGGGAGATGTTGGCGCATTTCCCGGTCTGTTCTTTATACCGACAAAGTTTAGAATCTTTCATCTTCCATAGGCATACTATTTTTAAGGTAAACAATCTTATTTTATTATTATCTTATTCGATTCATTATCTATAACATAGCTGAAACTATGCTTCAACTGCAGCACCTTCAGGACATGCTCCACCCCGTCTTTTATCCTGAATTTTCCTGTATAATTATATTTCAGCAATGAAGGACGCCGCACATCTATCTTTATATCATAATATAGCTCAAGCTTATCCATAAGTTCCTTGATTGATTCGTTTTCGAAGCACAACAGGCCTTCCTTCCATTTGAAATAATTATAATCTGATATATGTGAAACTCTTACTTCTCCATTTCGGGAAACAAGCTGTTCATCAGGATTCAAACGGAATTTGCCTTTTTTTTGAGATGATGATATTTCTACGCTTCCGTTAATCAAAGATGTTTCAAACAATGCGCTGTTATTATATGCCTTCACATTGAACTCCGTTCCCAACACATGCACTGCGTAATTTGAGGTGTTGACAGTAAACGGACGTTCCGCATCATGCTTTACAGAAAAATATGCTTCTCCATCCAAACTCACCTCTCTACTGTTTTTCTCAAAACGCTCAGGGAATGTCAACGTCGTTCCGGAATTAAGCCATACCTCCGTTCCATCAGCAAGCATAAGTTCCGCACGTTGTCCGGAAGGCACATGGATTGTTTGTTTTTTTATAACATCAGTTTCTTTATCAACCAAAAATTGTTTGGCAACAAAAAATCCGACAACAAAAATTGCTACAATCTTGGCAATTTCAAATATAGCTTGTCGCAATGGTATGAAATATTTCTTCCTTGCCGGTTCAACAACTTGTTCAGACTGCCATAAGGATATATCATACAATTTACGCAAAGTCATAAATTCACGCATATTTGCCGGGTCTTCTTCCAGCCAGGCTGCTATTTTCAACCTTTCGGCATCTGTAACTTCTCCTTTTATATAACGTCGCAATAATTCTTCCATAAACCAATCCTCTTTTCGGGGTTTCAATTAATAAACGTTTATGAAAGAACAATCCCTAGTATAAAAAATGGAAAAAATCAATTTTATAACGCAAATTATCGTTTTCAATATAAACACATGGATGCCACCCAACCAGGTTTCTTATTTTTCAATTGAAAAGCAGGTAGAACAATGGCAGGTAATCTTTAAGGGATACCCTCAACACTCTCAATGCTTTGGTTATATGATATTCAACTCCTTTTACCGTTATGTTTAATTTTTCCGCAATTTCTTTCGAAGGTTTGTTTTCAAATCTGCTTAAAACGAACACACGGCGGGTCTGTTCAGGCAAAGAGCCCAATGCTTCATTTACAATATAGCGAATTTCTTCAGAAAAAATTTCTTCAGGGTCACAAGCTGCCAGTGTTGATATTCTAATATTCAATTCTCTATTTTCAAGTTCTGTAATATCACTGATTGCTGTTTCATGGACAACCTTATGCCGTAAATAATCAAGAGATTTATTCTTCAATATGGTCAAAAGTAAGGATTCCTTTATTTCACAATCTGAAAGTTTTGCCATTTCCCAATATTTCACCAAAGAATCTGTAACAATATCCTCTGCAGCCATATCATCATGAACATAAGATTTCACAAACAGAAATGACCGTTTATAATTTCGTTCATATATATCTTCAAAATCTCCTTTTCCCATTGTTCTCAATTATTATTTTATCAATAAAATACCACTTGCAGAATTTCTGTCTATTTGATCCAATAATAACCACCAACAAACAATTTTAATAGCATTACTAATATCTGATAGAATATTTTTCACAAAAAAAATATAATTATATCATATAACAAAAGAATATCGATCATTAATTACCCTATCATATAATAAACATCAAGTATAAGTAGGAGTTCAAAATTATTTTTATATGAGAAGTTTATATGAGTTCTCTCTTACAGGAGTTACAAGGAGTTACAGGAAGTTAATGCTTCGCAGGAAGTTAAAAGCCAAAACCAACAAGCACACAGCCCGCAAACGACATGGATAACTACATGTTATTTGCGGGCCGTGTGTTTAAATCCGGATTTGGATTAATTGTATTCCGCCACAATCTGACCATCAAAAAGATTTATTATTCTTCCTGCGTAGCCTGCGTCATGCCGGGAATGCGTAACCATAACCACGGTTGTCCCTTCACGGTTCAGTTCTGTTAGGAGTTCCATAACTTCTTTTCCGTTACGTGAATCAAGATTTCCGGTTGGCTCGTCGGCTAATATAAGTTTTGGATTAGCCACAACGGCACGTGCTATCGCCACACGCTGCTGCTGGCCTCCGGAAAGCTGCTGGGGGAAATGTTTGGCACGATGGGCAATAGACATTCTTTCCATCGCTTCCTCTACCCTGCGCTTGCGTTCATCTGAAGGGATTCCCATATAAAGGAGCGGAAGCTCGATGTTCTCATACACATTCAGCTCATCAATCAGGTTGAAACTCTGGAACACAAAGCCGATAACTCCTTTCCTCAGATTCGTTCGCTCGGCTTCTGTGTATTTGGATACCTCGACTCCGTCCAGAAAGTATGTTCCTTCCGTAGGATTATCCAGCAGTCCAAGGATATTCATCAACGTGGACTTGCCGCAACCGGATGGTCCCATTATGGCTACAAATTCGCCTTTTTTCACTTCGATATTCACGTTGTTCAACGCCCAAGTTTCCACTTCGTCTGTGCGGAATACTTTCTTTAAATTTTCTGTTTTAAGCATATGTTTTGAGTTTTTGAGTTTTTGAATTATTAGTTGACAAGGGGACAAGTTGACGAGTTGACAAGGATTAAACACAGAGGCACGGAGACACGGAGTTGAGAGTTGAGAGTTTAGGGTTTAGGGTTTAGAGTTGAAAGTTAAAAGTTAAAAGTTAAAAAACTCCTTAACTCCTTAACTCCTTAACTACTTGACTCCTTAACTACTTAACTCCTTAACTACTTAACTACTTAACTACTTAACTACTTAACTACTTGACTCCTTGACTCCTTTACTCCTTCCCCCCTTTACCCCCCTTTACTCCCCTTTAAACACAATAAATTAACCCCAACCGTAACTACCGCAACAATCCATACCGAAAATAGCGGCATGATAAAATCAAATAGAGAAAATGAAACATGATATGCAAACTGTTCAAGCCATGAAGAGACCAATCCATACGTTACAGGCAATGCTATCAGGTAAGCAATAGTTGCCTGTATTATGAACGGCTTGTTCAGCAGCCAGAGAATATCACGGTTGTTTGCTCCGTGAATCTTGCGTATCCGTATCTCCCGGCTTCTCTGCCGGATTGCATACCAGGATATTCCCATCAATCCGAACAAAGTAAGCAGCAAGCCTATTACGGCATAAATGGTTATAATCTCCGAATAGGAAGTGAAGCGTTTGTTTTTATCCATAAAATCCGAATACATGTCTATGTATTTGAAATCAACGCCTTCGTTCACTTCTTCCCATTTTGCTTTGATGCGGCTTATAGTTTCTTCCTTATTCCGGATATCCATCTTTATATGTAGCACATTTGCCTTAGCCATTTCGGACGCCGGCGGCAAATAAATGACAGCAGGGGTTATTTCATTCTCCAGGGAATTGACAGGAAAATCATTTATTACTCCACCTACCACATATAATGAATCAGCCAATTCATCAAATTCCCTCAATGTTCTTCCTACTGGATCTACTCCTTCAGGAACAAGATTACGCACGTAACTTTCATTTACCAATGCAGGATACGAAAACTGCTGATGAAGCTTATCAGGAGAATATCCCGACAACTGGCGTAATCCCATAGTCCTGACCAAAGAAGTATCGCTATATATCATAAGCAGGAAGCTGTGTTTTTCCGAACCGTCATATTGAGGTATATTCAATTCTCTGATAAAAGAATACAATATCGAGCTTTTCGACAGAGACACGGATTTTATTCCTTCCACATCTTTCTCCAGCGCTGCCTTCATAGGCGCTGCGGGAGGAGCAAACATATCTCCTATTTCAATCAGTCCCTCATAATGGCAAGCCCTGCTAACAATCAGTTCTTTCTGCTTATATGCCATATCTGTAGCCAACACCAAAGCACAAGCAATAGCAAACTGTAAAACAACAAGCGCACCGACAAAAAGCTGTCTGTTTCGTCCCGTATATGTGGTCCTATATTCCGAATAATCCATTTTCATCAGCCGGCGGCTCGCATACCATGCAGGGATAACGGCAATCACCAACATAAAAACAACAAGTATCGGGAACATCATTCCACTGAAGAAAAACGAGAATGTAAGACGTGAGCCAAGTACGGAATTAAAATAAGGCAACACGTCCGCTATTATAACCATTGAGAGCAGAAACGAAATAACAACAGTCAGCAACACGTCACCAAACAATTGCGTACGTATTTCCCTCATCGAGCCTCCCATAAGTTTTTCCACATGGATCATCTTCAACTGCTGCATCATCCGGCTAATATTCATATTCGTATAATTGCAGCAGGCAATCACCAGAATAAGCAATGCGGACAGAATCCCGGCATACAACAACTGCACCTGTGCTTGCTGTATGAAAGGTAATGGTTGCTGGCTTGTTCCTTTTGCGGAAACAAAATACAAATCAGAAAGTTTATCCACATAATATTGTGTTTGTCCCGGCAATAAAGTCTTTATGGATTCATCAGCACGGATGGCAGACTCTATTTTTGACGGAGAAACGCCATTTGACAATCTTATAAAAGTCACTCCGCCATAATAATCATCGGACAGCTTTGACAGCATATCAAATTTCAGTAACGACTGAGTGTTATCCTCTACTATTGCAACTACCTCAACAATCTTCGTTCCTTCATCAAAATGAATTTTCAAAGACTTTCCCAATGGATTGTCGTTTCCAAAAATACGCTTGGAGTATGACCGGCTCATCGCAACCTTATCCGGCTTGCCTAGTGCCTGCGACAAATCACCGGATACAACAGTCATAGGGAAAAAGCTGTTCAATGTGGAATCCACTCCTATAATATTCAAATTGTCCGAAGTGTGTCCGTCATATTCCACAGAAGCATTTCCGAAACTTTGTATTCTGAAATAATCCTCTACTCCGGGAATTGTTTCTTTTATCTTCATAGGAGCATCACCGGCAGCATAAGCCACTTTCTGGTCTTGTTCAAACGGATTATCCTGTCGCAGACAGAAAATACGATCTTTATATGGATTGCCTTTCTCTATGAAATAATCATGTACGAAATATGTCATCAAAAGATTAGTACCGGCCAATCCGATTGAAAGACTTGTTACCGCTATGAGGAAAAACAGTTTGTTTCTCCACCAGCTGCGGAAAATCATTTTGAGAGTAAATGTAAGGGGCATATGTTTTGAGTTTTTAAGTTTTTGAGTTTATTAGTTTATTAGTTGACAAGTTGACAAGGCTACAGGAAATAGGATATTTCTTCTTGACTTCTTGACTACTTGACTACTTGACTACTTAGAGTTGACAAAGCTTCAGATACAAGGTAATTCCACTTGTTCCCTTGTCAACTATTCTGTTTTAATTGTCTCTGCCGGATTTATACTTGCCGCCTTATGGACTTGCCAGTATAATGTTCCTAAAGAAATCACTGTAACTATTACAAAAGCAAACAGGAAGATATCAATACCTACCGGAGCCTTAACAACAAAATTATCTGTATAGCTGAAAATCAACATCAATGACAACGGAATGGAAACTATAAAGGATATTATCAGTAACATCAGATATTTCCTTAAAAACATCAGATTTATTTCCTTGAATCCGGCTCCGTTTATTTTTCGTATTGCAATTTCCTTATAATGCTGCCGCATATCAAACAATGAGATTCCGAACAGTCCAAGGCAAGAGACTACTATAGCAACTATGGCAAATACGGTGTAAATATTAGCTATACGTCTGTCATTCGCATACAATTTAGCTACATCATCCTCAAGCATAGTATAAGAGAAATCTCCACTGCCATACACATCTTTTTCTACTTTTTCCAGATAAGATAAAACATTCTTAACCTTTCCCGGAACACAAGCAATCTGATAAAAATCCCCACTTATATTCTCCATAACAAAGAATACCGTTGGTTTCTTACCTAAAGAGAGGTGACCTCCGTAATAGTCTTCTACAACCGCAACAACAGGGAATGTCGCATTCTGTCTTCCTCTCGACATCATTGGAGTTTCTTCAGTTATAACAGCGCCCTGAATATTATCGTAACCCAGCAAATCCATTGCAGCCCTATTTAAAACGGCAACACAAAATGCTCCATCAAAACTTAATTTATCTCCAGATGCACATTCTTGAAAACGGATGTCATACAAGTCAAAGAAACGAGGAGAAGCAAGACGCATATTCAATGTGAATTTCTGTCCTTCTCCATTAAAGAAATTACTTTCATAATCACCGTTTAAAATATCAATATAGCTTGCTTCCCACTGTTCTATATCAGGGCACGAAGACAACTTGGCGTCAATCGCTGAAACTCGTTGCATTCTTTGTTGCATATATTCGGGTGTATAGCTCTGGAAATCTTTTGATTCATAAACCAGATTTGCAATAATCACATCTTTAGTCCTGAAACCTGGCTCTGTATTGAGCATGACTTCTAGTTGATTATTAAAATAAAAAGACATAGACAACAACAAAAACGTCAAAACATACTGAACACTCAAGAATACTTTACGCATCCGTACCGACGATATACTAAGACTGACAGAACGTATAGATAATACCGGTGACGTATTGCTATATTTCCAGTTAGGATAAAACGAAGTCAATATCGGAACTACAATAAGAATAGCCAATGCTGACAAGAAATCAAACATTTTATATTCATATGTTATATCTAACATATCTCCGAGAGGAATAATCATTATTTCCATGAAAAGCCAAGCTATTACCAGAGAAAGAGCCATCAACAGAAAATTCTCTGTCCATATCTGCAGAAAAACATTCCTGCCGGAAGCTCCGAAAACCCGTTTCAAGCCGTATTCCTTTCCTCGTTTCAGCAATGTTATCAAATAAATATTCACGAAATTAAGAAGGCCTGTTACAAACAACAACAGACAAACTCCAGTCGTAATCATCAGGTAAAAACGATTTCCTCCATAAATCATATCCGTCAATTCCCTTTTCAAAGACTGGTCAAGATAAACATCTTTTACAGGAATAAACTCAAATGTAAATTCACGCGAATCAGCATCTGAAGGATAAAGTTTATGCTGTTTGTTTCCTTCCATATTCAACTTTGACACATCTGTTCCTTCTGTAAATGAATAGAATTCCATTGGCGTCATATTTCCTCCTACAAATGAAATCGGTACCAGTATATCAAAGTTTATCGAGGTCTTATTCTCAGGTTGATTCAATATTCCTTTTACCACTAATTCTTTACCGTTCGAATATCCTATAACCTTCCCTACCGGATTTTCTTTTCCAAAAACCTTATCAGCAAAATCTTTCATCAACCATACAGACTCCGGAATATCCATATCTGTTGTTCCCTGCAATAGCTTATAGTCAAAAAACTTGAAGAATAAACTATCTATGCCAAGCGTGCGGGCAACAAACCGATGTTCCCCGTTTATAATAAAATCATTCTGTGAAGGAAGGATACGGGTTGAATTCTTTATTGACGATACATCTATACCAACACTTTGTTTATCTTTTATCTCTCCCAAATATGAATTTCCCTGCATATTCATTTTCACAGCATATATATTCTCCCTGTCCACACAATGAGTATCCACAGTCAACTCTCTATGGATATAATGAACAAGTAACAGGCAACAAGCCAGACTAAACGACAAGCCTATAAGATTTATTGTCGTATAAGTCTTTGAACGAAACAAATAACGAATAGCATATTTAAATGTTTTCATAATATTAGTTTTATATCATTCTCCAATCAAATTAAACCTATCACTCACTCTTTACTACCTCTGCCGGATTCTCACATGCCGCCCTAAACACCTGTTTCCATATTGTAAGCAGCACAACAGAGCTTGTAATAATAAAGATTACTATCAGCCACCATATCTTTATATCTATATGATAAGCATAGCTTTCTAGCCAATAGTCCATTATCAAATATGCAGCCGGGAAAGATACCAGGCTGGCGAATACGACTATCAAGGCGTATTCCTTGACAAACAGACGGATTATGTCATAGACTTTGGCTCCTAAGACTTTGCGTACTGCTATCTCCTTACGTTTTCGTTTTGTAGATGTTTCTATAACAGAATAGATACCGAACAATGATATCATAAGACATACTAATGCCAAGAATGAGAATATTTTCAGACCTACAATCTCCGACTGGTTCAAATCCTCATATAATTTATTTACCGGTTCAATGTTTGCATCAGAAAGAAGTGGATCTATTTCTGGCAACTTACTCTTAAGCATTGCAACAACTTCTTTCTCTTTTTCAGGAACAACACGGAAATAAAGATTGTTATTGAAAGCAGGAGCTGGCAAGAAAATCATTGGCATTATCTGTTCACGGAATGACAACGCATGAAAATTGCCCACAACACCTATTATTTCATACTCATCCATAGCCGACATATCATACGCTGAAGGCATACGTATAAAACTGCCGACAGGATTTTGCAGTCCCATAGCTTTTACGGCTTCTTCATTCACAACAGCACATTTATTGCAACCGGCTTTCCACCATTTACCGTCTTTAATATCAAGACCAAATATTTCGCTGAATTTATCATCTGTCGCATAAAGAGAAAAAGAAGTTGTTTCTCCTTGTGGCTTTCCTTCCCATTCTATATTGGAGAAAGTTGTAATCGGGTCAATATGGTGCTGCGGTTTGAATGACGCATCAGTAAAACCAACAACTCCTGGTGTAGTTTTTAGTTCTTGCATCAAAGCTTCCTCAGCCTTTCCCGATACATCAACAAAACCAGATATTCGCACAAGTCCGTCAGAATTTATTCCTAGGTCCTTATTTCCTACAAATCTTAATTGTTCCATAACAATCCAGGATACAACTATAAACAAGACGCTTATCACCATCTGTAATGTAACAGATAAACGTCGCATCAACAATGGTTTGTTTTTCTGCTCTTGATAATCGGTTGAAACAGCATTTTTACCTAATCTCCAAAAACCGAAGAACGCAAGCAGTTCCATAATGATAAATATACAAACAGATGTTCCTGCAAAAATTCCATATATCAGACCTATATTTATTTCTATTTCCAACAGTTTTCCGAAAATATATTGGACTGGCTCCAATAAGAGTATTGCGACTAAAATCGCAATAATAACAGAACATCCCAACTCCACAAACATCTGCATATAAAGTTGTTTCCTTGTAGCTCCATTGACTGCCCGCAGATGAAGCTCTCTGTAACGTTGTCTGAATATATCCAAATACGAATTCAGGAAGTTAAATACAGCTGCAAGCAGCAACAGAACACTGGATATTACAAACAAACCGATAAAGTCGAGCGTAAAAGGTGCATCCTTGCTCAACTTATGGCGGACATCACATATCTGAAGCGCACAAAGCTCAATGTTCTTGTTGACTCCGACCTCTGTCGGAATATCCTTTATTCGGTTGTTGAACGCCTCAGTACTCATACCTGGCTGCAGCTTCACATATAAGTCCATGAAGAATACGCTCCATTGAGCTTCATCAGGCATAGATGAGAAGAAGTTGACCATATTATGAAATACCAATGCGTCAAAAGATAAATTTGTATTATCGGGCAAATCTTTCACTACAGCCGTAATTACATAAGGCGGAAAATCTTTTCTCATCAATGTTTGCAAATGCTTGCCAACAGCTTCCTCGGCACTGCCGAAAAGGCGTATAGCCATGCTTTCCTTGATTATCATATTATTCTCGGCATGCAGAGGATTGACAGTTTCTCCACATACAAAAGTCTGCGGGAATACATTCAAGAATGTACTGTCCGTATATAGCATATTGACTTTAACATACGGGACTTCATCCGTACAACAGTTCTCCTGGGAAATTACGCTTACGGTAGAAGCTTCAACTCCGGGAACCTGCTCACGGATTTTCTTTTCTATAGCTCTCGATGCTCCTTTGTTTTCTTTTTTCGTCTGTTTCTCTATACTGTAAACCCTGTATATTGATGATGAACCCTTATAAAACGAATCAAACGATGTTTCATAGTTAATCCAATAAACTACCGGTACGAAACACACAAAAGAAAAAGCAAGACTTAAGATTCCGACAATTGTACTTGCCTTGTACTTACAAAGATTCTTTAAAGATGATATTAGATAATGTGTTAGCATAATTGTTTTTGAGTTTTTAAGTTTTTGAGTTTTTGAGTTTTTGAGTTTTTAAGTTCTTTTTAATACGGAGAACATTGTGAGTGCCATCACCTCAACTCCAGCACCTCCGCCCCTCCAAATTTATCATATCCCGAGACTATCACAAACTCTCCGGGTTGCAATCCGTCAGTCACTTCATACTGGCGAGGGTTTTGCCGTCCAATGGTCAGGGGGACTTTCACTGCTTTGGTTTTATCCGCATTCACCTTATAAATCCATTGCCCTCCGGTCTGCTGATAGAAATTTCCACGAGGTATGACAATTGTTTTTTCGGGCTGACCGAGTTCAATCTGTACTCTATAGCTTTTTCCGAGGCGGACATTCTCGGGCATTTCCCCGGTAAATACCAAATCGACTTCGAAAAGGCGGTCTTTCACTTCAGGAATAACCTTGCTAACTTTCAAAGGATAGCGTTTTCCCTGATAAGTAATTGTCGCCGGCAATCCGCTAGTCACCCTGTCGATATAATATTCGCTGATTGAGGTGTTGATTTTAAACTGGTCCATAACCTTCACTTCTGCTATATTCTCTCCGGCTGTTACCTGCTGCCCGGGAGTAACCTTTACGAAACTCAACTGACCGTCCAACGGCGAACGAACCACCAAATCTTCCATTCTCTGCCGGCTTCTCAAAAGTTTTTTCTCCTCACGATTGAAATCGTTCAGAAGAAGCTCTTTCCTTATTATCGTCATCGCCGAATCACTTTGCAGGCTTTTCAGTTTCAGGCGTGTGGATTCTGTTTTATAACGGAATTCATCTTCCGACACTTCTAACTGAGCCTTGCTGCGGATGCCCATCGCATATTCTTCTTTCTCCAGCGAGAAACTTTTACGGATTTTGTTCAATTCATATTCGGCTTCGAGTGTTTGCTGTTTCAGCGTAAGGCTTTTCTGTTCCATTTCCAGTGCCTTTTCCTGATAGGATATACGCTGCTTTTCCCACTCATCCTGCTGGTCTTCTATCTCACGCAGCAGATTGGGATTAGTGAGAGTGAGTATCGTATCTCCTTTTTTAAGCAGACTGCCTTCCTCTCCGACTATGCGGTCCACGTTCCCAGCCTCACGCGAGTTCACAACTATAGTAAGTATGGGATGCACCACGCCTTCTACATCAACAAATTCCATAAAATCATCGTTCCGGACTTCCTCTATCATGATTTCATCAGAACTGATACGCAGACGGCTTGGTCCTGAGGCAAGGACGATTACGTATATCAATCCGATAAGAAGCAATGCTCCTCCGATGATATGATAACGGTATCTGATATACCAGGGTTTCTTTTCCAGTTTGATATCCATTTTGAGTTTTTAAGTTTTTAAGTTTATTAGTTTTTGAGTTATATTATTTTTCAACACAGAGACACGGAAACTCGTAGATTTTATAAATAGGATATTTCTATTTCACATCCATTCCTGAAATCATACTGTGTCATACTCCTCAATCCGAAATACAATGTCCAGTAAGTTTTCATCGCAGATAAGCAATTACGTCGTGCAGAGTCTTTCTCAGCAGTGGCAGCATTCAAATCCAGTATGGACGATTTACCCATCAGATAAAGTTTCATTGCCACGTCATAACGCTTACGAGCCGTTTCATCTGTCTTGATTGCCACCTCAACCTGTTTAGCCTGGAGATTGAACTGGCGCACCATCTTATGCACATTAAGCTCGAAGTCCGTCAACGCCTGCCCAACCTGCGTTTCCACAAGTTCAATTTGAGATTTTGCCACACGGACCTTCCCTTTTCCCTTTCCCCAATCAAGTATGGGAACAGCCAGCGAAAGACTTACATATTGCTGGTTCATAGGATTGCGGTATGAAGCAAGGAGTTCGTTTCCTGTTTGCGATAAGCCAAATTGCAAATACAAATCAGCTTTCAAACCTCGTTCCGCCCTTGCCGCCGCAAGATTGCTTTTGCTTTCCAGACGCAAGCGTTCGTATGTCTCCATTTCGGGACTGTTCTCGTAGGCAAGAACCAAAGCCTTGTCCAGGGGAACCTCAAAAGGCTCTATATCTTCAGGGTCGAGTGTAACTTCTATTTCTGTCCCGTCTCTTATACCAAGGAATGAACGGAAAGTAAGCATGGCGTCGTCCACCTCGATGCCGGCTTTCATCATATTAGTTTCCTCATTCAACTTGTTTACCTCAAGTTGGAGCATCTCATTCTCAGTTATGCTTCCTATTTCATATCTTCCGCGGGCATATCGGTATAAAGTATCTGCCGAAGCATAATTAGCCTCGGCTATTTTCAGATTAGCCTGTGCCGTTGCAAGATTGAAAAACAGTTCGCAAGTCTTGGCGGAAATAAGCTCCAATGTTTCCGCATATGTCTTACGGGCTTCCTTGAAACGTACCGGCTCAATCTTCCTGTCCCACTTAAGGCTGTTATATCCGAATATTGATTGGCTGTAACCGATTGAGAACGGTATCGTGCTGTATGATTTCGATTTCGACGAGAGCTCGTCAATCCTCTGGGTTCCGGTCTGGACAAAGACGTTTCCGCCCGTAAACCATATATTCTGGCTAATCTCCAGCGCAAGGTTTGTGCTCAGCTGATTCTGCCGGATAAACTGTTCCGTTCCGTCCGGCTGGGTAATCTTGTTTATCTGCCTGTTCAGAAAAGGGGTGGAAACAAGACTCACTCCCGGAAGATAATTTGCCTTATATGCCCTATAACTCCAATAAGCTGCGCGATAAGTATGCTCGGCAGCCCTTGCCTCAGGCGAAAAATCCTGTGCCATTTTTATTGACTCCCATAAGGTAAGCTGCATGGTGCTCTGTGCAGCCATGGACAAAGGGAGCAATAGAAGTATGAGAGCCTTTAAGTACATATATTTTGAGTTTATTAGTTTTTGAGTTTTTAAGTTTATTAGTTGACAAATATTTATCAACACAGAGTCACAGAGTCACAGAGAATTAATTTTCAATTTTCAATTTACCAACTCTCTGTGTTGAAAAATATTCAAAAACCATGCCACAATGCTAACTTGATATATTACAAGACAATACTCAAAAACCCCCATCTTCATCCAAGTGCGAAAGCGCACAAAAATCGTGCGTTACCGCACACACAACCTAAGCATATAACTTATATATTTGCCGATATGGAAAACAAAGGTAAAATATTAATCATTGATGATAACGAAGACGTGCTCTTCGCTCTTAATCTTCTGCTCGAACCTTATGTGGAGAAGATAAAGGTGACTACACAGCCGTCGCGCATCGAGCATTTCATGCACAGTTTCAATCCGGATGTAATTCTTCTGGATATGAATTTCAAGCGAGATGCCGTAAGCGGACAGGAAGGTTTTGAATGTCTTGAACAGATTCTTGCCATCAATCCTGACGCAATTGTGATATTCATGACCGCATATTCAGATACGGAAAAAGCTGTGAAGGCTATCAAGGCAGGAGCCACAGACTTCGTCTCAAAGCCATGGGAAAAGGAAAAGCTGCTTGCCACCCTTTCATCGGCTATTAAGCTAAGCTTATCAAGGAAAGAAGTAGGCAGATTACAGGAGAAAATGAATGTAATCAATTCTGGGAGCGATTCACCTCTGCTTATTGGCGAATCTCCGGAGATGATAAAGATAAAAGATACCATCATCCGGCTTTCCGAAACAGACGCGAATATCCTGATAACCGGGGAAAACGGGACGGGTAAAGACGTGGTGGCCCGCCTGCTCAAACATTACTCTCCGCGCAGCAACGAGGCTTTCATCACAATAGACCTCGGCAGCATTCCGGAACAACTCTTCGAAAGCGAACTTTTCGGATATGAGAAAGGAGCTTTCACAGATGCCCGCAAGTCAAAACCCGGACGCTTCGAGGCGGCAAACGGCGGCACCCTTTTCCTCGACGAAATAGGAAATCTCTCAATGCCCATGCAGGCGAAGTTGCTGACGGCTATAGAGAAACGTTATATCACCCGTCTGGGCGCGGTTGAAAATATACCGGTAAATGTCCGCCTTATTTGCGCTACAAATGCCAACCTCGGAGATATGGTCCCGGAAGGAAATTTCAGGCAGGATTTATTATACAGGATAAATACGATTGAGATTAAAATACCGCCTCTCCGCGAACGTGGCAACGACATCATCCTGCTGTCCGGACATTTCCTGAAACATTATAACAGGAAATACAGGAAGAATATAAGCGGTATCACCCGTGAGGCAGAATCGAAGCTGCTAAAATACAACTGGCCGGGCAACGTAAGAGAATTGCAGAATGTCATCGAGCGTGCCGTCATACTTGCCGGAGGGAATATGCTGCGCCCTGCGGATTTTCCTCTTTATCCTTCAAGCGCGGAAAAGAGAAAAAACACCGACGAAATCCTGAATCTCGAGCAGGTTGAGAAAAACGCCATTGAGCGTGCAATGCGCCTCAGCAGCGGAAACATCAGCTATGCGGCAGAACTCCTTGGTATAACCAGATTCTCACTTTATCGGAAAATAGAAAAATACAAGTTATGAGGACATATATATTCAAGCTTTCCGCCCATATAGCCGGACTAATCATCTTGTCTGTGGCCCTTGCCTATGGCATTGCCGCAGGTATGCTTTTCTGCGTCGTAGTTCCTGTCCTGTTAATAATATGTATAGCCATAAGCCTGTATATGACGCAGATGAAACAGTTGAAAAGCTGGAAATACCTCGTAAACTGCATCAGGCAGAACGACCTCACCCAAACCATCCGGCCGCCTTTCAGCGACAGTGAAATGACCGAACTTGCCGACGAGCTCTCCGCCGCGCTCCGCAAACTCAGCGACAAGTTCACTACACAGGAAATGAAAAGGCATTTCTATGAAAACCTTCTCTCCAAAACGGAGAACGCGATGATAGTATGCAACAGTAACGGGAAAATAGAATGGCGCAACAAAGCCTCAGTAAACATTACAGGCAACAAACCTTTTGTCCCGGGAAATATCCTTTCTGCCATAAACAACAACGAAAAAGTGATACGCATGGACAACGGCTCCCATCCGATAGAACTCTCTGTCGAAACCAGCCGTATATTCATAAAAGGCATGGAACACCGGATTGTATGCCTGAAAAACATACATCACGCCCTGGAAAGGAAAGAGATGGAAGCATGGCAAAAACTTATCAGAGTCCTTACGCACGAAATCATGAACTCCATAACTCCTATCATCTCTCTTTCGGAAACACTTGGCGAGCGTTGCGACACAGCGGAATCAATGCGCGACACAGCAACAGTCCGCCACGGAATTGAAGTGATCCACCGCCGTAGCAAAGGCTTGCTTGACTTTGTGGAGAATTACCGCCGGCTTACACGCATCGCACCTCCGGTAAAGAACAAAATACCAGTCAAGGAATTCTTTTCAGATTTGAAGAAACTTTTCCCCCGGCCTTTCATCTCTTTCAGCCTGGGAAACGGAGGCTTATGCTTCTACGCCGACCGTCCACAAATGGAACAGGTATTTATAAACCTTATAAAAAACGCTATCGAAGCTTGCGCCTCCAAAGAAAATCCGGCAATAGCCATCTCAGCGCAAATGGAACAGGATAAAATCATATTCACCGTTTCCGACAATGGCGAAGGCATTCTGCCGGAAGTTATGGAACGTATTTTCATCCCTTTCTTCACCACCCGTCGTTCCGGTTCCGGAATCGGCCTCAGCCTTTGCCGCCAGATTATAACAATGCATGGAGGAAGCATATACGCCACTTCCAAAGATGGAGAAGGAAGCACGTTTGTTGTTGAAGCAGAGAGCGTATAAAAAAGCGGGTGTCGCAAAACATAAACAATGAAACACAGAGGCACAAAGCCACAGAGGTAATTGTTTTGAAGGAGTTATCAGGAGTTAAAGAGGAAAAATCTCCGTGATCTCCGTGTCTCTGTATTTAAATTAGTTTTGCAACATCCTCTTTCAAAATCTTATTTTACAAATTTCGCTCCAAGGAGATAATCAGCGCAGCCTTTTACTCCCTCGAATTGTGTTCCACCCTTCATACCTTCCAATTCTACGAAGAAACTCTTTATTCCATTTGAATAAGCCAGTTTAAATATTTGTTCGAAATTCATCATGCCGGATTTACCTAATACAGCTTTATCCTTGATATGCAGTGCCTGAATGCGGTTTTTGTACTTGTTCATATATTCAACAGGATCCTGTTGCCCCATAACCGTCCAGTAAACATCCATTTCAAAGAAAACCAGCGACGGATCCGTATGTTTCATAAAACCGTCATAAATGATTTCATATTCATCCTTAGACTCGCGCGGAACAGCTCTGCGTCCGAACAAGGACTCTTTTCCCCCGGCTTTCACATAGGCAAATTCGCCTTCATGATTATGATAACCAAATTTAAGACCAACAGATTTGGCTATTTCTCCGGCACCATTGAATATCTCACCGACATATTCCACTTCTTCCTTGCTGCGTGTTGATGGTTGTCCGGGTTGGATAAGCAATTTACAACCGACTTCGGCATGGTCGGCCGCTGTCTTTTTCCAATAATCCATTATCTGCTGCTTGTTGGATTTTGTATATTCACGTACAGGAGGATTAACATGAGTACTGCGTATCTCCAAACCACAGTCATCACAGATTTTCTTGAACTCTTTCAATGTCATTCCATGCAAACGTCCGTCTTTATAACCTGCAAGCTCAATATAGTTGTAACCATAACTCTTAACCTTCTTCAAGCCTTCCGGAACATTTTCTGTTAATTCTTTTCCCAAAGAATAAATTTGCAATCCGAAATTCTTACCGGAATCAGCCTCCATATCTGAAAAAACAGATGTAGATGTTGCAGAAAGCATATCCGGTTTACCTATCAACAATCCTCCTAAAGCAACTAAAGATGCATTACGTAAAAAGTCTCTTCTGTTTATCATAACATAAAATTTTAAGTTAACAATGTAGTAAATTTATAATACTAAATATTCTTGAGTCTTCAACACATTAATTTCTCTCAACCATCTTCCACTCCTCTATAGTCCCAGTATCCGATGAGAACACCGCGCCTATCTTATACAACTTGCGGTTGTCTGATTCATATTCACGTGCATATCCTTTTTCTTCTATCTGGCGCATTGCCTCATCAACACTTCCGTCAAGCTTGAACTCGAAAATATAAATATATTCAGGTGTTTCAACGATACAGTCAACACGACCATGGCTTTGGACCTTTTCCGTATAAACTGTATAAACTCCTATAAGGCGCATTATCAGGTAGAATGTATAATGGAAATACCTTTCTCGCTCGCATTCGTTCTCCTTCCTGCGCATTGTGTATGGGATGCTTGCAAGGAATGAGGTCAATCCGGTGCGGAAATCTTCTATCATTCCATCCTCAAGCTGGAAAGAGGCATTACGTATCCATGAATAGATACTTTCTTTGGTATTGAAATAACTTCCTGCCACTAATGACAAAAAGCCCTTCTTGACCTCATTATTCGGATAATCCAAGAGAAATGCGTTTCGCCGTAAATCAAAATCTTTTATCGTAAGATAACCGCTCTGATATATCATTGGCAATGGTAGTTCTACGGTTGCCTTATAATCGATAAACTCCTCAGCTGAATAATATTTTCCGGTTATCTCATTCATATTCTCATTCGTATGGGATAACAGACGGATGAGATATGTTGGTGTTCCGCTTTTGAACCAATAGTCACTTATCCTTCCTGTAGAAAAAGCATTCAACAGGCTGAAGGGATTATATACGTCAGTCATTTTATCACTGAAATGATAACCGTCATACTGGGATTTAAGCATCGAGATCATTTCTTCATAGGAACATCTGTAAAACTCCCTCATCTCATCTATTGATTCCCGGAAAGAAGCTTCAAGTTCCGCCTGGGATATTCCGCACAATGTTTCATATTTGCCATGCATACTGATATCGAACGGCTGGTTGAATCCGCTGAAAACACTGACCTGGGAGAACTTCGTCACTCCTGTCAGAAATACAAATTGCAGATGCTCGTCCGCGCTCTTGAAAACAGAATAGAATCCTTTCAATATATTGCGGTGTTCTTCTTCCAAATCCTTATCCACATCAAGGACATCGAGTATTGGCTTGTCATACTCATCCACCAATACCACTGCTCGGCGGCCGCTTACTTCATGGGCTTTTGACAATACTTCCTTAAAACGCATACCAAGATTTACTTCCTGCTCCACGCTCTCTATACCATATTCCTTTTCCCATCGGCTGATATAACCGAGAATGGCACTTCTCAACGAGCCGGGCAAGGTATATTCTCCCCCATTGAAATCCATGTGAAACACCGGATAAACCTTCCACTCCTTCTCCAACGAATCTATCTTCAATCCCTTGAAAAGTTCTTTTCTGCCAAGGAAATAATTCTTCAATGTAGATACCAAAAGACTTTTCCCAAAACGGCGGGGACGACTCAGAAAGTATATCGTTCCCTCCTTAACCAAGGAATAAACCATATCTGTCTTATCAACATATACAAAACCGTCTTCTATCAGCCGGTCAAAACTTTGGATGCCT
>JAXDRC010000068.1:0-8836 GCA_034091205.1 Parabacteroides sp. | reverse complement strand
TTTTTCACCATATTAAGATACTAATAAAATTCCACACTTGCAATTTTTTAAAGAAATAATAAACTGATATACAACATTATATCATACTTTTATTTTGTTACGAACTAAAAGAATCTCCACCTAAATTGACGAAGAACCAACAGTATTAGCCTTTAACTTTTGTATTTCCTTTTAAATTCTTGTAACTCCGCAAATTATGGAGCTTATGGGGCTTTATTTCAAATGTTAAAAAATAGGTCCGAACCTACGGTGAAATATTTACGGCCCCAATCCGTCGCGGGTTCGGCCCTACGGTGTCGTGGGTTCGGACCTGTTTTTTAGCCTAATCCAGTATAGGAATATTTACGGTGAAATCAGTTGAATCCTTTTCGATTTCAATATCTCTTCCGCTAATCATCATGTATCTTTCCGAAAGGTTTTTCAGTCCGTTACCCAATGATATAACATCCTTTTTCAGATTTATGTTGTTGTGAATAGCAACCATATCTTTTTCCTGAATATAAATCATGTCTATAACCATCGGTTTGCCGATATGTATGACATTGTGTTTTATTACATTTTCGATAAGCAGTTGAAGAGTGAGAGCCGGTATTTTCCGATGATTCAGAGATTCGGGATATTGGCGGTTAAGATGTATGCAGTCCCCAAGGCGTACACGGTGCAAAAATAAGTAAGAATCAAGGAATTCCTGCTCCTGTTGCCATGTTACAATCCCTTCCTGCTGGCTTTTCAGTATATATCTGTAAACATCAGAAAGATTTTGTGTGAAGAGGACTGCATTTTTGGGGTTATATTCTATTTCTGCCACCAGAGTGTTCAGGCTGTTGAAAAGAAAATGAGGATTCAACTGATTCTGCAATGCTCTGTAACGCGCTTTGAGGTTGTTTTCTTCAAGGCGTGCTGTTTTTTCCCGCAACTCTGCCAGCTGTTTGTATGATGAAACCATCATAATCAGAGTCACAACCACAATCTCTATGAGCCATATCCAGAATAAGGCAATCCATCCGATTCTATAGATGGTGAAAGGATTGGGAATATTCAACAGATATTTTGTGATTGACAGTGTAAGATAGTTAATGGTAAAAAGCCCGAAAGCAGCCAGCATGCCGTTGATGATAAATTCCCTTTTCCTTTTCAGCGGATTGTTTATAAACGCATGAACATAGTTACTGATCCATACGGCAAGAAATCCTATTATATTGAATGATAATAAAACTATCAGAGGAGGAAACAGGGTGAGCAATTTATTCTGATGTCGTGGTTCCAAATCAGAAAAGAACACGACAGAATAATAAGAGAAACAGGCTAAGCCTGAAAAAAGGCAAGCGTAAAATGTCCATTTCTTGTTTTGCTTCATAATATGATCCTTTTTAGCAAATTTAGCCTGTTGATTGTTGTTTTGCAAATTTTTTAAAAACATACACCTAAACGAAAACCAAGATTGTTCACACCGTTTTCGCTATAATCCAGCAATTCATTTTGGTTTGTTCCATAACTGTAATAGGCAACAACGTTGAAACCGAACCTGCTGTATTTAAGTGGATGAATTGTTACACCTATTTCAGGGGAGACATAAAATCCCCACGGTCGGTTGTAATATCCCGAATAGTTCATATAGGCAGTATTTTGCTGATACATTGCTCCCAACTTTGTTGTTATATATGGTTTGAAATAACCGTTGTCGAACAGTGTGTAACTGACCAAACCGCCAAATGGTATCTGGAATGAAGATAGAGTAAGGTCTGTGTTCAGGGTTTGTGTAGGAGACAATTGGATAGTTCTTCTTTCGTCATAGCCATGATTGGTGTGGAAACTTGCAAATGCACCCAATGACCATGGACCATATACTTCATAAGCTGTTTCAAAATTCATACCCCAACCGGTCATTCCGTTTACGAAATCACTGCCGACTGGCGCATTTAGCTGCCAGTCAAGCTTGAAATTAAGTTCATCTGGAATACGTTGTGCGCTGGCATTGTTTCCAAAAGAGGAAAAGATTGTGAATAAAGCAGCCAGTATGCCTGTTTTCAAGTATTTTTTATATGTTGTCATAATTTATTCTCCTTTTTTTAGAAGTTGACTAGTTGACGAGGTAACAAGTTGACAAGAAAATATACAAATACGCCTTGTGTCTGAAACCTTGTTCCCTTGTCCCCTTTATTTGTTGATATACGGTGATTGTCTGAAAGACTGTTCAATGGCGCGTTGCAGCAAAGCCATGTTTACCCGTGAGTTATAGGAAAGCATACCTTCGCTGTTTGCATGCCATACTAAAGGCAGGCGGTTTGTTCCTGAAGCTTTTGTCCTGTCAGCATTGCTTAAGTTTACCATTTCCATTACTATGGCTCCGGTGGTATATTGGTATGATACAGGGAATGGCATATACCATCCACCGCCCCAATACGGTCCCCAATAGCCGGGATTCCACCATCCGTCCCAGTAACTGCCGACGAATGTGGTCATATTGACATCGTTTTCAATATAAGTCATCTGGATACCGATATTGGCTGAATCTTTTTCCATACAACGAGTGTAACCTCGCTGTTCCATTTCATCTACCACTTGGGAAATTAATTCCTGCGCATTTTCATTTTTCCAATATTCGTTGTTCAAGCCCTTGCCGGCAACCAGTATGCTGTCTGCCAGATAGAAGGTTGAAGCTTCTGAAAACTTGAAATCCGGGTCGTACTGGGTGTAAACGGTGAAGTCTCCGTCCATTTCATCCATATCCGGGGTTTTCTCGCATGCTGTTATGGAACATAATACGAGCAATAGTGCTGTTAGATTTTTAATGTTCATCGTCATAGTGTTTATTTATTATTTTAATAGTTGACAAGGCTTCAGATACAAGTTGACAAGGAGTATTTGTGTTTAAAAACCTTGTCAACTCGTTTTCTTGTCAACTTGTTTACTGTAAGCTTTCAGCCTTGATTATAACGCTCTGCCTTTGAAAACTGTGCTTTGTTCAAGAGGCAATATATGACCGGACAATGTGAGCCGGTTGGAATTGAATGTCGGCAAGACATTGATTGTTGCCGTACTGCTTCCTTTCGGCAGACTTATGTTAATCCGGGCTGATATGCCAACACCGGAAACATTGAAATCAACAGAAAGATTTCCTTTTTTGTCTTCTTTCATATTGAAATCTGTCATAAGTCCGTCAACAGTTATACCTCCTATTCCATTAGGACCGCTGACAGGGACATTGAAGGCAATCTGAACTGTCGCCTTGTCCTCGTTTACCATCACAAAATTTGTGTTTGATGTAACATAGGCGGTAGTTCCGTGTTTGAACATAACCCTGTCAGCTTCCAGAACGAATTTTTTATTTTCGATGGACTGTTTTGATTGCTCAAAGAGTAAAGAATCCAATATTTCCTGTTCTGCTTTACGCTCCTGCCTCAATCTTGCTCTTTCTTCCTTGTCCGTTTTTTGTGCCTGGGCAAAGTTTGTTGTGGCAATTAAAGCCGTCAATATTAAAATTAAATTTTTCATAACCTTTTTAGTTTAGTGCAACCAAATATAAATCATATATCAATTGTGTTGATTTAATTGTAGATGAACAGCTGGATATTGCTGACGAACAGGTGAAAATCAGGTATGAACTGGAATAAAAAAACGTTGTTCCAAAAGCCGGTTTACCTTTGTTGTTGACATTTTGTGTATTAAAAAAAGAAATCTTACTTTTGCGATTGGCTAAATGCCCGACATTATAGCCGATTGGAAACCGGTTGGCAAGTTTTTTGTATCTTGCCAATGTGTATATGTAACCTGTATGCTTTGATGTTGGGCGTAACGCGAACTTCAGTGATTTAAAATACAGATAATATGTTTAGAAAAATAATAACAATCTCTCTTTTCCTGGTTTCATTGTCCGTGCTGGCTTCAAGCAACAGGAAATTTGACTACTTCTATTACGAGGGATTGAAGTTGAAACAGGCAGGAAAGTATGACGCCGCGTATGACATGTTCTCCTATTGTTTGTCTCTCGACTCAACTGCCGCCCCGGTGATGTATGAGCTTTCTTTGTTTTATGTTCAGATGAACAAGGCAGAAAAGGCAGTGGAGATGTTGCGCAAGGCTGTGGACAGTGATTCTGATAATATGAATTATAGAATGGCACTTGCAAATGTTTCCGGCAACCTGGGAATGTTTGCTGATGCAGCTGCCGAATATGAGGCTTTGGTGGAAAAGTTTCCCGACAAAGCCGAGTTGCGTTATTATCTGGCTGAGGCTTTGGCACAGGATGGCGAGCTGGCAAAAGCAATCGAAGCATATGATGCTTTGGAAAGCATTATGGGGATGAATGAAGCTTTGTCATTGCAGAAATATAAACTTTATTCTTCTCTTGAGGAAGAAGACAAGGCTTTTGCTGAAATACAGAAGTTGGCGGATAAATATCCTGCCGAATCAAGATACCAGCTTTTGCTCGGCGACTTGTATTTGGAAAAGGACAATTTTGATGAAGCATTGAAAGCTTATACCAAGGCTCACGAGATTAATCCTTCAGATTCGCGCTACATCGTATCAATGGCGAATTATTATGAGGCAACCGGTAATAAGGAAGCTGCAGAGAAGGAGGTGCGTAATGCTTTGGTGAGCAAAGGGCTTGATGTTGAGACTAAAGTCGGAATATTGTCCAGATATATCCAACGTCTGCAACAGACAAAACAGGATATTGAGCAGGCTAATACTTTATTCCTTACACTTTTGGAACAGCATCCTCAGGATACAAATCTCAAACTGATGTACGGCAGTTTGCTTATGCTTCAGAAAAAGAATGATGAGGCTAAATTCCAGTTCAGCCTTGTTACTGAAATGGAACCTACAAATCAGAGCGCATGGCAGCAGTTGCTGAATATGGCATTGCGTACTGAAGATATAGACGAGGTTGTCCGTGTTTGTAATAAATGTATCGAACTGTTCCCTGAATCTCCGGAATATTATTTCTACTTGGGAATTGGTTATTTCCAGCAGGAAAAATACGAAGAAGCATTGGATGTTTATCGTAAAGGACTGGGCGTGATTCCGAAGGAGAACGGAAGACTTATGTCTGATTTCTACGGACAGATAGGAGATTTGCATTATCAGATGAACAATATGCCTGAAGCATATAAGGCGTATGACGAGGCTTTGAAATATAACGACAAGAATGTGGTTGTACTGAATAATTACAGTTATTTCCTTACTCTCGAAAAGAAGGATTTGAAACGTGCGGAACGAATGAGTGCGCAGTGTATAAAACTGGAACCGGACAATGCCACATATCTTGATACTTATGCCTGGATTTTCTTTACTCAGGGAAATTATAAACTGGCAAAGATTTATATCGAGAGCGCTATATCAAAAGATACGACAAACAGTGCTGAGCTGGTTGACCATTATGGTGATATCTTGTTCATGAACGGAGATAAGGACAAAGCCGTTGAACAGTGGAAAAAGGCCCGCTCAATGGGCAAGGAGTCAAAGACTCTTGACAAGAAAATAAAGGAAGAAAAGTATATTGAGGAAAAAGAATAATTATGAACAGATTCCGTTTAAGTATTTTATTGGCCGGTATTTGTTTTGCTCTGATTTTTTCCGGCTGCCGTTCTTCAAAAGGTGTTGGCGGAGAAGATTCGAGGCAGTTCAAGGAGCAGAAGGAAATTCTGACGGCAGTTCAGGAGCAATCGTTAGATTTCCGTACAATGTCGGCACGCTTGCGTGCAGATGTGGTGATGCCGGATAAGGAAGTCAGCTCAAGGGTTGATTTGAAGATGATAAAAGACAGCCTTATACAATTGTCGGTGCAGCCATTCCTTGGCATTGAAGTGTTCAGGCTTGAACTGACAACGGACAGTATAAGACTTATCGACAGAATGGGAAAAAGATATTTGGCTGAGAATTATTCGGCTATGAAAAAACAGTGGACTGTCGATTTTGATTTCTATAATTTACAGGCATTGTTCATAAACAGTATTTTTGTTCCCGGAGAGAAAACTTTCGGTCCAAAGCAGTATAACCGTTTTCTGATGAAAAAGAACACTCAGACTGTTGAATTTATGGCTGAGGACAGAGCAGATATAAGATATTGTTTCAATGTTGATAAAGAAAACAAATTGCTTTCATCACGAATATCAGATGCGAGCGACAAGTTTGTGTTGACTTGGGACTATTCGGATTTCCAGGTTCAGGGAAATAAACTTTTCCCGATGAATGGAAAGGTTGGTGTTTTGGTTGACGGCAGAAATGTGGGAGGTTTGTCTCTCTCTTATTCACGCATACAAATTGACAAGGATTTAAAAATAAATACATCTGTACCTTCCAAATATGAAAGGGTTACTGCGGAGCAGTTGTTGAAGATGTTGAAGTTTTGATGTAATCTAAGTTCCGGATTATTAGAAGTTGACAAGGAAATAGCTTTAACTATTTACCTTGTTACCTTGTTACCTTGTCAACTTGTTAACTGAAAAGTTGAGTTTGCGAAACTTGAATAATGTAAAGTTTTTTGATATGAAATATAGTTGGTTGATTCTTTGTTTTGTTTTGGCGTGCCCTGCATTCGGACAGCGCTCGGAAAGAGTGCGTCAGCTTGAGAATGAAAGGAAAAAAGCGCTTGAAGAAATAGAGATGACAAACCAGTTGTTGAAGGAAACAAGTACATCTGCAAAAAACTCGTTGAACAGGCTTAATCTGCTTTCGCAGCAAATATTGTCCAGAAAGAAAGTGATAAGTCTGCTTGGTCAGGAGGTTTCGGCAATCAATACCCAGATAGCAGAGAAAGGAAAAGAAATTGAGCGTCTTGAAAAGGAACTTGACGATAGAAAGAAAAACTATGGCAAGTCGGTTCAGAATATGTACAGACGTAAAGGTTCGCTGGACAAACTGCTGTTTATCCTTTCTGCGGAAGATTTCGCCCAATCCTATCGCCGTATGCGTTATTTGAAGGAATATGCTGACTGGCAGAAAATGCAGGCTAGCGCAATAGTTGAGCAACAGGAAAAGATTGAAGGAGAAAAAGCATCGCTTCAGAAAACTGTTTCGGAAAAGCAGACCTTGCTTGCTAATCGCGAACAGGAAAACCAGAAATTACAGATAGAAGAAAAAAACCAGAAGGACGAAGTAAACGCCCTCAATAAAAAGAAAAAAGACTTGCAGGCTCAGTTGCGTAAGAAACGCCAACAGGCTGAGGCTTTGAACCGTCAGATTGAAAAGCAGATAGCTGAGGAAATAGCCAAGGCTGAAGCCGAAGAACGCGCACGCCGGAAGAAACAGGGAAATCAGGCTTCAGCATCGGAGGAAAGAGTTGCCGAAAGTAAAGGCGGCTATGCAATGACAAAAGAAGAGCGCCAATTGTCCGGAAGTTTTGCTTCCAACAAAGGACGTTTGCCTTATCCCGTTACCGGACGATATACTGTTGTGGCTACATTCGGCGAACAGCAGCATCAGGATTTGAAATATGTACGCACAAACAATAGCGGAATTGATATACAGACAACTCCGGGAGCTGAGGCAAGAGCTGTGTTTAACGGTGAAGTGACACGTGTGTTTGTTGTTCCGGGATATAACAACTCTGTAATAATTCGTCATGGAAATTATCTGACAGTATATAGCAATCTGAGTCAGGTTTATGTCAAGGCTGGTGATAAAGTTTCCACCAGACAATCCATCGGAAAGATATTTGTTGACACGGAGGACGGCAATGCTGCAATCCTGCACTTCCAGATATGGAAGGAGAAAGTGAAGCTTAATCCTTCACATTGGTTGTTGTAGTAGTTTAAGTTTCGCAAATTGCGAAACTTAAACAGTTGACAAGGTCCCAGATACGAGTTGACAAGGTAAAAACTGTAATTTTGTTCCCTTGTCAACTCGTTCCCTATTCCATAAATGCTTTCCTTTCTTCCGGACTATAATGTTCAATGGCATATCTCAGTGTTGTCCGGTGCATATTCTTGCGGTGAATGTTCAGAAAGTCTGTGAGGGTTTTCCTGTCTCTTTTGCCCACTTCTCTCAATACCCATCCGATAGCTTTGTGTATTAGGTCGTGCTTATGATTCATAAGTCGCAATGATAAATCCAGAGCTTCATTGAATGAATCGTTACGGACAAGAGTAAGCGTTGAAACAATGGAAATACGTTGTTCCCAAAGATTGTCGCTTTCGGACAGACTATAAAGAATACTTCTGTCGCGGTTCAGAATATATGAGCCGATTATATACGGACAGCTCAAATCTACCAAATCCCAGTTGTTGCAACATTTCGTATGTTTCAGATAAAAACTGTAAATCTCATCTCTTTCATTGTCGGTTGTGGATTTCTTCTTGAAACGTAAAACCAGAATCATCAAGCCGCATAGCCTGACTTCGTGCCATTCGCTATTGATTAATTCTGATATTCCGTCAAAATCCAGTCCGATATATTTCTTGGCTATGTTTCGGGTTTGAGGAACCGTTATTCCCAGGAATTTGTCGCCTTCGCCATATTCTCCTTTCCCGGTTTTAAAGAATCTGCTCAAATGTTTTGCTTTATTATCAGAGCCCAGTTCCTTAAGCTCATTTTCAATTTGCTTAGCCGAATATTCCATACTATTCTGTGTTTGAAAATACATATTTGACATTTTTGCAAAAATACTTGAATACTATCTTTATACAGATGTATCGTCTTTAATTTTTAAGTAGGTGTTCAAAATTATTTTTATATGAGAAGTTTATATGACTTCTCTCTTACAGGAGTTACAAGGAGTTACAGGAAGTTAATGCTTCGCAGGAAGTTAAAAGCCGATAGATTTCAGATACTAATAGTATTTGCCTTTAACTTCTATTACTCCTTTTAACTCCTCTAACTCCATAAGTTATAC
>JAXDRC010000067.1:0-19130 GCA_034091205.1 Parabacteroides sp. | reverse complement strand
CCTCATTAATGGTTTGACTGATAAAGGAACTTGCAGCCCCTTATGCGGTGTCTGCTGTGGAAAGTTTGTTTTACCATAGGATTATGGCTCAGGTTTTCTTAGCCATATCAGACGATATCAGTAATACAAAAAGAGAGGCGTTTGACCGCCTCCCCAAGTAGCATTACTGCGTACCGTCAGGATGCTTATTGCTGGCAGGTTGCTCCTCAGCAGAGCCTACTTCCTCTTAACATCCTGATACAAAGGTATAAAACTAAAGTTAATTATTAATGAATTATCCAACTTTGTTTGGATTTTAAATGGAAAAAACAATATGAAAACATTTATTCAAGAATACAGATTTATACCGATTATTCTATTGATTTTGGCAATAATTGCAGTATTCTTAATGTGTTCCTCGCAAACTATACCTCAAAATATTGGGATAAGAGACTTTATATTTTCCATTTTATATACTTTACCGTCATAATTGATTACCGCCGAGTTTTTCTTGTCCGCATAGCAGGAATTCCGTACATAATCGTGGTATTTGTGCGTTGTCCGGATTTTCTGCATCGTGAACAAATTGATACACGCTTCTATATAAGCTTGCGTATCTTCGGTTTCCGAACCTCGGTCTTGCCATACCTGTTGGAAATCTACAGTCAGGTTCTGTTTGGCTTCTTCCGCCAAACCTGCGAATAACAGCACAATTTCTTGCATCCGCCTATTCTTTTAAACGCGACGAAGAAGAATTTACCCTATCTTGTACACCTTTTGTCTTCATATTTCCAAAAGGTATAGTAAGTTTTACAAATACGCCGCATTCATGAAAATTTGTTTTAGTGTAGTATTGATAATTTGAATATGCCTTTTCAGTTTTATAATTCGGTTTCATAAAAAAACCGCCTAATGACAACTTTATATCTCTTGGAAATACTTTTTGAAGACTAAGATTCCCCATATAAGCATCACTTGTATCTTCGTGTGGAGCACCTTTTGTTACTGTCCTATAATTTCCAGAAAAGGATAAACTCCAATTATATTTTGATGACAATATCGCATTTCCATTTACGGAAAATGTACCAAAAACACCTTCTGTATCAATAATTACACTTTCCACACTACCTTTACTACGTTGGTAAAACCCCATTGCTGAAGTATTTATAAATAATCGCTTATTGAAAAAATCCTGGTTCCATACAAACCTAAGCATTACTAGATGGGTATCACCAAAGTTTGCATTAATCATCTTCGTATATTTATCATCAACCGGGATGTAAAAATTGTTCGTCACATTATTTCCGTATGTATAATCAAAACCAAATATATATCGGTTCCTCAATGAATATGAAAGTGATTGAATATAAAGTTTTGAAACTTCCAAACTTGAATTATATTCTTTATATGTATTCGGGTTGATATAAAACCGGAATGGATTCAATGAATAAAACCCTGGTCTCCCAATTACAGTCATAAAATTATAATTGAAGCTATTATTAGAATTTGGAATAAACATTACCGACAAATTCGGAGCTATATCGAAATCTTTCCGGTCAATTGTTTCCCCTGTGGCTTGTTGTACCCCTTCGATTTTTGAATTTTCCAAACGAACACCGGCATTACCCATCCATTTATTGCCGAATCGCCAATTCCAAGCTAAATAACCTTTTGTTAAGGTTTCATTATAATCGAAATGATTGTTCTTCGATAAATCCGGAGTTTGAACACCTTCAAATATATCTGTATGGCTGAAATCAGCATCCTGATCCGTACGAGAAAATTCTACTCCGGCTATGAAGTTGTGGGCATCATTAAAACGATGGCTATATTCGACTTTACCAGAATAATTGTTGAATATTTCTTCCGAACGCTCATTGAACTGTTGGTTGAACTGAATATCTTCCCGGTTGAAATCATTGAATACCGTATGTTCTTTCTTATTCCAAAAATAATCGAAATCGACACTAAGATTATCTTGCTCTGATAATTTAGCACGATAATTGATATTAGCAGAAACTCGATTTGTCAGTTCATTGTCTTTCGTCCATGAATTATATAGTGAATCCAATTCATTTCCCGATAAAGTACTGAAAAACTTTGTCTGATTATCAGTCTTGTCGGTATTGTCATTATGATAATAATCAACAACTGCTCCAATCGTATGGTTTTGATTCAAGTGGTAATCCATACGGATATTTCCTCCGCCTGAAATATTTTGATTTTTGATTTCATTATTTCCATAATCATGCTTTTTTGATTCAAAATAATAATAATCAGTTTCAGAGGAGGTTTTTCCCCGATTATTTTCCCCGTATGCATTAACTGTCATATTAAAATTCCCCTTTTGCACATCCAAAAACAAACCTCCATTTTGAGAATTATAATATTTCTGAGAATCTTCAAAATTAAAAGAACCTTTTACACCGTCAGCTTCGTTTTTCTTCAATACCAGATTGATAATTCCCTTATTGGCATCAATGCTGTTGGTTACACCCGGATTGGTTATCACCTCGATATTCGCAATACGGTCGGCAGGCAGGCTTTGCAAATAAGCACGCATCGCATCCTGCGTCAAATTTGTCTTTCTCCCGTTAATATATAATTCAGCCGATTCTTTACCTATAATATTAATTTTATCATTCCTGGTTTCAATCATCGGAGTCATCTTCAACAATTCAAAAGAAGAACTCGAAGCCTTTGCCAGCGAAGTATTTGCCACACTGAAAACAAAACGGTCATTCTTTTGCTCAACACGGGCTGCTGCCTGCACTTCCACTTCCTGCAAATTTACGCCCAATGGTTTCATGACTACCATAGTGTCGGATACAGATGTGATATCCCGGTTTTCATATCCGAAAGCGGTTACACGAACAATTTCTTTGTTGAAATCCACTTCTCTTATCTGAAAACGTCCGAGACTGTCGGTCATAACTGTTTTTTCTATAACGGAGTTTTGTCCTAACAGGAAAACAATAGCGTCTTTTACCGGCTTTCTGTTCTCTTCAACCACTTTTCCGGAAAAATCAGTTTGAGCAATAGCTGTAGAAATACAGCTAATAAACAAGCATAATGTAAAAACAGGTTTATTCATATTCATTATGTATAAAGATTAAACTTCATATGAAGCTGATCAACATAACTTTATCATCTGCCGGTAAGGACTTTGCTCGTTTCCGAACATTTCCTATATTTTAGTAAGCTTCAATGATATAATTGCAAAACCTATGCCAAAAAAACAAAATGCTGATAATCAAGCGCCATTCTTTTTCAAAGTGTCCGATATCGGATACTTATGTTCGAAATCGGACACTATATTGTTGTTCAACACTTGAAGCGAAACATAATTTATATTAGAAAGGTTTCAGTAATAAGTAAATGTTCAATATTGATTTTATATTAGTTGTATTACTTATGGAGTTACAAGAGTTAAAAGGCCAATACTGTTTGTATCTTAAATCTATCGGCTTTTAACCCGGCACTATGAAGCAGAGATTTAATTTCCTGTAACTCCTTGTAACTCTTATAAGATAAACTCAAATAAACTTGGGTATGTTTCGCACGTCTATCTCCTCTTTCAATTTTTGAAAACATAGGGGTATCAATCTCTAGAAAAGAAGCTAGTTGTCTTTGTAGTGCAGTCTTTAATGAACCACGTTTAGAAACTTTTAATGAGCCATCTTTATGTGCAATGTCAGCAATAATATTTCCAGCAGCTTCATGACATGGAATTATTATTCTAAAAAAGTTCGTTTTTCATCAGTAATATTCCACCTGCAAACATAGTTTTAGTCTGTTCCGGAATCAGATGCATTTCTGACAAAATGTCAAACTATCATTCTGTCATTTCAACCCTTATGAGAATCCGATATTTCGGGACAAAATGCAGGAAACGGAAATCGTTGGCATTCTCACGGAGTTAAGGAAATACAAAGTGAAAGGAATACAGGGGATTTGCTTTCTTAAAAGAAATTTCATTGCGATGATTTCAGAAAATAGAGTAAAAATGTAAGAAACCCGAATAATAAGTCTGACAAAATAATATTTGGAAAATGAATGGTTTTTGGTGGCGTTTTGATGAAAAAATACGGTTTTCAGGCTCTATTTTTCATGCTGACAGGCTCATTTTAGGGATAAATTCAATGTGTTAAAAAAATCATTGCAATGATTTGGGAAAATGATTGTGAAGAGTTGTTGAAATGATTGCAATGACATGGATGAACGATTGCAATGATTTCCCAAAATCATTGCAATGATTTTCTGAAATGATACAAATTACATCTTCAAATTTAAGTTTTTGTTTATTTTTACACAAATCACAGGTTAGCAAAAACAAATAATATTCAACAAAACGTTATTTATTAGTCTTTTTTTGTAGAATTTTGATATAGCAGATTATACCAGACGAGCGACATGCCGACAAGTATTTTCGATGCTGTCCACCATAAAAATTTAGCATCTTCAACTATTATTACAACAGTTCTCATATCAAACACCGAGCACTAAATTAGCTTCAATATTCAGTTTTTGACTAATCACAAGGGCAACCTTTAAAGTTGGCTCACTTTTCATCTATTTTTTCTTTTCAAACTCTGCCGGAGAGAAAAACCTCACTTTACGGTTATTCATCAAATCACGATGAATCTCGCGGGTTACATCATTCCATATTCCTTCACCCCATAGAATAGGATTGACCAGACCTTTTTCCCAATCCGCAACAGATTTGCTCATCTGTTTATATACATCGGGCAATGATTCTTTAATATCTTCGGATTCAGACAAATTATCTTCCAAGCTATAAAGCACCTCTCCAACACCTTTCACTCTGATATATTTATATTTATCAGTCCTCATTGCTGCCATATCCTCTTTTCTCCAGAACAAATGAGTATGCGGGGAACCTGATTTTTCTCCTTTTATATAAGGTATAATATCCACACCATCCAGAGGATTCTTTAAAGTTGAAATATCTATACCGGCAAATGTTGCAGCTGTCGCAAAAATATCCAGCGACGAGGTAAGGCCGGAATATTCACCTTTGCCTACACCGGCATTAACCATAAAGAACGGGACACGATGACCGCCTTCAAATTTATTACCTTTGAAACCTTTCAAAGGATAATTTGTTGACTGGTTGTTAAACGCTCCGCCATTGTCACTCAGAAAGAAAATAAGGGTGTTATCGTAAATTCCGTTTTCTTTCAGTTTGTCTATCACCTTTCCGATTCCTCTGTCCACAGCCCAGGTCATTGCTGCCAGCTTCTGTCTTTTGTGGCCTTCGAAAAGTTTCATATCCTCATCGGCTGCTTCCATAGGAGTGTGTACGGCATTGAATGCCAGATACATCATAAAAGGCTGATTCTTTTTACTTTGGTCGTCAATATATTTGGCAGCATTATCAGCAAGAACATCCGTGATGTAGCCGTCGAATTTCTGCTGAGTGCCATTGAATTGCAAATTATGCGTATTTCCCGGTTTGTCGTCTCTGTCCGGCCTATAGAAATATGACCTGCTTCCTGATATAAAACCAAAGAAATGTTCGAAGCCTCTCCTGTTAGGATGATATTCCAAAGCGTTTCCCTGATGCCATTTCCCGATGCAGGCAGTGGAATAACCATTATTCCTGAACGCATCCGCAATCGTAATTTCATTCAATCCCAAACCTAATGTATCTTCCAGATTACATTCATATCCGCATCTCTGCTGATATCTTCCAGTCAGAATACCGGCTCTCGACGGTCCGCTTACACTCGCCGATACATGCGCGTCAGTAAATCTCACACCATCTATAGCCAAAGCATCAATATTCGGCGTTTTCAAATCTTTGCTTCCCATAAATCCGAAATCGTTATATCCTGCATCATCCAAAAGGATTATCAGAATATTGGGTTTTGCTTTCTCAGAAGACGATGGTTCTCCGCAAGCTGTAAATAACGCGCCTGCCGTAGCAAAAAGACATAAAGGATAATGAATTTTCATAATTAGTAGGATTTTCAAATTTCACAAATTATATTGTTCAAGGAATAAACAAGGCACTAACTGCTATAAAGACAAATTCCGCGAACACTTTGTTACAAAGGTAAAACTCTATTATTAAATATCCATACAATGCTAATTATTTGCTCAATTCATCTAATTTTTTCCTATACAGATTTGTTATGAAAATTTAGATTTACCCGGATAAATCAATCAATTCACCAAGGTAAACTGACTGGATGATAAGCATGAACTGACAAAAGCAATTTATTCAAATGATATTCTTTTCATTATAATATTAAGAAATCATGAAAAAGGAGTAAATTAGCGGTGAAAGAGAAAACTCAAAATATCACTTAATATTAAACTATTACTTAAATGAAAAGACACTTTATATCATTTCTTCTGTGGATATCGGCAATGATATCAGTCAGCGCACAACAAACATTGTTTCCCTCACCTTCGTCATACAAAGCGGAGAAAGGCAGTTGTATAATAGGAAAAAGAGCGGAAATAAACGGGAATTGTGATAAAGCTGATATAATATCGGAGAAACTGGGCAAGGAAATCAAGTCTTTGCCTGTTCCGGAATCGGGCAAAGGAACAATATTTATCCGACTCGTAAACGGTGGATGCGCCGACAGCGAAGCATACAAACTCATTGCTACTTCGGACTCAATTATCCTCGAAGCTTCAACCGAGAAAGGATTGCATTACGCGCATGAAGCATTGCTGCAAATGCTACGTTTCGGGAATGGGGAAATAAAATGCTGCAGCATACAGAATAGTCCACGATATTCATGGCGAGGTTTTATGCTCGACGAAAGCCGCCATTTCTTCGGCAAAGAAAAGGTTAAACAATATCTTGACCTTATGTCGGTTTTACATCTCAATGTATTTCACTGGCATCTGACTGACGAACCCGGATGGAGAATCGAAATAAAACGTTATCCAAAACTTGCGGAAGAAGGTTCGGTGGGAAACTGGCACGACCCGAATGCTCCGGCTTTTTTCTATACTCAAGATGATATAAAGGAAATCGTAGCCTATGCAAAAGAGAGAAACATCATGGTTGTTCCGGAATTTGATATGCCCGGACATGCCACTGCTGTATGCCGTTCTTATCCCGAAATTTCCGGAGGCGGCGAAGGCCGGTGGAAACATTTCACCTTCCATCCCTGTAAGGACGAAACCTACGAATTTATAAGTAATATATTCGACGAGCTGTTCGCTTTGTTCCCTTCTCCTTATATTCATATCGGCGGAGATGAAGTCCACTATGGAAACCAGAGTTGGTTTACTGACCCGGAAATCCAAAAATTTATCAAAGACAAAGATTTGAAGAACGAGGTTGGACTGGAACATTATTTCATCAGACGTATTGCCGACATAGTGGCTTCCAAAGGAAAAACCATCATTGCTTGGGACGAAGCTATCGATGCCGGAGTTTCGCCGGACAAGGCTGTGATTATGTGGTGGAGACACGACCGCAAACACCAACTTGTTAAAGCTTTGGAGAATGGTTACAGGGTGATTATGACTCCGCGCCGACCGTTCTATGGTGATTTCATTCAATATGGCAGCCACAAGGTCGGACGTGTATGGAACGGATATAATCCTATCGAAGATGTATATAATTTTCCTCAGCCTGTGGAAAACCTGTTGTCAGGATATGAAGACCAGATCATAGGTATCCAGTATTCTTTATGGACCGAAAGAATAGCCGACAAAAAGCGTCTGGACTTTATGGCTTTTCCCCGGTTAATAGCTGTTGCCGAAGCAGGATGGACTGCCGGAAAAAACAAGAATGTAAGCCTGTTTATGCAAAAACTGCCTTATTTCCTTTCTTACCTGAAAGATTTGGGCATTTATTTCTTCAATCCTTTCGAACCGTCTTCCACACCGGAACCATCTGCGCCTGAAAAAGATGATGTGTTGAAGGATGGATGAAAAAGATTTACAAATTCGTTTACTGATACAACGATTTGAAAACGAAACTTTCCCTTCTTTCTTTCACCAATCAAAACTAAAGATTTATTATCTTTGCCATTCACAATTATCATAATATTAACATGGAACATCCTTTACATATTTATAACACGCTTTCAAGAAGAAAGGAAAAATTCGTTCCGCTGCATGAGCCACATGTTGGTATGTATGTCTGCGGACCGACTGTTTACGGCGATGCCCATCTGGGACACGCCCGCCCTGCAATCACATTCGACCTTCTGTTCCGCTATCTGAAACATTTGGGATATAAGGTTCGTTATGTGCGTAATATCACCGATGTAGGTCATTTGGAACATGATGCCGACAGCGGAGAAGACAAGATTGCAAAGAAAGCCCGTCTGGAACAGTTGGAACCGATGGAAGTGGTGCAGTATTATCTGAACCGCTATCACAAGGCAATGGAAGCGTTGAACGTGCTTCCTCCAAGCATCGAGCCTCATGCCAGCGGACATATTATCGAACAGATTGAACTGGTAAAGAAAATCCTTGACAACGGTTATGCTTACGAAAGCCAGGGCTCTGTATATTTCGATGTCGAGAAATATAACAAAGACCATAAATATGGTGTCCTTTCAGGACGCAATATCGACGATATGCTGAACACTACACGCGCGCTTGACGGTCAGGAAGAGAAACGTAATCCGATAGACTTTGCTTTGTGGAAGTGCGCCCAGCCTGAGCATATCATGCGCTGGCCTTCACCTTGGAGCAACGGTTTCCCTGGTTGGCATTGCGAATGTACGGCTATGGGTAAGAAATATCTTGGCGAAAGCTTCGATATACACGGTGGCGGTATGGACTTGATTTTCCCTCACCACGAATGCGAAATTGCGCAGGCTGTGGCTTCACAGGGAAAAGATATGGTTCATTATTGGATGCATAACAATATGATTACCATCAACGGACAGAAGATGGGTAAGTCTTTGGGTAATTTCATTACTCTTGACCAGTTCTTCACAGGCGAACACGAATTGCTTGCTCAGGCATATAACGCAATGACTATCCGTTTCTTCATCCTTCAGGCTCATTATCGCAGCACTGTTGATTTCAGTAACGAGGCTCTTCAGGCAAGCGAAAAAGGTCTTGCCCGTCTGATGGACGCATACAGCAACCTGATGAAACTGAAAGCCGGCGAAACAACGACTGTGGACGTGAAAGGTTTGCGTGAGAAATGCTATGAAGCAATGAATGACGACCTGAACTCTCCTATCGTAATTTCTCATCTGTTTGACGCGGCACGTGCCATCAACTCGGTTAAAGACGGCAAGGGCTCAATCTCCGCAGAAGATTTGAAGGAACTTCAGGAAGTGTTCCATCTGTTCGTATTCGATATTCTTGGTATGCAGGACACTGCAACTGCCGCAGCAAGCGGACAGGACAACAGCCGCGAAGCTTTCTCAAAAGCTGTGGATTTGCTTCTTTCAATCCGCCAGCAGGCTAAGGCTAACAAGGATTGGGCAACTTCAGACAAAATCAGAAATGAACTTACCGCTATCGGCTTTACTATCAAGGATACTAAGGACGGAGCGGAATGGAAAATATAATTTGCAGGTGACGAGGAAACGAGGTGACAAGTTGACAAGAATAAAAAGCTTGTCAACTTGTTAACTCATCAAATACAATATGACAATTTCAGAATTTCTACAGAACGACCGCTTCGCCGTAAATGCCGGCGTTGAGCTATTGGAAACAAGAAACGGATATGCCAAAGCGCGTATGATGATTACACCTGAACATCTCAATGGCGGAGGTGTTTGCCAAGGCGGCGCAATATTCACACTTGCCGACCTTGCTTTTGCAGCGGCAACTAACAGCCATGCAAAACTTACTTTATCTGTGACCTCAAATATACAATTTCTGAAAGCGGAAAGCAAAGGGTATCTTTATGCTGAAGCAACTGAAACTCTCAATAAGAAACGCCTTTCTCTGTGCGAAGTGAAGGTAACAAATGAGAATGGTGAGGTTGTTGCGATTATGAGCGGCTCGGGATATAGGAAAGATGTCCGGTTGCCGTTTGAGGAGATCATTTGATGTAATAGAATTAAATATAGAAATCACGGAGGCACAGACTTTTTCTCTTCACAACCAATTATTCCACTGTGTTCCCTATGCCTCCGTGTTGAAAAAATTTATCAATTTACTTGACAACTATCTTTTCTGCCTCACCCTTTGTAATATGCCTTACCAGCACATCCGGAGCATCCTCGCTCACCAACTCGCAAGAGAATGATACGGCAGAAGAACCTTCAGGAATACGAGCTTCGCCTTCGGGCTTCACTTCTTCCAATACATTATAATTCTTGTCGGTAACAACAGCTTTGCCGTCGAAAGTATAAAGCAGATACTGGCGGTCGCTGATTTCACAAGGGAACATAATCACACCGTCAGGAGTTGTAAACTTCGGATTCTTTATTGTTCCGTCACCATCAACTCTGAGGCGTATAGCATAACCGCCACCATATGGAGTTTCCCAAGCCCAGTCGGCACCGCCCGGCTGTCCCGGCTGCATCTCGCCAAGGTTGCAAGTATATGTCTTTGATATATTAAGCGGATAAAGAAGGAAATCTGTTTCGGATTTCTTTTCCAGATGCCATTCAGTCTTTGGATCGCGAAGGCGTTCGCGCTGCTCGGCAGTGAAAGCCTGTTTTTCGCGCAAATAATCCCAATTATGGATAGCTTCCAGAAGTTTGTCTATCTGTCCGTGGCGACGGAAAGTATTGCTGCGTATAGTCATGGCATAACCTGCGTCGAAACCTGCCGCTTCAGACATTGCCCATTCAAGGTCCTCAAGAGAAGTACATTCCTGTTTGCGATCCGCCAGACGGATAAGGAACCAACCGAGCATACGAGGGAAAAGATTGCGGTGATAGAAAGCCTGGTTCTTTATGCGGCTTTCCACCTGTCCGGTACGCATCGCTTCGCCCCAAGGTTCGCCCCAGTTTGTATAGCTGTGGATATGCCACAAGTAATGAGTCAGGCGGCTTGCGTCGTTACGCAAAGGATGATTCACCTGTCGGAACATTCTCTCAACGAAACGAGCCATAGCATAATCATCATGTCCGGTATATGAGCAGCCTTCCAGGCCATCAAATGAAATCTGGCACAAACCTGTTTTGTTCATTATCTCAGCAAGGCGGTCGGCATAAGCATCCTGCAATTCCAAATCCGGGAAGAATGTCTTGTACGGATAATCCCACAATTTATAAAGAGGTGTGTTCTGTTCGTGAGCGGCAGGAGTTGTACCGAACGCTCCGCGCTTGCAGTTTTTAAGCACCATCACATCTCCTTCTTCCTCTACTTTGCCGTATGAGATAAGTTCGTCGTCAATCTGCAATCCGTTAAGCGTCATAGGCATTGCAAACAAATCAGACTTCTTGATTCGAATTTCTGTCTGCTCTTTGTCGAGCGGAGACAGAAGGCTCAACGCTCCTTGCTTCAACAAATGCTTTGACGGCACAGGAGTAACGTATGCGTCATTGGTAGTAGTGAAGTTGCTCAAAGTATGCACACCGACACCGATACCTACGGCAGCAGCCTTATCAACCAAAGCCTTCACTCCGGCATCGCCACCGGTCACAAAAGATTCGCTCCAGTTGAAGTGTCCCCAATCCTCAAACGGACCTTCGTGATATACATAATCAAAGCCGGCAATCTGAGCCTTTTCCAATATTACATCGAAATTCTTTTCCGAAAAATCAGAGATAAGATACGATTTCATTGCCTCACGCGATGTCTTTCCCCATTCGCCTTTCAGCATCGGATGCGGAAGACCTTCGGCAACCTCAATCTCACCAATACGCTGCAATGCTTCGGACTGCTGAGAACCGAACAAGGCAACTGCCGCGCCACGGATTGGTCCGTCCTCGCCTTTCACCGGCAATGTCAGAGATTTTTCTATACGCTGAACCGGACGATATTCCTCACGGTCGCGACGGCGAGCCGCAAACTGATAAACCGCTCCGTCTCCTGTTTTGGTAGCGGCTTGTTGGAAACCCGGCACAGTGCTTACAGAAAGAGTTGCCGGTTCGCCCTTATAGGAAAAAGCATTCTGCACGGCTTCAGCATATTCCTGTGGAATACCAGCCGTTGTTTTCATATTCAGCGCCTGTACGCCAAATGCGACGTTGTTTCCCTGAGCCACACCGATTACATCACCTACAACTTCATTGATTGTAACTCCCATAGGACCGAACAGGATGATATCATACTGCTGAGGCACAGAGACAGCCTCAAGTCTTACGCAGGCATCACTCTCACGATAGCGGAGCGTAATCTTCCCGCCATCTTCCATAGTCAGCTTGAGCTGATTGCCGCTTTTCTTCAAAGATACAGGTTTCACCAGCTTTCCTCCTGTTCCGGCAGTTATCACCGGATAATCTTTTTCCTGAAGGATTTCTTTTCCGCAAACCTGGATGGAAGAATAATTACCCTGTTCGTCAACTTTGATTTGTGTGTCTTTTGTTTTAAGCGAGATTTCCTGTGCCCATGTGGTAAAGGCAAACGTAAAACCCGCAAGCAGAAGTGCTGCTTTTCTGTAATTTCGTTTCATGATTAGTTTAAAGATGTTTTTCTGATATTTAAAGGCAAATATATAGAAAATTGGCGACAGGAAAAGAGTAATGCGCACTACAAATCTATACAATAGGCTTCTGCCGCCCCGATTTTCAGTTTCGCCCTCACCTTTACGGGATAATGGCGTTCGTCGTCACTAATCCACACCTCACCTGCAGCACGGCTCTGGGTGAACGCCTCGTCATAGACATCTATATAGAAATGGCGGGTGGCATATTTCACTCCGGAATATTCCACAATTTGCTGTCCGGCATAACGGTAAGCAGCCTTTACCACATCACGTCCGATAGCTATCTGAAAAGGAATAGTCTCGTCAAATGAAAGCTTGTTCCAATCTATGGAACGAAGGAACATAGTGGCAGAAAGCATATCCAAAAGCAAGCCCTTGTCGGCAGTGAGAACTGTATCCACCTTCACAGCCTTAGGTGTATAGCGCAATGATTTTGCCGAGGTTTTATCTCCGTCATAAGAGAAAGCGAGTTTGTCAACCGAATAATATTTTCCCTCATCACTCCTCTTTTCCGAATAGAGCAAACGAAGCGATGGTTTTGAAAAACAGGAATACATAGTATCACGCATAGGGAAAACTTTCTCGAATATTCCCTGAGTATGGAAGTCAAGAGAATATTTCCATACATCTTCCCCATTATATTTATCAGTCGAAACCGAAAGACTCGCAACTCCTGCTTTTGGCATAAGCAATCCCCATTTGAAATAAATCTGCATTTTCACAGACTCTCCATCTATGAAACGCTCCTGTTCAAACGAGGTTTGTGCCAACCCCGTAAACGAAAGCAGAAAGAATAAGATTATACTCAGTATTATCTTAGAATCTGAGACCGGACATTCCTGGCATTCCAGGCATACCGCTGCTTGAACTTTTCTGAGCCTTGCCTTCATCTTTATAGTTTCGTTTCTTCTTTGTAAGTTCCTTAGGTTTGTTCTTGGTGATGTCGAGCGGTTTCTGCTTGTCGGCAGGAGCAGCATTGATATCCCATGTTTCCTCAACCTCGAAGTTCTGCATTATCGTGTAAATCTTGGGAGAATAATACACCTTCTCCGGCTGGCGCTTCTCGGCATAATTTCCGGTATCCCACTTGTCGTTGCCGTTAGAATCGACAACAAGGCGAGCGAAATACTTGTCCGGCTTCAAGTCCATAAACAACGCGCCTCCGTTTTTAACCCTCGAATGGCGCACTGGCTGGTCGCTGCTGTTGAGAAGTTCAACATAAGCCGTAGTGTCAGCTCCTATGATATTGATGAACAAATGACCGTAACTGTCCTCTGTCTTTATCTTGAACTCTGTTTTGAAACCATTGTTGAACTTGCCATACACATTATAAATCGAAGCTGAATCCACTTCAAGGTGATATTCCTCGCCATATTTCCATTTGCGGCTGATATAATATTTTAGGATATTGGCAGAATCCTGATAAAAGTCGAAATCCACAGGTTGCCACACGGAATCCACCATCATGTCGAGATAGAAATGCTCTTTCTTAAGGTCGAGGACAGGAGCGTCGAGGTCAACAGTAACCGTGTCGAATATGTCCATTGACGAAGGAGCGTCGATATTAAGGCCGATAAACTCGATAGGCTCAGTTTCGCCTTCCTTAAGTTTCTTCTTTTTAGGAGCAGGACGGCGGCGGATTGCAAGGTCGAAAGTATCGGTTTGCGGACGGAGAATATTCAGCGAATCACTCTTAGGATAAGTAAGTTCAAAAGAAAGAGAATCCCGCTTATACACAGTTGAGTCGATAAGCCAGATGTTTACAGACTTATTCCCGTCTGACGGCTGTGCAACATACCATTTGTCCATAGCCGGCTCGAAATTTAGCGGGCGTGGCACAGGCAATGTGTCCAGCGGAGAATTGAAAGCAAGAGTAAAGAAACGCTCGTCCTCCCACTTCGGCTTGCTAATATACTGACGTTCGAATTTCTCCTTGAAAAGGCGAAGCTCGATATTGTCCGGCATAAAGCGTGTATAACCGATAGTCTTTATAGTATCAATAGTAACGGAGTCTTTCCACAATGTGTCACGACGCGAAGCAAACTCAAACGAAGGCACAATCAGCGAGTCGGTAAAGGCGATATCCTCACCCGGCTGATCAAAGCGGTAATCCCTGTTTACGTCATTAAGGGCATAGATGCGATAAGTTCCCGGCGCAAGATTACGGATTACGAAACGCCCACGATCGTTGGTTCGGCTCGTACGTACGAAACGTTTCTTCACAAAGGCAGAATCGGCAAGGTCGGAATGCACACCGATAGTTATTCCCGGCATAGGTTCCATATTCTCCGCATTTAGCAGGAAACCGGAAACTTCAAGAGAATCCAGCACATCCCCTGTAGAGAATGCAAACGAAAAGTTTTCCAAAGGATTCTTCTCATTATTGTCAGTAAGATAACTGCCGAAATCTATCGTATAAGTAGTATTTTCCAGCAAAGTATCCAAAAGCTCGATATGCGCTTTTTTCCCCGATGCCCTGATTATCGGTAATTCCTTCTGAGGAGGAGTTATAATAACATTCTGCGACGGACTTTCTATCTGTATAAGCTCATCGAAGAATATATCGACAGTTTTCCCTTTATAATTTACAGCATTAGGAGCAGGCACACTTCCGATGAATTTCGGAGGCTGTTCGTCATATGGCCCGCCATTGGGCGAACCGATGTTGGCACACGAATATAATATCACCGACAGCAATGCCGCCAGAAACAGAATCCTTGTCTTTTGCTTGTTCTTCATTTAATATAACATTGATAAAGTGACGCAAAAATAGGAATTTCCGTCCGAACTACCCCTTTGTGTTTCCCTTTTTTAACAGCTGGAAGCCAAAGCGGCAGAACAGGCATTTTTTCTTCTCGCAATATTCGCGTTTCAATTGTATGAGAGATTGTGAGTCACCCGCATGCCGTGCAACTAGTCCTCCACGGCGGAAAGTGGAAACGATGCTGTTGTCCTCGGCAGGTATAGTTTCCAGCAAACGCAATGCACGGCCGGCATATTCAGGCATGGAGCGTTTCTTGGAATAAGCGAAAAACATGGGGACAACCGTGTTTATCAGTATTATTCCCAACGCAGCCTCACCGAGCGGCTTATCCTTCTCCGGCGAAACAACCCCGAAACGATAATGAGTCTTCCAATATTCCGAAGGCGACACGCGGAAAAACTGTTTTATCTCACCCGGTGTCTTGGCTTCGAGCAATGCCGAGAACAATGTATCATAGCGCACCCACAGCATTGCAAGCTGTGCCAACTTAAGATGTGGAGTAGTGCCGGGGCGCATTCTCAAGGAGCGGAACAATGTAGCGTCCAACGGCTTCAGGGAAAATTTGTGGGCAAGGAATTTATATTCACGCTGAAGAAGCCTGTAGTAATGGTCGTCTTCATCGGCTTCCAGCAGTCCCGCCTGGCCGAAAAACAGAGCCTCGATTTGCGTGCCGCTTGCCCTCTGTTTCCTTATGAAACGGAAAGGCAGGCTCCTTGCCAGTCTCTCGAATGCGTCGCTGTTCACCCCGAAACCGAAATTACGGCACAATGCTATATAAAATGCCTCGTTCCAGTCGCCGCCGCAAATATCCAGCCAGCGGCAAATATCATCTGTCTTTCTCTCCAGCCTTTCACTCAGCAACGCGTCGAGCCACATTGTGCGGTGAAGCGGTTCTATTTCTCTCAAACGATAAAGGCAAGGCACAGGCACATCACGACCAAGAAGCCAATCCATATTGCGGCGCAACGACTCGTCCACCACAAGGCGGAATTGAGGGATAACCTCTCCGTTGGTTCTCCTCACAACGCAATCGCTTTCGCCCACAACATGCAGTATCACCACATCATAAGCCTTGTCGGCATGATGGTTATGCGCTTTCCAATCGGAAGCCTTAAGGTGGATTTCAACGCTGCCTGCCCACAATGTCCCGTCAATCATAATTTTAGCATTGAAAAAGTCCGGACCGGAATCTGTGTTCTGCACTCCGGGGTCTATTATCTCCAAAGGTAAGCCGTCAACAGTGGTAAGTGATGTTGCCGTATAAAGGCGGTATTTCCAAATATAATGCAGTAGATTTTCCATAGCCAAATTGTTTTGGTGGTTGTTTGGCTATAAAGATAGGAATAAACATTAAGCATTAAGTAACTATTCAATATTAATTTTATATTTAGTTGTATAGCTTATGGAGTTACAGGAGTTAGAAGGAATGATAGAAGTTAAAAGCCAATACTGTTTGTATCTAAAATCTATCGGCTTTTAACTTCCTGGCATTACAAAAGCTGAACATTAACTTCATAAATATGAAGATAAACCGACACAAAAATACGATTCGTTTGAAAAAATGTATGACGGCACGTGTTATTCGCTTGAAAAAATGTATCAAACTATAGTTTATTCGCTTGAAAAAGTGTAATTTTATCGTTGAAAAATAAGATTAAACCATGCTTAAAAGGAAAATAGAAACATATTTAGCCAACTGGAAACAGTCTGAGGGGAAAAAACCTCTTGTGATAAAAGGCATCCGCCAATGTGGAAAGACATACATTGTCCAAAAATTCGCAAGGGAAAATTATGAAAGTGTGGTCTATATGAATTTCGTTCTTGAGCCTGACAAGAAATCTGCCTTTACCGGCAATATAGATGTTGATACTATCATTCTCAACCTCTCAGCTCTGATTCAAGGCAGTCGTTTCATTGAAAAGAAAACCTGCATTATCTTTGACGAGATTCAAGAATGCAAGGAAGCAAGGACTGCCTTAAAGTCATTTTATATAGACGGTCGTTTTGATATCATTGCCACAGGTTCTCTTTTGGGAGTGAAAGGCTACGGTCTAAGTAAGAAAAAACTTGAGGATGAAGGACAAGATTCTGTTCCTGTCGGATACGAAACCGTGATCGACATGTACCCATTGGATTTTGAGGAATTTCTATGGGCAAACGGAATCGGTGAGGCTGTCATTGATTCTGTAAAATCATGCTTTGAGAATGAAAAGCCTGTTCCTGACGGGATTCATAAGGCAATGACGGAGTTGCTATACAGATATATTATTGTCGGAGGTTTACCGGAAGTAGTGAATTGCTTCCTTAAAACCAAGAATATCGAACTTATATATAAGTTACAGCGTAATCTTATTGCCGAATACGAAGAGGATATGGTTAAATATGCAGATGATGCAGACAAAGCCAACATCCGGGAATGTTTTGAATCTATTCCTAAGCAATTAGCTAAAGAGAACAAAAAATTCCAGTATTCCGTAGTCAAAAAGGGAGGAAGGTCTTCCCAATACATCGGCAGTATTCAATGGCTGGAAGATGCCGGAATCGTCCGTAGATGCTATAACACACAGACCACGGAATTGCCGTTAGAAGGGAATTCCATAAAAGATTGTTTCAAAGTGTACACTGCTGATATAGGTCTCCTTGTGGCAATGCTCGACTATGGCACTCAGGCAGATATTTTAAAGGGTAATCTTCTTGGATACAAGGGCGCTATTTTTGAGAACCTTATGGCGGATTTTCTATGCAAGTCCGGTCAAAAACTATACTATTTCCATAAGGACAGCGGGCTTGAACTTGACTTCTTGGTAAGGTTTAAAGGCGAATGTGTTATTCTTGAAGTCAAGGCAAAGACGGGTAAGTCAAAAAGCATGACTACAGTTCTTAAAAACAAGGATGTGTATCATGTCAAGAATGCGATTAAGTTGGGGCAATATAATTTAGGACGTAATGGAGATATACTCACCATCCCGCTATACATGGGATTCCTTATTAACGACAAGCTTGCAGACGTTATCATTCCTGATATTGATATGAGTTTATTGACTATTTAAGGGTATTTTAATTTCCCTTTTTGTCAACACACATCAACTAATACGCCACTATGCCATAGGGGCAAACCATGAATTTCTGTCACGATAAAAATTACAGCTGTTTACAAACCATCATTAGCCGCAAGAACAACAATAAGAAAATCAAATTAGGAAAAGTTGTAAACTACAAGAAAGATGTTATTAAGTTGAAATAGAATTTCAGCAGAATTTCACTATCTTCGCCAAATCCGTTAAACTAGGAGATGTTGCAAAACTAATTTAAACACAGAGACACAGAAAACACAGAGATTTTATTATACTTATACTCAATATATTAACTTTTGAGTTTTTGAGTTTTTAAGTTTATTAGTTTGTTAGTTTGTTAGTTGACGAGTTGAGAAGGATATATTTAACTCCTTTCTAACTTCCTCTTTAACTCCTAATAACTCCTTCAAAACAATTATCTCTGTGACTTTGTGCCTCTGTGTTTGATTTGCCTGTTTTGCAACACCATCAACGGATTTTTTCTTGCGAAACTCAAATTATAGACTTTAGGCAAATGGCGAAATACATACTTAACTTTATTCTGCTGATAATAACTCTTTCAGCTTGTAATGACACACCGCATTACAGCGAGGAATTGCTGCGGCTTGAATCGAGAGTAGGCGAAGCCCCGGACAGCGTTTTCTGCACGCTCGACTCGATAAACTCAGAAATGATGACGGAAGCGGACCGTGCTCTCTTCATAAACATAAAAACGGAAGCTGCTGACAAATTATATAAAGAACAT
>JAXDRC010000066.1:0-4229 GCA_034091205.1 Parabacteroides sp. | reverse complement strand
AACGGCAGATGAAGCAATGCGTCAGATAGAAGAAAAAGGCTATGCCCGTGAATATGAATCAGACAGTCGTAAGCTTTATAAAATAGCTGCTGTGTTCTCATCTGAAACGGGAACGATAGAGGATTGGAAAATGGAAGAGAGGAAATAAATTATAAAGGAATAATTTTCTTAAAATGAAATCATACATATATTATATCATTATTCTTTTCCCTCTTCTAATCTCCGGATGCCAAAAGAACACATCCATTTCTTCTGTATTGGAAAAGGCGGACAGTCTGATCTTTTCCAATCCAGACAGTGCATATCATTTGCTTTCATCCTTGCAATCGCCGGAGAAAAGCTCAGAGCAGGAATATGCAAACTGGTGTTTGCTGATGACTCAGGCAATGGATAAAAGTGAACGTACGCACATTTCAGATTCTCTCATAAATATTGCAGTACGTTATTATACGGAACATAATGACAGGGAAAAACTAGCTACTGCTTTATATACACAAGGATTGGTAGAAAGAGATTTGAAGAATAATGATGAGGCTGTCAAATCATTTATGGAAGCCTTGGATTTGCTGGAAGGCAGTGATGACTATAAATTGCAGTATCAGGCTTATGCCGAAATCGGAAATATATATGCAGATTCCGAAATAATAGATAAGGCAGCTTATGCATATAATAAATGTATGGATTTTGCTAACCTCTCACAAGATAGTCTCAGCATAGCTTATGCGAATGCTTACCTTGGCAGTGTATATAGATTGCAGAAGGAATGGCAGAAATCAAAAGAATATTACTGGCAGGCATTAGATATAGCTGAAAAAATAAGAGAAAAACATCCTTTATGCTTGGCGGCAAATGGATTGTCAATGATTTATACAAATACAAATTATAGTGATAGCGCATATTATTATTTGAATGTACTTATAATTTTCTCTGATGTGCAACGAGATATGTCTGACATCAATTTGAGAACCGGAAAATTATTCAGTATGACTGGAGCATATGATTGGGCTATTGTCCATTTGAAAACAGCTTTGAAAACAACTTCTAATCTGTACACCAAAAGAAGCGCGTATGAATCTTTATCCCTTTTATATGAAAAGGGAAAAGATTATCAGGATGCATTGAAATATAATAAGTTATATTGGGCTTGCAACGATTCCATACAGAAAGTGGAAAAACAAAAAGCAATAATAGAAGTAGAAGGAAAGTATAATAGCGAAAAATTATTGTCTGAGAAACAACAGCTTGAATTTAAACATTCCAGACAATTATTTGTAGGAATAACTTTTGTCCTGCTGGTTATTATCGTTTCCCTTCTTGTTTATCTTAACAAGAAACGTACTATAATAGGATTGTTGAATGAGTTGAATGAAATCCGTTATCAAATCAATAAGAATGAGAATGTTATAAAAGAATATAAACAAGAAATAACCAAACTTACATCCCTGCAGTCCGAAGTTGATAATTTACATCATATAAAGGACGATTTGGAACAGAAATTGGATAAACTTATTAAAAACAACGATTTGTTGAATAAACAGAAATCCCAGATTTTAAAGACCTTAAATAAGAAGAATAAGGAAATAGAACATTATGAAGAGCTGATAAAACAAAAGGATGATAATTCTGATATATTGGTACGAATAAAAAGCGATGGTAATATAGGAGAAAAAGACTGGCCAGAGTTAATCTCTTATACAAATTCATTGCATAATAAATTTACCGAACGGTTGAGAAAGTCTTTTCCTCAACTGTTGGAAGCTGATATCCGTTTGTGTTGCCTTATAAAATTAGGCCTTACACGAAAAGAACAGATAGAATTGTTGAATATAACAGAAGATAACCTCGACAAGAAAAAACAACGTATCAGAAATCGTCTGGACAATAGCCGAAAATGGGAAAAAGGCGAATTGGAACAGCAAATATTATTGTTTTAACTTTCTTGAAATAGAATGGATGCAGCATATAGCGGAACATTGGTCATCCAATCCTGTTCACGGTAATCAGACATGGAAAAACGGAGACCATGCAGACCTTTATTTGCTGCAACAAAACAAGACAGGGACTTTGAACGCAGGTTTTCCTCCGCCTTTACTTCTATTGGAACGATGTCGCTGCCATGCTGTATGATAAAATCAATTTCCAACTTTGCATCGTTGCTGTAGTAGAATACAGAACCTCCGCATGTAGCTGTCAACTGACTCATGACATAGTTTTCTGTAAATGCACCTTTAGCTTCTTCCATACCGTTGTCGGCAACCAGGAGTTTCTCTGCCGGAGTCTCGCTCATGGCTCCAAGTAGTCCGCAATCAAGAAGGAATAGTTTGAAAGTTGAAATGTCAGCATAAAATTTCAGTGGAATTTTAGGTTGGGAAATTCTTTCAGCTTTATACACCAGACCTGCATCTTGCAGCCATTGAATAGCTGTTTCGAAATCTTTTGCCCGTGCACCGGGACGGACAACACCATAGATGAATTTCTTGTTTTCTTTTACAAGTTGTGAGGGCATTGACTGCCAAACCATATTTATGCGGTTGGCTTCCGATGTAGTTACGTGTTTTGACATATCCTGCCGATAGGTGAAGAGTATGTTATTTTGTACAGTTCTTACTTTCTTCGCATCATTAGATGATATGAACTCAGCTACAGCCTCCGGCATTCCTCCAACGAAGTAATACTCTCTTAAAAATTTGATATACTCGTTTTTTAGCAGTTTCACAGTAGCCCAGTCCTTGGCTCGTAGGATGTCAACCATTTGTTTCTTTCCTTTGGCTAGTAGAAATTCATCATAAGTCATGGGATATATATGTAATATATCCACTTTACCAACTGGGAAAGATTCTCCTCGGTGCATGGCTATTCCCAACAGTGAACCTGCCACGGCAACATGATATTGCGGTGCATTTTCATAGAAATACTTCAAGACCGATAAGCCACGTGGCGCTTCCTGTATTTCATCCAGAATAATCAAAGTCTTGCCGGCTTCGATACTCTGTCCTGTAATGGCTCCGATAGCCAATAGGATACGCTGTATATCGTAATCTTTCGAAAACAGGTTTTTCGCTAGCTCATTGTCATCGCAGTTAATATAAGCTACATTTGCAAACTCTTGTTCTCCAAACTGTTTAAGAATGTAAGTCTTACCAACCTGACGTGCCCCGGCTAATACAAGAGGCTTCCTGCCGCTTCTGTTTTTCCATACTTTAAGTTGTTCGATGATATTTCTATGCATAATACATATATTTTGATTGCTATGCTACAAATATACATTTTTCCTACCGAACTTTTGAACAAATTACACATTTTTCCTACCGAACTTTGGTGCGTATCATACATTTTTCCTACCGAACATTCCTTTTTATATGCTTGAACAGAAAAGTAAGGCAAGCTTATTAAGCTATCAGGCTAAGCAAACAGCTCCCAATTGTTGGAATCTAATATGATAACCTCGACAAGATAAAACAACGCATCAGGAATCGCCTGGATAATAACAGAAAATGGGAAAAAGGCGAATTGGAACAGCAAATTTTATTATTTTAACTAAAAGTGTCAGGTGATAAATACTTTAAATTATGGTTTAATGAATTGCATAACATATAGTTACTTCTCTTTTTAGGTGTCAGGTTAACCTGATACTTTTCCTTATATCTTTACAACCAAAACGATAATATATATATCAATTCAAGTTTCTGGAGCTTAATTTTCAGTTAACGAGTTGACAAGAAAACAAGTTGACAAGAGTTTTCTGGTAATTAAGAGTGAAGTAACTGGATTTTAACTTTGTCAACTAGTTTTTGTAGCCTAGTCTACTTTTAAGTTGAGTAACTTTTGAAACATAAATAATTCATTAAAAAATAAAGTACATAATTATGAATTTACCCAAGACAATTTTCTCGTTTATAGTAATGCTGTCAAGCATCCAATTATCCTTTTCCCAGTCATCAACATCAAATTTGCCGGTCGTTGATTTGTCAAAGAATTATCCTTTGGAGAAGTTACGTTTACAGGATTTTGTAACTGTAGAATATGTTCCTTTGGAGACGACAGATGATATTTTGTTAAGCGAACACGCAAATTTGTCAGCAGTAACGGATAATTATATGCTTGTTTATGAATTCCAGTTAGGAGACATTTATTTGTTTGACCGTCATACCGGAAAGCTCCGTCATCATTTCAATAATAAAGGACAGAGCGGAATGGAATATTCCTGGATAAATGTAGGAGTCGTTTTG
>JAXDRC010000065.1:0-18261 GCA_034091205.1 Parabacteroides sp. | reverse complement strand
ATTGATTTGATTGAAAGTAATCTGTTAAAACAGACAATTTGAACTCAATACTGAATTTGCGATGACTGATTCCTTTTCTTCCCATTTCTTTATCGTTTTTTTGTTAAATAGGTGTAAAGTAAATCTGTATCATGACATTTTATCTTGCTATTCATACTCAAACTTACCGACTTGTCGCAATTTAAATAAAATCGCAAAATATAATCTAAATCTTTATGGCTAGATTAGTATAAATAACAAAACTCTTTTTGTATATTAGCAACACTAAAAACCAATAATAACACATATGGTCGCAGACATATTGAAAGATTTATACAAATCCTATACGGGAAGCGAAGCTGAAGACATCGTAGAATTACCATCTTCCGGCTCAAACAGAAGATATTTCCGCCTGAGTGGAAAACAAAATATTGTTGGAGTTAGCGGCACTTCTGTAAAAGAAAACGAGGCTTTCCTGTATATGGCAGAACATTTCCGCAAAAAAGGCTTGCCTGTTCCGGAAATATATTGTACCAGCAACGACAAAGCTTTCTATTTACAAGAAGATTTGGGAGACACTCTCCTGTTTGATGCCATAGAAAAAGGACGTAAAAGCAGTGTGTTTGATGAAACAGAGAAAGTCCTGCTACACAAAACCATAAGATTATTACCTAAAATCCAATTTGCCGGTGCTGACGGCATGGACTTCAGCAATTGCTATCCCCAGCCGGAGTTCAACAGCCGTTCCATTCTTTGGGATTTAAATTATTTCAAATATTGTTTTCTTAAAGCTACCGGACTTGAATTCCAGGAAGACCGTCTGGAAGATGATTTTCAGAAAATGGCAGATGTCTTGTTACGCAATTCATCAGCAACATTTATGTATCGCGACTTCCAGTCTCGAAACGTAATGGTTCGCGACAATGAGCCATGGTTAATTGATTTCCAGGGCGGAAGAAAAGGTCCCGTATATTATGATGTAGCATCTTTCCTTTGGCAGGCTAAAGCTAAATATCCGGAGGATTTAAGAAACGAACTGCTCGAAGAATACATCGAAGCCCTCCGTCAGTATATGCCTGTGGATGAAGCGTATTTCAAAAGCCAGCTTCAGCATTTTGTTCTGTTCAGGATTTTGCAAGTTCTTGGTGCATACGGTTTCCGTGGATATTTCGAGAAAAAGCCTCACTTCATACAAAGTGTTCCTTTTGCAATAGAGAATCTAAGGGAACTTTTGCGCAATGATTATCCGGAATACCCGTATCTATGCTCCGTTTTGCGTGAACTTACTGAGCTGAAACAATTCACAGACGATGCACAAAAACGCCGCCTGGAAGTAAAAGTCATGAGTTTTGCCTACAAAAAAGGTATTCCTAACGACCAGACAGGAAACGGCGGAGGATTCGTCTTTGACTGCCGAGCAATAAATAATCCTGGGAAATATGAAAGATACAACCACTTCACCGGGCTGGATGAACCTGTTATAAGCTTCCTCGAGGCAGACGGTGAAATAACAGATTTTCTGGAACATGTCTATACCTTGGTAGACGCTTCTGTAAAAAGGTATCTGGACCGAGGTTTCACAAATCTTATGGTGTGTTTCGGATGCACAGGTGGACAGCATCGTTCAGTCTATTCTGCCCAACATCTTGCAGAACACCTCAACAGTAAGTTTGGCGTAAAAGTACATTTAGTACACAGGGAACAAAATATTGAACAAATCTTTAATCCAACTCTATGAAAGCACTGATATTTGCAGCCGGACTGGGCAGCCGGCTAAAACCTCTCACAGACAATACGCCCAAGGCCTTGATTCCGGTCGGAGGAAAACCCATGCTTGAACATGTTATACTGAAATTGAAAGAATCAGGATTCGACCAGATTGTTATAAATATACATCATTTAGGACAACAGATTATAGATTTTCTGGAAGCAAACCAGAATTTCGGTGTTGACATTCATATTTCTGATGAAAGAGACTATTTGCTAGACACTGGTGGCGGTATAAAGAAAGCAGAACAGTTTCTGTCAGGAGACGAGCCGTTCCTTGTACACAATGTTGATATTCTGTCGAATGTAGATCTTAAAACGCTGTATAATCATCACCTTGCCACTCCTAAAAGTCTTGCGACTTTATTGGTAAGCAAGCGTAAGACATCCCGCTATCTGCTTTTCAACAAAGATAACCAGCTTTGCGGATGGCGTAACAGGGAAACAGGCGAAGTTAAATCTTATTATCCTTATTTTGATCCGGAGCAATACACTGAGTATGCTTTTAGCGGAATACATGTTATTTCACCTGAGATATTCAAGTGGATGGACGAATGGACCGGGAAATTCCCGATAATAAACTTCTATCTGTCCATATGCGCAAGAACAAAAATTATGTCTTATCCATTGGAAGACTTAAGTTTGCTGGATGTTGGAAAACCCGAGACTTTGCAAAAAGCCAACGAATGGATTGAGCAAAAACAATTGTTGATGAAATGACATTTATATATTATTCTACTTTACCGTTCCGTTTCCTGCGTGCCTGGTGGCGCTCAGTGAAACGGAGCGTTTTTCCTATCGAAGCCGCGGAACCTATTATTTTCATAATATTCTTTTCTGTTTATTGCGTCATAGGAAAATTCATTATCGAACATTCCAATATCCTGACAGATATTAAATCCGGAAGTGGAACTTATCTTGGTTATGATAACATATACCAGTTTTATTCTGATGGCGGCGACTTTAATCCTCTCAACCCGTTGTTCAACTTTTTCCATTTCATAAAATGGAGTATAACTGCAACCGTTGAACATTTCTGGGGTATAAATATTCGTGCGGCACTAGGCGTTGCTGTGATGAATTTCTTTGTCAGTAGCGGACTTGTCTGCATTTACAGATATCTGAAAAGAATAGTAGCCCTGCCCGGAAAAAGAGCTTTTTTGTTGACTCTGAACGCAGCTGCATGTTTTACGACAATTATTCTTTCATTCACCATAGGAACATTTCCTTTCTCGTTCTTTTTCCTTATACTTTCACTTCTTGTCCTTTCAACGGAATATATGGACAGAGGTCGGTTCAACAGCTACACAACAGCTGTGTTTTCGTTTATCCTTGGAGGAATAAATTTGGAAAATATGCTGAAGCCATTGATGGTTCATTCTGTTTTCTCAGGAAATATGAAAGAAAAACTTAATGCTTTGTTTTCAAGTATTCTGCCTCTGCTTATATGCTCCACTCTTTTATTTGGAATCTATTCTGCAAAAAATGCATTTTCCGAATCAAAGAAAAAGACAGATTATTATGAAAGTTCTACAAACTTCTTAAAAAAGAAATCAGATGATGAACAGAAAAATATCATAATGAACGGTTTTATCTCGAATACATTTATGTCAACACCTCTGATTCCTCAATGGGCTGACGGAGAAAAGGAGCTCAGACCTACAAAATATCTGATGGGATGGCAATATGCAGTTCCTATATTACTACTATTGCTTTGCATTATATCTATATTTCTGAACATTAGGAATCCTTATGTATGGTTTCTGTCTGCTTATTTTTCCATAGATATAATAATTCATCTCATTCTGGGGATTGATATGAAAAACGCTCCGGCTTATGGCGGCCATTGGCTGTTTCTTATTCCTATGTATATTGGCTGGATATATAAAAAGGTTCCGGTAAGAATTTATCGCGCCATCGACATAACAATGCTTCTGATTACATTATGTATGATTACATTCAACACATTGGAACTTTACAGAATAGCTGATAAATATCTTAATATTTTCTGACAAAAGAAAAACCGAAAGAAGGTGTTTCGGAAATATCCGACATTTACAACACCATCTTTCGGTTTTTATATTAATTCTGAATCACATTGTCCAGACAAACATTGTCTGTCAAGCTATTTTATTTTGCAAAACTTACAGCTCTTGTTTCACGAATTACTGTGATTTTAACCTGACCCGGATAAGTCATCTCATCCTGAATTCTCTTAGCAATTTCGTTTGACAAGTTTTCTGTATCCTTATCGCTAATCTTGTCTGCGCCTACGATAACTCGCAATTCACGGCCAGCCTGAATAGCATAAGTCTTGACAACACCTGGATAAGAAGAAGCCAACTGCTCAAGGTCATTCAAACGCTTGATATATGCTTCAACGATTTCACGGCGTGCACCAGGACGAGCGCCAGAGATAGCATCACAAACCTGAACAATCGGAGCAAGCAGTGTCTGCATTTCTATTTCATCGTGGTGAGCGCCAACAGCATTGCAGATATCCGGTTTTTCCTTGTATTTTTCACAAAGCTTAGAGCCTAAAATTGCGTGTGGCAATTCTGGTTCATCATCTGGAACTTTACCAATATCATGCAACAATCCGGCGCGTTTAGCTTTCTTAGGATTCAATCCAAGCTCAGAAGCCATCACAGCACAAAGATTAGCTGTTTCACGAGCATGCTGCAACAAGTTCTGACCATAAGAAGAACGGTATTTCATCTTACCGATCAATCGGATTAATTCAGGATGCAATCCATGTACACCAAGGTCGATTACTGTGCGCTTACCTGTTTCAACTATTTCTTCTTCAACCTGCTTACGTACTTTATTTACGACTTCTTCGATACGAGCCGGATGAATTCGGCCATCCTGAACAAGCTGATGAAGAGCCAAGCGGGCAACTTCGCGTCTCACAGGGTCAAAGCCGGAAAGGACAATTGCTTCAGGAGTGTCATCAACTACAATTTCAATACCAGTTGCAGCTTCCAAAGCACGGATGTTTCGACCTTCGCGACCGATAATACGTCCTTTTATTTCGTCTGATTCGATGTGGAACACAGTTATAGAGTTTTCAATAGCTGTTTCTGTTGCCACTCTCTGAATAGACTGTATAACTATTTTCTTAGCCTCTTTGTTTGCTGTCATCTTAGCTTCTTCAACGATATCATTAATGAAAGAAGCCGCCTGAGTCTTAGCCTCATCCTTAAGAGATTCAACAAGACGTTCTTTTGCTTCTTCGGCAGACAGACCTGACAAAGTTTCAAGATGTTCAATTTCTTTCTGATGCAATTTGTCAAGTTCAGCCTTTTTCTTTTCCACCAAATCAAGCTGGGTTGCCAAATTTTCTTTTACTGCATCAACCTCAGAATTTTTTCTCTGAAGTTCTTCCTGGCGCTGATTTATTGTAAGCTCTTTCTGCTTCAGTTTAGTCTCAATAGACTGAATCTTTGCATTTCTTTGAGAAACCTGTTTTTCCAAATCAGCTTTAAGGTGTAAAAACTTCTCTTTGACCTCAAGTAATTTATTTTTCTTCATTACTTCGGCCTCCTTTTCCGCCTCACGAAGTATAGACTCAAACTTCGATTTAAGCAGGACACGCAAAACAAACCATGTAAACAATCCTCCAATGAAGAAAGTTACAATAGATATTATTATATACATTCCCATTTAACTAATAATTTAAATTCATTATATTTATATATAAAAAAAGCACTACAACTGCATGATAAACATGCGAAGCAGTGCGGAAAGTATCATATTTCTAAATAAATAATCCTATTGTTCCTTTACATATTGGCTCAACATCTCGCTCACCTGAGATATTTTCTCAATGAAAGGGGCTGCATCATTAGCTTCTTCAAGACGCAAATTGCGATATGAAAGATGCAATGCAACCATAGCCAGTAAATCCTTTGTGTCAACAGAATCACTTCCACCGAAATGTTGGCGATACTGAAACAACATACTGTTTATCTGTACAGCAGCAGCACGAATCTTCTCTTCTTCATCTCGCTTGATATTCAAAGGATAATGCTTGCCTGCTATTTCTATATTTATAAGAAAATTATCATCCATCGCTCTATTATTCATTTAAGAGTGCGATGCACTTATCTATTTCCCGCACCATTTTTGACAATTTCATCTTTGCGTTTCGGACTTCAGTTTCATTTACAGAAACAATCCTGGCTGTCAGAAGATTGTCACATTTTATATTTAAATCCCGAATGGTCTGCAAAGCCGCCTGGAGCTCATCCTCCTTCTGCGCCAGCAAAGATTCCAACTCAGCAATCCTTAATTTCCTTGCCTCGCACAAATCTATCAAGTCCTGGATTCTGACATCGAAAATCGACAATAACTTTTTTCCCTCTTCGGTCATATCATAATAAAATCTACACAAAAATAGAATTTAGTATTTAAATTTCCAAGGTTCTGTTAAAAATATTACTACAAAATTGCATAAAACACAAAAGGCCGTCCAATAAAATAATGAACAGCCTCTTTCCTGAAATTCTCAAATATTCCGTTAACCAATCAACGAAACATAAGTTTCTCCATCCAATTCTTCAAAAGACAGTTTACCCTCTTTAGCCAACCAGCCAAGTGCAGCATACATATCTTTTTCGGCTCTGATCTTTGTAGCTTTTTTCACTGCTTTAAGAGTCATTTTTCCACCGGTATTCAAGGCATTCCACACTAGTCCGGCATTTGTTCCAATTAATTCAATCATTTTATTTTATTACATTTGTGTCCGGCAAATGTACATATTATTATAATATTGCAAAAGTTTTTATTATTATTTTTGACTCAAACCCTTAGAAGTTATCAACTTTACATTCAGTTTTCCCCTCTTTGGTTATTAAATTCACTTCTATTTCCGAAATATTCAAGTAACGGCGAAGCAAATCCAACGAATATTTTCCAGCGTCAAACAGTCCTTCTCTTCCGGAATAACCGTTTATAATCATAAGCAGGGACTTTGTTTCCATACCGATTTTGGTACGTTCTTCATCACTTGTCGGAGTTCCGATGCCACCAACTGAATCACGATACACTGGCAAACCTGCAATATTGAGTTCTCCACGTCCGATTCCATGATAAACCTCACCTTCCTTACCTACACCTAGAATAAGATCACCATTTATCTTGCCAGAATCAAAACCTCCGATGGAATAGCCGGTTTTCAATGACACAAGATTTATCAAATCCACAAGTGTATCAATCCTGTAAAGCGACATTCCTTTCAGAACCCTGCGGCGCAAAGCTTCAGCTGACGGACGATAGCGATTAGGATCCTTGCCAAGTTTCTTATACGCCTGACGTGTAGCATAAATAGGCGCAAACTTATTTATATCTTCAACTTTCAGGGAAGTTCGCAATGCATCTTCTTCAACTGCAATTTCTTTCCACAAATTTTCATCCGATGGTGTATTCTCTGCTATTTTGCAGGAAACAGCCAATACATTCAAATCCGGACAAACATCCGTGATTTCCGCAGACAATTCTATTTCTATCATATATGTTTGTTAATTTTAATTTCTCAAGTACAGGAAACAAATGAATAAGGTCTTTACAATATACATAATTGACAATTCCGTAAAATAGTCTCCTTAATCATCTGTCTTTTATAAATATACCGGACATTATTCTGCCACTGTTTATCCCCAACCGTCGGGCAGAGAAGAAATTCTGATTATCAGTATAAGTACAAATCCCCGACACTTCAATATTTTCTGCTCTTACACCATAATGCAACATCTGCAAACTGTTGGCTTTCCACAAATCAATATGAGCCTTACCTGTAATTTCATTACGGATTGATATTTCTTTCATCTCCGATTCAGTCCACAAATCGGAATCGGCAAAAGCAGCAAGAACCTCATCTCCTACCTCAAAAGACTGCAAACTTATGGAAGGTCCAATTGCTGCAACTATATTTGAAGCATCAACTCCATATTTTTCAGTCATAACATAAATAGTATTTGCCACTATTCCTTTGACCGTTCCACGCCAACCCGCATGAACTGAGGCTACAACCTCCTTGTCCGGGGCATACAAAAGAACTGGTACACAATCAGCTGTAAGCACAGACACGCATATTCCCGGCACATCAGTAACCAAAGCATCCACGCCATCAAGCAGCTCTTGCTTCACTTCTTCATCAAGTGACAAAAGTCTTTCATCAAAAGCCAAAACATCCGTTCCATGAGTCTGATGCGGAACTATAATCTTTTCCTTATCTATGCCTATGTAATTGGACAACAAATCATAATTCCTGCGAATCAACTCTTCATCATCGCCGGAATAAAGCCCCATATTCAACGAAGCATAAGCGTCCTTGCTGACACCGCCATGCCTTGTGGTTATAAAATGTGAAATGTTGCAATACCGGCTCATTCCCGGCAATTGCAACACTTCAATATCATTATGCTTTTGTGGATTCAGATTCATCATATTCTTCATCTTCTTCCCAATCATCATAATCTTCGTATTCTTCATACTCTTCATCATCGAGGTCGTCGTCATCCACCGGAATGATAAAGTCATCGTCATCATCCATCGGCAGAGTGCTTACATCGATATTCTTATGAACAATACGTTCAACTTCGTGGAATGTTTCCTTGTTCAGTTCTTTCCAAAGAAGGTCCTTAAGCTCCGTTATTCCTATCTGTGCAATTGATGATATGAATACATACGGAATACCTTCAGGCAATTCCTGCTTCATAGCTTCGATAAGTTCTTCGTCGAGCATATCACACTTGGTAATAGCCAGAACACGAGGCTTGTCCGCCAAATCAGGATTATACTTCACAAGTTCATTGTTCAGGATTTCATACTCCTTACGGATATCGTCCGCATCAGCAGGAACCATAAACAACAGCAACGAGTTACGCTCGATATGACGCAGGAAGCGCAATCCCAACCCACGTCCTTCGCTCGCACCTTCGATAATACCCGGAATATCAGCCATCACAAACGAACGATGGTCGCGATAGCTAACGATACCCAAGTTAGGCTCAAGCGTAGTAAACGGATAGTTGGCAATCTTAGGCTTTGCCGCAGAAACAACCGACAGCAAAGTTGATTTTCCGGCATTAGGGAAACCAACCAAACCAACGTCAGCAAGAAGTTTCAACTGCATGATTACAGTTCTCTCCTGTGCCGGTTCGCCCGGCTGGGCATATCTGGGAGCCTGGTTTGTAGAAGTCTTGAAATTCCAGTTACCCAAACCTCCGCGTCCGCCTTTCAGAAGCATCACTTCCTGTCCGTCTTCGGTTACGTCGCAGATGAATTCGCCAGTTTCAGCATCATAAACCACAGTTCCGCAAGGAACTTCGATAACTCGGTCTTCTCCATCTTTACCGAAACTACGTTTTGCTCCTCCGCCTTCACCGTTTGTTGCCATAATATGGCGTTCATATTTCAAGTGAAGAAGAGTCCAATAGTTACGGTTTCCACGAAGATAAATATGGCCTCCTCTTCCCCCGTTACCTCCGTCGGGACCTCCTTTCGGAATGTATTTCGCACGGCGAAAGTGAGAAGACCCTCTACCGCCTTTACCCGAACGGCAATAGATCTTTACATAATCTACAAAGTTAGATTCAGCCATCTTCTTATATTTTTTATTAAAGTTTTGAACTTAATCTGCCAGTCAACAAATTGACAAGAAAACAAGCTGACAAGAATTTTCAGATAATTAATACTTATCAACTTGTCTCTGATGCCTCGTCAACTCGTCTCCTTATTATTTTACAGCGTCAATAGCTTCTTTGATACGACCGAAGATTTCTTCGATTGAACCCATGCCGTGGATAGCAACGTGTTTGCCTTCACCAATATAATATTCAGCCAAAGGAGCAGTCTGGTTGTGGTAAACTTCCAAACGAGATTTGATAGTTTCCAAGTTATCGTCTGAACGGCCAGAAACTTTACCACGTTCCAAAAGACGGTGAATCAATTCATCTTCGTCAACCTGAAGGTTCAACATAACAGAAACGTCAGTTCCACGTTCGTTCAACATAGCCTTCAAAGCTTTTGCCTGAGGGATTGTACGTGGGAAACCGTCGAAGATAACACCCTTAGAGTTTTCCTTGCTGTCCAAAACCTTAGCCAACATGTTAACGATCAATTCATCTGGAACCAACTGACCTTTTTCAATATATTCTTTAGCAGTCTTGCCAAGTTCTGTTTCGTTTTTCATTTCAGCACGCAAAACATCGCCAGTTGAGATGTGATCCAAAGCGTATTCTTTGATAATCAATTCGCTCTGAGTACCTTTACCTGAACCCGGAGCACCAAAAATTACTACGTTCAACATAATTGTCTGTTTTTTTATATTAAATAATTAATTAAATGACAAGCACATTATTCTTCCACTTGATATATATCCTTAAATGCACGTCCTTCGCCGTCATAATCAAGTCCGTGTCCCACGATAAATGCAGGAGCAATCTCCAGACCAACATAATCAGGCTGCAAGTCGCATCGCAATGATTCCGGCTTAAACAGCATAGTCACAAGCTTAACTTCTGCAGCACCCTTGTCAAGCATCATACTCTTCACACATTGCATGGTGAATCCAGTGTCAATAATATCCTCAAGGATATACACAGTTTTACCACGTAAGTCTTCCTTGACCGGCATAATTTCATGAAGAACACCTGTGCTTGCTGTTCCCTCATAAGAAGAATATCTTGCAAATGTTATAGGATATGAGGCATCTATTTCTTTCATCAGTTCTGTAGCGAACATAAATGCGCCATTCAGCATACAGACAAACAATACGTCCTTTCCACTAATATCGTTCTTTATGTCTTCTGCTATCTTCCTTACAGCAACCTGTATTTCTTCATCCGAAATAAACAAACGGAATTTTTTATCTTTAATCTGGATTCTGTCCATATAAATATATTAATTGAGCATACAAAGATAAGAACTTTTCTTCAACTATCATCGAATAAAAGGTCTACCAAATTACAAATCCCCAACTTCACCTGATTATCAAACAGCTACAACTTTGCCACATTCTTTTGAACTAAAAAAATCAGAACCATTTTATCTTCTTGAACACCACCACAGATAAACCTGACAACAAAGCCGAAGCCAGAACTATCCACCAGAAAGCATTAGGCACCTGCTCGATATGGATATCAACGTTCATACCATAGAAACTTGCTATCAATGTCGGAATCATCAGTGTAATGGACAGACTAGTCATACGTTTCATTATCGCGTTGACATTGTTTGAAATAATCGAAGCAAAAGCATCCATCGTTCCCGTAAGAATGTCGCTATATATATTTACGGTATTATAAGCCTGCTTAAGTTCAATCAGGACATCTTCCACAAGATCCGCATCATAATAATCCGTATCCTGGAATATAACACGCAATTTCCCTATCATCACTTCGTTTCCACGTATTGACGTATTGAAATAAACAAGGGTTTTCTGAAGCTTCATCAGGCGCAGCAAATCCTCATTACGGATACTTTTCTCCAATTCGTTTTCGGCAGCTGTGACATCCTGATTGATTTGCTTAAGATATTTCAGGAACCATACAGCCGACGAATACATTATGCGGAATATAAGATCCAGTTTGTTGCGCACCAGAATATTCTTACGTCTGGTATGCTCAATGAAATCAGGGATAAGCTCCGTCTGATAATAACAAACGGAAACTATTATTTCATTGTTGGTAATTATACCGATCGGAACTGTAATATAAGGAACTGCATTATCCTTGTTTGCCACAGGAATACGGAGAATTGTCAAAAGCCAGTCTCCTTCGGATTCCGTACGCGGACGTTCTTCCACATCGGCTATATCTTCCAGAAAGGATTCCGGAACGTTTAGTGTTTTGGTGAGGAAATCAAAATCATCACTGTCGGGCATCTGAACATTTACCCAGCAATTTGGAAGCCATTCTTTCTTTTCCACGAAGCCCACAGCTTCACTGAACAGATACTTTCTCATCAGCCTGTCTCCTTTCTCTACATGTTTATATCCCGAAAAAGGAGCATACTGACAATGAATGTCCTCCTTCGGAATTAATTAATACTAATGTTTCTTGTTAATATGTACCTACTCGACTCGTCCATATATAGTTCTCAAAAATGCAGTGCAAAGATACGAAAATGGAAATGCGCAGAAAACATAAAAAATGTTTTTGATTTGTCATGCTGCATGAAATTTCAAAAATCACTACTAATAGTGATTGCAGTTTCTGATTGTTTACATTTCCTTTGTATCCGGAAACAAACAAGATAAACAAACCAACATATACGAAAAGATGAAACACGTCATTCTATGTATAACAGCCTTTTCCATAGCAGGTTTATCACAACTGAGCGCAGAGGAAAAAGTAATTGCAGACAACGACACTATAAAAACTCTGAATATAGATGAAATTATAGTCACATCATCAGCCAAAGAAACTAATGATTTCAGGACTATTCCCGGCTCAGTGTCTGTGTTCACGCCTCAGCTTATTGCCGGCAGACAAATTGACGCGCTGAAGGATTTAAGCTCTTTCGTGCCTAACTTGTATATTCCTGACTACGGTTCAAGAATGACTTCGGCTATATATATAAGAGGTATTGGCGCACGAAGCAGCGGACAGTCAATCGGGATGTATGTGGACGACGTCCCTTATCTGGACAAAAGTACATTCGACTTTGAGCTGAGCGACATCCAGCGAATTGAGGTTTTGCGTGGTCCGCAAGGAACTTTGTACGGCAGAAACTCTATGGGAGGAATTGTGAAAGTTTACACAATCTCTCCTTTCGATTTCCAGGGAAAGAAAATATCACTTTCTGCAGGTAATTATGGAAACATAAAGGCTAAGGCTTCGCATTACGGTATGCTGAGCGACAAAATCGGTTTCACAGCCGGAGTTTACTATGACCATTCTGACGGATATTTCACAAATGAATATACAGGAGAGAAAGCAGACAAGGAAAATGTTGTTGGTGGAAGAATAAAACTAGAAGGACGATTCTCGCCAAATTTCAAGGCTGCATATACTTTCTCCGGCGACTACACAAGCCAGGGAGCATTCCCTTACGGATTGTATGACGCTGAAACAGGGAACGTGGCGCCGATAAGTATGAATGATAAATCATCTTACAACAGAAGTATGTTTGCCAACCAGCTTCTGATGGAATACAAGAATAAGCATGTCATATTTACCAGCACAACCGGACATCAGTTTTTCAAGGACGATATGAAAATGGACCAGGATTTCTCTTCCAAATCCATCTTCACCCTTAATCAGAAACAGAAGCAGCATTCCGTTAGTCAGGAGTTTGCCTTGCGCAACAACAACGACAACAATTACCAATGGTCGCTCGGATTGTACGGTTTCTATAGCGGACTGAACACAGAAGGTCCGGTTACATTCAAGGAAGACGGAATGAAAGAGATATTCCAGGAATCAGTGTTCGACAAGATATATGAAAATGCTATCAGCAACAATCCGAACTCTGCAATGCCCAGACTAGTTGTTCTCGACAAGGAATTATATATTCCGGGAAGCTTCAAAACTCCGTCGTATGGTTTGGCACTGTTCCATCAGTCAACCTACAACAACCTTTTCATCGAAGGTCTTTCAATTACAGCCGGAGTTCGCCTGGACTATGAAAAGCAGAGTATGAACTATAAGAGCAATGCCAAGATGAAACTTGGTGCCCAGTTCAAGAACAGTCCAATCGTAATTGACATGAGTGATATGTATAACGAAACTGTTATCGACCTGAACACATCACAGGATTTCTGGCAAGTTCTTCCTAAAGTATCTCTGAAATATGAATGTTCTCCTAAGACTTTCACTTATTTCACAGTTGCCAAAGGATATAAAACCGGAGGATACAACGTACAGATGTCGGCAGACGTTATGCAGACACAAATGCAATACGACATGATGAGTGCGTTCAGCAGCATGATTCCCGGAGATTTGAAAGAGCCTTCGCCTATCGAAGATGTTGCTGCTTACAAACCAGAACAGAGCTGGAACTACGAGCTGGGTATGAGAAGCGAACTTATCGAGAATCATCTCAACGCAGAACTCTCATTGTTCTACATGGACATAAAAGACGTTCAGCTCACCAAATTCGTTGACAGTGGCAACGGACGTATTCTGACCAATGCAGGAAAAGCCCGCAGTTTTGGCGCAGAAGTTTCCCTGAAGGCACAAATAATCCAGGGGCTTACGGCAGATGCAAACTTTGGTTATACAAATGCCACATTCACAGAATATGACAACGGAAAGGAAGATTTCAAAGGCAAATATATTCCTTATACTCCGCGCCATACAGCAAGCCTTGGTGTTCAATACACCAAAATGTTGCGCAGCAACTGGATAGACCAGTTCTACTTATCTGCCAACGTAAACGGTACCGGTAAAATTTTCTGGACTGAATACAACAATATTTACCAGAATTTTTATGCTACTCTCAACGCTCGCGCCGGAGTAAGAAAAGGTATTCTCAATGTATGCCTTTGGGGAAAGAATCTTACCAACACAACTTATTCCGCCTTCTATTTCGAATCTCGCAACCAGCCTTTCATGCAGTTAGGCAAGCCGTTGCAAGTTGGAGTTGAAGTTTCAGTCAATATTTGATAAGTAACCACAATTATATTAATAATGCGGATCAGTTGCTCATTGCTGATTCGCATTGTTTTTATTGTTTCGTAAGCAGAACATTCAGATAACACAAGTTTTACATATACTCATTTGCATTTTTAATTTTTTATAGATTAATTTACAGTCATTTGGTGGTGAATATACTTATACAAATCGAAAAAATATCAACCTGAATCCAGAAGGTATCATCTCAGATGATAACAGCCGTATCAGCGAGAATATGGGTGCTGCCTTTGTCGAATACAGCAGGAAGTTTTGCCGCGTACAAGCTTTGGCAGGATTAAGATATGAATACAACGCTTCAAATTACTATGAGAAGGATTTTCGCGTGGATGAACAAAGCAAGAATTTCAGTAATCTGTTTCCTACGCTTTCTATCGCATTTCCTGTCAACCGTGTGAATTTCCAACTTGCATATCGCACTGATATTGCAAGACCGTCCTATTGGGATTTGAGAAGCAGCATTCTGCTTATAAACAAATATACTTATGAAACCGGAAATCCGTTGCTTGACCCGAAGTTTACGCATAATCTTACCTTGGGAGCTACTTACCGCTGGCTTCAACTGTCATTAGGTTATAATAGGGTGAAAGATGAAGAATGGCAGATTCCTTAAACCATCATGGAGAATGGATATGGCATTGCAGAAAAGTTTCCTCAATGACAAGCTAAATATCCGTTTGGATGCAACAAACCTGTTCAACAGCTACAAACGTGATTTCATGATGTATGTAAGCTATATGCAAACAATGCACATGACGGAAGAGCCCAACAATTGTACTGTCCGACTTACTGTTCGCTACAAATTCAACCCAACAAAGAGTAAATATAAAGGAACTGGTGCTGGAGAAAGCCAGAGAAGCCGTATGTAAGTAAGATTTCTTTCTTCATACGAATTGCAAAACAGCAATTAATGGCCAAACCGGGAAATATCAACACCTTTGACCTCTTTCTTCTTATATCCGCCAAAACGATATATAAAACTTACTGTTGCGGCACGTGTATAAAATGATGTATTCATATCAAGGCACTGACCTTCAAAACGGACTTTCATATCAGGCATACTTGTATTTAATATATCTATACATCTTGCAGCAACAGTACATTTGTTTTTGGCAAAATCCCATTTTATTCCGGCAGTAAGATTAAACGAAGCATCAAGGTCCAATGTTCCCTGGATAAAAGGAGTCTGGATATTTCCCATTAATTCAAATGAAAGATTCTTTCCTATTCTAAATGTATTGTCCAATGTCCCAACAAACATCCATTTCTTTCTGTCAAAAGGAATATCAAAAAAATTGTCGCACTTCTGATGTGTCTGCATTCCGACAAGCGTAAGTCTGGCATCATACCAATTACCTAGGCTAAACGGTATAACCACATTTGCTCCCATCATACTCATATAATTCCAATTCATATTCTTGTAAACAAGAGCAAGACGGTCCGTAGCTTGATAAGGAACTTGCGCGAAATAATCCGCCGTATGCAAATAGAACAAGCCGAAAATATATTTCTGCTTCAATATATATGTGCCATTCAAATTGTAATTTGTCATCGGGCGTAACCCCGGTGTTCCCTGCAATTCCGAATATCCATTCAAATAAGTAATGGAAGACTGCATATTCCAATAACTCGGATAAGTTTTATTTGTAGCCAATGAGAACTGGAAAATATGAGTCGGAGTTTTGAAATAAGTCAATGATGCCTGAGGATAGACTGCCCACTTATGATAATCTCCAATACTATAATATTCTCCTGTTGCAGAAAGAGAAAAAGAAGTTCCTGTTGACCAGTTTTTCCCTATAGAAAAATAAATATTACCAGTATATTCATTTAATTCAGCTTCAGTATCTTTTATTTCCAAATTACCGGAAACATTATCATATAACTGAAAATCATAATCTTTTGCATAGCGAAAAGATGTGCCGTATCCGATTTCCCAACCACCTGATAAATTATGTTTCTTATCTGCATATAAGGAATAACGGTCAACGCGTTGTCCTCCTGTCAAGGTATATGAATTCTTACTGCTGTCTGACAAGAATATTTGCATATTTTGGTTATTGTCTGAAGTATATCGCGTATAATCACCACCGATATCCAACCCTGTTCCGGAAGAATATTGAACAGCAATGTTATGCATCTTGTTATCCATGAATTTATCAAGATTGGATTGCTGGAAACTTCCGTTGGCGATACTTCTATTATGTATATTTGGAGAGAAACTACCGGTATAAGCTATGTTGATATGGCTCTTTTCATTAAAATTATATTCCAAAGCAGTTCTTACATTATGTTTCCAGCTTTTGGAAGTCAGTTGTTCATTTTGAGATATTTCATAAACTTTATCATGCAATGTATGGTTCGATATTAAGTCTGTATATTCCATTGTCTTGATATTATCCGCAGAATACATTACATCCAAAGTTGTCTTTGGTGTTGATAAACGGATATTGGCATTTGCGCCACCATCATTGAAATATTTATTTTGATAATGTGTGCTTAACTCTCCTTGAAATGAATAATCATGTGAACGCTTGATAATAACATTAACAACAGCACCTCTGACATGAAGTTCCGGTGGTGCGCTATACATAACTTCAGCTTTCTCCACTCGGTCAACAGGTGTGTTACGCAACAATACTTCTAACTGCTCAGATGTCATTGTCGTTGGTTTTCCGTTCATTATCACAGTCAGGGAACTTGCCCCAGCCAGAGAAAGTGCTCCATTATTCGAATTTATACCAGGTAATTTTAAAATAGCTTCATAAGCATTACTTACCGCTTGTTTCTCAGATAAAGCTGAAATATCATATTCTATCTTACCGTCTTTCAATCTTACTAACGGCCGTTCTCCTTTTATTACTACTTCATCTAAATTATAGTCCTTGGAATCCAAACATATTGTTCCAACATCTGCACTATGTTTTATTATCTCTTTAGTGTGATAAAGTAAATGCTGAATAATTAAGATATAATCTTCAGGTGCTTGTTCAAACAAAAATATTCCATCTGAGTCCGTAACAGTCGCCCCAATATAAGTGGAATCAAGTGTTTGCATAACAACAGTCGCTCCTTCAACTGGTTGCCGGGAATTATCTTCCACTTTTCCTTTTATCTGCCCAAAAGCAAATAAACAGTTTAAAATGGAAAAGAGAAAAACGCAGACTAATCTATTGCTCATCATATTTTTCCTATAAATGATTTAAGTAACAATTTTCAATCCTGATTTGCTGAGATTATACCATTAATTATGGACATGCATAAAGTTGAATCATTGCATAATCCTTCTTTATGAAATATAATAGACTCATCGTGTTCCAATGTTTCGATATATGCAGCCACTGATATTGAACTCTTTCCCCCACTAATTGGCTTTATGAACATAGAAACCTCTGTTCGCTGTCCCTTATAAACACTCAGCAATTTGTCGATTACTGCAAATTTTTTCGCTTTAATGAATCCTGCCGAGGAATCTACACAGTCAATGAAATAATCTTCATTGCACAAATAACTTAACGCATTCTGATATAAGCTGTCTGAATTCATTTCAACCGTATAAGGTTTTAAACCTTGGGCTAAAACAGCATTATGGCATATACTTATAAACAAACTGATTATTAAAAACGTAGCTTTCATACTATTCTTAAAAGATTTACCAAATAATTACAAATATACCAGAATTTATTAGCAGAAATGTTCTTTAAAGAAATTATATATTTCAAATACACTTTATCAATAGTTCGTTAAAAATTAGCCCATCCTAAGCGGCTCTGGCAGTAAATAAAATGAGTTCTTTGAAAAGTTTGTCAATTAATTGCGTGTTTGGTTCAATCCCAGACACGCAAATAAATCGTTCAAGCATGTAAGCATTGTG
>JAXDRC010000064.1:0-4468 GCA_034091205.1 Parabacteroides sp. | reverse complement strand
TACCACCGACAGCCTGATTGCCGAAGCGAGAACTTTTTTCGAGAAAAACAATGATATGACAAGGCTCGCAAAGGCTTGGTATCTGACCGGGAGAATACACAGCGACTGGGAAGAATGGGCTATGGCTACGGAAGACTTTCTAAAAGCAAGGGAACTGACTGCAAATTCAAATGATCTGATTTTAAGAGGAAGAATTGCAAGCTATTTAGGCAAAGTCAATTGGGAAAATTATCTTTATCCTGAAGCACAAACATATTTCCGTGAGGCATATTCTTATTACGAACAGGCTAAGGATACATTCAGAATGGCATATACATTAAGAGAAATTGGTGAAACCTATATGGCAAATTATCAAACAGATAGTGCTATTACCATTTATAAGCAGGCGCTTACATTAGCGATGTTTACTAATAAGCGTAATATAATGACTAATATCCATCACCGTCTTGGATATATGTACCAAATAAGTGGGAATAACGATTTGGCTATTAAACATATGTATTTAGGTATAAAATGTTCGGATAGTAAACCATATGCTATATTCAACAATATAGGCAACATATATCTTCAAATGAATAAGCTGGACTCCGCTAAGTTTTACCTTGAACAGGCTTTGGAATCTTCTTCCCTGCCAACATTATGCCTTGCTAATTCCTATCTGAGTGAACTGGCAAAAAAGGAAGGAAGATTGGAAGAGGCTTATGCCTATCAAAAGAAGTATGAAATGTTGGCTGACAGTCTTGACAGTTCCCTACAAACAGAAGATGTTGTACGTTTACAACATAAACAAAAGGAAAAAGAACTTACAGAAACACACAAATATATGCTCAGAATTAAAGATTTTATTATCGCGGGATTAGCAATATTTGTTATTATTTCTACCTATATTACATATAGACTGAGATATAAAAAAAGGTATTACCAAAAAAAAATCAATAAACTAATTGATAATATTCGCCAAAACGAAGATATAATCAGGAACTTGAAAGAGACTAATAACAAATATCCAGAAAACAATATATCTAAAAAACTAATAGAACAGGAAAACTCTCGTTTATTGCAAAAGTTTTGCAAATTAAATATAGAGCAATGCCGACGTAATCCGTTTCTAAAAAAATTATATGGAGGGAAAAAGGATATTATTAAAGACTTTGAACAAAAAGATTGGGAACTATTTGATGAAGCTTTCCATTCCATTTATCCAATGTTTACCAAGTCTTTGAAAAAATTATTCCCGAAACTTTCAGAGCAGGAAATACGTATTTGCCAATTTTCTGTTATGGGGGTAAAAACGTCGAAGGTGGCGGATGTATTGTTATTACAGGCAGACACTGTTTCTTCGTACAAACAGAAAATCAAAAAATCATGTTTCCCTACTGCAAATAAAACTTTGGAGGAATTGTTGCTGCCTTTTATTGTAGGATAAATGCCAAAGGAACTTAGATTTAAAGAAATACAAAAATTCTATTTCTCACAAAAGTTCTGTATTACAAGCTTTTATTAAAACATAAATAATAGGCCAACACTTAGATTTATTTATACAATAATTTCTAATTTTACATCAGAAAGCTTATAAACAGTTATTCAAAGAGATTTATTTGTTTTATTTTTATGCAAAAAGCCATGAGAATTGTATTATTATTTTCATTATTAATATTGAGCCGTACAGTATTCGCCCAATATACATTTTCCGGTACAGTGACAGACGAGAAAAACGAAGCACTGCCTGGCTCACAAGTCGTATTATACGCACAGGATTCACTATATGCAGCATCCATGACAGACAAAGAAGGGAAATTCCATTTCAAGAATATATCGGAAGGCATATATGAATTGATAATTCAAATGGCAGGTTATACCCCAATAGAGGAGAAAAGGGAAATACGCAAAAACCAACATTATACCTACAGCCTTGTTCCGGAAATGAATGTTGCCTTGGATGACGTGGAAGTTGTGGCAAACCGTGGAGACCAGGTGAAACGCACAGCCACAGGACAAATCTTTTACCTGTCCGAAAAGGCTAAAAACAGTGGCGACCCTTTCCAGGCATTACGTGAAATACCTCGTCTGATTTCGAGTGACGCATTGCGCACGGTGAAAATGGAAGACGGCTCAACGCCTTTGATTTTAATAAACGGTATGTCCGTGAACTCCGGCATTGCACCTATCGACCCTAAAGACATTGAATCTGTGGAAATCATGGATGTAGTAAGTGCCCGTTATCTTCGTACAGGGAAAAAACATATTCTGAACATCAAGCTGAAAGAGAAGAAAGCTCCTTTTAGTTATTTTGAAACTGCTACCCGCCACGATATTCCTCTAAGAAATGGAATGGGAGTTGTATATTTTGAGGTTGGAAATGCGAAATATTCGTTATACGGAAGAGGTGCAGCAGACTACACTTATCATGACGATGCGGAATATACGGATTTTCAAAAGAGCGATAATTACCTGAAGCAGAGTTCCAGTTCAAGCCAAAAAGACGGTCATAACGTTTTGGGGGAATTGTTGTTCAAGTGGTGGATTGCTCCTAAAGATTATATGGCGTTTCATGTTTATACGTCAAAAAATTATTCCAAACAGCAAACAGAAGGAGCAGGAGTTTATGAAACCTCATACACCGATGCATTCGACTATGCTGCCAGAAACTCCGACAAATCCAACTTGCTTACGGCAAGCTTATACCATAGGCATAATTTTTCGGACAAGCAGTTGTTGGAAACCACACTTGCCTACAACAAAAACTGGAACAAGAACAACGGAGAAAGGACAGAATCCTATGAGGATTGGCTGTATCAGAATTTGTTCAGATATGACAACCGCAGGGAAGACATAAGTATCAACTCTGATTATTCCTGGAATATCGACACTTATAACAGTTTGAATATCGGTGCAGAAATCCGTTATCTGAACGACCATATCGATATGCTTACTGACAACTATCCGATGTTCCGACACAAGGAATGGAGCGGATATATCTATTCCTCATATTCAGGCAAAGTCGGACCGGTGCTTTATATGCTGTCGCTCGGAGCTGAAGGCATTTGGCTGAAAGCAGGAGACAGCAATTCGCAATATTACAAACCTAGAGGGGCGGCAAGCATCACATATAATCTGAACGACAACAATTCGTTCCGTTTGAATTATACACTGACGAATACTGCACCTGCCGTAGGACAGTTGAATCCTTACAACACTTCAACCGACTCGTTGGTTCGCACAGTGGGTAATCCGGATTTGAAACCTTTGCAAAAACATAATTTCTCAACGGCATACACTTTGAATATCGGAAGATTTTACATTGAGCCGTCATTAGATTATACCCTCAACACAGATATGGTTGAACCATACGGATATACGGATAACGGGATATATATAAGCACATTCAGAAATTCCGGACGTTCCCAGAGGTTATCTGCCGGAGGTTCCGTAAGCAGCCGTCTTGGAAATTGGGGAAATACATACGCTTATGCATACCATAATCTTGATTATTTTGAAGGACAGGATGCACGAAAATCATACTCTATAGGCGGAGGCTTGTCCGCATCATATAAGAAATGGACATTTAACGGTGAAGTATATTACATTAATTACGAACATACTCCTGTATCAAGGACTCATTATAAAGCTCCAAGTTATTCACAGATGCAGGTAAACTACAACTTCACTCCCGGTTTTTATATAGCTGTAGCACTCCAGTATTTGCACGGAAAGCAACCGTCCGAGACCTTTACTTTCAGCGAAGGTTACCAGTCCTTCTCTACCCGGACAGCATTGGACTGTTCTCTCCGTCCTTGGATTCTTATTCGTTATACTTTCCGCAAGAACAACAATAAGAAAATCAAATTAGGAAAAGTTGTAAACAGCAGGGAGGATGTTATTAAGTTGAAATAGAATTTCGGCAGAATTTCACTATCTTCGCCAAATCCGTTAAACAAGGAGATGTTGCAAAACTAATTTAAACACAGTGACACAGAAAACACAGAGATTTTATTATACTTATACTCAATATATTAACTTTTGAGTTTTTGAGTTTTTAAGTTTATTAGTTTGTTAGTTTGTTAGTTGACAAGTTGACTAGGATATATTTAACTCCTTTCTAACTTCCTCTTTAACTCCTAATAACTCCTTCAAAACAATTATCTCTGTGACTTTGTGCCTTTGTGTTTGATTTGCCTGTTTTGCAACACCATCAACGGATTTTTCTTGCGAAACTCAAATTATAGACTTTAGGCAAATGGTGAAATACATACTTAACTTTATTCTGCTGATAATAACTCTTTCAGCCTGTAATTACACACCGCATTACAGCGAGGAACTGCTGCGCCTTGAATCGAGAGTAGGCGAAGCCCCGGACAGCGTTTTCTGCACGCTCGACTCGATAAACTCAGAAATGATGACGGAAGCGGACCGTGCTCTCTTCATAAACATAAAAACGGAAGCTGCTGACAAATTATATAAAGAACAT
>JAXDRC010000063.1:0-7094 GCA_034091205.1 Parabacteroides sp. | reverse complement strand
CACAATGCTTACATGCTTGAACGATTTATTTGCGTGTCTGGGATTGAACCAAACACGCAATTAATTGACAAACTTTTCAAAGAACTCATTTTATTTACTGCCAGAGCCGCTTAGGATGGGCTAATTTTTAACGAACTATTGCTATGATAAACAACAATATTTACAATTAATAAAATATGGCATGCAAAATTAGTCATTTTTCAGGACTTTAGCAAACTTCTTACTATAAAACATAGATTTTTAATCATGAATAGTAATCAATCTTATAATCTTATCAAGTAAAGGTTTAGATTTTACTTCTACTTCTTTTGATTTGCCAACCATATTTGAATAAGCTATAAAAACAAGGAAAGCCTTTAAGACTGCTTTATCTAAGTCCTGAGAAATCAAAGCTTCATTATATTGTATTTCCATGAACCCTGAAATTGCGAGGAATACGAAATAGCTGCATAGATCAAAAAATTAATGTTGTTTTTATGAGTCACATAAAGAGCTAGTTCCTGCATTATAGCTTCGTATTTATGCTCTCCCCAATCTTTTAATGGCGATTGATTTTTTATTATCCATTGAATAAAATTAGGAAGATGAACACATAAAATTGCACCTGCTGTTAATGTTATAAAAACAATGGTGGACGTTGAAAAATTTAAATTACACAAATAATCAAAGGCCTTTATTATAATCAAAGGTAGAGCTAAAGAGTAAATTGCAATAGTCAAATAGCTCGCTATAATTGTAAATACTGGTTTTGTTAATTTAAGCCCAATAAAAATGAGATACATTGGTAACATTAATAAAAGCCATATGTTTCTTATTATTTTATTACACTTTTGAACTCTAGTATCACACAATAAAAATATGACTAAACTTGTGAACACATATATCAAAAAATATTCCAATGTTATTAAATCCACAATCCACCAAAACAAAACTAACAGTAAAACTTCAAAAATAAGAATACCAAGTATAATCAATGAGACTTTATTATTTTCTGATATTCTATTCCACCATTTATCTTTCTTTGAATCAATATTTTTTTCTTGTTTGTCCATAATACAATTCTTTTAGTCAAAATCCTTACAAAGGTATAAATTACTTTTTGTCAAAATGATATTTCCACCTCTCTAAAATCGTAAAACTTAATACTGAGCCAAAACAAATCACAATATTATGATTTTTACCGTGACTTATAAATTATATTTTGCTTACATAAGACAAAACAGCCCATAACTATAGCATAGAAATAGAATTAACCCCCAATAAGTAGTATAATAACAAAAACATAAATTTCTATCTAATGGTGAATCCATATTAAAACACAGTAAAATCAGCCCAATTTTCACTTCAAAATAAAACACTTTTCTGCATTTTTGAATAAACGTCTCGGTATTTAATTAGAATACCAGCATATTTTAATGAAATAAGAGGTCGTTTTAGACTTCATAATTCTTAATGTATAATCTATCCTATTTAATTCAAATAACAACAATACCGGATAGAAAAAACGTAAATAAAAATCATTTTGACAAACAATAAACCATCACTGTAACTTTATGTATAACAGATTTAGTATACAAAACTAAAAACCAAAATGTGTAAAACTGAATAGTGTACTTGTTATTAGTGTTTAAAGCAGATTTGTTAATCGCACTCTCATATTTAATAAGCATTTTTAGGCTAAGACACTCACCTGAGTACGAATATGGTAACATATTAGGAGGCTGCAACTTGGACTAGAGATATTAAGCAAAAGTTAATCAGTTATAGAAATATTGTAATAGGAAAACTACAACCAAGGAACAGTATGTCAAATAAATGCTTATCTTTGGGAACATAAGGTGTTGCATAAAGATAAGGTGACAATCCTACTAATTTTATCATTTTCTGAGGATAGAAAGAAACATTATGGCAACAAACTGAAGGGATAAAATAAAGAATTCCACAGACTTCAGGTTTAATGTAAAAATTTTTAGGTTAAAAAATTAAAATACTTAAAATAAAAAAATGATTGGAGATAAAAGTATTTGCAAAATAATTTCTTATACAAAAGAGAAACGTACATTTACCGTACAAGAAGTATATTCTCAAACTGAAGGTTACCTTCCTTTGTCCAAAGATCTTCTTAAAGACAAAACGAAGCTATTTGATGCAATGAAACAAGGAAAAAACATACCTCTACTATGTGTAAAGGTTATGAATGGGAAACCTGTTTATTCTTCAAACATGCAGGCTCTAGATGAAATATCAAAAGAAGAACCGCTTTCTATATCAATAAACTTTTCAGCTGAAAATGAAGATTTCAACTCATCATTATTTGATTCTGTATACAATTTACTTGGTGATACCATTGATAATGACATCAAGTATGATTTAGCAAGACAATTAATTCTTGCTAATAGGAAATTACGTATCCGCCCTTCTTTATATAAAGAGCTTTTCAGCAAATGCAACGCAAAATATGGTGCAAGAATGTGGAAGGAAAATTTAATTTCATATACAAGTAACAGTATCATTACAAGTCTTTGGAAAATTGGCGATACCACAGAACGTCAACAAATTCTTGACAAATTAGGTATTTCTTTACCAGAACCAGAGATTAAAGAAGTTGAGGTCTACAATGGTTCAGTTATTCCTTTATTTGAAAATATTGCCAACAATATTATTACCAAAATCAACGCAGCTAAACATTCTGTCAAAATAGCTGTAGCCTGGTTTACCAATTTTGATTTGTTCAATTGTATCAAGGCTGCTTTAAATAGAAATATACAAGTAACTCTTGTTACAAATAACGATTTGATCAATAATGGAGGATATTGTCTTAACTTTGACGAGTTAATTGATTGTGGGCTAAAATTACATCTTGTAGAATACCCTGAAATGCTTCATTATAAATTCTGTATTATTGATGATAGTACAATAATTACAGGTTCATATAATTGGACTTTCTATGCAGAAGAAATTAATAAGGAGGATGTTATAATTATAGAAGAATTACCTAAAGTAAAAGATGCATTTCTTGCTATATTTGACTCTCTATTAATGCAATTTAATCAGGTATATAAGATGCCTGAGACAGTTCCGGATAGACCACAGTATGATAGGAGTTCATTTAAACAATATATTAGTGATGAATTAGTCCTTAGGGCTAAGAGAAACATTGGCAATAGAAGACAAAATCTCATAGATGCACAAACATTATCTCCTGATAACCAAAATGTAATAGCTGCAATGAAAGAATTCGGAGTCAACACTGATAATTCATCACGTTCAATAGCAGAAATCGATTATGATACTTCACAGTCTGCAATAGCCAAGAGAACTCAAACCTTGGAAACCCTTAATCGTCAACATGCAATGATAAATCAGAAGATCACTGATATTGATAAAGAAAAAAATAAAATAATCCAACAGAAGGAAGAATCCCAAAAACAAGTCGAAGCGCAATTAATCTCAGCAAATTCTGAAGACGAAAGGAATTTGATAAGAAGACAAAGCGAAGAAAATGAGGCTAACTTAAATTCGAGAATAGCTCAAATTGAGCAAGAAAAAAAAGAGACTGAAGCTGAAATAAGCACCGTTGAAAATCAAATAAATACGCTCAATTCTGAAATCGAAATTATTAATAAAACATCTAATATTGAAAGTAAAGGAGGAAGGGGTGGTTTAAAAATTACATTGAAATGGAATACAATCGATGATTTAGATTTGCATGTTATAGATCCTGATGGACAAGAAATATATTATGGGCAAAAAGAACATAAGTGTCAAGATGTAATAGGACGATTAGATATAGATGCAAATGTAAGTACTCCATATACAACAACGCCCGTAGAAAATATATATTGGGATGGGACTGCTCCTATAGGCAAATATTGCGTAAAGGTAAGCTTGTATACAAATAGAAGTTCACTTATGGAGATTCCATTTACAGTAACTGTTTACCCAGAAAATGGAGAACCTGAGGTCTTCCCATCAATAATAATCAAAGAACCTATTGTTGTTACAGAATTTGATTATTCTGATAATGGTATAAAATATATAAAATAATAAATTAGAAAATATGAATATCAAGTCCGTTATTATTGAAAACTTTAGAGGTTATAAAGATAGGCAAGTTATAAATCTTAATAATTTTACAGCTTTTGTTGGTAGAAATGATGTTGGAAAATCAACAATTCTTGAAGCATTGGATATCTTTTTTAATGATAGTAAAGGTGTCGTTGTTATGGATTCTACTGATGTGAACAGAGAAGCAAAAGAAGCAAACGATAAAGTTGATATAGTTATAGGAGTAGAATTTATAAATTTACCTTCTGAAGTATGTATTGATGACAATAATACAACAACCTTGTCAGATGAATATCTTCTTAATTATGAAGGAAATTTAACTGTGATAAAAAAATATACAAATGGTAGTAAAACTCCAAAAGTATATATTTATGCTTATCATCCCAATCATAAAGAATGTTGCGATTTATTAAGTAAAAAACAAAAAGAGTTGCAAGAACTATCTGGAGATTTAGATTGTGATAAAACTAAGAATGCAGAAATACGTAAAGCAATACGTAATTTATATTCTGTGTAGTGTACTAAATAAGTTGACACAAATTATTTAAGTACAATGCGCGAATACAGAAAGTACAGCAATGAAGAACGATTGCAATATATGGATATATATATGCGTTGTTCTTTAAACAGGAGTGAATTTGAGAAAGAAAATTCATTAAAACCTGGCACAATAATCCGTTGGCTTCGTATCTTTGGTCTTGAAGATAAACCGAGTCCGATTATGAGCAAGAAATTAAGTAAAAGCGAACAGGAACTGCATGATGAGATTCACGTACTGGAGAAACGAATCAAGCACCTTGAGATACAGCTTAGGGAAGCTACCATGGAACGTGATGTCTACAATCACATGATTGACCTTACAGAGGAGATTTACAATATCCCTGTAAGAAAAAACTCAGATGCCAAGTAATCAAAAACATCTCGCAGAGCGACCGTCATTACCCTGTACGACCGCTTTGCCGATTGCTTGGCATATCTGCTCAAGGGTATTATAAGCATAAGATGAGAGTCTGTGAACAGGACATTCTGACCGCAAGTATAGTCATGTACTGTAAGTATATACGTCAAAGTGAGAACCTTCCAAAATCCGGATGCAGAGAGCTTTATGAGCTTTGCCGTTCATATTTCAAGGAAAAATTCATAATCGGCCGTGACAGGTTTTATGACATACTGCGCTCCAACAGTCTGATGCTCAAAAAGAAACGGTATCGCCCCAGGACAACCAACTCATCTCACGGATACAGGCTTTATGATGATCTTGTAAATACATTCCCAAAGCTGTATCCTGCCAGGAACGGCGCTCTTGTCGTATCGGATATAACATATGTCTATACCAGTGAAGGTTTTGCATATCTGTCACTTGTGACTGATGCATACAGCAGATATATAGTAGGATACAGTCTTAACAGAAGCCTTGACTCTAACGGCCCTCTAAAGGCCATCAATCTGGCAATAGAGACATACAGGTCATATGGCATTGATATAGACAATATGATACACCATTCTGACAGAGGTGTACAATATGCCTCTAAGGAATATACAGGTACGCTGCGTGCACACAATATCCGCATAAGCATGACACAGAATGGAGACCCTCTTCACAATGCATTGGCCGAGAGGATGAACAATACGCTCAAGAACAGCTGGATGTTCAATAGCGGGGACATGGACTTTGAACAGACAGAATATGCCGTAAGCAGAGCTGTGGAAATGTACAATAAGGCAAGACCACATAAGGCTCTTGATATGAAAACGCCTTTGGAATTGCTTTCGGGCAAAGCACAGAATCCATTAATTGACAGACTATGAAAGTTAATGTTTAAAATTTATGGAATACAGAAAAATATGGCGTCTTTTAGTATATATTTGCATGGTGAAAACATTTTCAGGTTTATTATATCTGAACTGTAAACCTAAACAGGAATATGATTTTTAGACTGTAAACCTTTTTAGTTATAAGTATATTAACCTGTCAACCAAAATCAGTACACTTCAATTTTTTTTGTAATATTGTCCAAAACATATAATATATATTTCTTTAAACCGATAATAGTTTACTCAAATCAGGATCATTCTTTATCCGTTCAGTCTCAGACTCAACCAAAGCAATAATCTCCTGCTTAACTCTACGATAATTACTATCAATAGTCTCACGAAGAATATCGTTCCCGTCATTGTCGGTAAACTCGGCAATGACGGGAATCTTCTTATATGCCTTCATTTCAGCAGAAACTTTGGCAGAATCTACCACAATTTCAGCATGAAAGATTTTCTGCTCAATTCGTTCATCAAAGTTATCACTAACTGCCCCCACAAACATACCCTGAGTAAGATTGGAAATCTTGCTTGCCGGGATAAGAGAATCCATTTGTGTAGATATTGAGGTAGATTTATCATTACGGTTGATAGTCATGGATTGGCGTTTCTGCAACACTTTCCCGAAGCGTTCAGAAAGATTCTTGGCTGTTTCACCTACAACCTGACCACTGAAGATATTACCAACTGTATTCTGAATAACCTTGCTTTCCTTATCTCCATAGTCACGGGTAAGCTGACTGAAATCCTGAAAGCCCAAGCACACAGCAACCTTGTTGCTTCGTGCAGTAGCAATAAGATTATCAAGACCTCTGAAATAAATTGTAGGTAACTCGTCAATGATAACAGACGATTTCAATTGCTTCTTCTTGTTTATCAATTTTACTATTCTGCTGTTATAAAGGCCAAGTGCTGCAGAATAGATATTCTGTCGGTCAGGGTTGTTTCCCACCACAAGGATTTTAGGCTCTTTCGGATTATTTATATCAAGTGAAAAATCATCTCCTGTCATTACCCAATAAAGTGCCGGTGAAATCATTCTTGACAATGGGATTTTAGCAGAAGCTATTTGCCCATAGGCTAAGCACCCAGCGCCTTGCCACTTTTTACAGTGGTAGGTTTCCAAGCACTCGCCTCCGAACCGTGCATACAGGTCTCCCCGTACACGGCTCTCCACCTTCTCATTCAGTCTAACTTTCCTGCGTGTATTT
>JAXDRC010000062.1:0-83075 GCA_034091205.1 Parabacteroides sp. | reverse complement strand
TATCAGCGATAAATCTTTAACAAATATCTCCATGCGGAGCCCCTGTTTTATGCGGTATTAATTCATCTTTCGATGAGCTATCCCCCTCTGATAGGCAAGTTGCATACGCGTTACTCACCCGTGCGCCGGTCGCCGGCAATGATTGGCAAGCCAACCATCCCGCTGCCCCTCGACTTGCATGTGTTAAGCCTGTCGCTAGCGTTCATCCTGAGCCAGGATCAAACTCTTCGTTGTTATAAATTGTTTATGTCTTATGCTCAAGATTCCGTTACTATCGATTTATCAAGTATTGACGGTATTTATTCTCAAAATACTTGTACTACTTGTTGATATATGTAATATTTTCAAAGAACTTAGTCGCTATCGTTATTTTTGATTGCGGTTGCAAAGGTAAGGACTTTTATTTTAAACTTCCAAATCTTTTCGGAAGTTTTTTTATTTTTTCTTCAGCTTTCGGAATTTTGAGAACTCCTACACTCTAAAGATTCAATAAAAACTCTCCATTTGTTCATCATTTATTACCGCCATCTCTCTCGATTGCGGATGCAAAACTAATACATATTTTTCAATTACACAAAATATTTTTCATACTTTTTTCTCACAATTTACAATACAGCTTTATATTCGACTAGAAATCAACACATTTAAAACTATCATTTTTTCACCTCAAAGCGTTTCAATGCTATTTCAAATATCAAACTTGACCGTATTTATAGATGATTCCAAGATATGAATATACACTTTCTTTTTACTTTCCGGAGAATATACAAAACCTTCCACTACTATATAATCACCTTTTATTTCGTCTTTAATAAAATATGCGACAAAAGGTCCGCCCATTTTATCACCATGCATTTTCCAAAGCCCTCGTATTACAAAACAATCACGGCCATCAATCTTGGACTTATCAATGTTTACCGGGAAATATTTCTTTTCTGTTTGCATATATGAACCAGGGAACGCTCCAGGCAAATTTATTTTCAACACCGAATCCCTCAACGAAACCAATTTATCTTTTATATCCGTGACGCCTTCTTCATTAAAAGATTTCAATCTATACACCAACATATCCATTCTTCCAGTAGGAGCATCATTAGAAACCCAGACAAAATCATCCCCTTTACGAAAAGCACTCATATCTTCAGGCGCGCACAATTTTATTCCAAACGAAGAATTAACCAAACTGTCAACCCAAAAACTATGATTATCCCTCAAGAAAGAAACATAACGCGCTCTTTCTTCCCTAATAATCTCCTGCAATATCACATTTGGCTTTCCGTATATTCTTTTTTCCAATTCCTCAAGTGTAGGACTTTGCAAGTTAACAACCAACTGCCTTTTTGCCCACACATCATCTTTCTTAACAATGGATGCTTTAGTATATATTGACGGATTAATATCCAATATCACTATATTTCGCACATAACGCATCAGACCGGTAAAATCCTTCGCGCTGCAAACCATAAGTTTTGTTGTAGGTTCAGCCTGAGGCAATGAAGGATAAGCCTCGGTAAGTTTCATTTTCAAACTATCAACCAGCGGACTGTCCGAAAACTTTTCATCCACGACCAACAAAGTTTCAAATGGCAGCCCGGAAGCACTCTGAAAAGCTGCTATACTTTTAGAAGTAGAATTTCTACAGCCCGAAAACAGCAAAGCTAAAAACGAAAATGCTACAAATAAATTATACGCTTTCATAAGATACAAGTTTTTGTTTTGTACAAAATTATGCAGCAAAACATAAACCTGCAGATAACAGCACCGGACAAACACGTCAACAAAGAAACTGCTATCATTCAAATCTTTACAAGACTAACACCTAGCCCAAACAAATACAAAACCAGACAATCACAAAGAGAAAATCGCCGAAAATTATCTATAAAGAAGCACAAAAGTATCCAGCTCTTCCGATTCTTTCAGGAGCAAACGCTTCCTCAATCTATTCCTGGACTTTGTCAACGCATCAGAAGTATTATTGAAAACCACAAGCTGTTGTTTCCTTCCGATTCCCCATTTAATCATGCAGCATAATTCCTGATCATGTAAAGTCAAATCATACTTAAGGTTTAAAGACGTTAGAAAGCCTCCAAATACTTCGTCAGAAAAATGCAGAAATTCATTCCATTCTTTTCTGGACAAAGAAAGCGACTGCGGATTTCCATTAATATTCCGAACCACGTTTATTCCCCATTCATAGAAACCATCCGCCTGCAACTCCTTTATCTGCTGTTCGCAAACGAGCAGTTTCTGCCTGAATAATTTCAACTGCTTTTGTTTTTCATCATAAAGCTCCGATTTCTGTCTGGCATCTTCCAACTCTGAAGAAAGGACATTAATTTCCTTCAGATAAGAAAACCTCTCTTCGGCAAAACGAGCCAAATCATTTTTACGATTCTGTAGTTTCTGCTTACTGGAATTTATAGAAGACAAACTCCTGCCCTGCCTCAAACCAAGTTTGTACGATAAAACAACTGCCAGAAGAAGCACCGGCAAATAAAGGAAAGAATAAACGAAGTCCCATTCCATAATAGTTTAACTTTTAAGACAGTGAAAGCTATATGTAAAAAAAAGCCCTCCTACTTTCGCAGAAGAGCTTTTTCGTTGTGCGGCTGAAGGGACTCGAACCCCCACGCCGTGAAGCACCAGATCCTAAGTCTGGCGTGGCTACCAATTACACCACAGCCGCATTGATTTCGAGTGCAAAGGTAATCATTTTTTTATTCCCTCCAAATTATTTGCCAATTTTTATTCAATTTTCTTTGAAGAATCATTACCCGTATTCTTTATACACTTTATTGCTTCCTCTATTATAGTATCCTTACCTTTCTCTTTATCAGCATCTTTCATGGAAACATAGACATCCGGTTCGATACCAAATTCCAGTTGCTCTTTTTCCACACCTAAAGTTCTACTTCCCGAAAAACGCACAGTCCAGCCATTAGGCAATTCCGAATTAAACGGGAAACCACTTCCTCCACCGGTCTTATCGCCCATAATCAGAACTTGAGGTAAAAGACGCATGGACTGCACAAAATCATTTGCCGAGCTATAACACTTTCTGTTTGTCAAAACCACAACCGGACGATACCAGCGCGAATGCCCCACGGCCTCAGTCAATGTCAAAGGATAAGGCTCTGAAAAATCATTATGTCCTTTACCTGTTTTATGCTGAATATATCCGGTTGTTATTGTTCCCTCAACGAATCTTGCTGCTATTCGTTCTGAATAAGTAAGCATTCCTCCCCCGTTTCCTCTTATATCTATTATCACCCCCTTACAATCCTTGAAGGAATAAATTACGTAATCCAAATTAGTTTCACTTACGCCACTCGAAAAACTGGGATAATAAATATAACCAATCTCCCCGTTTTCCAAAGTCTTATATTTCATCCCTCCGGCTATTCTGTAGTCAGTTCCCAGATAATTATCCAATATTTTGGAATCAAAATTGTCCGGATAATCCTCATACCAATCCCAATATCTGGAAACATCAAACGGTGACATCAAATTGGTATGACCATCTTTCAATTCCCGCAACATATCACCCATCAGGTCGAACAGCTCGAACTGATCCATCGTATCCGTCAATTGTACAGAATAACGGTCGTAAACATCATCCCAGTCAACTTCCTTATATTCAAAGAAACAATAATTCTCATCCAATATTCGCCATAAAGCATCAAAGTTTTCCTTTGGCGAAGGAGTAAATTCAACTTCCTTCTCGCAGGAAACAAATAGCAATAGCGTCAACAAACAAAACAGCTTATTTCTCATATAAACATAAGTTTAGTCATAAATACCTTTACACTGTCCGGCAGAGCGGTTACGCTTCCCTCCTATCGTAATAAACTCTTTTACAAAACCGACAACAAAATAACGGGAGTTCAAATGGCTCTGTATTCCGTTGACATCCAAATGATAGCGGCTGCCCATATAACCGGCACGCAGAGTAATGAAAGGAAGCGGTATATCTACGGTTAAAGTATTCTTTACTACAAATTTATTATGGAATGAAGTAAAAGGAACAACTCCGGACGAATTGCCCAACAGGAATATCTCGTAATAAGACTGACCATATTTAGGCGAAAACAATACTCCGGCAAAAGGCAACTGCAACTGATAGCGCAAGAACAGCGGGAGTTTTCCTATTTTGAAGGAATAAAATGCCATCCCGGACAAATTCAAGTCCAAATCTGCTTTTGCTGATGCCGGATTATTTGATGATTGTATATTATATATTCCACCAAGCAAAACATGAGCTGAAGCTCCGGCTAGCAGCCGCAAGCCAGGAAGAACAGGGAAATCATAATGATACCCAAGAGTATAGTCAATAAATCCGGCATATTCCCTCAATGTTCCTGCAGGATTAAGTGTTGAAGTATAATCTATATGAAACAGTTGCTGGCGCAATATTCGGCCATCACACAGTTTCGTATATTTCATGCGCTCGTCGGCCACACGAAGGGCAAGTCCGGAATAATTCATATTACTACCCGGAGAAAGATATGTATCCATTATATTATATCTTCCCACACCTATCATCGTCGAGGCATTGACCGAGCGAGGCAAATCCGAAGTCCCGTCCTGCGCCTCAACGCTGAAACAGGAAAACAGAAATGTCATTGCCGACAACAACAAAACCCACTTGTACTTCATAATCAGAACAATTTCATCTGTCCGGTTATCTCATCAATAATATCCGAAGGAGATTCTTCCGTGATTTCTGCCCCTTGCTCTTCCCCTTCAGGCAATACGTTTTCGGAATCATCTTTTGCCTGTTCTTCTGTTTCTTCAGGTTTACGGATTGACTCCAGTTCGTTGATTGTCTCAACACTATATGTTGTAAGTCGTTTTCCTTTTGCCTTGAATCCCTTTATCAGTGAGAACTCATCGGCATCAATTATCAACGGCTCACGGAAAGCATCATTTCCACCAAACACAACTTCGAAACGAGGATAAGCCTCATCGGTAAGCATCAGAAGCTCGTTCTTCTGATTTTCACCAACGAAGTTCTGTTTTCGGGATGTTGCCTCAAGCGCAAATCTCTTGATATAAGGATATTTCTGGTCGGCATCATAAACTATTGCCGTCCATATTTTCGACGGATTGAATTTCTCGATTGTAAGAATATTCTTCTCATAATGATTACTCAAGTCGAAACTTGTAGTATAGAAATCTCCGTTCTTGAGGATAACAAGGATAGAATCGCTGCTTTGGAATTCTCCGAGCTCTTCCCCACGTCCGTCATAATTCAGGCGAAGCACATCCCAGTCGAACCAAACCATGCGGCCGCCCAAAGTGGAGCTTCCGCGCTGCTTCAACGAAATCTTATGAACTTCTGCCTTTGTAAGCACATTACCTATGGAAGTTCTGGATTTGATAGGCACTGTGCTGAAATCTTTCTCGAACACAAGCAGACGCTGGCGAGGCTTCGGCTTAAGGATAACCTTCACAGTTTCTGCCTCTCCATTAGGATTCACACTGAAATATAATATGCGTGAACCTTCCGTTCCCTTTGTCAAATCATATTCTCGCTCGCGCGCCAAAGCAGTTATGGCAAATCTCTTGATAAAATTAGTGCCTTGCTTTCCGTCGCGATAAATCACATTATATATTGTACGAGTATCGTTTCGCTTGAAAATATTCAAATAAAGTATATCCTTGCCGACAAACATCTTCTCGCTTACACGAACCACTTTATACGAACCGTTTCGGTAAATAATCAGAACATCGTCGATATCCGAACAATTTGCCACAAACTCGTCTTTCTTCAAACTTGTTCCGATAAAGCCCTCTGCACGGTTGATATACAGTTTTTCGTTTGCCTCGGCAACTTTGCTTGCCTCAATCATATCGAAGCTTCTAATCTCTGTAACACGCGGATAGCGGCTTCCATATTTCTCCTTCAAGCGGAGGAACCAGTCGATTGTATAATCTACTATATTGGCAAGATGACGGTTTATCTCCTCTATCTGCTCCTTTATCTGGGCAATTTGTGCGTCACATTTATCTGAATTGAATTTCAAGATACGTCCCATCTTGATTTCCATCAGTTTCAATATATCATCACGAGTCACCTCACGTATAAAAGTTGGCTTGAACGGCTCAAGACGGCTGTCGATATGTGCCACTGCCTGGTCCATATCTTTTGCCTCTTCAAATTCTTTATCCTTATATATTCTTTCTTCGATGAATATTTTTTCCAACGAAGCAAAGAAAAGGGTTTCGGACAATTCTGCTTTTTCAATTTCAAGTTCCTGACGAAGCAGGCTCAAAGTGGTGTCGGCAGAATGGCGCAACACGTCACTTACGGAAAGGAAATGCGGCTTGTCGTCCTTGATAACGCAGCAGTTTGGCGAAATGCTTATTTCGCAATCAGTAAATGCATACAATGCGTCGATTGTCTTGTCCGACGAAACTCCCGGAGCAAGATGCACCAGAATTTCCACATTCTTCGCAGTGTTATCATCAACTTTCTTGATTTTAATCTTTCCCTTGTCATTGGCTTTAAGGATAGATTCGATAACCGACGAAGTTGTACGTCCGTAAGGAATGGCACTAATCACCAAAGTTTTGTTGTCAATCTTTCCGATTTTGGCACGCACCTTAACCGAACCGCCACGCTCGCCGTCGTTATACTTGCTTACATCAATATATCCGCCTGTCTGGAAATCAGGATAAAGAGTAAATTCCTCGCCACGGAGATATGCAACCGAAGCATCCAGAAGCTCATTGAAGTTATGAGGTAATATTTTTGAAGACAAACCTACGGCAATACCCTCCACGCCCTGTGCCAGAAGCAAAGGGAATTTGATAGGGAGAGTAACCGGCTCACGATTACGTCCGTCATACGACAATTGCCACAAAGTTGTTTTAGGATTGAATACCGTATCCAATGCGAATTTGGACAATCTGGCTTCGATATAACGAGGAGCAGCAGCTCCGTCGCCCGTCAGAATGTTACCCCAGTTTCCCTGGCAGTCAATCAGCAAATCCTTCTGTCCAAGCTGAACAAGAGCATCACCGATTGAAGCGTCGCCATGCGGGTGAAACTGCATTGTGTGACCAACGATGTTCGCCACCTTGTTGTAGCGTCCGTCGTCCAATCTTTTCATTGAATGAAGGATACGTCTCTGCACAGGTTTCAAACCGTCGTTGATATGAGGCACGGCACGCTCAAGGATTACATAAGAGGCGTAATCCAAAAACCAGCTCTGATACATTCCGGACAAGTGGTGAACGACTCTGTCGTCAGACTTAGCCGGAGCTTTATAATCAGAATGTGAATTGCTATCCGTCTCCCCGTCAAAATTTTCCTGGTTATTATTCAACGCATTTTCATCAGCATCTTCGTTCATTGAGGTAATTTCGTCTTCGATATCTTCAGGTCTCATATTATTAAACAAGCCAATTTTCCAAATTTGGTGTAAATATACGAATTTTCTTCCTTATATAAACAATGATAGGCATTTATGAGATAAGTTGACAAGCTAAAGCATCTATTACTCCACAATAAATTATCAGATAACACTCGTCTCCTTGTTTTCATGTCAACTCGTTTACTTAAAATATAATGGAAGTGACAGAAACATCATAGAAGCTATTATTTCTTTAAAACTAAGCTTTAGTTTTTATAAATTAAACTTTAGTTTTCATAAACTAAGACTAAGATTAAAAAAACTAAGCCTTAGTTTTAAGAATAAATAATGACTTATTTGAGTTTAGTCAATTACTTAAGCAAGAAGCAAAGAAAGCTTCAAAAAGAAATTCAAAGACAAGCTGACTAGAAAAATGATATATGGAAAATCACAGTAAGCTATTATCTTTGCAATATTCACTTAAACCTAAATTTTATATTTATGATTACACTGAAAAGAATTAGAAAAGCAGACGAGCAGATTTTGGAAAAACTTACGGAACTTTATATTATTTCGTTTCCGGAGGAAGAAAGAAGAACTATTCCTCAGCTGAAGCGAATGATTGAAGAAGTAGAGGAAATGAATTTCTGCGCAATCGAACTTGACGGAAATCTTAGCGGACTGGCGGTTTACTGGAATATGGGAGAATTCTTCTATATGGAGCATCTTGCCGTTTTCCCGGAAATGCGTAATCACAAAATAGGACAGAAGGTTTTGGAATGGTGGAAGCAAAATCTGGACAAGCCTCAGCTTTTGGAAGTGGAACCGCCAACCGACGAAATGACTGAAAGAAGAATTAACTTCTATCGCCGCAACGGAATGGAAATATTGAATAAAGAATATATCCAACCAAGTTATAAGAAAGATGAAGATTCCTTGCCGTTATGGATTATGGGAACTGAAAATCCTGAAAAACTGGATGAATATATAGCGGATATCAGAAGAGTTGCCTATAAAGAAGCACTCAGGTATATTTAAGGGACGAGGTTTGACGAGTTGAGCTGCATAACTTATGGAGTTACAGGAGTTAAAAGGATGTAACAGGAGTTAAAGGCCAATACTATTTTGCAACTGAAATCTATTGGCTTTTAACTTCCCGGGAGCAATAACTCCTTATAACTTCTTTAACTCCTGAAAATTTGAGTCCGGCAAAACTTGAAACTTTAATTATACCAATACGAATTTAGGTAGCAAAAAGCAAGCTATTTGACAAAAAATCATTTACTTTGCAATTTGATTAAACAGATTATTCTATAAAGTTCTTAAGTCTGTCAGTTTGCAAGTTTTATCTTAATGGAAAATTATATTAAAGAATAAGGCTTATAAACTCACAAACTCAAAAACCAAACAACTAAAGACTTATGGCACAAGAAGATGTATTTAAGAAATTAGTATCACACTGTAAAGAGTATGGTTTCGTGTTCCCATCATCAGAAATTTATGATGGTTTGGGCGCTGTTTACGACTACGGACAGTATGGTGTGGAGTTGAAAAACAATATCAAGAAATATTGGTGGGATAGCATGACCCTGCTGCATGAGAATGTTGTAGGTATCGATTCAGCAATCTTTATGCACCCGACTATTTGGAAGGCTTCTGGCCATGTCGATGCTTTCAATGACCCATTGATTGACAACAAAGATTCAAAGAAACGTTACCGTGCTGACGTTTTGATTGAAGACCACTTAGGCAAAATTGAAGAAAAAATAAACAAGGAAGTGGCTAAAGCTGCAAAACGCTTTGGTGAAGCTTTCGACGAAGCTCAGTTCCGCGCAACTAATCCTCGCGTTCTTGAATATCAGGCTAAGTGGAACGAAATCCACGAACGTTATTCAAAAGATATGAACGACTCAAACTTCGAAGATTTGCGCCAGTTGATTTTGGATTGCGAAATTGCATGTCCTATTTCAGGAACTCGCAACTGGACAGATGTTCGTCAGTTCAACCTTATGTTCGCAACAGATATGGGTTCGACAGCCGACGGAGCTATGAAGGTTTATTTGCGTCCGGAAACAGCTCAGGGTATTTTCGTTAACTTCCTGAACGTACAGAAAACAGGACGTATGAAGATTCCTTTCGGTATCGCTCAGATTGGTAAAGCATTCCGTAACGAAATCGTAGCTCGTCAGTTCATTTTCCGTATGCGTGAGTTCGAACAGATGGAAATGCAGTTCTTTGTTCGTCCGGGTGAAGAAATAGAATGGTTCAAGAAATGGAAAGAAACTCGCTTGAAATGGCATAAGGCTCTTGGATTGGGCGACGAAAAATATCGTTATCACGACCATGAGAAATTGGCTCACTATGCTAATGCTGCAACTGATATCGAATTTGAAATGCCGTTCGGATTCAAGGAAGTTGAAGGTATTCACAGCCGTACAGACTTCGACTTGAGCCAGCACGAAAAATTCTCAGGAAAGAAGATCCAATATTTCGATCCGGAGTTGAACAAGAGCTACACTCCGTATGTAATCGAAACATCTATCGGTGTTGACCGTGTGTTCTTGAGCATCATGGCAGGTTCATACTGCGAAGAAACATTGGAAAACGGCGAAACTCGTGTTGTTTTGAAATTGCCTGCAGCTTTGGCTCCAATCAAATTGGCTGTATTGCCTTTGGTTAAGAAAGATGGTCTGCCAGAAAAGGCTGAGGAAATCATCAACATGTTGCGCTTCGACTTCCGTTGCCAATATGACGAAAAAGACTCAATCGGTAAACGTTACCGCCGTCAGGATGCTATCGGTACTCCTTATTGTATCACTGTTGACCACGATACATTGAAGGACAACTGTGTGACTATCCGTTTCCGCGACACAATGGAACAGGAAAGAGTTCGTATCGATGATTTGCATAATATCATTTCTGAAAAGGTTAGCATGAAGAACCTTTTGAAGAAAATTACAGAATAAACAAGATGAAAAAAATTCTGAATTTAACATGGCTTGTTCTACTCTTCGGAATAGTTATGGCATCATGTAATAAAGATGATGACAAAATAATCCCAATTGACGAAGATTGGAAAAAAGCAAATGGCGAAGCCTTTACTTTACGAGGGCTTAACTCTGAAAAGAGTGGTTTCGAAAAGTTGGATTCTCAAACTGGAGATGGTTATATTCTGTATCGTGTAATAAAGGAAGGAACAGATAAAACCCCAATTTATTATACAAGTAAGGTAAAAGCCCACTATAAGGGCTGCCTTATTAAAGACAAAGATGGTAATATTATAGATGACCTTGATACAGTATTAGACAAAGGTGTCCAGTTTGACAATAAATTGAACGAAGATGGTCACGACCCTGTAGAATTTGAGGTTGGCGGTAATATAATTGAAGGCTGGAAAACCGCATTACAACATATGCATGTCGGAGATCGATGGGAAATATGGATTCCGTATCAGTTAGGATATGGTATTTCCGGAGACTCAAGAGGTAGTGTAGTAATTCTTCCTTATTCAACTCTGGTTTTTGATATAGAAGTTACAGAGATTACTGAACAGTAATATTTTTCTATTCAAGGATAATAAAAGGAGACACAAACCACAGAATAAAGATTCTGTATGTTTTGTGTCTCCTTTTTTATTATCCAAACATTATTTACTGTTTATTTCTCTCACTCTCCAAAAACTTCTTCAGACGTTCCACAACTTCAGGATTCTGAGCAGCTACATTATTCTTTTCTCCGATATCTTCTTTAAGATTATATAATTGCTCAGCTTTATCGTTACCAAGTTCTGTGTCGGTATATTTGCTATAAGCCGCGCCTTTGCTTGGTTTGATATATTTCCAATTGCCATCAGAAACAGATAAAGAACCGGCAGCTTCGATAACATATTCACGGCCTTTGTTGTCTTCACCTAAGAAAGCAGACAAATAATCTTTACTATCCGGAGCTGCACCAGGCTGAAGTTCCTTTCCTACCAATTTAGCCATTGATGCATACAAGTCAATATGAGAAACCAAAGCATCGGAAACCTTTGGCTGAACTTGTCCCGGCCAGCATACAATGAAAGGAACACGTGTCCCAGCCTCGAAGTTACTGTATTTTCCACCACGGAACTCGCCCCAAGGTGTATGATCGCCCAACAGTTCAACAGCCTGATCCTGATAACCGTCATCAACAACCGGACCGTTATCACTTGTAAGGACAATCAAGGTATTTTCCATCAAACCGTTTTTCTCCAAAGCTGCTATAATCTGACCGACAATCCAGTCGAACTGAAGCAATGAATCTCCACGTGGTCCCATTCCGCTCTTTCCGACGAATCTTGGATGCGGGAAACGTGGAACATGAATGTCATTTGTTCCAACATACAAGAAGAACGGACTTGACTGGTGTTTATTTATGAAATCAACAGCCTTTCCGGCAATACTGTCTGCAATAAATTCATCTTTCCATAAAGCAGATTTTCCACCTTTCATATAACCGATACGGGAAATACCGTTGACAATTGCCATATCGTGACCATGACTAGGTTTAAGATTTGTCAACATCTCAGGATGGTCTTTACCTAATGGTTCACCGGGAAATGGTTCTTTATAACTTACAGCAATCGGATCATTCGGGTCAAGATTCACTACTCGTTGGTTTTCCACATAAACGCAAGGCACACGGTCGCCGGTTGCTGCCATAAGATAAGAATAGTCGAATCCGATATCCTGAGGTCCGGGAGTTATAAAGCCATTCCAATCCTGACTTCCGGCTTTATCACCCAAACCAAGATGCCATTTGCCAATTGCACCTGTTGTGTATCCACATTCGCGGAACATATCTGCAATTGTTGGCTGCTCGGGGCGGATAATCATTCCGGCATCACCGGTTGCAATTCCAGTATCATTGCGTCTCCAGGCATAATGTCCCGTGAAAAGAGAATATCTTGAAGGTGTACTTGTTGCCGCCACAGCATGAGCATCAGTAAATCTTACTCCGGCATTTGCCAGCTTATCTACATTTGGAGTGTTAATTGTTTTTGCTCCATTACAACTCAAATCTCCATATCCTATATCATCTGCAAGGATAAAAATAACATTTGGCTTCCGATTATTCTGCTCTTCAACTTTATTCCCTGAATTGCAGGATAAAAGGAAAGAGGAAATTGCCAAAGGTAAAATTGGTGTCAGTTTCATAATATTATATTGATTATTTAAGTTTCTATAGTTGCCCAAACTTAAAAGTTGACAAGGCTTCAGATACAAGTTGACAAGGTTATAAAGCTATCACCTTGTCAACTTGTTTTCTTGTTAACTCATCTTCTAAAAGTCGAGTTTGCGAAACTTTTAAGATTAATTCCTAGAAATTATTCAGTTTCAATGCCGTTGTATCATTATACTGTTTCTGGAGTTTTACCAGCTCTTTCTGCAAATCCTTTATTACATTCTCATAACCAGGTTTGCCGTAAAGATTATTCATTTCCGAAGGATCTTCTTTCAAGTCATAAAGTTCCCATTCATCTATATCATTATAGAAATGGATAAGTTTATAACGCTCAGTTCTGACTCCGTAATGACGTTTCACAGCATGCTCTGCCGGATATTCATAGAAATGGTAATAAAGCGACTTGCGCCAATCATCCACTTTCTCACCTTTCAGCAACGGCAAGAACGATTCTCCATGCATATCTTCAGGAACTTCAACTCCGGCAAGCTCCAGAATTGTTGGTCCATAATCTATATTCTGGACAAATTCATCAATGTCGCCTTTCTTTCCTCCCGGTAAACGGATAAGCAAAGGAGTACGGAAAGATTCTTCATACATAAAACGCTTGTCGAACCAGCCATGTTCGCCCATATAGAAACCTTGGTCTGAAGTATAGACAATCATAGTGTTTTCAAGCATGCCTTTATCTTCCAGATAATCCAATACACGGCCAATATTACGATCTACAGAATGAATCACACGCAAATAATCACGCATATATTGCTGGTATTTCCATTCAGCAAGTTTCTTTCCCGAAAGTTTTGCTTCCTTGAATTTCTTTATAATCGGATCGTAATGTTTATCCCATGCAGCCTTTTCTTCAGGAGTCATGCTATTATACATATTACGTCCGGCTTTTTCCAAATCCCCGGAATGTATTTCGTTCTCCTTATCCGCAAGTTTAAGGTCATAAACCAAATCCATATCTTTGATTATACTCATCTCCTGCTCTGCAGCAGCACGTCTGCCTTTATAATCGTCATAGAAATTTGCCGGCAACTCAAAAGTTGTGTCACTGAAAAGTTCCAAATCCTGCAAGTCAGGCATCCATGTGCGGTGAGGAGCTTTGTGATGCAACAAAAGACAGAAAGGTTTATTCTTGTCCCGGATATTTTCCATCCAGTCAATGGCTTTGTCTGTAATCACATTCGTTGCATAACCTTTAGATTCTATTTTCTCTCCATTCTTTATAAACGGGGCATTATAATAAATTCCCTGTCCAATCAATATTTCCGAATAGTCAAATCCGGTAGGAGCTGACGAAAGATGCCATTTACCGATAACCGCAGTTTCATAACCGGCTTTCTGCAACAGTTTAGGAAAAGTCTGTTGGCTTCCATCAAAAACCGCACTATTATCTGTGAAACCATTGGCATGACTGTGTTTTCCTGTCAGCATACAGGCACGACTCGGTCCGCTTATGGAATTTGCCACAAAACTGTTAGTAAAACGTACACCTTCGTTTGCTATACGGTCAATATTAGGCGTATTAATAAATCTCTTGTCATACGCACTGATTGTCTGATATGAATGATCATCCGACATTATATAGATGATATTCATAGGTTTCTGCATCTGTTCCTTACTCTCTTTCTGACCTGTGCAGGAAGAGAAGGCTAATGCTGTAATTGGGATTAATAGGTAGTTTGGGGACATGATATTTGGGATTTATTGTCAATTATTCGAGCAATTATCAGCAAAATTAAAAATTATCAAAAGCTATATATAATAAAAATTTTGCAGATTAATAACTAATTCATATATACATAAAATATGTGCAATATTGTAAAATATCTCAATATCTGCAAATCGTTTACAAATTATTTAGTAAACAAATATGGTTATATTCCACAAAGTGGAGTAGTTCCAGAATTATATAACTTAGGAACAGTTTCTATCTATATGATTTCTTAATTCAGAAGTATTTAGTCAAAAACCTATTGGCTGAATTAAATATGCACTAATTTATTCAGCCAATAGGTTAAAATCAATCTATTGTTAATTCTCCTTTCAATCGGATATCCTCAACCGAAGCACCAACATAAACCTCAAAGTCTCCCGGTTCGAGTACACGTTCCATCGCTCTGTTCCACAGCATCAAATCCTCCTTCGGAACAGACAAGGAAACGGTTTTCTCCTCGCCCGGATTCAGATAAACTTTACTGAAACCTTTCAAGGCTTTCATCGGAGTCGTTACACTGCTGACCTTATCACGGATATAAAGCTGTACAACTTCTGCTCCGGCACGTTTTCCGGTATTCTTAACCTTACAAGTAATCTTGACTTCATCCGCAGCAACCAGATTGTTCGATACATTCAAGTCGGAATAGTCGAAAGTGGTATAACTCAAACCGTAACCGAGACAGAATAACGGATCCGGTGAAGAGAATACATAATCACGCCCCGGTTTCTCCGGAGTTCCGCGATGGCGGTAATAACCTTTTCCGGATGGTTTATGATTGGCATAGATCGAAATATGTCCGGTTGTTTTCGGGAAAGTCATCGGCAGACGGCCGGAAGGATTGACTTCGCCAAACAAAACACGGCAGACCGCATCGCCTCCCTTTTCACCTGGATACCACGCTTCCAAGACAGCATCAACCTTTTCAACTTCTTCTGGTATCGTATAAGGACGGCCGTTTACCATCACCAATACAACCGGTTTTCCCTGTTTGGCTATCAAATCCAACAATTCCGGCTGAACACCTGGAAAGTTCAATTCATTACGGTCATAACCTTCTCCACAAGTATTGATTTCTTTGGAATTGGCATCACCCCAGCCGATACCGGAATAAATGACACTCGTTCCGCCTAATACCAAAACGACAACATCACTTTCCTTCGCCAAGCGAGCCGCTTCGTCAAAGCCGTCTTTCGACAAAGAAGTAATTCCGCAGCCTTCGGCATAAGTAACTTCTACTTCTTTTCCTACATAATTCCGAATACCTTCCAATACGGTTACACCATAATCATTATTCTTGGTGATACTGTAGTCGCCAAACTGTACTTTATCCGCATTCGGACCGATAACGGCTATCTTCTTTAACACCTTCTTATCTAAAGGAAGAATATGATCCTTGTTTTTCAGCAAGACCATTGATTCTTCGGCTATCTGCTGAGACAAAGCAATACTTGCCGGCTTATGCACTTTGGACGCCAGACGAGCTGGCACACGATAAGGACGCTCGAATAAACCCAATTTAAATTTCACACGCAAGACATTGGCCACCGCTGAATCGACCACTGCTTCCGGCAGCTTTCCGCTTTCCACCAATTTCTCTAACTCTCCATAAGCATAGCGACCGGGAGCTTCCAAATCAACACCTGCTGTAATGGCCTGCATCGCCGACTCGGATTTATCTTTGGCAGTAAAATGGAAGTTATCCAGCATGCCAACAGCTCCGTAGTCAGAAAAAACATAACCATTAAATCCCCACTCCTTACGAAGAACATCCGTCAGCAGCCAACGGTTGGCATGTACCGGAATGCCATCCACTTCATGATAGCCCGGCATCAGACTATACAGATTGGCCTTCTTCACGACATGTTCGAACGGATAGAAATGTAACTCTCTCAACGTACGCTCACCCACTAAAGACGGTGCCAAATTGATACCGGCTTCCGGCACGGAATAAGCAATGAAATGTTTACCGGTACAAGCCATCTTGCCCTCCGGAATATGCGTCCGTGTTACTTCCGGTTCGCCCTGCATGCCGGTTACGAAAGCTACACCCATTTCCTTCACCAGATAAGGATCTTCGCCATAACACTCTTCCACACGTCCATAACGCGGATCGCGTGCCAAGTCGAAGAGTGGAGACAAAGCCTGATCTACGCCCGAAAGACTTGCCTCTTCGGCAATCACCGAAGCCATTTCCTTAATCAAGGACGGATTCCAAGTTGAACCCAAGCCTATTGCCTGCGGGAAAATTGTTGTCCCCAAAGCCATCTGGCCATGCAGACACTCGGCTATCTGAATAGCCGGAATTCCTAAACGAGTCTGTGTACGCAAATAATGGTCGGCTGCTTCCGAATAAGCAGCTATTTTTCCATGCTCCACAAACGGACTCTCCAAGCAGCCTATACTGCGACCGGCAAAGAGCTTTACCAAAGAGCTGTCGGTTACTTCTCCTTTCTTATCCGTTTTCAAGACCTTAAGGCTTTTCATATTCAGCTGATCCACCTTTTCCTCCAACGTCATACGCTGCAAAAGGTCTTTCACTCGCTCTTCTACCGGAAGATTAGGATTTTTATAAGGAGCTTTGTTTTGGGTATACCCCCAAAAAGGAAATACACTCAAAACAAAACCACACAATATACATTTTATCTTCATTTTATGTAAAAAAACATATTTAGAATCCTTCTACATTCTCAGCAGATCCACCAGCAACTGTTGGCCAACCAGGATTTTGATATAAAGGAGAAACAGCATAATCTAATCCTCCATTATTTGTATTAGATGTAATATTAAACTGACTCATACCTATTGGTGATAAGTAATTAGCCGCAAGCCAGCCATAACCATCATATAAATTGTTATTTTCGTGAATAACTTGATAAGGTCTCAAATACTCACTTAAAACCGGACTTGAAACATTAGCACCTTTAGAACTTCCATCACCTTCATAAATAAGCAAAGTCTTACCATCAGAATCATTATACCAAGTTTTCATTTCTCCCCATAACTTAAAACCTTCAACAACAAATTTATTATTGATAATCTGATCCATTGATCGCCAGCGTCGTAAGTCATCCCATCTAAAACCTTCAGACATTAATTCACAAGATCTTTCTCTACGAATATTATATAAAGTTGCGTCAACAAGTTTTCCTGCTGTATAAGCTGATAACAATCCTGTTTCCTTATTCATATCTGTAGCTTGAATTGTTTTTCTAAAGTCTGTATCAATCCCAGCTCTTTCTCTTATTGCAATCCAATATTTTTCTGCATAAGAATCAATATTCTTATTTTTCAAATAGCATGCTTCTATATAATTTAAATAAGCTTCAGCTGCACGATATTCAATAATACCTGACTCCTGAATAGGACCAGTTTTATCATCCGGAGACATGGTTAAACCTTTCTTTAAATCATAACCTGTTACCGATTTATACTCTGCTGTTGTTAATAGAATTGGTGCCGGAGTATATGCATAACTACCATCAGAAAGAATAGAAAGTACTTCATCTTTTCCTTTCATAAACTGAACCAATCTATTATCTCTATCAGTCTTAACACTAACAAGATTATCATCTCCTTTATATAAATTAGAGGCATATATAGGTAAACCATCCTTACAAAGAAAACTGTTTATAAATCCCTTTGTATAGCCTGTTCCAGATCCACCTTTGTTGTGAGCCCAACCATATCCTAAGCCACCAGAAATCAAACTGGTTGCCCTCCAAAATAGGACTTCTTGATAAGATGATAAATCTTTATCCGTGTACATTAACACATAAGGATTAGAACTAGTATGATAATCTGATTGGTTGTTTCTTTCTAAAGGAATTCTTTCTGCGATATCCTTCGCAGATGTCATAGCCTCTGTTAAGAAAAATTCTATTTCCTTATCAATATCAATACTAAATTCCTTATTATATTCTTTCTTTTCTCCAGGCCAACCTTTTCCTCCAGGAACAAAAGCTGTACCTTTAAAATTTTGTAGCCAAGAACCTAAGTAAAGAGCAACTCTTGATTTAAACAAAAGAGCAGCATCCCTTGTAAGTCGATTTCTTTTACTATCATCAGGAGCAGAATTTCCCATCAACATAGCAGCAGAATCTAAGTCACATAAAATAAACCGACCCACTTCATTCATCGGATATCTTCTATTTGCATCTATTAAACCTTGCTTATCACTTAATGGTAATACATGTTTTATAATAGGAAAATCTCCAAAACGTTTTACTTTATCAAAATATTCTTTGGCTCGTAAGAAATACATTTCTCCGATATAATGTTTTATATCACCATCACTACCTGAAATTTCTCCTTTTTCATACTTTGGCAAAACATTATCAAAGAAATAATTTATTTTATAGATTTTATCAAAAGTCCAACCGCCATCCCCATCACTAACTTTCAATATACCTGGTACCCACCGGTCCTGATCACCAGCTGTTGCAGTCTGTGTATCAGTATTATCATCTATTTTAAATACACCCAGATTATAACCTCCACCTGTTGAAGCATTAAAATTTTCATATTGCCCTATAGAATAGGCTCCTAATTGCTCTGATGTAGAGAAATAAATTTCCGGTGTTATTTTATCCAATGGTTCTCTATCTAGAAAATCATTACAAGAAACTAAACAAATACTAATACTAGATAGTATATATAATAATGAATTCTTCATATTTATTTTTGTTAAAGTGTTACACTTAATCCACAAGAAATAGTAGTTTTTAAAGGAGCAGCTTTACCTGAACCTACATTATATCCATTCAAGACTTCGGGATCATACGCATCTGCTTTCAAACCACTTACTGTAAATACGTTATCCGCAGACAAGAAAACTCTTAAATTACTAATATTGATTCGACTCATCAATTCTTTTGGGAACGTATAACCAATTTGTAAGTTCTTTAAACGCATATAAGCTGCATTTTGTAAGTACATTGTACTGGTCTGTTTATTTTTTTGATCACCTTGAAGCAACGGACGAGGTAAATAACCATCAACATTTGGACCGAAATAGCTGTCAGTATCAGCAGGACGAAAGTAATCCATCGTTTCCTTCAAAGCCGTTGACTGCCAATATCCGTTATCAGCTCCCCAAAAATACAATCCTGTCAACCACATATCACGCTTCATTGTTCCTTGGAAGAATAAACTAATGTCAAAACCTTTATATGCAGCATTCAATGTCAAACCAAAATTGTAACGAGGTGTATTATTTCCGATAATCTTTTTATCACCAGAATCCCCAACAACACCTTTTCCTCCATCAATCTTTCCATCATTATTCAAGTCTGCATACATAACATCACCAGCAGCCCAATTTGAACCCAAAGCATCCTGACCTCCATTAGGCAGACTTGCTAAATGATCTTTCATTTGCTCCTCATTTCTAGCCAAATCAATTACTTCATATCCCCAAATATCTCCTAACATTGCACCTTCGTAATAACGATTAGTTCCATCAGAATTAAAAATAGTTTTTGTTGCATTTGGATATTTCAAAATCTTTGATTGATTGTCTGATAAAACAAAGTTTACTCCATAACTTAATCCTGAATCTAAAACATCTCTCCAACCAATATTTAAATCCCAACCATTAGTACGCATTTGTGCATTATTAGTATAAGGAGAAGCAACTCCTGCTGTATTTGGAATTTCTTCTCCTGGAGCAACCATATCATTAGTATATCTCCAATAATATTCAAAAGTACCATTCAGTCTGTTATTAAATAAACCAAAATCCAAACCCAAGTTATATGAAGTTACCGTTTCCCATGTTAAAAATGGAGAAATAGGTTTTGCCGGATTCGCAATATTCGGCTTTTGACCATTAATCAACCAGCTACCTCCACCCTGTTTCAAATCCATAGCTGTATAGAATGGATAAATTTCTTTAGTTGCCTGATTTCCTAAATTACCATACGAAGCTCTAATCTTTAACATATTAAGAAAATCTTGGCTATCCTCCATAAAAGATTCTCTAGCCATATTCCAAGCTAATGAAAAAGATGGAAAACTATTCCATCGCTGTTCTCGATTAAATCGAGAACTTCCATCATAACGATAGTTTACTTCCGCCAAGTATTTACCTTGATAATCATAGTTTACTCGACCAAAGAAACCCACAGTTGCCCACTCATAAATGGTACTACCCATACTATAAGATGTTGTAGATGTTGTATTTCCTAATGAAGGAACTTCAGGAGCTATAATACCATCTCGTTGTGCAAAGATTGATTTATATCTATTTAATTCCGCCTGGAAACCTGCCATTAGAGCTAAATTATGACCAGATTTGAAGCTTTTATTATATTGAGTATAGATATTGGGATTTATATAGTTTGTTCGTCCCGTTTCCTCTTTTACATAAGAACGTCCACCCAAACCATCATCTCTATCCATAGGAAAGTATGAACCATCCTCTTTTCTTTCTAAAATTACTTGAACATCTGTATGTTTTTCAGAACGATCAAAACGAAAATTTCCTTCTGCAAAAATTTTCCAATCTTTTAATGGAGTAAAAACCAATTGAACCTGCTGATAGAAAATATCAAGGTCATCATTATACATACCACCATGATCAATCTCATTTAATTGAGATTCTTTATTAAATTGACCATCTGGAGTATACAAAGGGTTTGAAGGTCGACGTCTTGGCATACTATGATAATATACCTGATTCATCTGATAAGATGGTGCTTGATAATCTTTTCTTGAGAACTTAAGATTTGCATTTACATCTAACCATTTAAATGGTTTTGTATTTATTTTTGCATTAAATGTATAGCGTTTATAATCTTCATTTCCATAATTTTGATCACTTCCTAAATCTTGGAAATTCGTTGAAATGTAATAATTTGCTTTGTCTGTACCACCACTAATACTTAAATTATGTTCTTGAGAAAAACTCCAGTCTTTATAATAAACACCAAACCATTCCGTATTACCCCAAGATTCCATATTTTTTTTCCAAATACCATTATCATCATATTCTGTTCCATAAGGAATTTTTCCTTCCATAAACAGTTTTGTTTTCTCCATTACTTCAGGAGAATATACAGCTGCCAAACCAGCATTTGCCGCAGCTTCATTAAAATAAGTATTAAAAGAATAAGAATCGAGGAAAGACGGTAACTTTGTAGGTGTTGCCCATCTGAAATTATTATTATAATTTACAGTTGTTCTTCCTTCTTTTCCTTTTTTTGTAGTAATCAGGATAACACCAAAAGCAGCCCTAGACCCATAAATAGCAGATGCTCCTGCATCTTTCAACACTGAGATATTTTCAATATCTTGTGTATTAATCAAGTTCATATCACCTTCCACACCATCAATCAACACTAATGGAGCAGAGCTTGAACCTTCACCGATACTACCTGTTCCACGAATATTAATTGACGGATTACTATTTAATGCACCACCTTCATTTGCAGCTAATACATTTAACCCCGGAGAAATACCTTGTAAAGCTTGCGAAACATTAGCAACAGGTCTATTTGTTAATGCTTCCGCATCAACAGTAGCTACAGAAGCTGTAAGATTTGATTTTTTTTGTGTACCAAAAGCCACAACAACAACCTCATCCAACTTCTGAGTATCCTCCTTCAAAGTAACAGAAACTTTATCATCTGTTACTTTTACAGATTGTGACAAATATCCAATATAAGAAACCTCAAGAACCGCCCCCTCCGGAACCTCCAACACAAACTTACCATCCATATCAGTAATCGTTCCGTTTGTAGTACCTTTCACCATAACATTAGCACCGATAACAGGAATACCTGAAGCATCAACCACAGTTCCTGTGATTTGCTTTGTTTTTCCACTTTGCTGAACAGAATCTTCCTTCTTGTTCATAAGCAAAATGTTGTTTCCTTCCATTGCATAGACAATATCAGTGCCGGAGAAAATACTGTTAAGAGCTTCAGCAACTGTAATATCCGAAGCATCTAACGTTACCTTATTATTAAGGTTAACTTTTTTATTATATACAAAAAGATAATCGGTTTGTTCTTCGATTTGTTTAATCACCTCTTTAGCAGGAGCCTGGTTTGCAGAAATGTCAACACGCATTGTTTGCGCGTCCATTGGTGTAGCAAAAGCCGAGGCAACGCATACAAATCCCAAAAGAGAAGTAATTTTCATGACTCTAAAAATGTGCTTAAATTCGGTTAACAACAAGGCATTAGATACCCTTATCAACTTTTTTTTCATAAATTTGTAATGTTAGATGTTTGTATTTCTGATTATATTCCCGTTTAGTCAGAATACTGACCTTTTATCCCGGAAAATGTGGCAGCATTTTTCGGGATTTTCTTTATTTGTCCTTTCACATAAGCTGTTATTTATTCAATTATTATCTCATTCATCTCATTATCCTTAACATATCTGAATCTATGCTCAAGCTGTAAAACCTTAAGAACTTGCTCAACACCGTCTTTCGAACGGAACTTTCCCGTATATCGTTCTGTTTTCAATCCCGTGTTTTCAACTCTTATGTTTATATCAAAATACAAAGACAATTTTGTCATTATATCTTGAATAGACTCATCCTTAAAGCAAATCAAACCTTCTTTCCATTTGAAATAGTCATTATCGACTATTGCTGATGATAAATAATGGTTATCTTTTATCTTTACCTGTTCTCCAGGTTTCATTCTGTAAACTGCAGAACTGTTTGGGCTGTTCAATTCTATACTTCCTCGAAGCAAAGCGACCTCCGACTCTGATTGTTCCGGATATGCTCTTACATTAAACTCAGTACCCAAAACCTTAACATCTATTTTTGATGTATGAACAATGAATGGAGAATTGTCATTGCGCTTAACATCAAAATAAGCTTCACCTTCCAATTCAACTGTTCTGCTTTTAGTATTGAAAGATATCGGATATACCAAACGTGAATCAGCGTTCAGCCACACCTTTGTGCTATCCGGCAACACAACTTCCGCCCTCTGTCCTGCCGGAACAATCAATGTCTGATAATATTCTGGTGTATCAACAGTTTCTTTATTCATTGAAGACCACAAAGCCTGACCGCCTAATACCAATAAAACTGCCGCCGCAATTTTAAGCAAGTCATATTTAATAGAATTTGGTAAAAAGAACCTTCTACTTTTCTTTGCACTTGCTTTCTCTTCTTCCTGATTCATTACAGTTATATTGTAAAGCTGGTGCAAAGCCATAAATTCTTTTACGTTTTTCTCGTCTTCGTCAAGCCATTCAACTACTTTTTCTGCTTCAACATCACTGATATTACCGGATATGTAACGGTATAATAAATCTTTATCCATTATATTCTTTTTTCCGTTTCTATATATAAGACAATTCATGAAAAGACATCCCTAAACAAAAAATGAAAAAAATAGAAAATTTTTTTTGTTTGAAGAAAGGAAGCAGGATTTCCATAAAAACATGCCGATGTTTTCTCAGAAATGTCAAGTATTTCAGGAAAAACACCGGCATGAAAATTCTGAATAATCCCCAACTTGAATATATTACTGTAAGTTTCCAAGAGCAAGTTTCACCACATGTTTACCAATCTGATTTGCAATCAATTCTTGTGATTTTGAGGAAATATCGTGAAATTATATAATAAAATGGCGACAATGTTAAATAATGTTCTTAAATCACATGAATCAGCTGACAATCAAAATGTTGAAAGAATGGTGAAACATCTCGTCGGGAACTTCCTGTATAGAGAGATACGCAAAATAAGAAATTGAGACAATATCTGAATATTTCAAGTTTCGCAAGCTCAACTTTTAGGAGTTATGACTATGCTTCGCATAGCCCGGAAGTTAAAAGCCGATAGATTTTAGATACAAATAGTATTGGCATTTAACTCCTATAACTCCTTTTTTAACTCCTGTAACTCCATAAATTATAACACATGCGAAACTTAAGAAACTTATATTTCCCATATGCTTAAAAAAATAACAGCAATCAAATTTCGGGGAAATCGGCTTTTTACGAGAAAAAAATTTCGGGGAAATCGGCTTTTTGCAGTGAAAAAATTTCGGGGAAATCATAAAAACATATATTTTTGTAACAAATGCATTGAATATGAGAAGAATATTTAAACGAAAAATTTACTCTAAACTTTTAGAGTGGAAACAAGAAGATAATGGAACCACAGCACTACTAATACAAGGAGCAAGACGTATTGGGAAATCAACCATTGTTGAAGAATTTGCAAAGAATGAATACAAATCTTATATACTTGTCGATTTCAACAGAACGCCTGATAGCATAAAAAAACTATTCAGTAATCTGATGAATCTTGATATATTATTCCTGCAATTACAGACTATTTTTAACGTTGTTCTGTATGAGGGAGAATCTTTAATCATTTTTGATGAGGTTCAAAAATGTCCGCATGCAAGACAAGCTATCAAATATTTAGTACAAGATGGCCGTTATCATTATATTGAAACAGGTTCCCTAATAAGCATAAAACAAAATACAAAGGATATAACTATTCCTAGCGAGGAAAAACGCATTGATATGTATCCATTGGATTTTGAGGAATTCCTTTGGGCCATAAACGACAATGTTTCATACCCTTTTATTAAACAATTCTTCGAAAATAAAATGCCATTAGGAATCAGCCATCGTTCTAAACAAAGGGATTTAAGATTGTATATGTTAATTGGAGGAATGCCTCAAGCTATCAATGAATACTTAAATACCAATAATTTATCTAAGGTTGATCAAATCAAGCGCAACATAATACAACTTTACTATGACGATTTTATGAAAATTGATCCTTCAGGTAAATTAGGACAACTATTTATGGCTATTCCATCTCAGTTAAGTAGAGGCGTATTAAGATATTATACAAACAATATTGTTGGAGATATTAATCCTGATAAAAGAAAAGAGTTACTTATCAACCTTGAGATTACACGTTCCAAAAAGACTCCAAACACAGTTATGAAATAGATTTTCTTATTAGCAGAAGAAACAAAATATGTCCTATTGAAGTAAAATCATCCGGATATAAGACCCATAGTTCTCTTGATGAATTCTGCAAAAAATATTCTTCAAGAATAGCTGATAAATATTTGATTTACACGAAAGATTTTATCAAAGAACAAGATATAATGTATATCCCTTTTTATATGGTTCCTTTATTATAAGTATTCAAATTTCGCTGGACTAAACATATAAGATTAAAGGTTTTATATGAAGTGGGAGCTAAAAGCCTATATGTTTCAAATAATATGGATACGACTGCCAAACTACGATTTTTCATCGTGATAAATCTGCTAAATAATTTCCTTGAAAAAGAAAAGTGCCATAGGTAAATAATCCTTCAGAGAAATACGCAGTTCCTTAAGGGCTTTAGTGATGTGATATTCCACAGTTTTTGATGAGACACCCATCTTCTCGGCAATTTCCTTGACCGGCATTTGCTCATAACGGCTCATACGGAAAATGCGTTGTGTCTGCTCTGGTAAAGAATTGAGAGTTTTATTAATGATATGATTTATATCATCTGTATAAATAGCCGACGGGGCACATGCCTCAAGACTCATTATACGATAGTTTATATCTCTTATCTGAACAGAAGATATATTCTCCATCACCTCAAGTTTGATTTCCTGACGCTTCAGGTAGTTCAGCGAACGATTACGGAGAATTGTTATAAGCAAAGCCAAAGGACGTTCAACCGTTTCCACCTTCATCGTTTCCCACAACTGTATCAAAGATTCGGATGTAATATCTTCAGCAACCTGGTCGTAACGTACATAAGACTTTACGAACATAAGTGAACGCTTATAATATAATGTATATATATCGCTAAAACTCATCATTGCCGACATACTACTTCCCTTTTTAGCTAATGTTCCACAATGTTAGTAAAAAGAAATTGTATTTACAAATTATAACAGATACAAGTTAACGAGGAAACAAGTTGACAAGGGAAAGAACTCTTGTCAACTTGTTTATAAAACTTACTTACTCAAGAAGTAATCCAAATCCGGTTTCACAACATTGCCTTCGAAATCCACAGGATAAAGAGCGCCTTCTTTTTCGAGACGCGCAATCATCGTCTTCAACATTTCATTTCTCTTGGAAGGATTTGTTTCTGAAAGTTCATTCTTCTCAAACGGGTCGTCTTTGAGATTATAAAGAAGACACTCCGGACGTTCGGGATGTTCAGGATTATAATAATAAATTATTTTCCAGTCGCCTTCACGATAAACGGTGAAATAACTTCCGCGATGGCTGTGCGGGAAATGCATAAGGAAAACATTTTCTCTTTCGGCAGAACTGTTTCCCTGAAGAAGCGGCTTAAGATTCTGTCCGTCCACAGCATGAGATTGCGGAATCTCAGCTCCACTCAAAGAAGCAAGCGTAGGATAAACATCCATTATCGTTCCCATCTGAGTCTGCACTTTACCGGAAGCAACCGGGAAAGCTTTCTGCAATTTGTTTTTTGCATTTGGTTTTGCCCACGAAATGATGAATGGCACTCGCATTCCTCCTTCGAACTCCGTACCTTTCTTTCCACGTAAAGGAGCAGAAGAAGCATATTCACGTGCCGGTCCTAAAGGAGCATCACCGCCATTATCACCAAGGAATATTATAAGAGTGTTTTCGGCAACGCCTTTCTCAACAAGATAGTCCATTATTTCGCCAAGGGATTTATCCATTCCTTCCACTAAAGTTGCAAATGCTTTTGCAGCATCGCTCTTCGAAGCATCGCCTTCGTAGTGCGAAAGAAAACGCTTGTCTGCCATAAAAGGAGCATGCAAGGCATAATGAGCCATATTCAGATAGAAAGGTTTTCCCTCGGCTATAGCTTTATCCATTTCAGCTTTGGCTTCAAGAGTCAACGCATCGGTCAGGAAAGTTTCCGAACCATGATATTTCTCAAGCCCCGGAACCGCTCTTGGTTTATATCCGGCAATATTTCCATATCCTTCCTCTCCAAGATAACTTCCGGGCTGGCCGATAGACGAACCTGCGATATTTACATCGAATCCTATATTCTGAGGAAACTCGCCTTCACTGCCGATACATCCGAAATGAGCCTTTCCCACATGTATGGTTTTATAACCTTGAGTATGCAATAAACGCGGAAGAGTGAAAACACTCGAATCGATACCTTTCCAGTTCCACTCACGCGGTCCGTATGGAGTTCGGTTGTTTGATTCGGAATTAATCCAGTTTGTAGTTCTGTGCCGGGTGGCATTCTGTCCGGTCATCAGCGAAGTGCGCGAAGGCGAGCTCACACTCTGAGCATAGAAAGTTGAGAAACGGATTCCCGTTTCGGCTAGTCTTTCCATATTCGGAGTTCTGTACCATCTGTTAAGTGGCTGCTCCACTGGATTGCCGTTTTCATCAACTACAAAAGGCAGTGATGTGTCCATCAATCCCATATCATCAACAAGGAATACTATAATGTTGGGTTTATTCTCGGCATTTGCGGTAATTCCGGCAAAAGACAAAGCCGCAGCCGAAATGATAGTGCTTACTTTATTCATAAGAGATATTTTGTTTTATTGATTTATATAAAGAAATTTCAAAGGAAACACTGAGTGAATGTCATCAAAATTTCCGGAGTTAACAAAATTGACATAACAGAGCAAAATTATGAAAAATGAAGATTTAATCACTAATTTTGCCTTGTTTTTATACTTACAACCATGAATAATCTACTGCCCACAAAAGAATCCCCAAAACTGTATCACATATTGGCGATACTTACTGTTGCTGTTTGGGGAACAACTTTCATATCTACAAAAGTTCTCATCGAAAATGGTATGCAGCCACACGAGATATTTCTTCTCCGTTTCCTTGTTGCCTACATCGGCATTTGGTTTATTTCTCCGGCAAAGCTGTTTGCCAAAAATTGGCGCGACGAATTGCTTCTGTTTTTTTCAGGCCTTACCGGAGGAAGCCTTTACTTCCTGACTGAAAACACAGCTTTAAGTTATACACAAACTACAAATGTTGCATTCATTATATGTATGACTCCGCTGCTGACAACAATGTTGTCATTGCTCACCGACAAAAAGGAAAAAGTGAACCGGCATATTATTATCGGTTCAGTAATTGCTTTGATTGGAGTCGGACTGTTGATATTCAACGGCAGCTTCATATTACAACTGTCCCCGATAGGAGATTTGCTGACACTTGCTGCTGCATTGTCATGGTCTTTCTATAGTCTTATTATAAGAAAGCTGTCCGGAAAATATAATTCCACATTTATTACCAGAAAAGTTTTCTTTTACGGACTACTTACGGTTTTACCGTCATTTTTAATAAAACCGTTCTGTTTTTCAGCAGAAAATTTTGCAAATCCGGCAGTTTGGATGAACCTCTTCTTTCTCGGAGTGTTAGCGTCGTTGGTTTGCTTTGTCACATGGAGTATTATCCTAAAACAGCTAGGCGCAATACAAGCATCAAATTATCTTTATATGAATCCTCTTTTCACCACTGTCGCAGCTTCAATTTTCCTGGATGAGAAACTTACGGTTTATGCAATAGTCGGAGTTGCCCTGATTCTTATCGGTGTGTTTTTCTCCACAAAGAAGTAAGCACAAATGCTAATGCGTTTGCTGCTTTTTTATTTTTCTCGTCTGTATAAATAACTTACATTTGCAATCATAAGACTAAAATGCTTAAAAAATGGTATTGAACTATATATGGATTGGGTTCTTTCTGATTGCTTTTGTGGTGGCAATGGGAAAGCTTGTTTTTCTCGGAGATACAAATGTGTTCACTGAGATTATCAACAACACGTTCTCGTCGGCAAAAACAGGATTTGAGATTTCAATCGGTCTGACCGGCGTACTTTCTCTCTGGCTCGGCATTATGAAAATCGGAGAAAGAGGCGGAGTTATCCAGGCTTTCGCCAAACTTGCTTCTCCTGTTTTCTGCAAATTATTTCCGGAGATTCCCAAAGAGCATCCGGTGACGGGTTCGATATTCATGAATCTTTCAGCAAACCTGCTCGGACTTGACAATGCTGCGACTCCGATGGGATTGAAAGCAATGCAGCAAATGCAGGAATTCAATAAGGATAAAGACACGGCAAGCAATCCGATGATTATGTTTCTTTGCATAAATGCGTCGGGGCTGACACTGATACCGATTACCATAATGATGTATCGTGCCCAGCTTGGCGCGGCAAATCCTTCGGACGTGTTCTTGCCAATTATGCTGGCAACTTTCACTTCAACACTCATTGCGATTCTTGCCGTATGCTTCAAGCAAAGAATAAATATCCTGCAGAAGAATCTGATATTGTTTTTCGGCGGTCTGATAACATTAATCGGAGGTTTGGTGGTTCTGTTCCGCTCAATGCCGCAAGAGGAAGTTTCTCTTTATTCCACAGTTTTTGCCAACACTCTCCTGTTCTCCATCATTTGTGGATTTATTGTCAGTGGCATCAGAAAACGTATAAACGTTTATGAAACTTTTATTGAAGGAGCAAAAGAAGGATTTCAAACAGCAATAACTATTATACCATATCTTATAGCCGTGCTGGTGGCAATAGGTGTGTTCCGAGCTTCGGGGGCGATGAATTTTGTGATTGATGCAGTAAGATTTTGTGTGGAAGCAGTCGGACTTAATTCCGATTTTGTCGAAGCCTTGCCAACAATGCTTATGAAACCATTGAGCGGAAGCGGTGCCCGCGGGATGATGCTTGACGCGATGAATACTTACGGAGCGGATTCGTTCGTAGGCAGACTGGCTTCAATCGTTCAAGGTTCGAGCGATACGACTTTTTATGTGGTTGCCTTATATTACGGAAGCGTCGGCATACGAAATTCACGATACACAGTTTCATGCTCTTTACTGGCAGACCTTGCCGGAGCGCTGGCTTCAATTGGTCTGGCTTATCTGTTTTTCGGAAGCTGACGAAACAGAAAAGACATTTATGACTACATGACTAAAAATTAAAGATGGAAGAAGAACAAAAAGAAGATGTCAAAGAAGAAATAGATTATGACATCAGATGGAAACAACGATTCAATTATTACACAAAAGCATTTGGCAGACTTACCGAAGCTATCACTATTATTAAAAACGAGCCGAATCATTTTCTGCTCCAGGCAGGACTGATACAAACATTTGAGTACACTTTCGAACTCGGATGGAAAACATTGAAGGATTACCTGGAGTCGGAAGGGTTTCATGTTTCATCGCCCAAACATGCAATCAGGAAGGCTTTCCAATGCGGATTCATTTCGGATGCTAAGCCGTGGCTGAAAGCTTTGAACGACCGCAACATGATGTCGCATTCTTACTACGAAGATGTTTCGCTTCATGTTGTTTCGGAAATACAAAACAAATATTATGACCAATTAAAAGAACTTCACGAATGGCTTGGGAATTTGGTAACACAGGATTAGACAAGGAAACTCTGAAAGAAATCCATAGGATTTTATACAGCTTCCCCAAAGTGAAGGAAGCTGTATTATTTGGTTCTCGCGCCAAAGGCTGCCCCCAAAAAGGTTCGGATATTGATCTCGCCATTATCGGTGAGAAAATTAATTTGGATGATATTTCTTCAATTCTGGCAATATTCGAAGCATCTCTTATTCCTTTCATGATAGATCTTGTCGACTTTAAAGCAATAAAAAATGCCGGATTGAAATCGCATATTGAAAGAGTTGGAATCACAATCTACAGACGCGACCTGAATATGGCAAATTATTTCTTCAACTGATGCTGACGGATGAAATCAACGGCAAGCGGAAAACCTGCGCGGCACATTGTTCCGTGGTCAAAACCGTCGAGTTCGTAAATCGTAACATCAGGATGCCCTACAAGTTTTAGCATTCTCCAGAAATAGGCTGTCTCCTCGTATCTGCCAAAGAGCTCTTTTTCTCTGTCGCCGGAGATTATCAGAATCGGCGCGCAATCTTTTCTTACATGATACAGAGGAGCTGTCCTGTCAATAGTTGGTTGCAATGGTTCCAGCCCTTGCTCCTTTCTGGTGGCAAAGTGTGTTATGACCTGACCGCTGAAAGGAATAATTCCTGCCAGCGAATCTGCGTTTACATTATATTTCTGCAGCCACGATTTGTCCAATCCTATCATATTAACCAAATATCCTCCGGCTGAATGTCCTGCAATATATATGGAAGAAGTGTCACCTCCATATTCTCCAATATTATTGAAAACCCATGCAACTGCAGCAGCGGCATCATCAACAATCTCCAAAGTTTTCACCTGTGGCGACAAACGGTATTCAACTCCTACAACTATCAAACCTTCTTTCAATAATTCTTCCGGAATTTCACGGCTGCCTCCTGTAAGTCCTCCTCCATGAAACCACACCAGAACCGGAGATTTTGCTGCACCTTCAGGACTGGCAATATCCAACCGGCACATTGAGTCGGCATAAGCATTGGGCATTTGCGCACGATAAGGAATGTTGCGCTTGTAAACATAATCTGAAGCTTGGGCTGTCAAAACAAACAGACAGCAAAGCATGGTTAACCAAAGTAATCGTTTCATATCATAAAAGTTTATTGTTAAATAATTCAAGTTTCGCAAGCTCAACTTTCAGGTAACAAGTTAACAAGGGGACAAGTCAACAAGGTTTTTAGATGACAAATGTAAAGGGACCTATCAAAACTCAAATTTCTTTGCTCAAAGATAAAAAATCACACAAAATTATGGAAGATTTGAAAAGCAAAACGAAATAGATTAATTTCGCAGAATCAAACTTCAAACAAATAAAAAGATGGCAATTTTTTATTATTCCGAAGACATAGAACTTCCAGCCATAAACCAGGACGCAGTGAGCGGATGGGTGAGAAAAGTGGCGGAAACACATGGAAAGAAAACCGGAGATATTTCCTATATTTTCTGCTCTGATGAAAAAATACTGGAAGTAAACCGCCAGTATTTGCAGCACGATTATTATACGGATATTATCACTTTCGATTATACTAGCGGAAATAAAATATCCGGCGACCTGTTCATAAGCTTGGATACTGTGAAGACTAACGCTGAAAAATTCAATACGGAATATAACGAAGAACTTCACCGTACAATAATCCACGGAATCCTTCATCTTTGCGGAATAAACGACAAAGGTCCGGGAGAAAGAGAAATTATGGAAGAGAACGAAAACAAAGCTCTTGCCATACTTCCGGAAGAATGTAAATTCTGATTATATATTATAGGAAGGAGTTATATGGAGTTATAGGTCCGAACCTACGCGCCTGTAGGTTCGGACCTACGTCTAAATATATACGGCCCCACGCGAAATTGGGTTCGGTCCTGCAAAAAACGGATTCGAAGCCTCCAAAACTTTTGTTCGAAGATATTTCATACCACAAACCACAAACACTGCTACCCGCCGAGGATTCCATAAAAAAGAATAAGAGCAATGGTTGTCTGCTCCATCTTAACTATCTTTGCAAAAGAATAAAAAACAGAAAAATATACGATGATTTTCAATTACGATGTAATAGTTGTAGGAGCCGGACATGCCGGTTGTGAAGCAGCAGCTGCGGCAGCTAATCTAGGCTCGAAGACTTTGCTCATCACTATGGACATGAACAAGATTGCCCAGATGAGCTGTAATCCGGCTGTTGGAGGTATTGCAAAAGGTCAAATCGTTAGAGAGATTGATGCCTTGGGCGGACAGATGGGTATAGTGACAGACCGCACAGCCATCCAATTCCGTATGCTTAACAGAAGTAAAGGCCCTGCAATGTGGAGCCCGAGAGCGCAAAGCGACCGTGCCCGTTTCATCGAATGCTGGAGAGGTATTTTGGAAAACACTCCTAATCTGTCCATATGGCAGGATATGGTTCACGAGCTGTTGATGGACGGTAATCGTGTTGTTGGTGTGAAAACAGGAATGGGCGTGGAATTTCATGCCGGAGCTGTTGTTCTGACAAACGGAACTTTCCTGAACGGATTGATGCATATCGGACGTACACAAATAAAAGGTGGACGAATCTCCGAACCTGCTGCTACAGGTTTGACTGAGCAACTGGTTTCTCTCGGCATTAAATCCGACAGAATGAAAACGGGAACACCTGTTCGTATTGACGCACGAAGCGTTCATTTCGATGAAATGGAAGTGCAGCCAGGAGAAAATGATTTCCACAAATTCTCCTATATGGATAATGTACATCGTGAGCTGAAACAACTATGCTGCTGGACTTGCTTCACAAACGAACGTTGCCATGAGATTTTGCGCGAAGGTTTGCCTGATTCTCCTCTTTACAACGGACAGATAAAAAGTATTGGTCCGAGATATTGCCCAAGTATCGAAACTAAAATTGTAACATTCGCAGACAAGACACAACACCAGTTGTTCCTGGAACCGGAAGGTGAAAACACAACAGAATTATATCTGAACGGTTTCTCATCTTCTCTCCCGCTTGATGTTCAGCTTCGGGCTTTACAGGCTATTCCTGCATTCCGCGATGTCCAGATATTCCGCCCGGGTTATGCAATTGAATACGATTTCTTCGACCCGACACAATTAAACCATAATCTGGAGACAAAGCAAATCAAGAATCTTTTCTTTGCCGGACAGATAAACGGAACAACAGGATATGAAGAAGCAGGCGGACAAGGTTTGGTTGCCGGAATAAATGCTCATATTAATTGCCACGGCGGAGAGCCTTTCATCCTCGGACGTGACGAAGCATATATCGGAGTGCTTATCGACGACTTGGTGACTAAAGGAGTTGACGAGCCATATCGTATGTTTACTTCAAGAGCTGAATACAGAATATTGCTTCGACAGGATGATGCAGATATGCGACTCACAGAAAAATCATACAATCTTGGTTTGGCAAAAGCAGACAGATATAGATTGCTAAATGAGAAAAAAGAGAGCCGCGATGCGTTGATTAATTTCTGTGCGAACTATTCAATCAAACCTCAATATATAAATGATGGTTTGGAAAAGCTGGGAACAACTCCCCTTGCTCACGGATGCAAACTTGAGACTTTGGTTCTTCGTCCGCAGCTCAACCTTACAAATCTTGCTGAATTGATTCCGGCACTCAAAGCAGAGTTGGACAAAGTTCCGGAAAGCAGAAAAGATGAAATTATTGAAGCTGCAGAAATCCTGATAAAATATAGCGGCTACATTAAGCGCGAACAAGTAATCGCAGACAAAATAAACCGTCTGGAGAATATACGAATCAAAGGCAAGTTCGACTATATGTCTATCCAATCATTATCGACTGAAGCCAGACAGAAGCTGACGAGAATAGACCCGGAGACGATAGCCCAGGCAAGCCGAATTCCAGGCATATCTCCTAACGATATAAACATCTTGCTGGTCCTTCTCGGCAGATAAACCTCATATGTGTTCCACGTGAAACATTACTTTAACAAGAACACATAACTTGCTGATAATAGCATTTTAAACCAGAAAAAAGTAAATGAACAAAGAATCTGCGGAACATATAAAAAGCATATTGGCAGTAATCCCGGAAAAGCCGGGATGCTACCAATACTTCGACAGCAACGGGACTATTATATATGTCGGAAAAGCCAAGAATTTGAAGAGGCGTGTATCTTCCTACTTCAACAAAGAGCACGACAGTAACAAGACTAAAGTCCTCGTAAAACAAATCCGGGACATAAAATATATTGTCGTAGATACGGAAGAAGATGCCCTCCTTTTGGAGAATAATCTTATCAAGCAATACAGGCCGAGATACAACGTCCTGTTGAAAGACGACAAGACTTATCCGTCAATTGTAGTAAAGAACGAATATTTTCCTAGAGTATATCAAACCAGGAATATCGTCAGAGACGGCTCAAGATATTACGGTCCCTACCCTTCAGTTTACACAGCAAAATTGATGCTGCAATTAATAAAGGAACTTTATCCGATTCGAACTTGCAAGCATTCGCTGACTCCGGAAAGTATTCGCGAAGGCAAATATAAAGTCTGCCTGGAATATCATATAAAACGATGCAAAGGTCCGTGCGAAGGTTTGCAAACAATGGAAGAATACCAGCAAAACATTTCCGAGATAAAGGAAATTCTCCGAGGTAATATTTCCCAAGTAAGCAAACTTCTTTATGACGAAATGCAGAAACTAGCGTCGGAACTTAAGTTTGAAGAAGCGCAGAAAGTAAAACTTAAATACGAAGCTATCGAGAATTACAGATCAAAATCTACAGTTGTTCCTCCGATGCTTCACAATCTGGATGTTTTTTCTATTACGGAAAACGACAATTCTGCATACATTAATTATATGCATATTGGTAATGGCGCAATTGTTCAGGCATACACTTTCGAATATAAAAAACGTCTTGAAGAAACAAAGGAAGAACTTCTGGCTCTCGGTATCGTTGAGATGAGAGAAAGATTCAAAAGTCGGGCAAAAGAGATTATTGTTCCGTTCGAAATAGATATAGAAATGGAAGGCGTCAGCTTTACCATTCCACAACGAGGAGACAAAAAGAAATTGCTGGAACTTTCGGAGATGAACGGCAAGCAATATAAAATAGACAAGCTGAAACAAGCAGAAAAATTAAATCCGGAACAGCGAAACACAAGACTTCTGAAAGAGATTCAAGATGCGTTGCACTTGCCAAAATTGCCTGTTCATATCGAATGTTTCGACAATTCGAATATTCAGGGAAGTGATGCCGTTGCAGCTTGCGTTGTATTCAAAATGGCGAAACCATCGAAGAATGATTACAGGAAATATAATATAAAGACAGTTGTCGGTCCTGACGATTATGCTTCAATGAAGGAAGTTGTCCGACGCAGATACAGCAGGGCAAAAGAAGAAAATCTTCCTCTTCCGGATTTGATTATTACCGATGGCGGAAAAGGACAAATGGAAGTTGTCCGCTCAGTTATTGAAGACGAGCTTAATCTGAATATTCCGATAGCAGGTTTGGCAAAAGATGGAAAACATCGTACAGCAGAACTTTTGTTTGGCTTCCCTCCCGTCACAGTTGGAATGCAGCTTAACAGTCCGCTGTTTCATTTGCTCACCCGAATGCAGGACGAGGTTCACCGGTTTGCCATCTCGTTCCATAAAGATAAGCGAAGCAAAAACCAGACACGCTCGGAACTTGATACGATAAAAGGTGTTGGCGAAAAAACAAAAACTGCTTTGCTGAAACACTTCAAAAGTGTGAAACGTATCAAGGAGGCTTCATTTGAAGATCTCAAAGAAGTGGTCGGTGAAGCGAAAGCAAAAGTCATTAAAGAGAGTTTATCTAAGTAATGAGTTAATAAATCAAGTTTATCTGATTACATTTATAGGAGTTATGAGAAGTTACATGAAAGCTAGGCTGCACAAGGAAGTTAAAAGCCGATAGATTTTTGAAACAATTAGTATTGGCTTTAACTCCTATTACTCCTTTTAACTCCTCTAACTACATAATAAATACAGCTAGAAAAAATTAAATTATTATATATAGGAAATCATGAGAACAGTTATTCAACGTGTAAAATATGCTTCCGTTACTATCGACGGAAACTTGAAATCTAAAATTGGAAAAGGCTTACTTATTCTAGTCGGTATTGAAGACAGAGATACGCAGGAAGACATAGACTGGCTTTGCAAGAAGATTTGTGCGCTTAGAATTTTTGACGATGAAAACGGTGTAATGAACCGTTCGGTTACTGACATTGACGGAGAAATTCTTGTGGTAAGTCAGTTTACTTTGCACGCTTCAACGAAGAAAGGTAATCGTCCTTCATATATCAAAGCTTCGAAACCTGATTTTGCTATTCCGATGTATGAGAAGTTTTGCGATGAAATGAGCATTAATTTAGGTAAACAGGTTCAGACAGGAACATTCGGTGCTGATATGAAAGTGGAGCTTTTGAACGATGGACCGGTAACTATTTTGATAGATTCGCAGAATAAAGAGTAGTAACAGATACGAGGGGACAAGGGAACGAGTTGACAAGGTTATCATCTTAGATTCTATAATAACCTTGTTAACTCGTCAACTCGTCCCCTAAAAAAACATCTATGTCAGAAATCACATTAAAACAAGCTCAGGAAACCGTGGACAATTGGATAAAAACTTACGGCGTCCGATATTTCAACGAGCTTACGAATATGGCAATACTTACTGAAGAAGTAGGTGAAGTGGCAAGAATTATTGCCCGCAAATATGGCGAACAATCCTTCAAGGAAAGTGACAAAAACAAAGATTTGTCCGATGAAATGGCAGATGTATTATGGGTTTTGATATGCCTCGCCAACCAGACTGGTATTGATCTTACTGCTGCATTCGAAAAGAATCTGGCAAAGAAAACTCAGAGAGATAAAGAAAGACATATAAACAATAATAAACTACAATAAGATTATGGAACAATTTCAAGATTATGAAGATGGTTTGGGTAATCCTAAATCTGACAAATATCACGAATCATTCGCGAAATTTGAAGCTGCAGGAAGTGATGAAAAAGTAGCTACAGCCGTAACTACTATTCTTGATAAACATGCAAGAGAAAACTTCACTCCGGAAGTCTTGAAGAAAATTCATGGATGTATCGACCTTACAACACTTACTTCTATCGACACAAAAGAAAGCGTGTGGAAAATGGTTGAGAGTGTGAACGACTATGAAGGAACTCGTCCTGATGTTCCAAATGTGGCTGCTATCTGTGTTTATCCAATATTTGTGGAAACAGTAAAACAGGCTTTGCGAGCTGACAAAGTTCATATTGCTTCAGTTTGTGGCGGCTTCCCTGCTTCACAGACTTTCACAGAAATCAAGGTTGCAGAAACTGCAATGGCTGTTATGGAAGGAGCCGATGAAATCGATACAGTTATCAATCTTGGCTATTTCCTTGAAGAGAACTACGAGGAACTTTGCGATGAATTGGAAGAAATCAAATCAAGTTGCCGCGAAGGAAAGATGAAAGTAATCATTGAAAGCGGAGCTTTGGTAAGCGCTGAAAATATCCGTAAAGCTTCTATTCTTGCTGCATATTCTGGAGCTGATTTTATCAAGACTTCTACAGGCAAAGGTTATCCTGGAGCAACTCCGGAAGCTGCATACACAATCTGTAAAGTTATCAAGAAATATCACGAATTGACCGGAAATAAGATTGGTATAAAGGTTGCCGGCGGCATAAGAACTGCAGAAGATGCTGTGAACTATTATACAATTGTAAAGGAAATTCTTGGTGAAGAATGGTTGAATAGCGACTTGTTCAGGATCGGTGCAAGCAGCCTTGTTCAGGATATTGAGAAAAGACTTGGTAAATAAAAATGCTGAGAACATAAAAAATAAGTTGACAAGATTCAAGATTTACCACTTGCATTCTTGTCAACTTATTTTGTTTAACGAATAGATTATTTCTTTCTTTCTATTACATATTCTGCCAAATCCTTCAACCCTTGTCTTGCCGGCGAATCTTTCAGAGAATCCAATTCTGCCAACGCTTTGTTATAAAATTCTCTCATTCGGGATTCAGCATATTCGATTCCACCTTTTGCCTTGGCAAACTCAATCAGAGATTCAATATTTTCAGTAGTGAAATCTTTTTCCAAAATTATGCGGCGGAAAATCTCAGCTTCTTCCCCACCCGACCGTAATGCATATAATAAAGGAAGAGTAATCTTTCCTTCACGGATATCGTTGCCTGTCGGTTTTCCGATATTCAAATCATGGAAATAATCGAATATATCGTCTTTAATCTGGAAGCTGTATCCTAAATATTCACCAAAGCGTTTCAGGATTTCTATTTCGTGTTCTGTCGCATTAGCAGAAATTGCGCCAATCTCAGCACAGGCAGAAAGCAGTGTTGCGGTCTTCTTGAATATAACCTGCATATAGCAGTCTTCATCAATTATGCTTTCATCTGCTGTTTCAAGTTGCTTGATTTCTCCTTCGGACAAGTCTCTTCCCAAATTTGAAACTATACCGATAATACGCAAATTTCCTGTCTGTATTGAACGAATCAAAGCTGTTGAAAGAACATAATCTCCAACTAAAACAGAAACACGGTTATCAAAAATGGCATTCAACGAAGGAACACCTCGGCGTTGTTTTGTCTCATCAATTACATCATCATGTATCAATGTTGCTGTATGAAGCAATTCCAGAAATATGGATGCATTTAAAGTAGAATCGTTTACTCCACCGCAAGCTTCGGCAGAGAGCAGCACCAACAATGGCCTTACATGCTTTCCGGTAGAATTCAATATCTGCTCAATGGCAGACTGAAGCAGACGAGTTTCACTGCGAAGAGATGATTCAAACTCTTCGTTGAAACGTGCAAACGCAGCTGCTACCGGTTCCTCTATTTTACTTCTATCTTTCATAAAAATATCAACGATACGCAAAAGTAGCAAAAAGTATCGAGTAAGCTAGTTTTTTTGTACATTTACCGAAGTTTGTCACACAAAAACCTATTCATAAGAATGAAATTACTCCTTATAGATGCTTATGCGCTTATTTATCGCTCATATTATGCGCTGATAAGAAGCCCTCGAATCAATTCGAAAGGTTTCAACACTTCGGCTATTTTCGGATTTGTGAATATATTGGAAGATGTTCTCAAAAAAGAAAATCCCAGCCATGTTGCCGTTGCTTTTGACCCGAAAGGAACGACTTTCCGTCATGAAGCCTTCGAACAATACAAGGCTCAGCGCGAAGAAACTCCCGAAGTGATCAGACAATCTGTTCCTATTATCAGAGATATTATCGAAGCATATAATATACCAATTCTTGAAGTTCCGGGATATGAAGCTGACGATGTAATCGGAACTATATCCAAACAAGCTGCACAGAAAGGTTTCACCGTATATATGATGACGCCGGATAAAGACTATGGTCAGCTTGTCGGTGATAATATATATATGTATAGACCTAAGCACGGCGGCGGATATGACATTATGGGCGTTCCGGAAGTGTTGGCAAAATTCAATCTTTCTTCTACGGAACAAGTAATAGATTTGCTTGGTTTGATGGGCGACAGCTCTGACAACATTCCGGGTTGTCCTGGTGTTGGCGAAAAAACAGCTCAGAAACTTCTCGCCGATTTTGGAAGTATAGACAATCTTCTTGAGAACACAGACAAACTGAAAGGTGCACAGAAAAAGAAAGTGGAAGAAAATGCTGAGCAAATCCGTTTCTCAAAATTCCTTGCCACAATCAAGACTGATGTTCCTATTGAATTTGATGCCAACTCTTGCAAGAAGCAAAATGTTAATGAAGATAAACTAATCGAAATATATACTGAATTAGAATTTAGAACTTTTATTAACAGATTTAAACAAGAGCCGCAGAAAGAAGTAAAATCTGGTCCTGTTCAAGGCTCACTTTTTGCCATTTTTTCGGACGAAAATACGGAAGCTGAAAAAAAATCGAGTCTCGCGGACTTAAAGTCCACTCCTCACACATATCATATCGCTGATAATGAGGAAGAAATAAGCAAAATTTGCTCAATTTTGGCGAATCAGAAATTTTTCTGTTTTGACACGGAAACTGACGGAATCGACCCGCTGACTGCAGAATTGGTAGGAATGTCGTTTTCTATCACCAAAAATGAAGCTTGGTATGTTCCGGTTCCGGCAAACAGAGAAGAAGCGACGAAAATTGTTTCCCGCTTCTCTCCTGCCCTGCAGAATCCGGAAATTCAGAAAATCGGTCAGAATATAAAATTCGATATTCTTGTTCTCAGAAAATATGGAGTGAAAGTTGCCGGTCCACTTTTCGACACAATGATTGCGCACTATCTGCTCAATCCGGAACTTCGTCATAATATGGATTACCTTGCGGAAACATATTTGAAGTATAAAACCGTATCAATCGAAGAGCTTATCGGTCCGAAAGGTAAAAAGCAGGGAAACATGAGAAATGTTCCGCTTAATCAGATTTCGGAATATGCTGCAGAAGATGCAGACATAACCTTGCAACTTAAAGATTACTTCGAACCTCTGCTGAAACAGGAATCAGTAGAAGATTTGTTCCATAATATTGAAATGCCTTTGATTTATGTTCTGGCAGAAATGGAAGCAACCGGTGTAACTCTTGATACATCTGCTTTGAAAGAATCTTCTGAAATTCTTTCCGGCAAACTTGTTTCATTGGAAAAGGAAATTCATGAACTTGCAGGTTTGGAATTCAACATCAATTCACCGAAACAGATTGGTGAAGTTCTGTTCGACAGAATGAAATTGGACGAAAAGGCAAAGAAAACAAAAACCGGAGGCTATAGCACTAGCGAAGAGGTTTTGGAAAAATTGCGTTCAAAGCATCCGATTATCGGAAAGATTCTGGAATATCGTGGTTTGAAGAAATTACTGAGCACTTATATTGATGCTCTTCCGGAACTTATAAACAAAGAAACCGGAAAAATTCACACTTCATTCAACCAGGCTGTAACTGCTACAGGACGATTAAGTTCAACTAATCCGAACCTGCAGAACATTCCTGTCCGTGATGAAATGGGACGTGAAATTCGTCGTGCCTTTACGGCTGATAATGACGACTGCATTTTCTTCTCCGCCGACTATTCACAGATTGAGCTTCGCATTATGGCTCATCTTAGCAACGATGCTCACATGGTTGAAGCTTTTGTCAGTGGCGAAGATATTCACGCTGCTACAGCTGCTAAGATTTATAATGTTCCGATAAATGAAGTAACCAGCGATATGCGCCGTAAGGCAAAAACAGCGAACTTTGGTATTATCTATGGTATTTCTGTTTTTGGTCTTGCCGAAAGATTGAATATTCCACGCGCAGAATCAAAAGAATTGATTGACGGCTATTTCAATACTTATCCGGAAATACGAAAATATATGGATGAAAGTATCCGCGTTGCCAAAGAACATGGCTATGTTGAAACTATTTTCAAGCGCAAACGTTTCCTTCCGGATATTAATTCCGGAAACGCTGTTGTCCGTGGTTATGCCGAACGAAATGCCATAAATGCTCCAATTCAGGGAAGTGCTGCCGACATTATTAAACTGGCAATGATTAAAATACATCAAAGATTTGAAGAAGAAGGCTTAAAAAGCCGTATGATTCTGCAAGTTCACGACGAATTGAACTTCAATGTCTATAAAGATGAATATGAAAAGGTGAAAGAAATAGTTCTTGATTCTATGGAAAATGTCATCAAACTTCGTGTTCCTCTGATTGCGGATTATGGTGAAGGCAAAAGTTGGCTTGAAGCGCATTAAAATATTATTTCACTCTTAATTATCATACAAAAACAGGAAACAGCTTTGTATAAATAAAAACTGTTTCCTGTTTTTATATCAGTATTAATAAACCAACGGTATAAATACGGAAATATTAATATCAGAACTTCTGCCTTTTGTGAAACGACTCTGATCAAAAATATTAAAGAATCCCTGACGGTAAGTTACTGCAATATCAAACTTCCCAAAGTCATAGCCGATTCTTCCTAATAAGGGAATATCAAATTTTTTTCCTTCTGTTATAACATTCCATGTCGGCTCCAAACCAAGTCCTATATAAAAATTATCTTTTATCTTATAGTTTATAGTTGAAGACAAAGAAATCTGAAGATTAATATCATTGGCTTCTGATGTCATAAATCCGGATTCTATTTGACTTTCTGGTGAAAAATAATCTACCGACTTCAACTTCTGGACTCTCAATAATGGATCTATATCAAAAAATATAGATTTTCTGGAATCAATACGAAAACGATATCCCATATATACATCAAAATCATAGCGATCTTTAAATTGGCAACCTTTCTTATACAAATCATGGTCTTGATTCATATTCAATGCCTGTTCAAAACCAAGACCGCCACCGAATAATATACCGCTTTTATTTTGAGAAAAAGCCGATAATGAAAATAGCATCATTATAAATAAGAATATGTACTTTTTCATGATGATTGATTTTAAATTTTCTTTTAGCAGATTATAAGTAAAACTACCTTTCTCTTTATATTGATAAAATTTATATGGAAATATTTTATTGATCACAAAACAGATTAATTATTAGAGTTTATACATAATAAGGAACAGGACTGTTGGTTATCAGTACTCTAAGACCTTATTCTATATAATGTCTATTATTTATTTGGAAGAGGGAAAAAATGAGATCCACTCAAAACATATCCACCTAATGGTCCATAAACTAAATCCATCTTAAAAGTACCATAAGGAAGAGGAGTATCAAAATATGGTGAATAATCATGAGATGAGAATTTCTCTTTTCCTCCCATACGGAATACATTTGAGCTTTCATTTTTAAACCAAGCTTTAATATTAGTACTTGCTCTTCGATTATACCATATTCCTAAGAAACCTTTCTCTCTAAAATTAACTTCTATTTTTAACAAATAGGTTCCATGAATACTATATCCTAAATCAAAAACATCAACCCAAACCAAATCTTTACCATTATTATAATGAATAATTTCTACCGAATTTGACTTTCTTATACCTGCTTCGGAAGGTATACTCCAACCTAAACTATCTAAATCTTCATAAGAATCTACATCCTTACAATCTATCATTTTTCCATCAATCTTTATATACCCTTCTACATTTGCTAATTTTGCAAGATCTTTATTACTAATTGGTAAATAAGCTGAATAATCATCACCTACTTCAGGAAAATATAAATTAGAATATTTCTTCTTAAAAAGATTATAACTATCCCAATCATTATAATATAAATAGGCCTCTTCAGAAGCCTTTTCATAAAGATCATACATTGAACGAAATTTATTATCAGGAAGTATATAATCTGTATTTGCAATCAGGTTTTGAGATTCTCCTTTTAATTGTAGTATACCTTGAGATTGTTTCATTCCTTCCAAGACTAATTTTAAAGAGTTCTCATCTTTAAAATTTAAAGTACCATCTTCTACTAAAATGTTTTCACCAAACAATAGAAGATTATCTTCTTGTAAAGAATCCTTCTGGTCATCCAAGCTATTTACACATGAAACAAATAAAAAAGAAAATAGAATTAAAAATAAAATATTATTTCTCATACTACTAATATTAAATTATTTTACAATAAACATTATTACCTAAATAATCTGAAATAGAAATCTTACAACCAAATAAAAATTCATTCTCTAAATGAAAAACAGCAAACTTATTATTTTTTGTATTCCAATTTTGTTGAAAGAGAATATCTCCATTTTCTCTTTCTATCAAAATCTGAATATCTCCTAAATCCTCTATAAAATGAATTTCCAAACGAGTATTCTTTGGTTCAATATAAATATCTCCTTCTAATAATTGCTCTATTGGGATTCCTCTAATATCTACCCAATTTCCCTCCCAATGTAACGTCTCAGCTCTCATAGAAAGAGAAAATAAAAAACTAAAAACAAGCATTAAAATCTTCATAAAAATTATTTTTTTGTTTAATTATTGACGACAAAAGTAATCATCAAGAGAAATAAACAGAAGAATAATCAGTTTTTAGAGATAGACTAAGCTGTTTTGATTATCAGCACTTTACAAAAATAAACATAGACAAGCGAATATGCACAAACCGAGACTAAATTATTATTTATCAATATATTAACACAAACCATCCCAATATTCATACAAAGTAATATTCTGTTTGGTAATATTTAAGACCTGCTTCACCCGAAATCGAAGTTTAGAAACTGACTCCGGTTGTATATCAAGAAGAATAGCTTCTTGATTTGTATCTAAACAGAATACAGATAAATAACAATACTGTCTTAACCTTCCTTCTATTTGTTTTTCTTCTATCATTAGTTTTATGGAGGGAAAAACGGAATCAATGAAACTGAATATTTTCTTCCATAAGCCAGGTGTTATTAAAGATGTTTTTTTCTTGAATAATCTTTTAGTTGATGACAATTCCAATAAATTTCTTTTTATAGAAGAACTTTCTATTAAAAGAAATCGATTTTCTTTGATCGACTGTAATAAAACAACATTTTCTTTTGATAATTTTTGGAATTGCTCCATCAAACATAAATAATCATCATATAATCCTTGTTTTTTCTTGTATTCATCCAATTGTATTGTAATATTTGATAATTCCAACTGCTTTATTTTAAATGCATTCAATAAATCTGACAGATCTTTCGTTTGCTTGTGTATCTTTATTTCTTGCTGATGAATTCTAAGATTTCTCTTTCGTAAAAAATATTGATAAATTAGAATAAGAGACATGATTAATATCAATAGCAAACCACATAATAAATATAAATACAATCTGTGATTCTTCAATTCTATATTTTCCAATAAATATAATGTATTATTATACTTCTTCTCTATTTCTAATATTTTATTATCATTTTGAAGACGGCGAATAGAATCAGCATCACTGATATACTTTTTCATATAAAATAAAGCAGAATTAAGATCTCCTTTCTTTTCCGCAAGCACAGCATTTGTATAGGATAATTCAAGATGAGTATATTTATTGGCTGTTGGCTTATAAGCTTTTTCTATACATGATTCGGCTTCTTCCAGTTTATTATGTTGCAAATAAAAATGAGCAAGGGCTTTGTAGGTTGGTGCATTATCTATATTATCAAAATGAACTGCTTTCCATAAATACTTCTCAGCAGAAGAAAAATCACCTTTCAAGGCATAAATATTCCCTAATCCATTCAATACAGAAGCTCTGTCAGCCGAATCTCCCGCCTCTTTTACAAGAGAGTCTGCCATATACATATAATCCAAGGCCAAATCTAATGAATCCGAATAAGCACAAATACGACCGATATCCCGATAAGCCAAGGCCTGGTTTCTTTGATTTTTTGCTTTTTGGAAACAAACTACTCCTTGCATATAGCCTTTTTTTGCTAATGGATAAGATAATATAGCATTATACACATCTGCCATATAGCAATTGATATATCCTGCCAAATTCCAATCTTCCAGTTCTACGGCAAGATTTAAAGCATCCATGTAAATGGCTAACGCTTTGTCATATTTCCTTTCATTATAATAACTTCTTCCCTGATAATAACTCATTCTTGCAAAATCCTGTGTAGAGCCATTCTTTTTATAATAAGAAACAGCTTTTTCTAACCGATAAGCAGAAGGAAGATCTGTATGAATACTATCTGATAAGTGAGCCATCAACATACAATAAAAAGCATTCTCTTTTTCACTTAAGGTTGTTTCAGTAGAAGATATACTGTCTAAAAGCTGATAAGAGCTTTTAGGATCAGCATATAAAAGTTTTTCTGCTTTTCTTAAATCAGAACGTATGTCAAAACTCTGATTACAAGCCTGTAACAATAATATAAAAGTTAAAAAATAAATTCTCATTATATCTTTTTCTATAAAAAATTATCTGTCTCTTTACAATACATCAGATATTGGTTGTCTGCTTTCTTCCGGAACATAATATTCTGCCATAGTCATATGCCATTTTATATTTAGGGACATTTACTGAATATCCCTAAATTATCCATCAGTTCACATTCGCCTTCAAATAATCCTCAAGCTTGAAATCCTTGAACACATCTTCTTTTCCCGGATTAACCTCTTCTATATGCTGATATACAGAATCCTTTTTCTCAATAAAACGAGATATGAATCTGCCAATCTCCGGCAAATGTGTCTGCATCGGTGTATCCGCAATTTCATGACTGCAATTTCGGAACTGGAAGAATTGATGCGGAACTTTCAGGCTATCCAAAGATGCATCAATTGTTGACGAACCATATAATCCCATCTGACCGATAACTGCCTCTTTAAAAGGAACAATGCTATCCGCATCTCCATGGAACAACAAACAAGGTGCAGGCTTTGATGCCCATTTCAATGGTCCCGGTGAACAAATTGCTCCGGCAAAAGATATCAAACCTGCGTATTTGAAATCCTTAGGTAAAACAGCCTCATTCACAAATCCATTGCACAAACCATAAACAGCTTGCGAAGCTGTTATTGCTCCGGCACTGGAACCACTTGCAATAATCATTTCCGGATTTATATTCCACTCTGATTTATGCTTCAAAACGAAACTTGTGGCACAATAGAAATCACTTACAGCTGTCTGGATTGCATTCTGAAGCAAAGGAATATAATCTTGAGGTTTTTCAATTTTTACAGAACTTATATTGCTTAAAGTTGTCCTATAATCCGTTGAAATCACAACATAACCTTCATTGGCAAGATAATGAAAATAAGGTTCGTAAGAACTTCTAGCCCTGTCTCCTCCTCTGAAACCTCCGCCGAAAGCAAAAACTACGGTTGTACGTGGCTGTTGGCTAACTGGTTCTGACATTTCATATTTGTCAAGATACAAAGTATCTTTTCCATAAACAGCATAAATATAAGTCTGTTTTTCTATTTCTGAAGCTTTTGATACTTGGGTAAATCCAAATAGAAAAGATAATGTAAACAGGAAAAATACGGCTCTCATAACTACCTGAATTATTGTTTTATTATTATATAGAATTTATATACCAACAAACTTAATAAAATTTTTCCGTATAAGCTCTATTATTATTTAATACACTATAAAACAAGTAATTATATTTTCAGTACAATTTTATACTTTGGAAAACTTTTTTCATCGGGATGAAACAAAAATTCCATATAATATGAAAAATAATTTTCATATTATATGGAAAAAGTTTTTCACCTATTATGTGTAAAGCACAAATGTTAATTCAAATTCAACACACTTCTTTCAGCGGCCATAGCAGCAGATGCCGGAGTAGATTTACGAGTGCAATATTTGAACTCAACAGATTTGTCTCCGCTATAAGATTTCCATTTAAGTTTCAAATTAACTGTTTCACCTTTTGTATCAGGCAAACTGTCCAAACGGAAAGCTACCAAGCCATCAGCCATCGGACCATAATTATTACCGAAAGCATTATGGCGGAATTCAACTTCATACGGATTTTCAGGATTCTTGCCCAAAAGCAAATTTACGAAATGCTTCTCTCCTCTTTCTGTACGGAAGCGAAGAGTAAGATAACCGTCTTCGGCAATTGTAACCCAATCGTTTATAATTTCTACAGGGTCAGTTCCATAAACTGAATCATTCTTAACTCCTAAATCCGGAGCGATTGTTTTAGTAAGAATACTGTCCATCCAGTTGATATGAACTGCCTTTGTATATTCTCCACTTGGTTCGTTTACTTCCTCAAAGTTCACCAAAGCACGCACTTCTTTTGTTCCATAAGGAGAAGAAGTAACATTTACCGGCAACAATGTAGTTGTGTCGTCGAGCTGAAGGAAATAAGTATCTCCTCCGTCAACAGGTTTCACTGTTACCAAAGCATTAGGCAACAAATCAGAATAATGATAATTGTCATCGTCCTTCAAACAAGACTGAAACATCATTGTAGAAGCCAGCACTCCCAGCATCAATACACTTTTTCCTAAATTCAATAAATTGGTTTTCATAAACAGATATTATTAATTTAAGTTTCGCAAATTGCTCAACTTAAAAGTTGACAAGGATTCAGGAACAAGTTGACAAGGTTAAATTACCATCAATACTATATTTATTCTTGTCAACTTGTTTCTTGTCAACTAGTTAATTAAATACAATTGCGAAACTTGAGTTATTAGTTTTCAAGTTTATCCCGTCTCAATAATTTTCCGAAACTTTCTATATTATTAAATGCAGGAAATGCTGAAAATGCTGCATGAAGAGGAAAAAATTTATTGAAAATAATATCAATGACAGAGAACCAACGAGTCAAAAAAAAACAAGTTGACAAGGTATTTACGATTTTACCTTGTCAACTTGTCCCTGAATCCTTGTCAACTTTTAAGTTTTGCAATTGCAAAACTTAAATCAATAAACCATTATTTCGTCCATAAAGAACCAAGCCGGATATCCAACTCCATAATGCCAGCTAGGACACATTCCAAGAGTTTTTATATCAACTTTGATATATCTGGCTTTGACAGGAGAATCCACTGCAACCTTTCCACGAACAAACTTAACCTTCGGGTCTCTATCTTCGGCAAACTCAAACGAACCGAAAGGTGAGAATGTATGATTATTTGTGGAAACGCTGTAAGTTCCGCCTTTAGGCAAAAGAATCCATCCGCCCAACTGATGAAGGAAATCAATCTCAATGCTGCTGATTTCTTTCTCCGAACCCAAGTCAACAACAAAGCTTGCGTCCTTTCCTTCCCAGCCAACCCAGCTTTCCACGAATGTTGTTCCACCAAATAGTCCGTCAGTCAATGCCGTTTCTCCCAACGCCTTATATTTATCGCTCGGTGGAAGAATCCATCTTACTGAAGCTCCAGCTGCAAGATTTATCTTTTCAGAAGGCAGGAAACGTTCTTTATAAAGTTCATAGTATTCTGCCGGAGGATTATTTCTCTCGTTCAAAGTCTTAACTCCGAATTCTTCTGATATAGTTCTGAACAATTCAAGTTTTGATTTTACAGTCTGCATATCACGTTCCGGATAAGTTCTGAGTATTTCAAGTTCCGAATATATCAACGGAAGACGTGAAAGTCTGACATGGTCGAGATACAATTTATTATCAGCCACAGCAGCTTCTGCTTTATCAAAAAGTTCGTTGTATGTTTTTATCAGCTGCGGGCAAAGCATTCCGTTTTTGTGTGATATAGGAGAATCATAAATCCACAGCGGCTGATGACTGGCAAGCAAAGCTCCTTGCATTATCTTGTGATACTGATATAGATAAGGAGTTGCATCTCCATAATATCCTTTCATAAAGCTGAGCATAAGAGAGTCAGCATCCTGATAAGGATTCCACATAAGCTTGGCAATCATGTAAGCACGCATTTCCGAGAAATCTCCTCCTTTGATACCGTTCACCTGGGAGAAATGCATCGTAACGTTATGCTCCTTGAAAAGCTGTATGTTCTTCTGTATAATATGGAAATTAGGGAAAGGAGAAACAATATTGTCGAAATTGATTCCATAATCCCACACAAAAATATTGTCAGATATTTCGGACCAGCCTTTTAGAGCACGCATAAAATCCTGTCCGGAAGCATTGTCTGTCAGTGGAACTTCACGTTTGCAGTCAATATCGCAAAGCATAATGTTCACATTTGGAAGTGGCTTTGTATGCTTCGGCGGCTGCATTGAATAAAGATAAGCAAGAGTAGAAAATTCCTTATCCGGAAAACGCTCTGCCAGCTTATTCATGAAACGGATTATATTTCCGGAAGGAGAACCTTCGTATTCATCTACTTTCTTACATTCATCGCAAGTACAGTTTGTATGATTTCCGTCATTCTGACTTACTGAAATAGTACGCAAACCGGGATTAGCCTTGAAAATAGAATCCAACTGCTTCACGGCTGCGTCAAACACTGCCGGATTAGTCAGGCACCACTGGCTATGATTGCCCGGACGATGTTTTCCGTTGATAAAGGAATAATATTCCGGATGTTCTTTTCCGAATCGTTCAGAAGGAAGAATACGGTCGAATGTGTGAACCCACATATTGTTGATGAACGTTTCTTTAGGTTCTTCAAGGCGAAACCACATTTTATAAACCGGGTCTTCATTGCCGTAACTGAAAGTCTGTCGGTATCTGAAAGCAGGAGTTTCGGAGTGATTTATCTCCGGAATTGAGATGTCAGGATTCTGGCTGAGTGTATATGTTTCATAAGCATAATACTGAACACCGAGATATTTCTCAAGCAAAGTAACTACACCATAAATAGCACCTTTATCTCCGCCGGACATAATATGAAGACAACCATCAGAAGAAAGAAGCTGAAAACCGTCTTCTCCGGCTTTTTCTGTTTTCTCACCGATAATAATATCGCCTTCTTTCCATTTGGAAGTTTCTTTAATCTTAAACTCAGCTCCGCTTATTTTCAATACGAAATCCTTAAGAAGGTTTGCAGCTTTCAAGTTTGTTTCGCTGTCATCAACAACGATAATTCTCGACAAAGCTTTCCCGTTCTCTGTAATATTTATCTGTGCCTTTAATGCAATGGCACAGATAAATAACATACACAATAATGATGTTTTTCTGATAAAAGACATATAGTTTGTTTATTTAATATTTATTTCTTACTTAAACTCCAGGCTTTTTCAACTGCCTCGTTGATATTACTGCAAACATTATCAGCACCAAGGCAATCTTCAACACCTGATTTAGTCAGAACTTTATGGACATTTTCATTTACACCTGAAAGAATGATATGTATATTCTCAGACTGCGACATACGAATCAAACTTTCCAAGTTGTGCAAACCTGTAGAATCCATAAACGGAACACGGCGCATACGGATAATACGTATATTAGGTTTGTCGCCCATTCGGTTCATAATATCATCAAATTTATTTGCAATACCGAAGAAGAACGGACCGTCAATTTCGTAAACTTCAACACCTTTAGGCAAGTTAAGTTTTTCTTCTTCGTGATGTATTTCACCTTCGTCAGAAAGGTCAATTTCGTCAGTTGTTACAGAAACGTGAGTAGTTTCTGCAACACGTTTCATAAACATAAACATGGCAATAAGCAAACCTATCTCTATTGCGATTGTAAGGTCGAATATAACGGTCAGGAAGAATGTCACAAGCAAAACAGATACGTCACTCTTTGGATTCTTCATCAGCGACTTGAATGTACGCCACTGGCTCATATTATATGATACAATAACCAAAACACCGGCAAGACAAGCCATAGGTATATGTTTTGTCAAAGGGCCGAGGAAAAGAAGAATCAACAGCAAAACAATAGCATGGATAATACCGGCAATAGGTGTTTTACCTCCGTTGTTGATATTTGTCATAGTACGTGCAATAGCACCGGTAACAGGAATACCACCAAACAAAGGAACAATGATATTTGCTGCACCCTGGGCAATAAGCTCTGTATTTGAATTATGCTTGTCGCCTGTTACACCATCTGCAACTGTAGCAGAAAGCAAAGATTCAATAGCTCCCAATATCGCGATTGTAAAAGCAGAAGGCAACAACAGGTTGATAGTTTCCATATCAAACTGAATTGGAGCAGGCTGTGGCATTGAAGCATTGATAGTGAATCTGTCGCCAATAGTTTCAATTCCTGTTACTCCAAAGAAAGTTCGAAGGCAATACACTGCAATTGTCATTATGATAATTGCAACAAGCGAACCAGGGATTTTCTTTGAGAATTTAGGAGTTATGGCAATAATTACTATACTTAAAATACCAACAAGCGAAGCCATCCAGTTAATTGTCGGGAAAGCTATTACATATTCTATCCATTTTGAAATGAAATCGGCAGGAACCTTTTCCATTGTCAATCCTAATAAATCTTTAATCTGAGTAGTGAAAATAGTAAGCGCGATACCACTGGTGAATCCTACTACAATTGGATAAGGAATAAACTTGATAACTGTTCCCAGTTTCAAAGCTCCCATTATTACCAGCAAAATACCGGCAACAACTGTTGCAATTGCCAAACCCTCAAGACCAAAGTTTTGTATAATACCATAAACAATTACGATAAAAGCACCTGTAGGTCCTCCAATCTGAATAGAACTACCACCTAATGCAGAAACAATAAAACCACCGATAATAGCAGTTATAAGTCCTTTCTCCGGACTAACACCTGAAGCAATACCAAAAGCAATGGCTAGCGGAAGGGCAACAATACCCACAATAATACCGGCCATAAGGTCGGTCATAAATTTCTCTTTGGAATAATTTTTCAGCGCAGAAACTAATTTCGGCTGAAAATCTAATTTCATATTCATTTTCTTTTGCCTATTTTATTTTTAAAGGTTGCAAATGTATGAAAAAATATATAAACATTCAAGAATATCCACAACTAATTTTGTTTAGTTTCAAGCAGTTATACCTAAGATTACACTAATGGAAGCAAAGAGTATTTGTCTTTTAAATAATACTTATTTAAATAAGTGTTCAAAACTGTTTTTATAAATCAAGTTTATCCGGACATAACTTATAGGAGTTATAAGAAGTTATATGAAGTTAAAGCTCTACTTCGCAATGCCTGAAAATAAAAGCCGAGAGATTTATAAAACAAATGAGAATCATGCAAAAGATTTATTAGATTTATCTAATCAAAAATATCGGCTCACCTAGGTGGTTCAATCGGCTCACCTAGGTGGTTCAATCAGCTCACCTAGGTGGATTGATTGGCTCACATAGGTGAATTGATTAACTCACCTGGGTGGTTCAATAAAAACATATAGATAAATGGATAAAAAGATTAAAATGATAAAGGATAATGATTAAAATCATTCATTAATTGAAATTATTTATGTACTTTAGCAAAAACAAGTGTTCAAGTATCAATAACCTACTAGAATGTTATAAGATGAGAAGATTCCTATTCACTTCATTCATTCTTTTTATTTACATATTTATGTCATACGCACAATCAACAAATATATGTAAGGAACCTGTTCTTTCTGGAGAAACAGCATCTCGTATAGCAACAAAAGCTTTTGACGAAGCAAATCGCAGAGGTTTTTTCATAACTGTTACTGTTGTTGACAAATCAGGGCAAATCCTGTCTGTAATAAGGCATCACAATGCAGGAGTACACACATTACAAGCTAGTTATAAAAAAGCATATACAGCCTGTTCCCAAAAGAGGGAAACGGGAGAAATAAGAAAAGGAATAATAGAAGGAAGCATACCTGAAGACATTCGTTTCCTAGACAATAACTTTTCCGTAATGGATGGAGGCGTTCCTATCACTATAGAAGGTATTGTTGTTGGTGGAATAGGAGTTGGCGGAGCACACGGAAACGAAGATACAGAAATAGCAAAAACAGCCATTGACAAACTACTTTAAATCCCTTGTTGTCAAATAATTTAATCTTACTGTCTTATATAAGATTATATATAATAGATAAATTCAATATAGTGATAGAAATTATCATTCAAATAAATAATAATTATCTGAAAACAAATAAATACTTTTGCAATGTCCAAAAGAAACAAAGGGACAGCACAAAAGAATTAATAATTACATAAAAATTAGCGTTATGGGAAAAAGTATTAAAGGTACAAGAACAGAACAGAATTTGTTGAAATCATTCGCAGGTGAATCACAGGCTAGAGGTCGTTATACTTACTTTGCCAGTGTAGCAAAAAAAGAAGGTTACGAACAGATTGCAGCTATTTTCATGGAAACTGCTGAACAGGAAAAAGAACACGCAAAACGTTTCTTCAAATTCCTTGAAGGTGGAATGGTTGAAATCACAGCTACATATCCTGCCGGTATAATTTCTACAACTAAAGAAAACCTTGCTGCAGCAGCTGCAGGTGAAAACGAAGAATGGACAGAACTTTATCCTGAATTTGCAAAGATTGCTGACGAAGAAGGCTTCCCTGAAGTTGCAGTTGCTTTCCGCATGATTTCAAAAGTTGAAGCTGAACATGAAAAACGTTACCGCCAGCTATTGGCTCGCGTTGAAGCTGAAAAAGTATTTGAAAGAGACGAAGAAATTTTGTGGCAGTGCCGTAACTGCGGTTTCGTAATCGAAGCGATGAAAGCTCCTCAGAAATGTCCTGCTTGCTTGCATCCACAGGCATTCTTTGAGCCGATGAAGCAGAATTATTGATATATAAGTTGACAAGGTGACGAGTTGACAAGATACAAGTATTTTTCCTTATATCCTTGTTCACTCGTCACCTTGTTTTCTATACATTATAGACTTCTTACCTTAACATTGCGGAACCATATAAGAGAATTGCCATGTTTGCCCTGCAAACCAATATATCCTTTAGTAGGAATAGTTGAGAAAGGTTTAGGCAACCAACTTGGAATATCACTTCCGTCAGGATTCTTAGTTCCTGAAGTCCAAAGGTTCATATCCATATCAGTAACTTTCTTGCCATTGAGAATAACAGAGATATTCTTTCCCTTACAACGTATTCTCATATGATTCCATTCTCCCGGTTTCTTAACAACTTTATCTTGTTTTGCTCCTAAGTGACCATAAATAGCTCCACACTTTTCATAAGGTTTGCCATTTCCCCACTTTTCACAGTGATCATCAGCAATCTGAATTTCCACAGAATTAGGAATCCAATCTTTTATATCAGTGCAATAAACAACAACACCGCTATTTGTTTCATGATCTGTCTTGAATTCCAAATCCAATTCAAAGTTTTCATATTCTTCAGTAGTCCAGATTGACTCATCCTTTACAGCACTCAAGACACCATCTTTCATGCTCCAGACTTCCGGATTATACTGGGCTTTTTCCAGATTATCACCAAACAAAGATTGCCATTTGTTATTTTTGGCAAAACTGAATGTTGTTGTGCACAACAAAAATGATAAAGCAAATAAAATTCTTTTCATGGTATTAAATTTATAGATTTATATTAGTTTTTCTTCACAGGCGGATAATCAAGCGTATAATGCAAACCACGACTTTCCTTTCTTTCCATTGCCTGGCGTGTGATCAGATAGCCTACATTTATCATATTACGCAATTCACATATTTCACGTGAAGCCTTGCAGCGTTTGAAGAGTCTTTCTGTTTCTTCATAAAGAATATCCAAACGGTTCCAGGCTCTTGTCAGACGGAGATTGCTTCGTACAATACCAACGTAGCATTCCATTATCTGATTTACTTCTTTCATACTTTGTGTAATAAGAACCCGTTCCTCGTTTGTGATAGTTCCTTCATCATTCCATTCTGGAATATCTGTGTTATATTCGTAACGGCTGAATGTTTCCAAAGCATGTTTCGCTGCTGCATCAGCATAAACGATTGCTTCTATCAATGAATTTGAAGCCAATCGGTTTCCGCCATGCAATCCCGTACAAGAACATTCACCCAAAGCGTAAAGGCGGCGGATGCTTGATTGTCCGTTCAAATCCACTTTTATACCGCCGCACAAATAATGTGCAGCCGGAGCAACAGGAATATAATCCTTAGTTATATCTATGCCTATTTCAAGACAATGCTTGTAAATATTCGGGAAATGCTTCTTTGTTTCTTCCGGGTCCTTATGTGTAACATCAAGATATACATGATCTTCACCTCGTGTTTTCATCTCATTGTCGATTGCACGAGCCACTATATCACGTGGAGCAAGAGAAAGACGAGGGTCATATTTCTGCATAAACTCCTCACCTGCCTGATTTCTAAGCACTGCTCCATAACCACGCATTGCCTCAGTTATAAGGAAACAAGGACGATCACCCGGATTATAAAGGGCAGTTGGGTGGAACTGAATGAATTCCATATCTTTCACTGCTCCTTTGGCACGATAAACCATAGCAATTCCGTCACCGGTAGCAACCAAAGGATTTGTAGTGTTACGATAAACAGCTTCACATCCGCCTGTTGCCATAACAGTTACTTTTGACAGGAATGTATCAACAATTCCTGTTTCTTCATTTAAGATGTAAGCACCAAAGCATTTGATTCCAGGAGTATGACGGGTTACGATTATACCCATATGATGCTGAGTGATTATTTCAACAGCATAATGATTCTTGAAAACAGTAATATTTGGATGTGCCTCAACAGCTTTAATCAGACTTGTCTGTATTTCGGCTCCTGTATTATCTTTATGATGAAGAATACGGAATTCGGAGTGTCCGCCTTCTTTGTGAAGGTCAAATTCACCTTTTTCGTTTTTGTCAAAATTAACGCCCCATTCTATAAGCTGTTTGATTTGCGACGGAGCTTCACAAACCACCTTTTCTACAGCTTCCCTATCGCTCAGCCAATCACCGGCGATCATTGTATCTTCGATATGTTTTTCGAAATTATCGACAGCGAGATTCGTCACTGAAGCTATACCACCTTGGGCAAAGTAAGTATTAGCCTCTTCCATACCGGCTTTACAGATAAGGGCAACTTTTCCTTTGTTTGCCACTTTAAGAGCAAAGCTCATTCCGGCGAGTCCGGAGCCGATTACCAAGAAGTCAAATCTTTGTACCATCTTACTTGAATTTAAAGTTAGACAAAGTTATTATTTTTTTTAGTTGTTTGCTAAAAGTCAATGTGTTTTATTCAAGTTTCGCAAGCTCAACTTGAAGGTGACGAGTTGACAAGAGAACAAGTTGACAAGGGCTTTTCATATAATCTACTATTAATTGAGAGATATTTAACCTTGTTAACTTGTTTCTGAAACCTTGTCAACTTAAAAACAAAAAGGAATTAAAAGAAACCGGACCACAATCAGCAATCCATATTTCTTTTAACTCCTTTCCTGTCAACTCGTCTCTAAAGCCTTGTCAACTTACTATATTTACACATTGAAACGGAAATGCATAATATCACCATCCTGAACTACATAGTCCTTACCTTCAACGCTCATCTTTCCGGCTTCTTTAACAGCTGCTTCAGAACCATAATTTATATAGTCTTCATATTTAATCACCTCAGCACGGATAAATCCTTTCTCAAAATCTGTGTGGATAACACCGGCACACTGAGGAGCTTTCCAGCCTTTATGATAAGTCCATGCACGAACTTCCTGAACACCGGCTGTAAGGAATGTTTCAAGGTTAAGAAGCTTATAAGCAGCTTTAATCAAACGGCTTACACCAGACTCTTCCAAACCTATTTCCTGAAGGAACATCTGGCGTTCTTCGTATGTTTCAAATTCAGCAATTTCGCTTTCTATCTTAGCTGCAACAACCAAGATTTGTGCATTTTCATCTTTTACAGCCTCACGAACTGCTTCAACATATTTGTTTCCGTTTACTGCACTTTTTTCGTCAACATTACACAAATAAAGTACAGGTTTGCTTGTCAAAAGGAACAATTCATGAGCTATTTTCTGCTCTTCTTTAGTTTCAAAAGTTACAGTTCTCGCACTCTTTCCCTGCTCCAAAGCTTCCTTAAACTTACAAAGAACATCATAAGTTTGTTTAGCTTGTTTGTCTCCACCTGTCTGAGCCTGCTTCTGCACCTTAGCAATACGGCTGTCAACAGTTTCAAGGTCTTTTATCTGAAGTTCTGCATCAATAATTTCTTTGTCACGAACAGGATCAACAGAACCGTCAACGTGAACAATATTGTCGTCATCGAAACAACGCAACACATGGATGATAGCATCTGTTTCACGTATGTTTGCCAGGAACTTGTTTCCCAAACCTTCACCTTTGCTGGCACCTTTCACCAAACCTGCAATATCAACAATTTCCACTGTTGTAGGAACAATACGCTGAGGATTGATTAATTCTGCCAATTTATTCAAACGTTCATCTGGAACAGTAATAACACCTACGTTAGGTTCGATTGTACAAAAAGGAAAGTTTGCCGACTGAGCTTTAGCATTTGACAAACAGTTGAAAAGAGTAGATTTACCAACGTTAGGCAAACCTACTATACCACATTGTAGCGCCATAATTTATTTTGTTATTTATTTAAAACAAGATTAAAGTAAACAAGGCTTCAGAGACAAGTTGACAAGAAGCATTAATGAAAGTTTAATATTAAAATCCTTGTTCACTTGTCAACTTGTATTCTTGTAAACTTTGTAAACATTAAAGCTTTGAATTCTGCAAAGATACTAATTTTTATGAACTTGAGGAATAAGAGATTTTGTCTTTAAGCAATAGATTAAGGATAAAAAATCTATTTGTAAGCAAACACAACTAGTAAATAGACAAATCAATGCTTTGTGCTTTCAAAATGTCATTGTATATTTGTGACATTAATAACATAGAGCAGAACACAAAAGAAAAATGATGGAAGAAAAAAACAAATCGATATTATTAATCTATACCGGAGGAACAATTGGTATGATAAAGAATCAGAAAACCGGTGTTCTGGAAGCTTTCAATTTCGAGCATCTGAAACAGCATGTTCCCGATTTGGAAGACTTGGATTGTAATATTTCTTCCATCCAATTCAAGAATCCTATGGATTCATCTGAAATTGGTCCGGATTCGTGGGCTAAACTGGCTAAAATCATAACTGACAATTATAACGATTATGATGGCTTTGTTGTTCTTCACGGAACTGATACAATGTCATATACAGCTTCAGCTCTGAGCTTTATGCTCGAAAACCTGAGCAAACCTGTTATTCTTACTGGTTCGCAGCTTCCAATAGGTGTTTTGAGAACTGATGGAAAAGAGAATCTTGTCACAGCTATCGAAATTGCTTCCGCTACAGAAAACGGTATGCCGGTTGTCCAGGAGGTTTGTATTTACTTTGAGAACTACCTGATGCGAGGAAACAGGACTACTAAAATAAATGCGGAAAATTTCAATGCTTTCCGTTCCTACAATTATCCACCGCTTGCTCAGGCTGGAATAACTATACATTACAATACTCATTTGATGTATCGTCCTGTTTTAAGAAGACCTTTGAAAACTCACTATCAGTTTGATAACAACGTAATGTTGTTGAAAATATTCCCGGGAATGTCTCCTCAAATGTTTGGAAACATGCTTAATACTCCCGGAATCAAAGGCGTGGTGCTGGAAACTTTCGGCAGTGGAAATGCTCCAAGCAAGGAATGGTTTCTTAAACTGCTTAAAGATGCTTCAGAACGCGGCATAGTTATTGTCAACATCACTCAATGCCATACAGGAAGAGTTGAAATGCATCGTTACGAAACTGGATATAAAATGTTGCAGACCGGTGTTATCAGCGGATACGACAGCACTACGGAATGTGCCGTAACAAAGATGATGTTCCTTTTCGGACTCGGTTTGTCTTCTTCAGAAGTGAAAGAATATATGGGTTGTTCGCTTGCTGGAGAAATAACGGTTGATAACTGATGCAATAAAAATAATAAAACACAGAGTCACAGAGATACAGAGTTTATTTATATTCAGTAAATTTCTCTGTGACTTTGTGTCTCTGTGTTTTTAATTTACTTGAACAATTTCATCTAAAAACAAAAAAGTTCCGATTCAATTAGAACCGAAACTTTCTGTGAGTTGTCTCACGAGGATTCGAACCTCGACAGACAGAACCAAAAACTGTAGTGCTACCATTACACCATGAGACAATCCGATGCTTATCAAAAGCGATGCAAAGATAATACAAATATATTATCCTTGCAAGGCTTTAAGCAAAATTATTTCACTATCAACAAATAATAGTTTTTCTTTCCTCTCTGAACAAGCAAATATTTACCGTCCAACAAAGCATCAGTTGTGATAACCATATCAACATCAGCAACCTTTTCCTTGTTTACGCTAACACCACCGCTCTGGATCAATTTTCTCATTTCACCTTTTGATGGGAACACATTTGCCTTTTCAGTACACAAATCTATCAATTTGATACCGTTTTCAACATCTGCGCGTGAAACTTCAAACTGAGGAACACCGTTGAATACGTCCAACAAAGTTTCTTCGTCAAGTTTCTTCAATGAATCAGAAGTTGCGTTACCGAAAAGAATATTTGAAGCCTCAACAGCAGCATTATAATCTTCTTCAGAATGAACCATGATAGTAACTTCCTTAGCAAGACGTTTCTGCAAAGGACGCAAATGAGGAGCAGCTTCCTGTTCAGCAATCAAAGCCTCAACTTCTTCTTTTGACAAGAATGTGAAAATCTTGATATATTTGGCAGCATCAGCATCACTCACGTTTAGCCAGAACTGATAGAATTTGTAAGGAGAAGTATATCTGCGGTCCAACCAGATATTTCCAGATTCAGTTTTACCGAATTTTCCACCGTCAGCCTTAGTAATCAACGGACAAGTAAGAGCGAACACTTCCCCACCGTTTGTGCGGCGGATAAGCTCAGCACCTGTTGTGATATTCCCCCACTGATCCGAACCACCCATCTGAAGCTTACAATTCTTTGTTTCATAAAGGTGAAGGAAGTCGTAACCCTGAAGAAGCTGATAAGTAAATTCAGTAAAAGACAGACCATCGCGAGCTTCACCGTTAAGACGTTTCTTAACAGAGTCTTTTGCCATCATATAGTTTACAGTGATATGTTTACCAACTGTACGGGCAAAATCCAAGAAAGTGAAGTCTTTCATCCAGTCGTAGTTATTCACAAGCTCAGCTTTGTTAGGAGCGTCAGATTCGAAATCCAAAAATTTGCTGAGCTGCTTTTTGATGCATTCCTGATTGTGACGCAATGTTTCTTCGTTAAGCAGATTACGTTCTGCTGATTTACCTGAAGGGTCGCCAATCATACCTGTCGCACCACCAACCAAGGCAAGAGGTTTATGTCCACAACGCTGGAAGTGTCTAAGAATCATCACACTCACAAGGTGGCCGATATGCAAAGAATCGGCTGTCGGGTCAATACCTACATAAGCAGTAACCATTTCCTTCTGCAATAATTCTTCTGTTCCTGGCATCATGGTATGTATCATCCCACGCCATGTTAGTTCTTCTACAAAATTCATCGATTTAAAAATTAGTTATATTTTCCGTTTATTTGATTCTTAAAGTGTCACTGTCCACCTAATATGCTCATTTGGACTGGCATAAAACTGACAGTACGGCAAAGATACGACTTTTTGATATAGATATATATGTTTATTTGAAAATATAATTTATTAAGGAGACAAGATACAAGGGGACGAGTTGACAAGGTATATTTATTAACTCCTTGTCAACTCGTCCCCTCGTTCCCTCGTCATCTATAAAATCAAAGTCCAAGCTTTTCCGAAATATCAAGCATGCGCTTTATCGGTCTGATTGCTTTTTTCTGAACTTCCTCATCCACGAATATTTCAGGCAATTCGTATTTCAGGCAGTTATAAAGCTTTTCCATCGTGTTCAATCGCATGAAATTACATTCATTGCAAGCACAAGTTGAGTCTTCCGGAGGAGCAGGAATGAATTCTTTGTCCGGACATTGCTTGCGCATCTCGTGGATAACACCGCTTTCTGTAGCAACGATGAACTGTTTCTTATCCGACTTAACCGCATGTTTCAACAATGCAGCTGTTGAACCAACGAAATCCGAGATTTCAACAATATAATGTTTACATTCAGGATGAGTGATAACTTCAGCTTCCGGATACTGCTTCTTAAGCTCAAGAATCTTTTCGAGCGAGAATTGTTCGTGAACATGGCAAGCACCGTTCCAAAGCAACATCTTGCGTCCTGTAATACTGTTTATATAATTACCAAGGTTTCTGTCCGGTCCGAAAATAATCTTTTCGTCAGCAGGCAAACTTTCAACAATCTGGCGGGCATTTGTCGAAGTCACTACAACATCAGTAACAGCCTTCACCGCAGCCGTTGTGTTTACATACGAAATAACAGTGTGACCCGGATTAGCCTTTATGAACTCTTCGAATTCAACAGCCGGGCAACTGTCGGCAAGCGAACATCCGGCATTCAAGTCCGGCACCAGCACTTTCTTGTCCGGACAAATGATTTTTGCAGTCTCACCCATAAAATGAACACCACAAAGAACAATAATGTCAGCAGTTGTCTTTGCAGCCCACTGAGCAAGAGCCAGACTGTCGCCCACAAAGTCTGCTATGTCCTGAATATCTCCTGTCTGATAATAATGAGCCAGAATAACCGCATTCTTTTCTTTTCTCAATCTGTTGATTTCTTCTTTCAGGTCGATTCCGCCAGGAACCGGAACGTCCATATAACCTATTGACTGTTTCTGCATAATATTATGTATATATTTATTTTATCCTACTTTAAAATAATAAGTTAACAAGGATTATTAAAATACTGAAGTCTCAGATTCACAGAGTTTTCTTGTCAACTTGTTTCTGAAACCTTGTCAACTTTTAAGTTGAGCAACTTGCTAAAGTTAAATCATTTAATTGCAAATTTACATAAAACTCTCCTATTTTCGTGACCTTAAACGACAGGAGCAATACTTATTTACTTTAAACACTGTATTCCAGCCTTTTGCATTTCCAACAATTTTTCCTAGGTTGAAAAACTTTTTTCATCCAGATGAAAAATAATTTCCACTCGGTTGAAAATAAATTTTCTTCCGTATGAAAAAACTTTTTCAATAGGATATATCATGTTGATAAACTTAATGAAGTTTCCATCAATGCAGATTACTTTTTATTTCTATTCATTTATCTTCTTTCGTATATTTGCCGTATTACTATTAATTTTATACCATGAAAAAATCTAGTTCCACATACATATTATTAATCCTTTGGATTATCATTGTTTCTGCATGCACACAAAATAACACCAAACTGTATAAAGACCTTACTGATGCTGAAGAATGCATGTGGAAAAAACCGGAAAAGGCTTTGCAAATTCTTCAGAATATAAACAAGGACTCGATTTCTGACAATCTCAACTATGCTACATGGTGCCTGCTATACACTCAGGCGCAAGACAGAAATTATATAACTCACTCGTCGGATTCTTTGATTTCCATTGCTCTGGATTTCTTTATGAAACAGGACAATCCGAAAAGAAAAGCCGAAGCATGGTTTTATAAAGGTCAGGTAAAGGCTGACCAAAAACTTATTAAAGAGGCTATTGAGTGTTATGTGATTGCTAAGGAATGGGCAAAAAATATTGATGATGATCCTATTTTTGTCTCTCTAATTCATAATACACTTGGTAGTAAATATAGATATCAAAAATTGTATAATGAGGCTATAAATGAGACTAAAATTGCTTTACAATATATTGAACCTATAAACAAAAGTATTTTCAATTCACATTATTATTCTGAATTAGGTAGAGCTTACTCAGAAATGGGAAAGATAGACAGCGCTTTATATTTTTTTCATTTATCACTTGCTAATGCACATGAAATTAATGATGAAAAAACAGAAGCCATGGCTTTAGGAGAATTAGGAACTATTTATATGCAGAAAAAACAGTATAAAACTGCTTTGGCTTTTGCTCAACAATGCTTATTATTCAACACAAAAATAAATAATTCAAAAGTTATACCACAAAATAATTATCGTGTAGGTGCTATATTTTTTTATTTAAACAAATTGGATTCAGCTCAATTTTATTTTAAACAAGCTTTAAATAGTGATAATTTTTTTCTTAAAAGAGGTTCATATAATGCTTTATACCAAATAGCTGAAGAAAAACAAGATTTCAAGCAAGCCATACAATATAATAATTTGTATATGCAATATAATGACTCTATCATGAGTATGGCAAAAACTAAGGATATTGCTGAAATTCAACAGAAATTTGACAATGAAAGATTAATCAAAGAAAAAGCACAAAGGGAAAATTATATTCTTTATATCATTATTCTTTCTGTTTGTGTATTAGGTATTACTATATTTTTATATCAGATAACTATCAAGAAAAATAAAGCAAGGATAAAAGATTTCAATAATAAAATATTCTTTCTTTCAGAACAAATTAAGGAAAATACAAGTATTATAACTGAAAAAGAAAATACAATACAGAAACTAAAGTCACTTACAAGTCTGGATAAGGAAAAAATTTCATCATATAATCACCAAATTGAGGAGTATTATAAGGAAATTGATTATTATAAATCACAGAACCAATATCTCAATTCACTGTTGGAAGAGAATAAATCAGAATCAAAACAGGATATGAACTCGGACTGCCTGTTGGAAATAAGAAACAACCAAATTAAACAACTAAAAAACAACAATAAAGCATTGATGAAATTTCTACAGAAAAATTATGTAGAATTTAATAACATATTAAATAATATACATTATACAGAAGACTATACTCATATAATTTCTCTGACAGACAGTATATATAATGGCTTTTCAAAAAAACTGCAACTGTCTTTTCCAACCTTAACAGACAAAGACATAATAATATGCTGTCTTGTTAAATTGAAATTCTCCATCAAGCAAATAGCAACAATGGAAAGCGTGGAGCCTTCTTCCATATCTAAAAAGAAACAGAGAATAGGTAATAAGATTAAACAGGTATGTCCGGATTGGAATAAAGGAGGAAAGGATTTGGATGAGTTTATTGAGGAATGGGGATAGTTTTATTTATTTATTCTTATGTTTATATCATACTAAAAAAGCACCTATGAAACATTGTCTTTACTTATATTTGTTTTTACCAGTCTGGTTTATTCTAATAATATCTGCATGCGCACAAAATAACACCAAACTGTATAAAGACCTTACTGAAGCTGAAGAATGCATGTGGAAAAAACCGGAAAAGGCTCTGAAAATTCTTCAGGATATAAACAAGGATTCTATTGCCGACAAACTTAATTATGCTACATGGTGCCTGCTATATACACAAGCGCAAGACAGAAATTATATAACTCACTCGTCGGATTCTTTGATTTCCATTGCTTTGGATTTCTTTATGAAACAGGACAATCCGAAAAGAAAAGCCGAAGCATGGTTTTATAAAGGTCAGGTAAAGGCTGACCAGAAACTTATTAAAGAGGCTATTGAGTGTTATGTGATTGCTAAGGAATGGAGTGAAAAAATAGAAGATCCAATTTTAAAATCACGTATTCACAGGACATTAGGAAGTACTTACAGATACAGACGCTTATTTGATTCTTCACTAACTGAAATTAAAAAAAGCATATATGATTTAGGTTCTCTGCCTCCTTGCTCCGAATATTCTTATTCTTATTCAGAGTTAGGAAGAACTTATGCTGAAACAGAAAAAACAGACAGTGCTTTCTATTTTTTCAATTTATCCTTGAATAATGCCTTATTAATAAAAGATTCACTTTGTATAGCTACTGCTTTACAGGAAATAGGCTTAATATACTCTATTCAGAAAAAATATAATGACGCATTGGAGAACATACAAAAAAGTGCCCAAATCATGAAAAATATAAATCCTGATAAATTACCTCAAATTTATAGTTCAATAGGAAGATGTTATTATTATTTGGGTATTTTGGATTCTTCTCAGTTTTATTACAAAAAAGCTTTGAATACAAGTAATTTACACACTATTCGAAATACATATAATGTATTATCAATTATATGTGAAGAGAAAAAAGACTTCAAAAATGCATTAAACTATAAAAATCAATATAACTTTTATAATGACTCTATTATTCAGTTAGCTAACACAGCAGAAATAGCAGCCATACAAAAGAAATATGATAATGCACAACTGCTTTCTCAGAAATACAAAAAAGAAAAAATATTTCTCTATATTATTATCTCTACAATCATAATAATATCAATTTTAGTAGTTCTTTATTTGAGAAACAAAGCTAAATCTAAAAAAGTGATTCGTTCTTATCAAGAGAAAAACAATTTATTGTTGTATAACATCATGTTAAATGAAAGGCTAATTGATGAAAAAAAGGAAATTATCAACAGTTTGCTAAGTAAAGATAATACAACTAATAATATTGATATTATTGAAAAAACTACGGAAGAAATTAAAGTTTTGGAAAATGATAATAACAGGATACAAAACATCATTTCCAATAGTATTGACGAAAATATATCAAACTCGGCAAAAGATGAACAGATTAAGAATTTACGTCTTAATAATCATCGTCTTACAAGCTATATACATGAAAATAATACTATACTCAAAAGTATAAAATCCAAACCTTATTATATACAAGATTATAAACCAATAATATCAATTACAGACAAAATTTATCAAGATTTTTCCAAACGATTGAAAATAACTTTTCCTTTACTGACAGAAAGGGATATTATAATATGTTGTCTTATAAAGCTGAATTTCGATAATAAACAAATTGCAATAATGGAAGGTGTTGAACCATCTTCTATTTCAAAAAAGAAACAGAGGATTTGGAATAGAATAAAAAAGCATTATCCGGATTGGAACAAAGGCGGAAAGGATTTGGATACATTTATTGAGGAATGGGGATAAATAAACCATTTTCTTTGTATTTTTATATCATACTTTTAATAAAACTCTGATGAAATATAATCTTCTCATATATTTGTTTTTAACTGTCTGGTTTATTATAATATCTGCCTGTTCACAAAATAACACCAAACTGTATAAAGACCTTACTGAAGCTGAAGAATGCATGTGGAAACAACCGGAAAAGGCTCTGAATATTCTTCAGAATATAAACAAGGATTCTATTGCCGACAAACTTAATTATGCTACATGGTGCCTGCTATACACACAGGCACAAGACAGAAATTATATTACACACTCGTCGGATTCTTTGATTTCCATTGCTCTGGATTTCTTTATGAAACAGGACAATCCGAAAAGAAAAGCCGAAGCATGGTTTTATAAAGGTCAGGTAAAGGCCGACCAGAAACTTATTAAAGAGGCTATTGAGTGTTATGTGATTGCTAAGGAATGGGCAAAAAATATTGATGATGATCCTATTTTTGTTTCTCTAATTCATAATACACTTGGTAGTAAATATAGATATCAAAAATTGTATAATGAGGCTATAAATGAGACTAAAATTGCTTTATCTATAAGTCAAGAATTAGGAAAGAATATTCAATTATCTAATAGTTTATCAGAATTAGGAAGAAATTATGCAGAATTGGGCATGATAGACAGTGCTTTATATTTTTTTCATAAATCCTTAGCTAATGCTCACGATATAAAAAATAAAAAAGTTGAAGCTATGGTATTAGGTGAAATAGGAACCATTTATAGAGCAAAAAAACAATATGAATCAGCATTAGGTTTTGCTAAACAGAGTTTATATATAAATAAAGAAATAAATAATATTTCTGCTTTACCTCAAAACTATCATCGTATTGGGGCTATATATTTCTATATAAATTTATTAGATTCTGCTCAATATTATTTTGAAAAGTCTTTACAAACTCAAAATTTGTATACAATCAGAAGTTCTTATAATGCTTTATACCAAATAGCCGAAGAAAAACAAGATTTCAAGCAAGCCATACAATATAATAATCTGTATATGCAATACAATGACTCTATCATGAGTATGGCAAAAACTAAGGATATTGCTGAAATTCAACAGAAATTTGACAATGAAAGATTAATCAAAGAAAAAGCACAAAGGGAAAATTATATTCTTTATATTATCATAGTTTCTGTTTGTGTATTAAGTCTTACAATATTTTTATATCAGATAATTATCAAGAAAAATAAAGCAAGAATAAAAGATTTCAACAATAAAATATTCTTTCTTTCAGAACAAATTAAAGAAAACACAAGTATTATCACTGAAAAAGAAAATACAATACAGAAACTAAAGTCACTTACAAGTCAGGACAAGAAAAAGATTTCATCATATAATCACCAAATTGAGGAGTATTATAAGGAAATTGATTATTATAAATCACAGAACCAATATCTCAATTCACTGTTGGAAGAAAATAAATCTGAATCCAAACAGGGTATGAACTCGGACTGTCTGTTGGAAATAAGAAACAATCAAATAAAACAACTAAAAAACAACAATAAAGCATTAATGAAATTTCTACAGAAAAATTATGCAGAATTTAGTCACATATTAAATAATATACATTATACAGAAGATTATACCAATATAATTTCCTTGACAGACAGTATATATAATGGGTTTTCAAAAAAGCTGCAAATTTCTTTTCCCACATTAACCGATAAAGACATAATAATATGCTGTCTTATAAAACTGAAATTCTCCATTAAACAAATAGCAACAATGGAAAGCGTGGAGCCTTCTTCCATATCCAAAAAGAAACAGAGAATAGGGAATAAGATTAAACAGGTATGTCCGGATTGGAATAAAGGAGGAAAGGATTTGGATGAGTTTATTGAGGAATGGGGGTAAGTTATATAAAATATGTCCATATATTAAATCTGTTATCTATATAATATATTATTAATAAGATATTTAGATATATATAATTGTCTGCCTTTTGTCTATAATAATATTCTGCACAAACAGGTTTCACAGGATATTTTTGTAAAAAAAATATTTCTATGAAACTTTATTCCATCATCATCCCTGTCTATAACCGTCCTCAAGAAATAGACGAACTATTATTGAGTTTGACAAATCAGACTTACATTCATTTTGAGGTAATAATTGTAGAAGACGGTTCAACACAAACTTGTGAACATATTGTCGAAAAGTATCAACATTTGTTGAAAATCTATTATTATAAAACTCCAAACCAAGGACCGGGAAAAGCCCGTAATTACGGAGTGCAGTTTGCGAAAGGAGAATATATAATAATATTGGATTCGGACTGTATTCTGCCATCGGCATATATGGAACAAATTCATGACGCGTTGAAACATTACGACGTAGATGCTTTTGGCGGTCCGGACAGGGCACATCATTCATTCTCTCCATTGCAAAAAGCAATAAATTATTCCATGACTTCATTCCTTACAACCGGCGGAATACGTGGCGGACGCAAGAAACTGGATGATTTCTATCCCAGAAGTTTCAACATGGGAATAAGGCGGGAAGTATATATCAAACTTGAAGGCTTTTCGTCCATGCGTTACGGCGAAGATATAGATTTCAGCAGACGGATAAAAGAAGCCGGTTATAAAACCCGTTTGTTTCCTATGGCTTATGTATTCCATAAGAGGAGAACATCTTTATGTTCCTTCTTCAAACAAGTTTCACATTCGGGCGAAGCAAGAGTTGTTCTGACAAAGAAATATCCGTCCTCACTGAAAGCCGTTCATTTGCTTCCTGCGGCATTTACGCTCTATTTACTGGTTACGATATTACTGAGTTCGTTTTGTCCTCTCCTGCTGCTTCCAATAGCCTTTTATGCGCTGTTGCTTTTCCTGAATGCATTTATAAGAAATAACAGGAGCTTTAAAATTGCAGCTTTGGCTGTTATAACCTCGTTCGTGCAACTTACAGGCTATGGAAGCGGAATGATAAGGAGATGGATGTATAAGTGACGAGTTGACGAGGGAACAAGTTGACAAGGTAGTAAAGTATTAACCTTGTTTCTGTAGCCTTGTCAACTTGTCCACTATTATCATTATATATCTTTTTAATATTTTCTTTTTTAAATAAAATGATGAATATTATAGTCTGTTGAAAGTGTTAAAACATTTGATAACTATTTCTTGCATATAAAGTTATTAAATGATATTCACTGCTTATTAAAAAGAAACTAACAATGCGTTTATTTATATATATACTGTTTTTCTTATTGTTATGAACTTTATTACATATATGTTGAAAAACATATGTGTGTAAAAGTTAATAACTGAAATGGTGTTTATTCTGTGTATAAACCATGTGGATAGTTTGTAACAAATAATGTAAGTTCTTATTTGGAACATAAAAAACATAGCTTGTATGTATAAGATTCCGGATAATGCAAGATTTATTTTTCATTTTATGTTCACTAGTTATTAATAGCTTTTCAACGGGGTTTAAACAATATTTCCGTACTTTTGCGGAAAAGAAAATAATATGCGCAAATTAAAGGTAACAGAAATGAACAGGCTTACTCCTGAGGAATTCAAGGAGAGCCGCAAACTTCCTCTGGTTGTGGTACTTGACCATATCAGAAGCCTTAATAATGTAGGTTCGGTGTTTCGTACTTCGGATGCGTTCCGTGTGGAATCAATATACTTATGTGGCATAACTGCTTGTCCTCCTAATGCTGAAATTCACAAAACTGCACTCGGAGCTGAAGAAACAGTTGATTGGAAATATTTCAATGATACACTTGAAGCTGTTGAAAACTTGAAGAAAGATGGTTATACTGTCTGTGCAATAGAACAGGTCGAAGGCAGTGTAATGTTAGATAAGTTGCAGTTAGACAAGGATAAAAAGTATGCGATAGTGATGGGAAATGAGGTAAAAGGTGTTCAACAGTCTGTTGTTGACAAATGTGATATGTGCATTGAAATACCTCAATATGGAACAAAACATTCGCTTAATGTTTCCGTAACTACCGGAATTGTTATTTGGGAGTTTTTCAACAAGATGAGTTTATAAGTTAGTTGACAAGGGAACAAGGGGACGAGTTGACAAGGAATATATATTAACATCCTTGTCAACTCGTTTCTTGTTAACTCGTTATTTTGTCAATTTGTATCTGAAATAACTGAAAACAGAAGGTTCGTTCTTATTTCCAGAGTGTATTAATCCAGGTCGTGGCACTCTGTCCCATCTTATAAATTCCTTACAGTCAATAGCTTTATCTGATACGCAAACCCATTTGCTGTTGTCCTCACTGTAATAGAACTTCAATAATGAACCTTTTTCAACAGTTGTTTTAAGATAAATATCTTTATTGTTGAAAGGTGAAGAGGAAATAACAGATTCTTTTCCGTCAATTACTTTTCTGAGTTCGAGATTATTGTTGTTAATTCCCCATGAAATCATGAAGTTATCATCTCCATACCAGGTGAGACCTTTTGTGTTGCTTCCTTTGTTTAAAGTATGTGTTTCGTATGAATATTCGGAACTTGTAGGACGCAGACAAAGAACTGAGCCGTTCTTTGACTTATCTTTCATAGTTCCTGATAGATAAAGCTGTCCTTGGTTTAATTCTGATTTAACATCAGAGAAAGGAAAATTCCATGTCCAATCATATTTTAGGCTGTTACCATCGAAATCATCATAAAAGTCTTTCACCGGCATTTGACTTATACCTTTGAATGGCAATGATTGTTTCCTAACAGCCAACTCTCCTGTTTTGAATTTCAGCCATTTATCTTTTGTTACTTCCAATTCCTGCAATATAGGTTGGCGTCCGTTGAAAAACATATCTCCGTTGAGGTAAGCGTGACACATGAAGAATATTCGTCCGTCGTCGGTTGTTACACCTGTTCCGTGTCCACAAGATTTATAATCACCTTCGCCGCCGTGGAGAATTGGATTTCCATTATAATTTTCATATAAGCTGTCGAACTTCTTTGAGCGGGCAACGCAAACATTGTAGTCGCTATTGTATCCGCAACAAGAATTGGCTGCATAAATCAGATAGTAATAATCATCTTTCTTGAATATATATTGTCCTTCGATTCCGGTACGGTTTTCATCTACAAGCATGGTGAAAGGCTCACCTTCCAGTCTCAGTCCGTCAGCGGAAAGTTTGCTTCCAAGAATTTCTATAGGTCTGTCGTCCAGACCATAAGCTTTCCAGGTAATGTAAAGTTGTCCGTTATCATTAAATATAAAAGGGTCGATAGCTTCTTTCCCGAAACGGACAACTATACCGTGGTCGGTAAATTTTCCTTCCGGAGAATCAGCTGTTGCCACACCAATGTAAGATATATTGGTAGCTTTCTCACGTGCAGTGTAATAACAGTAAGTTTTACCGTTTATAACAAACAGTTCCGGTGCCCAGAAAGAGTTGACAGTCCATTCCGGCTGTTTGTCGAAAATATGTCCTATTTGTTTCCAGTTAACCAAATCATTTGATTTGAAAACAGGATAAAATGGAGCCCATTCCGTTGAAGTTCCTGCCGCATAGTAAGTTCCGTCAATTTTAATCATTGTTGGATCAGGAATATCTCCATGTATAATTGGATTCATAAAATAATTTGAATCCGTTTGCTGTGCGTTAGTTGTAAGGCTGATAAGGCCGATAGTTGCTGTTAATAGTATGTTCTTCATGATAATTTATTTGGAGTTGACGAGGCTACAGAGACGAGTTGACAAGGAATTATATATTAACATACTTGTCAACTCGTCAACTTGTTTCCTTGTCAACCGATTCACAATAATCCGTTTTCCACAAGTACCACAATTCTTTCTGTCATCGCATCTTCACCTTTCGGATCATATTCAGCTTTAAGACTGGCACCAAACATTCCTGCAAAGAAATTCCAGAAACCGGCGCGGAAACTGCCAAGGAAAGCTTTCACAAGTTGATAACTGCTTTGATTACATTCCCTGTCTATCAGCTTGATAAGTAGTTTTCCCTGCGAGAAAGTAAGTTTTTTCAACTGTGGTTTATATTCGGCAAAAAGTTCTTTTTCCATCCTTTTCAGATGTTCCTGTTTTGATTTCTCGTCCGGCAATGTTTCTATATATTCATAAGTCTCAATAAGAGTTTCATAAACCATTTTAGCATAAGGAAGAGTTCGTTTTACGTCTCTCACAAGCTTCCAATATTTCTGTTCCTCTCTCCTGTTTCTGAACTTTACTTTGGGAAAAACATACACTTCCCTAAGGTTTACTATAGCAACAGTGTCTTTCCCATCAAGATATGCACGATTATATCCTTCCGGTAAAACATTCATTTTTATAGGTTTATTCTGCTCCTGAGCCATTAACCAACAAGTTGTCAACAGCATGAATGCCGAATAATATATCTTTCTTCTTTGCTTCATTGGTTGCAAAAATAATCAAAGGGTGTAAATCTTGTAGAATAAGTTTGTTAATAACTTGATAAATATGGAATAAATACTACTTTTGTGAGTATATAAGAGACAAGTTGACAAGAAAATAAGAATTAAATAAAAAATCTCTGTGTTTTTGTGTCTCTGTGTTTAATAATTAAAACCAATTACCGGCTATGAAAAAGAAATTTTTCCTTTTTATTGCAGCATTGCTTTTCTCCGGCAATGTGACAGGTTCAGAAAATATCCGTCTTCCCAATATCCGTTCTATGGCATTAGGCGGAAATGGAGTTATGTTTTCAACGGAATATAATCCGGCTATTCTTTCATATCAGAAGTCTAAAATACTTGATATATCGTATATTAACAGATATATGGTGAAAGAGTTGGGCACAGTTTCACTGGGTTTTCAATATCCTAATGATAAGTTATCAACAGGTCTTTATATATCTTCTTTCGGTTATGATGAATATAGGGAAACAATGTTTCGTGCAGCCTTTGCCAAATCATTGGGCGAGCATTGGTCTTTAGGCATAGCTTTCCAGTATTATATCCTTCAGTCTGCTTTATATGAACACACGCCTTCACGTTTGTCAACGGATATTGGCGCTGTTTATTCGCCTGTGGAAAAACTGTCGATAGGATTGTTGATAAAGGATTTCCCGTCTGTTTCTGTCAATAAAGAATCAACTGATAATGAGATATTAAAATATTGGGATTTTCTGTTAGGTTTCAAATATGATGTTATCAACAATACGTTGATATCCTTTTATTGCGGAACGGACAGTGAATACAGGTTAACAGGCGGAATAGGCATGGAATATCTGGTAAAAGATATTTTCCATATTCGTGGCGGATTATGTATTGCTCCTCTCCTTCCAAGTTTTGGTTTCGGAATTAGACTGAAATCTTTCAGCATTGACACTTCTGTAATTTATCATTCTGTATTGGGCGCTTCGCTTGGTGCCGGTTTGTCGTTTCACTTCTAATAATATAGTTATGAAAAAGCTGTTCACAATCTTGTTTATATATATGTTTATATCTGTTTATAAAGCTGAATCTCAAGAAACTTATTCTGTTGATAAGTGGCAGGAATATGTAGAGCAAATAGCCGAAGAAACCGGAGACGAAGCCAAGGCTGAAGCATTATACACAGAACTTTCCTACTTAAGTGAAAATCCATTTGATTTGAATACTGTAAGCGATGAACAACTCAGGCGCTTGCCTTTCCTTTCGGACAATCAGATTTCATCTCTTATGGATTATAGGAAAAGATACGGGAAAATGCTTTCCATATATGAACTGCAGGCTGTTGATAATTTCGACTGGCAAACGATTTTGCTTATTCTTCCTTTTGTGAATATATCGGATAATATTGTTGATAAAGCTCCAATAACTGTTAGGAATATGTTGAAACAAGGACGCAATGAATTGCAAATCAGATATGATAAATGTTTTCAACAGAAAAGCGGATATTGTTCATATTCCGACAGTATTCTGGATAAATATCCTAACCGAAAATATTTGGGCGAGGCTTTTTATACTTCTGTAAAATACTCCTATGCTTATGAAGATAAGATTCAGGCCGGTTTACTTGCTGAAAAAGATATGGGCGAGCCCTTTTGGAAACCTGTTCATAAAGGATATGACTATTATTCGTTTCATTTGCTTTTGCGGGATTTCAAATGGTTGAAAACTCTTGCAATAGGTGATTATAAAGCTTCGTTCGGACAAGGATTGGTTATAAGCAACGACTTCTCTCCTAGCCGTTCAGCCCTTGTCACTCAGGCTGAAAGACGAAACAACGGATTCCGCAGGCACTTTTCAACAAACGAAAGTGATTTTTTCCGTGGAGCTGCAGCTACTGCATCTTTCGGCAATTGGGATTTCAGTGCATTCTATTCCCGCAGACGCATGGATGCAGCTTTGGAGAATGATACTTTTCCGTCTGTTCAGACAAGTGGCTTGCATCGTCTGCAACGCGACTGGGATAAACGCAAAACTGTAGTTATGCAGACTTACGGAGGAAATATCCGTTTTGCTTTGCCATCGTTTTATATTGGAATGACTGCTGTAGGATATGATTTTGGCGGTGATTGTTTATATCCTTCTCCCCAACCTTATAATCTTTTCTATTTCAGAGGTAAAAGTAATTTCAACATAGGTGTTGATTATATGTTGAAAACCTCGTGGGCTAAGATATATGGCGAAACTGCTGTTTCTCGGAATGGAGCATTTGCAACTCTCAACGGTTTGCAGCTCTCGCCTGCTTCATACATTACGATGCTGCTTCTCCACCGTTATTACGACCGTAAATATCAGTCCTATTTCGGAAATGCTTTTTCACAGGGTTATGTTCAGAACGAACAGGGATTTTATGCAGGATTGCAATGGAGTCCGTTTCCTTATTGGAAATTCTCCGGCTATGTTGATATTTTCCGTTTTCCCTGGTTGAAATATCAGATTGATTATCCTTCGTCCGGAAAGGAATATATGACACAGGTGGATTATTCGTTCAGTTCACGGTTATCAACATATCTCCGTTATAAATATAAACAGCGCGACGGAAGCAGCACTCAGCAGCGCCTCCGCTTTCAGTTGTCGGTGAATGCCGGAAACTGGACCTTACGCTCGTCTGCCGACGGAGTTTTATATACTTCTGTTGATAACGAACGAAACAAAGGCTTTATGCTGTCGCAACGTGCAGGATGGAAGAAAGAAAAGTTTCCTTTTCAGGCAGATATATATTTTTCATATTTCCAAACAGACAATTATTACACACGCATAAGTTCATATGAGAAAAACATACTTTATGCCTTCTATATGCCTTCGTTTTACGGCGAAGGTTTGCGTGCGGCATTGACTTTCCAATGGAATATTCTCAAATCTATGAAACTTTCCGTAAAGCTTGCGCATACATATTATTCGGACCGCGATGTTATCGGAACAGATACAGAGGAAATAAAGGGAAATAACAAAACAGATTTATATGCAGTTTTGAGTTGGAAATTTTGAGAAAAGGCGTACATTTGAATAAAAATACAAGCTTATGTCTACTATTATATTTGATAAAATTGTTTACGGTCCAATCCACAGCCGCCGTTTGGGCATTTCCTTGGGAATGAATTTGTTTCCTACAGATGGAAAGCTCTGTACATTTGACTGTATTTATTGTGAATGTGGTTTCAACAAGGACCACAAACCGCGTCTTTCTATGCCGCGTCGCGAGGAAGTAAAAAAAGCTCTTGCCGAGAAACTCGACGCTATGCGTTCCGAAGGTCTTGTGCCGGATGTAATTACTTTTGCCGGAAACGGTGAACCAACAATGCATCCTGATTTTGCCGGAATAATAGATGACACCATTGCCATACGCAACGAGCATTGTCCGTCAGCTAAGATTGCTGTTCTTTCAAACTCAACAATGCTTCATAAGGAAGAAGTTTTCCAGGCTTTGTGCAAGATTGAGGATAACATAATGAAACTGGACTCTGTCCTGGATAAACGCATCAGACAAATAAACGATCCGAACCAGCCGGGCTTCTGTTTCGAAAAGTTGTTGGAAAACCTTTGCCGCTTCAATGGCAAACTAATTATACAGACAATGTTCCTGCATGGAGAAAGAGACGGAGAGTCTGTTGATAACCTTACTGACGAAGAAATATCAGGCTGGATTGAAGCTCTGAAGAAAATCCGTCCGTCAAAAGTTATGATTTACACAATCGACCGTGAAACTCCGTTGAAAACTCTATCAAAAGCTACTAAGGAAGAGCTTGATGCTATTGCCGAAAAGGCTAGGAGAGAAGGGTTTGAGGTTTCGGTATCGTATTGATATAGTTGACGAGTTGACAAGGGAACAAGTTGACAAGGAAATAAAAGATATTATTTATTCTCTTTATATCTTGTTCCCTTGTCAACTTGTTAACTCGTCAACTATATTTTGATATAAATTCTCTTCTTATACAACCAATATCCCGGAATCCAGTTCAGCAAAACAAACAATACTGCCCAAACCAGAGAGCCGAAATAATTTCCGCAAAGCGGCACTAATACATCACTGTAAAAGTATGCCTGGAATCCACGCAACAAAGTGGCTAGAACTGCAGCCTGAACATAAAGATACAGAGGATTGATACCGAACGATTCGAAGAACAATGTCCAATTCTTACGCTTGTTGATATCAATAATCCAAATCAGCAATCCGAGTAGGAGAGAACCTAGTCCGCATGTTGTAAGCACAAATGTGCTGCTCCATATTTTCTTGTTTATAGGGCAACCATAGCTCAGCAACATTCCGGCAAAAGCAAGAATTGTTCCGAAAATAAAAATGTTGCGTACAATCAGCTCGTTGTTCTTCTTTCCATCCATAATAAGTTTTCCGGCATAGAAACCAAGCAGGACGTGGCCGATACTTCCCAAACAGCTCAACAAACCTTCAGGGTCGAAGGCAATGACTGTTCCATCGGCCATAGTGTCACGATACATATGAGATGCTCCGAGAACAGCTCTGTCAACAACTGCTATCAAGCTTTCAGGGCTCAAAGTTGTGCTGTCTGTTGCTCCCAGAAGTATTGCATAAAACAACAGAATCGAAGCTGCCACATGAAGGATATATTTATGATTGATTGCAAGTCCGATTAGCGAACCAAAGCCGTAAGCCAGTGCCAGACGCTGCATCACACCCAATATTCTCAGGTTTTCGAAATGACTGAAACCATTGTTCCACAAATGATTGAAAAGATTCAAGCCAAAGCCTACAAGGAAAATCACAATTGTGCGACGAATAATCTTAGTCACACTTTCCGATGAAAGTTGGAAATTATATTTCTTCAGCGAGAAAAACATTGAAATTCCCATAATAAACATAAAGAACGGGAAAACAAGGTCGGTGGGAGTGAAGCCGTCCCATTTAGCGTGCAGAAGCGGCGCATAAACGTATTCCCACGACCCCGGGTCGTTTACCAGAATCATTCCGGCAATCGTTATGCCTCGCATAACGTCCAGCGATAGTAATCTGTTAGTTTGTGTCATGATATTTTGAATTAAGTTTGCTTGTCAAAGATAGGTTATTTTTCCGAGTTTGGGAAAAATACGGAATTTCATTGTGGTGGAAAAGAAATTCCATAATATGTGGAAATAAATTTTCATTGCGGTGAAAAAAGTTTTTCATAATATATGGAAAAAGTTTTCCAACACATAGAAATATGATGAAAATGTAAGCCATTGATTTTCATGTATAAATAATTAGGGTTTCGCAAACCTAAATTTCAGTGGTTATATGGAGTAATATGAAGCTACGTCTCTGCTTCGTATAAACTTGAAGTTAAAAACCGATAGATTTCAGATACAATTAGTATTGGCTTATAACTTCTATAACTCCTTTTAACTCCTGTAACTCCATAACTTAACATACTTGCGTAGCTTAACTCAAATAAAATATTCATTAAAAGTCAATTTATATTAGATTAATACCTACCTTTGCAGCCGATTTGGTGTTGTATGTCTGAAATCTCAGTCATACAATGAAAAGGGAATCAGGTGAGAATCCTGAACAGACCCGCTGCTGTAAGCTCTTTTGGATTCTTCGGGCATATCTTTTGCCACTGTCTGGATAGCGACGGGAAGGCGTCACGAAGAAGGAGCAAGTCAGAAGACCTGCCAAGTCCATGATTATTTGTCGGAAAGCTTTCGGGATACAAAGCAGACAAACATCTGAATAGGTTATTTCAAATTTACGCTGTTGAAAAGCTTACACTCTTGTTCGTTTATTTTGTTTATATCCGGGTTTTCTGTGCTTTTTTACGGAAAATAAATTGGTGATGAGACATATAAACATTTTATTATTCATTTTTTTCACGTTGTTCTCCAGTTTGAATGCCCAGGAGAAAGTCAGTCTTTCCGGTTTTGTGAAAGACGAAGGGAAGAATCCTGTGGCTGTAGCTGCCGTTGCCATTGAGAATACTTCCATAGGAACATATTCGGATGACAACGGGTATTTTGAGATAAAAGTTAAGCCGGGAACATACACAATCCTTGTTTCGTCGGTTGGTTATGAAACTTCAAGTCAGAAAATCAGCATTAAAGAGAACAGGAGAGTGGATATTGTTCTGAAAAGCGGAACAGTTGATTTGGATAATGTTGAGGTTTATGGAAAAACCAAGAGCCAGAAACTAAAGGAAGGAGCTTTTTCTGTTAATGCGCTTGACGTGAAATCACTCACTACTTCGGTAAATAATATCAGCTCGATTGTAAACAAGACAACCGGTGTCCGTATCCGTGAAGAAGGCGGTTTGGGTTCCGATTTCGAACTTTCGATAAATGGAATGTCCGGAAACTCTGTCCGCTATTTCCTCGACGGCATGCCTCTTAATTCGAAAGGTAGCGGAGTTTCTCTTGCCAATTTGCCTGTTAACCTTATCGACCGCGTTGAAATATACAAAGGAGTAGTTCCTGCCAGTCTTGGAGCCGACGCTTTGGGCGGAGCAATCAATATTATAACTAAAGAAGAAAAGAAAAACTATTTGGATTTATCCTATGGAATAGGTTCATTCCATACTCACAAGGCAGATTTGAATGCTCAGTTTGTTGAAAAGAAAACCGGACTTCTTATTCGCCCGACTATCGGTGTGAATTATTCGAAGAACGACTATATGATGAAAGGTGTTGAGGTTTGGGATGAGGAAAGCCGTAAGTATGTTGCGGTTAACCGCCGCCGCTTTCACGACGACTATTTCTCTCTTCTCGGCCAGATTGAAATGGGAGTTACAAACCGCAGTTGGGCAGATTTGTTCTTTGTTTCTGGTTCGTTCTCGAAAGTAGATAAAGAACTTCAGACTGGTTCAACGCAGAAAAAGGTTTATGGCGAGGCAGAGTTGTTTTCGCATGCCTGGAACATTTCGGCACGTTATCAGAAAAAGGATTTCCTTGTTGATGGACTTCAGTTTAATGCTTCTGTTTCACATACATGGGATTATTCTCTGACAGTCGATTCAGCTTTCCGTAAATACGACTGGAATGGAAATTATATTGAAAGTTCGAGAAATGAGATTACAGGAAAAGACCGTTCGCTACGTCATTACAACCGCCCGCTGACGATTGCGCGTGCCAATTTGAACTATTCTTTCAACAGACATCATTCTCTTAATCTGAATTATTTGCTCAACAGAACAGGAAACGACCGTTATGATGAAATCGACACTGAGTTTGAGCCTTCTAACGATATATTGGCAAAACATATACTGGGATTGTCATACAATCAGTCGTTTTTCACGGGAAAGATGGAAAACACTTATTTCATAAAGGATTATATAAATCACCTCGACATTCAGCAGCAGGATTTGTCATGGATAACCGGTTCGGACGAAGTTCCTTCCAAATCAACAAAGAATCATTTCGGATACGGATTGGGAAGCCGTTATTCATTGCTTGATGAGCTTGCCTTAAAACTGTCGTATGAACATAGCGTACGTTTGCCTTTGGCACGCGAACTTTTGGGTAATGGAACAACCATTTATCCAAATATCGCCTTGAAACCTGAGAGCAGCAACAATGTGAATCTTGGAACTTTCGGCACAATACTTCTGGCTCCGCAACATATGCTTTATTATGAAGTAAACGGATTCTACAGAGATGTGAACGATTATATCTATGCCGTGATTTCCGAAAGCGAAGGAATGATGCAATACGACAACGTATCGAGCGTAGATATCAAAGGCGTTGAAGGTGAGGTGAGATACAATTGGGGAGATTTCCTTCAGGCAATAGTTAACTGCAGTTATCAGGATGCCCGCGACAAGAAGAAATACAGAGAAGACGGAAAGCCTTCGATATCATATAACAACAAGGTGCCAAACAGACCTTGGCTTTTCGGTAATGCCGAAATAGATTTTACTTGGCGAGATTTGTTTGTTAACGACACTAAGTTTCGCTTAAGCTATGATTATCAGTATGTCCACTGGTTCTATCTCACATGGGAAGGATATGGAGCTTTGGAAACAAAATCAAGAATTCCTACTCAGCATATTCACAGTGCGCGCCTCACATATTCATGGGCTAAGGAAAGATACAACGTATCACTTGAATGCAACAATATATTTGACAATACAGTTTACGACAACTATATGCTCCAGAAACCTGGACGTTCGTTTTTCTGTAAGTTCAGAATATTCATAAATTAATTCAAGTTTCGCTGCGCTCAACTTTCAGAAGTTAAAGAAGTTATAAGGAGTTATGGCTATGCTTCGCATAGCCTGGAAGTTAAAAGTCAATAGATTTATATACCAACAGTATTGGCATTTAACTCCTATTACTCCCTTTTAACTCCTGTAACTCCAAAAGTTATGCTATTTGCGAAATTTAATAAACTAAATTATATTATAAATGAAAAAGTTACAATTATTAGCCTTTACATTGGCTACAGCTTTGTGCGGTTCAATTTTCAGCAGCTGTTCTGAAGACGATCCTGTAATTGATAATCCAAACAAAGAAGAAACAGAAGAAACACATTTTGATATTTGGGTTGGAATCGGTGAAACTGGAGGTATGGGAAAGGAAACAACTCTTCTTGTAAAGGGTTTGACAAACCTTTCTGAGCAGACAACAATCGACTTCAAGAACGACGGAGCCGATGTTACTGCAGATATGGACCAGGAATCAATAATCAAAGGCAAGTATTATTATCAGGTTGCAAATTCTGCTGACAGATTCGTTAAGTTCCAGATTGTTGGCAATGAGTTGAGAAGAATTGCAGAGCAGCCTTTCGTAAAGAATACATATAAAGACCGCCGTTATACTCACGCTTGGATTGATGATAACACATTGGTTATTTTGGCTGCAAATGGTTCTGCCAACAAGATTCTGTGGACAAAACTTAATGCCGAAGATTTGAGAATCATTGAAGAAGGCGAACTTTCTTTGGTTTGTCCTGAAGGTGACAAGTTCAGTACTTCTGGTCTTGCAAGATACAGAAAATCTGACAATAAAATCATTTATTTCTTCCAGCATAAGAATGAAGAAACAAACTTCTATGCAGCTTTCATAAATCCTTCTGATATGTCTGTAGAGAAAGAAGTGAAAGAAGACCGTGCGGACCAGATGGCAGGAACTGCATATGGTGAATTGTTGCAGAACAAGATGTTCTTTGACGAAAACGACAACTTGTATCTTGCTTGCAACAACAGAATACCAAACTCACCAAAGACTACTTATCAGTATGGCCGTCTTCTTCGTATAAACAAAGGTGAAATGGATTTCGACAAATCATACTTAGGTTATAACTATGACAAGGGAAAACTAGTAACTGTTGACTATCTTGGCAGCAACAAGGCTTTGCTTTACATTCAGGATCCTGTTCATTGCGGGTTAGGTGAAGATGGTTGGGGAAGTAACTACAATTGCTACTACGCAATTCTTGACCTTACAACAGACCAGAAAACAGAAATCCAGGCAGACGGAAAGAATCTACCTTTCTGTAGCGGAACATTCTCTCAGCGTTCATATGTGACAACACAACATGCTTATATTGGAGTTAATCCGGAAACTTCTGCTCCATGTGTTTATGTATATGATATCAACTCTGGTAAGGCTACAAAAGGAATTACAATCACTGAAGGTTATGATTTCAGCCGTTTGGTGTTGATTGATAATGATAAATAAATAGATAAAAGAAAACAAGTTGACAAGGGTTAAAGTGTGACATGCACCCCGAAAGTTAGACAAAAAACTTTCGGGGTTTTGTTATGTCTAAAAAGTACAGGAAACATGGCTATGCAGAACGGCTAAAATATATGCATATGCTAGAGAATGGCTTTAGCCGAAATTATATTAAGCGCCG